>CAMDGV010000039.1 GCA_945898055.1 Akkermansia muciniphila | reverse complement strand
CCTCGATCCCAAGACGCTGCGTCGCTACGGCCGGGCTTTGAAGAGTTCTCCGGAAGAAATGGTTCGCCTCCTAGAGGGGCGTGCCGCCGCCCGCAAATGCACCCCGGAGGTGGTCGCCTTTGTCCGGATGCGCTGGCCCGATCTCATCGTCCATCGCAGCTACGGGGCCGTCGGTCGATTGCTCCGCGAAATCAACACCGTCTTCGGCATCACGCTTTCGCTTTCCGGGGTGCGTCCGTTGATTCAGGCGCTGAAACATCCGGCCCCCGCCGCCGGGCCCGCAAAGATCGGTTTACCCCTCGGGGCAAATTTGGAAAAAAGGGAGAGCACTGCGAGTTGTTCCGAAATCCCCGCCGCCGCCGCCCGCCCACAACCCGCAGTGCTCTCCCTTTTTTCCTCAGGATCCCCAACCGGGTAATTACTGGTGCGAACACGCCGGAGTTTTGATCTTCGCCCCGTTGCTGGCGGCCATTTCGAAGGTCAGTGGAAACACCCAGGACATCCTCGCCTAATGGCTGGCGTCACTCTGGCTGGGAGCAGCCAATATTGAACCAAATTTCTCCATTGGGAGGATTTGGAATTGATCCTCGGACCAGGCGTTGGCCGATGATCCCCGATTAATCTAGGCGCTTTTTGGTTTCAATCCGCAAGGGTTAGACGATGCCGTGGGCACGGATCTCTACTTCGATCCCCACGTCAAGCATCACACCGGCGAGCAGAATGGGTTGAAGGGCTGGTGCTCGAAGATCCGGTTCGCCGATAAAATTCTGTAAAGTGATTTCATTCACACCGCCCGAGGGGCACCGATCTACTTCGAAACCACGGACAATTTTGCCGACCTACAGGAACTTTTCTTTGGCGTAGTGCAGCGGGCTCGCGCCACCTTGGGCTGGCCGCTGAATCGGGTGCTCACAATGATCGTGGATCGGGGCATCTACGGCGATGAGGTTTTCGAACGTGTGCTGGCCGACCCGTATTTACAGGTTATAACCGGGGAAAAGGGCTTCGTCGCCGAGCCGTGGGATCCGGCCCGGGTGAGCGGCGAAAGGGTGATGACGCGTTGCCGCAATTCCTCCACGGACTTGCGGACGAAGCCATAAACCAGCAGCAACTGGAGTACCCGAAGCTCCCGGGCCGGCGACTCCGTTTTCGCCTCGCGCACTGTTCGGAACTGGACCTGAAAGTTCGGATTGGAGCCTGATCAATTCTCAGCAAAATCTCCCTAAATTCAGGGATTTAAAGTCTCAACTAATTCTTGAGATTTACCCCTAAAATTCTGAGGTTTGAAGATCATCCTAATTTTAGCCAAGGGGATTCGCACTCGGAGCGTATTGTTTGGACATCCGTCGTGCAGGGTGGCCGGTCAGTGAAATGGCTGTTGTTGGACCAACAACCGACTTGTTTTTTTCAGGCCGTTGGGCAAATTCAGTTCTTACCCCGTTGCAGTCTGCTTTTCTAACCGACCGGTTAAAGCGGATTAACATTTGGAACGGACCGGAAGAGATTGTAGAAAGCTGACTAACGTGTCGAACAAACGGAAAGAGATTCATGAACCGCGCGCCTTGAAGAATCTCATTGCGCCGCATCTTGCCTGGATGGCGGACATCGAACAGGCGGAACCGCCGGAAAGACCGAACTGCCGTCTCTGGGTCAAAAGCGGGTGTGCGCGCGCGGAGCGTTCAACCATTCCGCATCCGCATCGGCATTCGTTTTGTGAAATCTCACTTCAGTTGTGCGGCGAGGGCGTCCTTTCGGCAGGGCGTGAATCGGTGGAGCGCAAGGCCGGTGACCTGTTGTTGATGGGCGCACATGTGCCCCATTGGATGGAGATCAAGTCTCACCCGGTCGAGTATATGACCCTCTACTTTTTCCCGACAGCAGTCGTGAATTGGGTTGCGCCCGAGGTGAGTCTCTTGTTGCTCCAGCGCTTCACGGCCACGCAACCGATTAAACAACGGAACGTCCATCTGCCCGAACCGTTGTTGCGTGAGTTTACGCAGGTGTTTCGCTCCGCGGTGACGGAGTTCGAATCGCAGCAATTCGGTTGGGAACTGCACTTGCAGTCTGCCTTACTTCAGGTGCTGGTGACGCTGGTGCGCTGGGAACAGGGTGTGCGACGGCAGACTGCGCCCACTTTGCGCCCGGTAGATTGGGAACGCCTCGACCGGGTGCTGGAACATTTGCACCAACAGTACGCTGAATCCATTTACGGGCATGACTTGGCGCGGTTGGCCGGGATGAGTGAATCCGGCTTCAACGTGATGTTTCGGGACGCGCTCGGACTTTCTTGGGTGAAGTATTTACAAGGGTTACGCATCCAGAAAGCATTAACCTTGCTGGGGCGCCCGGGGCAAACGGTTGCCTCGGTTGCTTTCACGGCAGGGTTCGAGAGCCTCAGTCATTTTAATGTGATTTTCCGCTCGGTGGTGGGGATGTCGCCCAAGGAACTGCTCGGAAAACAGTAAGGCTTTTCCTGAATTACGGGAGACGACGGTTTCGTTCCGGCTTACGGTCTCTTCAATGCACGAAAGAGAATCATCTCGCCACGAGTGCGTGGCGCCCGTGTCTCGAAGGGATTTCCTCACCGGCACTGCCGCCTGCGTAACCGCGCTCGGCGCCTTGCCGGCGCTGGCCCCGCGTCTTTTCGCGGCGCCCGCCGCCCGAACCGAGCCGAGCCGCGTCGGCAATCCACGGTGGTTCGAACATGCTTGGCGAAGGGCGGTGGTTGACATGCACATCCCCGATTGGGATGAAAAGTTTCTCTCCCAGTTCGATGCCGAGGAATACGTGCAACGACTTGTCACGTCGCGTGCGCAATCCATCGTCTGCTACGCGCAATCGCACGTCGGATTGTTCAATTATCCCACGAGGGTCGGCCAGCAGCATCGCGGTCTCAAAGGCCGCAACATCGTGCAGGAGATGATCAAGGGTTGCCATGCTCACAACATTGCGGTGGTACTCTACACTAGTTTGATTCATGACCGCTGGGCGTTCGATCAGCATCCGGAATGGCGCATGGAGAAGCACGACGGCACGCAATACGGGGCGGGCGGTCGTTACGGGGTGGTCTGTCCCAACTCACCGTACCGCGAATACGTTCGCGCGTGGGTTGAGGAAATGTGCCGCGCCTTTGACTTCGAGGGCATGCGGTTTGACATGACGTTCTGGGTGGGGGTTTGTTATTGCCCGCATTGTCGGAAGCGGTTCGCGGACGAGGTGGGCGGAAAAATGCCCACGACGGTCAACTGGCTGGACGAGCGTTGGGTGACGTTGCAACGAAAGCGGGAAGAGTGGCTGGCAGAGTTCGCCGCAATTGCGACCGGAACGGTGCGTAAGCTCAAGCCCAACGCCACGGTGGAGCATCAATCTTCGACTTACCCGTTGAACTGGACGTTCGGCGTCGGGTCGCCCCTCGTGCCACAGAATGATTTCCTGCAGGGAGATTTTTACGGCGATTCGCTGCAAGGCTCATTCGTGCGCAAACTACTCGAAGACCTCACACCCAATCGACCGTTTGCTTACGAAACCAGTTTTTCGGTGGAATTGCGCGATCACACCGGCCGCAAATCCGAGGAACTGCTTGCAGCCAAAGCCGCTGCCGCGATTGCCGACAGCGCGGCGTTTGTTTTCATTGATGCGATTGATCCGATCGGCACGGTGAATCCGAATCCGCATGAACGGATGGGCCGAGTTTTTGACCGCTTGATGCCTTTTTATCCGCACCTCGGTGGTGAGCGCGTCATGGACATTGCCGTTTATTATAGCCTGGAATCGAAATTTAGTTTCCAAGGCAACGGCAAGCCCACGGACGCGGCGGACAGTTCCGACGCGCACACGGCGAGCGCGATGGCGGCCAGCGGTTGCTTGATCGCGCATCATCTTCCGTTCGGCGTGCTCACCAAACACTCGTTGTCTCGGTTGGCGGAGTGCAAGGTGCTCATCCTTTCCAACGTCAACCTGATGGATGACGAGGAGGTCATGGCCATTCGCGAATGGGTTCGCGGCGGCGGCACGCTTTACGCGAGCGGCGGCACTTCCCTCGTCAACAAGCGCGGTCAATTGCAAAAGGACTTCATGCTGGCGAAGGTGCTGGGGGTTTCGCTCGTCAAAGCCGACTGGAAACCCCGGGAACACTATATCGCGCCCACGGCTGCGGGCCAACCGTATTTCGGAAATTGGAACGTCAAGTATCCGCCGTTCGTGAAAGGTTACGGCATGGAAGTGAAGGCGCACCCTGCGGCAGAAATGCTGGCCACTGCGACCTTGCCCTGGCCCACGTCCGACCCGCGCGCTTTCTCCAGCATCCACAGCAATCCGCCGTGGACGCCAACGGAGCAGCCCGAAGTCGTCCTAAATCAATTCGGCAAAGGCCGCGCGATTTACTGCGCGAGCCTGCTCGAAACTGTCGAAGGACTGGCGCCGACCTTCATCAAACTCATCCATCTGCTGCACGCGAAATACACCTTTGAGGTTGAAGCACATCCGGCGGTCGAAGCCACGCTCTTTCATCAGCGAGACCGTGGCCGCTATGTATTGAGTCTGGTGAATTTCCAGAAAGAACTGCCCAATCTTCCCGTGGACGGCATCGCAGTGACCCTGCGCCTCCCCGCCCGGGTGAAGTCGGTTACGCTGCTGCCCGACGGCAAGGCGCTGAAGTTCCGCGAGCGCGACGGCGTGACCACCTTCACCGCGCCACGCCTAGAGACGCTGCGGATGTGCGCGGTGAACGTAGCCTGAATGCGATACCAAAAAAAATATTTGGATGAAAACAATGCAACGCCAGCAGGGATTCACTTTGATCGAACTGCTGGTGGTCATTGCCATCATCGCCATTCTCGCAGGGATGCTCCTCCCTGCGCTGGCGCGGGCCAAAGAGAAGGCCAAGCGGGTGCAGTGTGTGTCCAATCTGAAGCAACAGGCGGTGGCGGTGGCGGTGGCGGTTTACATGGGTGATTTCCTTGACATATTTCCCTCCCCGGGTGGCGCTCCCGCGGGTCTTCCGGACTCCGTGTGGGCCTACTCCAACTACGGTGGCAAACAAGGCAGCGAGTACCCCTATCAGTTGCGCGTGCTGAATCCGTACGTTGCGATTTCGGGCAAGGTGTCGACGAATTCCGAAGGCGCGGCAAGGGTGTTTTTCTGTCCCGGGGATAACGGCGGTTTGGCGGCCGAATGGCCCGCTGACCGCAAGCCCACTTTCTACGACACGCTGGGCTGCAGTTACATCTACAACAGCAGTGCCAACCACAACGATGATCTCGAGGGATTGGTGAACAAGAAGGGCAACCAGATCCGCAACACCGTCTGCACCATCCTCGTGAACGATACCTCGTTCAACATAGACTTTAACAACTCCAAGACGTTTCAGCGCTTATACTGGCACGACAAACAGAAGCTCGGTATGGCAAACGTCGCCTTCGTGGACACGCATGTGGGCTACTTCCAGGCCACGATAAACAAGCCGGACTTCAAGCGTGGAAGTGCCTGATCGCTCGTCTATAATGATTCGTGAGTAATTCTGGAAAAAACACAACCCACAACCCACAATTATGAGAACAAATCATGACCGACATTCAACGCTCGCGGTCCTAGCCGGCGTGGCGCTGGCCTGCTTCGCGAACTGGGGCTGGGCTCAAGACTTCATCATCCACCGCTTCGACGACGCTAGCGAACTCAGCACTTGGTCGCGCTTATGGGGCGCCCCCCCCCAGGATATTAGTTGGGACTCTGCCGTCGACGCCGGGGGCGGGGCCACACTAGGCTCGATGAAGATCACCGTGGATTTCAACGTGACGAGCCACGCGACTGATAACCAGATGTCGATCGGGAAGTACCCAATCAGCGATCCGTTGCCGCTCAGTCTGCTTCCCTACAAAGCACTGGAAATGGACCTGATGTGGGGCGCCGGCTCCCCGAAGAACCCCTTCGGTAACTACGGCAAATTTGAATACGGCGTCCGGTTCACCGACTGGAGCGACAACGCTTTTGGCAAAACTAACCTAACTGTCACCAACAGTTGGATTCACTTGGTGGCCCCAATTAATCCGGCCATGCCCAAGATCGATCAAGTCAACAGCCTCATCCTTAAATTGTACGGCAAGGGGGTGGGGTCCGACCTGACTGGCAAGACGACCTTCTGGGTGGACAATATCATTCTGAGGGCCACTGCTGACTCCATCCCGGCGCCGCGAATGACCCTCGACCCAGTAAGAGCGCGGGGGTTGACGATTGTCGCCAGCGCCACAGGTCAGTCGCCTCAGCAGAGCATTCGCACCGCCAACGCCGAGAATAATACCTATTCCTGGATCGGTCGCGGCACCACGCCGGTGACCTATTCCTTCACCATCGCCAGCTTTCCCGGCACTAACCATCCCGGCTTCGAGGCCAACATCTACCTCGTCCCCCAGGCGGGCATGCTCAACGGGGACCCCAGCGGAAACGGTCGCATTCAATGGGACTCGGCACATTGCGTGTGGATCAACGTCGTGAGAAACAGCGACGACAGCGCGACGGCCCACTTCATTTACAAGACCAACCAGCCGGTCAATAATGCTATGTTCGACACCCCCGAAGGCAGGCTGGGCAACGTCACCTCGACCAACGGTCCCTTGGGCACTTGGAGTGTGACCTTCCTGAACGACACCAACATCATTTTAACGGCCCCCAGCGGCGATAGCAGCAACTTCTTTCTCCCGGCGGCTGCGGCGGCCCTGTTTACCGATCCGTTGTTCGCCTATTTTGAAGCCCGGCCCAACAACCCGAGCGCAAGTCTGAACACCGGCCAATACGCGACCTTCAGCCGGATTCAAATTCAGGGCGTAGCCACGCCGCTGGACGACCACTTCCCTGGTCCGGGAATCAACCCCGACCTCAACAACCTGATTTGGGTGGTGCTCGCCGAAGATCCTGCCGGCATTGCCGTGGTCCGTGCGGACGACCTCTACTGGTTGGGTTGGAGTCTTCCCGCTTCCGGATTCACGCTGCAGGCCAACACGCTCTTGAAGCCCACCACTTGGTTTGATCCGGGCTTCACCAACCCCGTCAACTTCGGCAATGGGCGGGCAGTGTTGATCTCCAAGGACGATCTCCCCGGCCCCAATGCCAGCTTCTTTCGCATGATTAAACCCTAGGTCAAGCACGCGATCGGTTGAGGTGAAGCAGGGACATGCAGGGTGCCGGGGCGGTAGTGCGCTCCAAGCGCCCCCATGAAACTAATGAAACTGACTATGAAACTAACGCAAGCCTGCCCCTCTCATTTTTGCAGGCGTCCGGCCCAGTGCGGGTTTACCCTGATCGAACTCCTCGTCGTCATCGCCATCATTGCGATCCTCGCCGGTATGTTGCTCCCGACGCTGAGTCGTGCGAAGATCAAAGCGAAGGAAATCCAGTGCTTGTCCAACTTAAAGCAACTTGGGATGGCGTACTTCATGTATGGGAACGATACTGGAAAAATGCTGCCTTACAACATTCAGGAGGGCATCTGGCTCCGTCCGCTTTTGCAAAATTACGCGAGTGTCGAAAAAGTGCGGGTTTGTCCCTCAGCCCCGCCCCCCACTGGCAAACGACTGGGGAACATGCTCGGGACGGACGTCTATCTCGGAACGCTCGACGAAGCTTGGATGTGGGAAAAACTCCAAGGCAGCTACGCTTTGAACGGCTGGCTTTTCGCGGGCGACTGGCCGCCGCCAGTTGGAGGTTATCCGCCCGTACAGAATGCGTTTCGCCTTGAAGGTGACATCCGCAAGCCATCCCAAACCCCGATCCATCTCGATTCCGTTTGGGTCGATGGCTGGCCGCAGGCGACAGACAAGCCGCCGATAAACCTTTACCGGGGTGGGCTCGAGAACACCGGCATGTCGAGATTCGCCATCCCGCGTCACGGGGCAGGCAGTAAACCAGGGGTCAATAGCATCCGGGAGCTCAATGAGCGCTTGCCTGGCGCCGTGAATGTCGTTTTCTATGATCTTCATTGCGAAAAGGTGAAACTTGAGCAGCTTTGGAATCTTGAATGGCACAAGGATTACCAGGCCCCGACGCAGAGGCCACGTTGAATCGATTTAACGGCCTGAATTAGCCTCGATCACCGGGATGAGCGAGGCGAACTTCAACGCGATGTTCCGCGATCCGCTCGGACTTTCATGGGTGACATATAGGCGAGAGCTGCGCATCCAGAGCGCGCTGGCGTTGCTGGCGCACCGAGGCAGACGATTGCCTCGGTCGCCTTCGCGGCCGGGTTCGAGAGCCGCAGTCATTTGCACACGACCTTCCGCTCGCTGGTGGGAATCGTGCCCAAATGCCTGCTCGGAAAACAGTGAGGCTTCTCCTGAATACCGGGAGACGCCGATTCCACTCCGGTTTAGCTACTTTTCATTCGAGCCAAGAATTTCTGTCGACGCGAGAGAACCCTTGAATATGACGAAACTTTTGAAAAGCGAGCTCAGGCGATCGCCGCGCGATCCATCAGCCTGGCAGAAGGGGTTCACCTTGATCGAACTCCTCGTCGTCATCGCCACCATTGCGATCCTCGCCAGCATGCTGCTCCCGGCGCTGAGTCGTGCCAAAGCCAAAGCCAAACAAACCTAATGCTTGAACGGCCCATTTCGTTTCACCCTGCGCCACTTCCGCTCGATAGCAATTCGCCTCTGGAATGGGCAGCAGCTTAAACCCCGGCGCATCGATGAACTGCTTGCTGCATACGTTCCAGCTTGTGATAAGACTTTTTCCATCACTAGCTTGGGAGCCTTCCGCTGCAAACAAACCTGCCACCGCAATTACTAAAGAATACCTAACCAAATCCGACATCGTTTTCTTTCGGTGACGTCCGAAAACCACTTTCCGGGGTTGGCTGGACGGTGGATGTTCGGTTTTCGGTGTGAATGGTTTTATGGCAGCTTCTTCCGCTTGTAATTACCTGAAATTTAATCCTTTCTCGCCGAGTGGCTTTCGGTTGTTGCTGATCTCAATCTGAGCTTTTCAGACCGCGGTCAGTAACCAAGCAAAAAGACCTCGTGTATGTCGTTAATAACTGCTTCGACGCGATTGCCGCGACGCTTCAGCGACGTGGACTTGTTCAAAGCTTCGGCTCGCTTCACGGGGCGGTTCACTTCGAGGGTCACGCGATAAATCGGTGCGTCTTCGATCAAACCGGGGAGCACATAGGGCCTTTCCTTCACGGGCATAGTCTGCGGCGTCGGGTTGTAGGCGATAAAATGGACGCGCAGCGTGCGGTTCGTCGGGTCATCTGTGACGACAGCCTCGACGTTCGCCGGTGCGTCAATCCGCACGCGCGGCACGGGATGAAGGAACCGAATTGCGTTGGCGAGAAGCCGGCGCGCTTCGACGGTGTGATGATCACTCGCGGTCGCAAAATCAGGCGAGGCGGCGAAAGTCAACACCCTGCCCTTGCCGATTTGATTCACGAGTATAGCCGGGCCGACCGGCCCATCGGCGCTCATGGGCCACTCGGTGCCCTCTTCGCCTGCTAGCTGGCGCGTGGTGCGGTGGGGTTTAAGCAGTTCGCCGACCGAGCGTGCGGTCGTGGGTTTGTAAATGCTCGCGGGGCCTTTGACGAGGAAGGGCCAGTCACGCCGCAAGTCGCTCGCGACCACGCCATCACTCTCGCCTCCTTTGGAAAAGCGCACCCAGTTATCCTCCGACTGCAGCCGACCCGTCACCTTCGCTCCGATGAGTTCGTTTAACGTGGATTCCGCGAGCGGCTTGCCCATGCGGTCGAACTGGCCGCTCTGTCCGGTGACGAGCAAGTTGCCACCGGCCTCGATGTAACGGTGGAACAGCGCGACTTCGTTCGTCGAGAGAATGCCCGTGTTCGGCAGCACCACGACGGGAAATTGTTGCAGTGTTTCCAGCGTCGCGCTCTCGTCCAGCACGACTCCGAACGGAAGGTGGTCATAAACCATCGCCTTGTGGGCTCCCAGAAAACTCTGCATCCACGGAAGCGGCTTCTCCCGGCCCATCCAGTCGCGGGAGCGGCTACTGTAGTAAAGGCCCACTTCGTAAACCGGCCTTTGTACAAAATGTGCGCGCTTCGCCAATGCTTCCTTGAAAGCATCGCCGATACGGTCGTAAGCCACCGGATCCAGCCAGCCATCGAGACCGGTCTTATCCACCATCGTCACGAACGCGCCGTGCGCGAGCAGCGTGAAAAGCTCCCAGCGGATGTCGGCCAGTGGGCGCGTGGTCTGGTCGTGATACATCCGGACCCCTCGCTGGATGGCGATCTGATAGGGAAGGCCAGGCGTGCTGGCCCGGTAAAATTGCGCGTTCAGCCCGACGCCTAGCGCACTGAAACCCCACACGCCCGTCTCGCCTGTCACGAAGTCCGCGTTGCCAGCGTGCTGCACCGGACGCTGGCCGACCTCGAACGAGAACGGCGGGTTGCCATGGTAATTGAAATCCACCGTAGCACGCGGGTTGATGGACTTGATGTGAGCTGCCAATTTCTTCTCGAACACCTCGCTCGTGCGATAGCGAAACTCCAGCATGTCATCCCAGGCGGCGTCCCAAGTCGCACCCTTCGGCATCGGATGACTGAATCTCTTCTCAAACTCTCCGCGGCAGGTGTCGCACCAGCAGCCGTAAGGCGGACCGAAACCCTGGTCGAGCATATCGATGTGAAAGCCATCAATGCCGTAAGCCAGTTGTTCGGCGACGATCTGTTTCATCGCCTCGAGATAGCCGGAGTTCAGACAAAAGCGCCCGATCGGCTTGCCATCCGCGCCGCGCATTTCCCACTCGGGATGCGCTTTGAGGAAATGCCCGCCCTGCTGCACGACGCAGTAGGCGAGGATGGGAACCTTGCGTGGGCGAGCTTCATCCATCGCCTCGCGCAGCGGGTCACGCACCCCGAGGCCGGGCGCCTTGGGCAGCAGCTTCGAATCGTAGTAGGCGTAATCGCCGTCGCGCACCCAGAGCACGAGATACTCGCTGTGCGCCGCGACGGCGCGGCGCACAATCTCTCGTCCGTTAAATTGCGCACAGTAACGGGTGTCGTTGCTGTCGCTGTTCCCGAACTGCGCACCCGTCGGGCCGACTTCCATGCCGACGAGGGATCTTTGGAACCACGGTTGGTCAACCGCGAGGGTGGAGAGCGGCGCGGCGAGCAGGAAGAGCGCGTTGAGAATGGGGGTTAATTTTGCGGTCATTTTTTGTTAATGTGTGAGTTCATATCCATGAGAAAGGGTGGTTGAGGAGCGTGGTTTCATTTTTCGGGAACTTCGACTTGCACACCGTGCGTGGCGCTCTGGCCAAGAAACAGGGTATGATTGCCCTGCGTGCCCTGATGGATCGCCGGCACGACGGGCCGGCCGTGCTGCGCAAGCCGAAGCCGTTCTTCGCGAGCCATGCCTGGATCGGGTGCTCGGGCGTGAGTGGTTGAACAAGTTGTCGTTGCGTATTACCCAAATCGAGGTGTGTGAGGCCGATAGTGCCTAGGTCAACTTCTTCACTATAGAGTACGGTCAGCCCAACCCGATCGCGCCAGATTATCAGCGCCTCCTCGGTGTCGGACACGACTATGGCGAGGCGGTCGAGCGAGCGGAAGATGGGATGATTTATAGTTCCGGCTGGGTAGTTGGTATTGTTTTTTAGGGTCTTCACATTTGTTGTTAAGCATCGGGATTGGCTGCATGCATTAGAATCGGCTCGCCGCCGGCTTCAGCACAGCGTCAAGCAGTACCAGTGGGCCAGTGCCAGTTTGGTGGATTGTTGCTTTCACGCCGACCGGAATGCCGAAATGATCGTGGGGTGCTAGATCGCGTTCTTCGCCAACCATAGAGATGACGCCTCGGCCGCGGACGACGGAGTCAGCACAGAAACCCTCTGTGCATAATTCCAGACCGTGGGAAGTCACGCGAGCGACGGACAGCTCCAAACCTCCGACCCCATCGTCGTCAGTCCTCTCCGCGGGAATGATGGCGTACCGCACGCATGTGAATTTCTGCGCGGCCTTTTCAAATTCACGCTCAAGTAGGACGGTGCTGTTAAGTTGGTTGCTGAGCACGGGAACGGTGTCGAGTCGGCCGAGTTCTATCGGCTGCGGCTTGACATCGAAGAACACCCCAGAGCCGCCCCAGGTAAGCGAGCCGAAGATAAACGGAACATAGTGGCCAATGTTGGTGTAGCCGTAGCGGGCGTTGGACGGAATTGGCATCGCATAGCTTTGGGTCAATCCGCTTTGACGGCACCGAGCACGGTATAGCCGTGCATAGGGTTGTAACCGAGGTGAATTTCTACACCTTCGCGATGGAGGTGATAGGGCACATCGGAACGTTCGCCATGGAGCCAGGCTGGGTTCCACGAATGGGGGGCCCCATACACCAGAGGCACGATCGTAATGCCAAGGCTCGGCAGAGAGAAACTGCCTTGCTCGGGCGCACCGGTGTTCTGCGTGAGATGAATGCCTTTGCCCGCCGTGATGGCCTCCATTTGCCGCACGAACAGGTCGCGGATGCGGGACAACCCGGGCGAACCTTCCAACTCGCAGGCGAGGTCGAGTGCATCCGCCGTCCGGGCCACATGCGTGCAAGAGTGGTGGAAGGTCAACGAGCGCCCGCACGTCGTGACCCAAGGTGTCCATGAATCGATCCGCAAGGTCGGCCAAAAGTTCATCGGCACGCAAGAGGTGGGCGGCGGCCACGCGATCACCAGAGCGAATCGCATCGAGGGTGCGGCGCGTCGCATCGAAGGCACCGATGACTTGCCCACGACGGGCAAGTTCGCACAGACGCACCAAGGTGATGTCAAGCTCGGTGATTCCAGAGGGCGCCCGACCTCGCCCATGAATGGAACACGTCATATCTGCAAGTCGTTCATAGTTTGGATGCATCCGTAGCCGGCTGAATTTTCAGACGTCATTCATAAGTCGGAGGGATATGGCAGTGGACGGTCTACCCGTAGTGACGGGCGGCAAAGGTGGTATCAGGAACCGAGTGTAAACAGGTTTATTCATACCGCAACAGCAACGTTTCTTTGTCCTCGAACCCGCGGATCAACTTGGTCGCGCGGCGGGCCAGGCGCTTACCGGTAAAAGGGTCGAAGACGTCCACGGGTTTTGGAAAACGCAGCGTGCGTTCGCCGGGGCTGTCCGCGTTCAGCGTCAGGTAGCTGCGGCTCGCGTAGAGCGTGTCGTCGTGGTCATTGTAGAGATGCACGCCGGCATGACGAGCGAAGGCGCGGAGAAAGGCGGCCGGAAGCACCGGGTTCAACGTGAAGGCCGAAGTCCAGCGCGGCATCCGCTTGAGTGCTAGCGCGACTTCCGTGCGCCCCTCAACGGTGCCGAGCGCGATGGCCTGCGGGTCCTCCACGGAGATCAACTGCGCCCGGACGTGCTCATGGCCGATGACCGTTCTCTTTGAAGGGGAAACTTCAGGCGGCTTCGGCGCGATCGTGGGCGAAGCGGAGGCAGTGGGGTAAACGCCACGTTTCAGGAAGTCAACGCCCGCTTCGTTCAACGTGATTCGTGCGCGCGCACGGTCGGACCTTGCTCCTGGCATGAGGCGGATGCCCGTCAGCTCTTGCATCGCTTCGGCCGAGCAGCGCGGGCCGTTGAAGTATCCGGGCGCGTAACACCAAAGCACCGTGCGGTTCCGGTGAAGCACCGTGCGACGGATGAGGTTACGCTGGATATCTGTAAGGTGAAAACAGTTCAGAAAAATGACGAGTTTGTAGGGACGCGCGTCAAGCAGAGCGAGGTCGTCCACGAGAATCGAGTCGTGCGGTGCGCCCAGTTTCGCGAACTGCACCTGCGCGGCACGGAGTGTCTGCGCCAGCCAGCCGCTCTCAAACGTCGCATAGCTGCACGACGGTTCGTCTGACACGACGAGGATTTCAGCCACGGACGAGCAGTCATGGTTTTTCGCCTCGGTGAGCACGCCGTTAAGGCGCTTCACTTCGGCCATAAGTTGCGGGTCATCAAAGTAGCCGCCGTGCAGGTCAAAGAAACTTTGATAGACGCCATTGCCCAAAGCAAACCCGGCACCGCGCCGGTATTGCCAGATGGTTTCCTGTGGCGTTTCGGTAATACCCAGTTCCTTGCGATAGCGGGCGACCGTGGCGCGGTCCTGACTCCCTTTGTTCATTTCGTCGTAGCGGAACGAGACGGTGTCGTTGTCGTGATACCACAGCTTACCGTGCAGACTCAGCGACGTAATGGGCGCGCGGGCGTAATCCGCGCCCCGGCCCAGTTCGCGGTCATGGTAGCTCGCGGTCACGAGGGCGAAGTCGAGATGCTTCGAGCGGAGCAGTCGTGTCAGTGCGTTGTGACCGAATTCCGGGTCGCCCCCAAACTCGAACATGTAACAATAAAACCCGCCGACGGCCTTTTTGAAGTCGCTCGCTTCCTTCGCCACCCGGCAGAAATAGTCAATCGTGTCAGGGACAATGTCGTTATAGAACAGATACCAATCGATCACCGCCATCTCGGTGAGTGGATCCCGGAAAGTGCGAGCACGGTCAAGCTGACGGGCCTCTTGGGACGGCACCGACGCACTTTCAAAATCCACTCGAGGATCGTTCCATGCGGAGCGCAAGGCGGACGCGATGCGATATTTCGCCCGCAGCCAATCGCGAAACGCGTGTGTTGCATGCGGGCAGTAGTCACTCAGTTCGTTCGTGTGAATGCTCCAGTGATACCACTCCTCGGTCATCAGGCCGGTCACCATGTAACCAAACATTTGTGCGCCGTAGTCGGACTGCTGCATGTGGCGGATGAGCTGTTGCAAGGCCATCGCCGTGTCATTGCGCCACTTGGCCGAGGCGAGCGATGGAAACGCCCTGGCGTTGCGCCTCATGCTGACCTTTTCCGAGTAAAAGCGGGAACCATTGGCGAGCACCTGGCACTCGTCGGGGTTCTCTTTCAGCCACCACTCGGGCGTGGTGAGGTAAATGCGCGGGAGCAGCAATCCGCGCGGATTCGCTTCCAACACCCGCCGCGCAACTTCGTCGACGGATTTGAAATTCCATTTATCGGGTCCCAGCCAGATCGGTTCGCTAAAGCCGCTGCCGAGGTTGGTCGAGAACGAGAAAACATCCGTGCCCGCTTCCGCGAACTGGCGGAAAAACTTTGTTTGAGGCACATAAGTCTCGAAAACGGGTTTCGTGTACGGCTGACCGTCGAGAAAAAACTGCGGCTTGCCCCGGTGTGGGCGGACCGTTGTTACTGGCCCCGGAACCACACGCGACTCAGTGGGCTGCCTCGCGCCCAGCACGGCCAGTTCACGAAGCGAAAGAAACGCCGTAGTAGCGCCAATAGACCGGCCAAGGAATTCACGTCTGTTCAATTCATAATTCATACTTTGCTCTTTTGTTCGGCTAGCCAAGGGTTCGTCAAAGTCCACTGAATCGCGGCATAACGCGCTGTTTGGCACTTGCCATCCAGTCGCAGATTTCGCCAAGCATCCGGCGATTGAGCAGGGGCACGAGGTAGAGCCGCGTCATGCATAAATTTTCTCTCCTTTCACCTTCCCCTCGGGCGACCCCATCATCCGCAACGGATTGTTGCCTTAATAAACGGCGGTGATGCGATGGTTCCGATCTTTGAAGCGACGGGCCATGTTTGCGCCCAAGCGACCGACGCAGACAAAGGTGATGGCTTCTCTCATTGGAGGTTCAGGATGGTTCGAAAGCAATAAGGTTTAACGATGGTTCGCGAGCACCTTTCGCCAAATTCGATCAATGATGCCACGCAACACTTTGGCGTCCTTCCAACTGGGGGAAAAGGCCGAAAAGCAATTGCCCACCGCGCTACTATTGAGCGGCCCAAGCTCGGGGACGGCAAAGATCTTGCGTCCGCTTTGGTTTCCGGCGAACCACATTGCGAGGGTCTTTTCAAGGAACGGGAGCCATCGAATCAATTCGGGAAAAAGTTTACCTTCGCCGTCCGTGACGGATACTTGGCAGTGATGGCCGTTCAACGGGCGAAAATGAAACTGGTGCGCGCGCTGGATGAACTGCGCGTCGACAAGCAGGCGTTCCCAATGCGGCGGATTGATATGCTTCACGACCGCAATGTGCGAGAAATCCCAAGTGATAGTTAAAAGGTTGCCGGTGGCTTTGTGGTAACCGGCGGCGATAGCGTAGGGTTTCTCGGGCGTCTCGCTGCAGGTGTCGCGATGCACTTCCAAAGAGATATCTGCGTCTTAGTTTATTTTTGATTTCAAAGAGTTGCACGGCGAACTTCACGGACTTTTCCACCGGCGTGTTATGGTCCGCGAGTTGGACGTTGATAGGATGCGCGCCGCAATCAAAGTTTTGCTGGATCGAGTCTCGGAACTTGGAGGACTTTCCCGAAGAGATGTAACCCACGACCATCAATCCATGTTTCTGTGCGAGTCGGGCGTCTTGCTTCGTTGGCAACGTGGCGAAGCCGTCGAAGCTGGCTTCGGCGAGGTCGACAATCTTATGTTGGAGCGACCCCTCGCGTTTGGCTCTGGGATACTCGACCTGCGACCACAAGTTGGCGATGTGCCGGAGAACGGGTGGGCTGCTTCTCATGGTATTTCAGTTTGTTAAAGACATGTTTGAAAGGGCAACCGAGCCACGTGGCGTTTTAGAATTCATCATAGGAAATGTGGTCGGCTGAGACACCAAACTCAGCGAGCATCCCGGTGCAGGCCTTGATCATCAGCGGCGGGCCGCACAGGTAGTATTCAATACCGGCAGCATCCGCGTGATCGGTCAGATACTCTTTCTTGATCACTTCGTGAATGAATCCGGTCGCGCCCGTCCAGAGGTCCTCTGGCTGCGGCTCGGACAACGCGAGATAGAATCTGAAGTTGGGGAATTGCCGGGCCAACCCCTCGAAATAGTCTTGGTAAAAAATCTCCTGCCGTGAGCGAGCGCCATACCAAAAGCTGACGCGGCGTTCGGTGTGCAATGTTTCAAACAGGTGCGAAATGTGCGAGCGGAGCGGGGCCATGCCCGCCCCGCCGCCCACATAAACCAATTCCGAGGTTCCGGGTTTGAGGTGAAAACTGCCGAAAGGCCCAATCGCGGTGACCTTGTCGCCGGATTTCAGTCGATGCACGTAGGCGGAACCGGTGCCGGCCAGACAATCCTGGCCGCGCGGGGGTGTGGCGATGCGGATGTTAAAACAAAGCTGTCGGTCCGTGGCAGGGTTGGAGGCAACCGAATAGTTCCGGCGAACGGGCGTGCCATTTTTGGAACGGAAATCGAAGACGTGTTGTGCCCTCCAGACTTCGGCGAACGGCGGTTTGATTGCGATTTCACGGAACGAGATTTCCCCATAAGCCGGGATGTCGAATTGCAGGTAATCACCGGGCTGGTAAGTCGGCAATGGCGAGCCATGCTCGGCTTCCAGCACGAGTTCCTTAATGAAGGTGGCGACATTCTCGTTGCTCACGACGCGGAACTTGTAGCGGGTGGGAGGCTGGGAGAGCCCGCAACCACCTGCAGAAGTAAGGTCGAGAAAGATTTTACCTTCGTGCTCGCGGGCCTTGAAAGTCTTTAGTGCGAAACAAGCGGGCTGGCGTTGCGGGGATCCGTCGGTGAGGTCGAAACGTCCGTTGTGCTTGGGACACTCGATGAGATTCCCTTTCACTAGCCCGTCCGCCAGATGGGTATTTCCGTGAGTACAGATGCCGTCAGTGGCATACAGCGTTCCCTCGATCGTTCGATAGATGGCGTAGGTTTTTTGCTGGTGATCAAAGCGAATAACGTCCTCCGTCTTCAGGAACTCACTGACGCAAATTTCAACCCAGCCGTTCACCGACTGGCCTTTGGCGGTGAAGATGTGCGCGGTGGGTGGAGCGTCGGTGCGAATCGTTGGCGTAGGTAGCTTTCGTCTGATGCAATATGCCGGGTCTTTCACCTGCCGTAGCACGGCGGGAACAATTTCACGCCAAGCGTCCCAGATGCTGGTATAGGGCGCCGGCATGTCCGTCTTAGCGATTTCGTGCAGTCTCGGGAGGTTGTGATAAGGCACGAGCGGGAACATATGGTGCTCCACATGGTAATTCATGTTCCAGTACAGATATTGGTTGATGAAGTTCATATAGACCGTTCGGCAGTTGAGCCGATGGTCGAGAACATTTTCGGCCAGACCTGCGTGCTGGGTATAGCCATAGAGCGGCATGAGCCAGGAGCCGTAAAGGTTAGGAAGCCCGACGAACATGAGTGGGAGAATGTTGCGGTAGTAAATCGCGAGGCCAACGACGCCCAAATAAATCAGGAGGCAAATGCGAGCGCGCATAAATACTTTCCCATTTTCGGATTTTGGTATGAAGGTTTTTTCTTCCACGGTCAGCCGTCTGGTGCAATGCAACAGTACGCGCCGAAAATATTTTGGAATCGCTTTAACGGCGAAGAAACTCAGAATGAGATTCAAGAGGTCGGGTGGCCGGGGAACGGCGATCTCAGGATCGCGGCCGACAATGATGGTATCGCTGTGGTGGCGGGTGTGACTCCAGCGCCAGACGGTGGATTCACGCATTACCATGAACGAGGCGATCTCGTAGAGCGCGTGGTTCATCCAATCCGTTTTGAAGGCAGTGCCGTGGCTGGATTCATGCCAGCGCGAATCCGAAGTGGAGGCGTAAAGTACACCGTAGATCAGGAACGGTACGATTGCCCACCAGCTTCCGGCCTGCCACAATTCGTAACCCGTCCAACCCGAACCGATGATCAAAGCAAACCAAATCACAGTGTCGCGAATGGCGGGCCAATCGCGCCGCCGCAGTAGTTCGCGCATTTTCTCCTTGGGTACGGGTGAGGTATACCACGTTGCCTCGGCCAATCCCTTTTTGATTACCAAGGCGGTATCTTTGCCAACGAGGCTGTAGTCAGAGAGTCGTAGTGTGTTGACCGTAGGCATTGCGTTGCGATTGAGCGGTTCAGCGATTGTTGTGTTTCAATCCCACAAGTGCTTGGCCAAGATCTCCTGAACGTTGGTCTTGGTCACCGGCGCGGTTCCGAGAAAGTAATTTCGATAGCGCTCAGCTTGCTCTTTCCGAATGTTTTTTATCGCAACCTCAATGGCCAATTGCGCTTCCTCCTTGGGTGATTGCATAATGGTGGAGTCAATCCACCCTTCCGCCACCAGTGGCAGACCATCGGCCATGGCCCCGATACTGACCACAAGGGGCTTGTCTGCCAGCGTGTAGCCGGCGGCTTTTAGCGCGTTCACTGCACCAGCGGTCATATTGTCATCTTGACTGTAAACGATATCGATCTTTCGCCCGTACTTCGTAATGAAGTCGGACATCACCCGCTGGGCGTTCTCGCGCATCCAATTGGCTGTCTGAATATCCAACAAAATGGTGCCGGCCGCCTCTCGGGCGATTGTGTCAGTAAATCCCTTTTCGCGCTTGATGGCTGCGTCGTACCCCGGGTCGCCCGTGATGATGACCACATTTCCTTTGGGTCGTCTGGCAAGAACCACCTTCGCTGCACTGACGGCCTGCTCGTAGTACTGCGGTCCACTGTAGGCGCGGACCCCGAGCACTTCCGGATCGTCCACGGCTGCGTTGAAGCAGGTCACGATGAAGCCATGCCGCGCCGCCTTGCGCAACGAAGCCCTGCTGCCTTTGGCGTCCACGGCGTTGACCAAGATGGCATCAACTCGCTTAGCCATGAGGTTGTCGATATTAAAGGCTTCGCGCTGAATGTCATTCTGCGCATCCAAGATGATGAGGCCATAACCTTGCTCCTGCGTGAAGCGTTTGAACTCCCTTACGGCCGCCGACGCGTAGGGTGACGTGAAGGCAGACATCGAAACCCCGAATGTCATTTTGGGCTTTTCGGTTGACGGACTGCGTGAGTCGCAGCCCGTAATAATCAGGATGCCGGCAAGTGCTAGGGTGACGCGCTGCAGAATTTCGTGGAATATCATGAAGTGACCTCGGTGTTGTCTCTCAATGGTTCGCGCTGGAGCCGCAGGAGTTCGGCAAGCTCAAGTCGGCGGTTTTCGCGTCGGGCACAAACTACGTCGAACACCACCACACCGATGAGGAGCAGCGCCCAGAAAAGTTTCTGATAGTAGCCGAAGACGTTGAGATAAACGGTCATACTATCAATCAGTCCCAGCAAAAGAATGGCCCCGATTACGCCCGGCAGGCTGCCCGCGCCGCCCGACAGCGGCACGCCTCCTAGCACGATCGCGGCGATGACGACCATCGACACGTTTTCTCCGAACGTGGCAGAGGCCGCGCCGAGCCGGCTGGCTAGGATAACCCCGGCGAACGAGGCGCAGGCACCGCAGATGATAAAATAGCCGATCCGCCAGCCGTCCACGTTGATACCGAGATTGCGGCAACCTTGGATGTTTCCGCCAATGGCGTAGGCGCTCTTGCCAACACGAGTAAACTTGAGGGCGAGCCATAAAATTATTGCCACACTCAGAAAGTAGATGATCGGGGCAGGCAGACCCAGAAGCTCCCATTCCGCCAAGCTTTGGAACGTAGGCAAGTCACAGGCTACTGGTTTCATATCGGTCAACGCGAAGGCAACGCCCTGAAAGATGACCATGGTCCCCAGGGTGGAGATGAACGAATTGATATTGGCCTTGGCTACTAGGATACCGTTGATCAGACCCATCACCGCGCCCGAGGCGACTCCGGCCGCAATCCCGGCGGCAGCACCGAAGTGATTTGCCACTTGCACCGCAATGACGCCTGAGAGGACAAGGTTGGAGCCGACCGAGATGTCGAATTCACGGCTGATCATGAGCAAGGTCATGCCGACGGCCAACAGGCCATTGATCGAACTGTAGGAGAGAATATTGATCAAGTTTTCAGGAATGAAAAAGGAGCGATCATTGAACGCCATGAATAGCAAAAGCGCGCCGATAATGAGCGGCAATCTTCCCCGAAAAAGTAGAGTTTGAAAAGTAACCTTAGGCATGTTGGTTTTGCTGTTCACCGCTTGGAGACGCGGAGCATCGCAAGTTGTTTGGTCGTGTAGTTGTTGTAGAGAATAGCCAAGATGAACACGCAGCCCTTGATCATCTGCTGGTATTTGTATTCCACTGCGAGCAACACCATTCCATTGTCAATGACCCCGAGCACGACCGTCGCGATCAGAACATGAAAGAGCGAACCCACCCCACCGTTCAGACTCACCCCGCTGAGTAGCACTGCAGTTAGCACCACGATAAGATAACGGTTGCCTTCCGTAGGCCGTACGCCGCCTAGGCGCGAACTGAGCACAATTCCGGCAACCCCAACGATCAGCCCCATTAGCACGAAGGTTTTCAGATAAACTGCATTCGCATTCACCCCGGCGAATCGCAGACCACAATTGTTCGAGCCGTGAGCATAAATGTATTTTCCCAGCGAGGTCTGGGTGGTCAAGAACGAGGTTGCCGCCGCAAGCAGCAGCAGCAGCAGAATCGGTAGCGGCACGCCCGCCAACCGGCCATTGGCAATCAGATGAAAAGGGCCCTCCATGTTGCCCTGCACAATTCCCCCGCCCGTAATTATGAAAAGTGCGGCTAGAAATAGCCATTGAGTGCCCAGCGTGCTTATGAGCGGATTCGCGCCCAACTTGACGACCAGCAAACCGTTGAACGCCCCCAGCGCGGCACCGAGCGCTAGGGGGCCAATCAGAGCCAACCAGAAGTTCTGCGGCTGCAACCATGCCGCCAGCGCCGCGCAAGCGGCCAGCATGGAACTAAAGGAAAGATCGATGCCACCCGCGATGACCACCAACGCCACACCCAGCGCCACGATTCCCGGCACCGCGAGGTTGTTCAACACGTTTGCCCAATTGGCCGCGGTAAAAAACTTGTCACTCAAAAGCGCCATGGCCACGCTTAAGAGGATCAGCACAGCCACGATCGAGTGGCTCAGGCATAGTTGTGCCAAACGCTTACTCACGTCCTTCATGCCGTTGGCTGGTTCAGGGTTTCTTGACTCATGCTCTCCTTCTCCGCGTTGATAATCTTCTTGATAATATCGTCCATCGAAGTGTGCTCCTTGCGCACGTCCTCAATTTTTCTGCCGCGACGCAACACGAGAATGCGATCGGCAGTGGTAAAAATGTCATCCATCCGATGGCTTACGATGATGGACGAAATACCTTTGGCCTTCAGTTGCAAAATCAGGTCGAGCACCTTGCGGGTCTCCTTGATGGAGATCGAAGATGTCGGTTCGTCCAGGATGACCAGACGGGCGTCGAAAAATACCGTGCGCGCAATTGAGACGGACTGCTGCTGCCCGCCAGATAAGTACTTCACCTTCTCCGTCACGGCCGGGATATTGATGCCCAGTTCGTGAAGCAACACCCGCGAACGTTCCTGCATCGCCCGACGGTCCAGCACCAGGTTGAGGTTAAGTCCGAGCGTTTTGCGGTACAGTTCCTTGCCCAGAAACAGGTTGTCTGCCACGTCCAACTCCGGCACCAACGCCATGTCCTGAATCTGGAAAACCATCTCAATGCCGGCATTGCGGGCAGAGCGAGGACTGTGGGCGACAAATTTTTCCCCATCAATCAAGTATTCGCCTGAAGTCGGTTTATGCACACCAGCAATGATCTTCATCAGCGTGGACTTGCCAGCCGCGTTGTCGCCGACCAATCCGATCACCTCCCCCTTGCCAATGGTGAGTGAGACGTCGTTCGTGGCGCAAAGCCCTCCAAAAAACTTGTAGATGTTTCGTAGTTCAATTAGCGGCGTCATAGTTTGTTTCAGAAGCCAGTGGTTTGATTGTTTTACGGGCCGGTTTAACGGAGCAAGATAGGCAGAGTTTTGGGATAACGAAATAGACCGCCACCCAGCCAGTCAATCGTGTCATGAGCCAGATGGACGTTGGGAAACTCGCGCAGTAACATGCTTACGGCTAGCGGGGCTTCCAAGCGGGCTAATGGCGCCCCAAGGCAAAAATGTACCCCGGAGCCAAATGAAATATGTCGGTTGCCAGTCCGTGAAATATCGAAACACTCCGGCTCGACAAAGATTTCAGGATCGCGATTGGCTGCACCAATCACCCCCACCACGGTCTGATTTTTCCGCATAGGCTGTCCCGCAAATTCCAGGTCTTGGGTTACCCGCCGAAACACTCGCTGCACAGAGTTGTTCCAGCGCAGTGTTTCCTCGATCGCATCCGCCATCCGCGTCGGGTTCTCGCGTACAATTTCCAGTTGATCCGGATGACGGAGCAGTGCCGCTACGGCGTTTCCGATTAGTCCAGTTGTCGTCTCGTGGCCGGCGATAAAAAGTGTTACGCACGTGCCGATGAGTTCATCCTCAGTAAGTTTATCGCCGGCGTCTTCGGCCGCCACCAGCAAACTGAGTAAATCTTTGCGTGGCTGGAAACGGCGTTGCGCGCAGAGGGAACGCACGTACGCGCGCATTTGCAACAGACTCTCTTGCGAATAGTCCATCATGTCCGCCTTGGGCCGCCCGGTACCTTGGAAAGCAACAATTCCGGTCGTCCAAGCCTTGAACTTGTCGCGATCTTCGGGCGGCGCACCCAGCATCTCCGCGATCACGATGGTCGGCAGCGGGAACGCGAGGTCTTGCATCACGTCCATCGTCCCGGCGCCGCGCCGAGAGGCTAGGGCGCGGGCGACGATTTCGTGGACGCGAGGCCGCAGGTTCTCGACGACGTGCGACGTGAACGCCATGCCGATAAGCTTGCGCAAGCGCGTGTGGTCAGGCGGGTCGGAGTGAATCAAGCCTCGGCTGAAATGATCGCGCATGGCTTGGTAACGCGCGCGTTGATCCGGGGGCAGTTGGTCAATCAACGCTGCGAGTCGGCCCGCACTCGAAAACGATCCAGAGTCTTTGAGCATCGCCGCCACGTCGGCAAATCTCGTTAGCACCCAGCACTGCCAGGCGTTGCTCCAATAGACGGGATCGGTCTCGCGTAGGTGGCGGTAGGTGGGATACGGGTCCTGAATGAATTCCTGACTTTGAAGTCGTTCCTCGATTCGTGAATCAACTCGGTTCATTCGCTTGGTATTTTGGTTTCGTAGGTATCCCACGGCAGAGTTTGCCCGCGCGCGCTTGTTTAAGGACGCGACGGGTGATTTGTTCCTTGGGTCTCATGCCCGCTGGCATCCGTGGCGGCAGGGCGTTTGGTCAACTTACGTTTCGCCATACCGTGGGTTTTACCTTCATCGTTCTTCTCAAGATCGGGAATCGACACGTGTCTAACTGCGGCGATTTCGCAGATTTTTTTCCACGTCTTCTCGTCAATCACCGCGCCTGTACTTTCATGTTTTTCTTGGGCTCGAGCTTCGGGTTCGCCCGGCAGTTGTATCTCGTCGAAGCCCTGGGTGAGTCGGCTCGACTTCACCCACTGCGCCAGATCGCTAAGCTCGGTAAAGAAAAAATCGGGGCCGCAGAACACGCTTGGGTCGAGCAGGAAGGCCATGAACCCGTTGGCCACGCGCTCGACACCTGCCTTGCTGCAACCCGCTCCCGTAAGTGCACCCGCCATGACCTCGCAGAAAAGTGATAGAGCGAAGCCCTTATGCCCTGCCATCGGTAGCAATGCGCCGGGCGGTTGGGCGTAGTATTCCTCCGGACTAGTCGAAGGCTCGCCGTATCCGTTCACGATGACACGAGGCGGCAACTCTTCCCCTCTGACAAGGGCGACCTTGATTTTTCCCTCGGCAATGGTGCAGGTGGACATATCCATGATGAGCGACGACCCGTCGGGCATCGGCGCGCCGCCGCCAAGTGGATTCGCGGAAAGGCGCCGCTCGCAGCCCCCGTGCGGAGCGACGAGCACACCGCCCCCGTGCGTGTTGGTGAACGAGAAGCAGACCAATCCGGCTTCCGCCACCATTTCCATGAAT
The DNA here is from genome assembly GCA_945898055.1 of Akkermansia muciniphila. Classification (GTDB taxonomy): domain Bacteria; phylum Verrucomicrobiota; class Verrucomicrobiia; order Limisphaerales; family UBA9464; genus SXXZ01. The sequence goes on along the minus strand of CAMDGV010000039.1, from coordinate 14,525 downwards.
TCACCCACGCGCCCCAAATGCCCGGAGCGTTTCAAGGAAAGGATGCACGCGCCTTCCTTCTTTGCCTTAGCAATGCCAAGATTAGTGGCTTCACGACCAATGACCTGACCGAAACCAAAATCGCCATCCAGCAGGAGGATGCACGGTTGCTCGCGGACCACGGTGAGGCGGCCTTTGGGATTCACCCATCCCTTTGCAACCCAATCGACATATTCGATGATGCGAATGACGCCGTGGGAGTCGTGCCCCTTTAGATTGGCCTGCACAAGAGAGTCGGCGACCTGCCGTGCGACTGCGGGGGGCACAGCGCTGCGCTCGAAAATCGCGGCCGCAAAGTCGGTGAGAGTTTTAGCGTTGATGGTTGGCATAAATCAGGTGTTGAAAATGGCCATCGCTCGCACTGGCGAACCGTCATGGCCCTCAATGTTTAAAGGTGTGGCGGAGAGAAGGAATTCGTTGGTCGGAATTCGGTCGAGGTTGGTGAGGCCCTCCAGAATTAGCACGTCATTGCCGAGTAAGACGATGTGCGTGTCATTCGGATGATAATCCACCGAACCCGTTTCGACCCCGACGAGTTCTACCCCGCACTCAACGAGAAACTGCGCGCCGTCGGGAGTGATATCGGGATACCCGACAAAGAAATCATGTTTCATCCAGCGTGCTGCCCAACCGGTGCGCAGGATGGCTTTGCGGGTGCGGCACAAATCGGTCGCCCACTGCTCGAGGTCGGCGCGTGTGATGTGCGACCCAGCCCCCTTGTTCCGCAGATCGACCAACGTCGCCGGCCCATAGGTTCGCTCCAACGGCACCTGATCAATGGTTTTGCCGGCATCCAGGAAATGAAAGGGCGCGTCCAGATGCGTTCCGGTGTGAATGTTCATGGCAATCCGGCCGGAATTCACATGGCGTTCTTCCGGAGTATTCAAGCTCGCACGGTCGAGAAACTTCGTCTCGACGGACGGCCAACCCGGCCACGGTGGGGTCGCGGTGCTGATGGGATGAGAGAGGTCAATAATGTTATATTTCATGGTTCTAAAGAATTCATCGGCGTTAGTTTGATGCGTCGGCCAGTGGCGTTTGACTTGATAGCGGCTTCAATGAGACGGAGGCCTTCCAATCCATCCACCGCGGTTACCGGCACCGGCTTACCCCCCGCCAACGCGGCAACGAACGATTCGAGGTGCGCCGTGAGGCTGTCATAAAAACGATTCCCCCCCGCAAAATAATCCGGCTGAAAACAGTGTGCATCATCCGGACTGGTGTGCCAGAGCGTGACGGAGTGCTGCACGTCGTCCACCGTTACGACCCCCTTGGTGCCGGACAATCGCAGGTGCTCCACCGTACGCGTCTGACCGGCCCGCCAGCCAGCCGTGATACTGCCCACCGCGCCGCTGGCGAATTGTATCCCCAACGAAACGTCTTGCGGAAGGTCACACGAAGGCCCACGAAACAGGGCGTGGATGAAAACAATCTCTCCGCAAAGGAACCGCAGCAGGTCGAGGTGATGCGAGAGGAGGGACGTCAACAATGCGTGGGGTTGGGTGGCGACCTTCGCGGGAATTCCGTCACAAATATGCAAGACTGCATTGTTCACATGACCGATGCGACCCGCTTGCAAGAGTTGCTTCGCTTTCTGGTAACCAAAGGCGAAGCGGCGCAAGTAATTTACGGCGAGTTGCACGCCGCTTCCGCGCGCGGCGAGAACGAGTCGGGCGGCATCGGCGGCTGTGCCTGCCAGTGGCTTTTCGCAAAAAACGTGTACGCCTAAGCGCAACGCAGCCAATGCCGGCTTCACATGCAAGTGGTCGGGCGTAGCGATAGTGACAGCATCCAGCGACGCGTCGGCCAGCATTCTCTCGAAGCTCGTGAAAACTCTTGCCTCGGAACCCGTGACGAACGCCGTGGCCCGTTGGGGGTCGATGTCGCACACTGCTACCAGTTTGGCATGACTCGATTCCCGAATCGCATTCGCGTGCAGCGCCCCAATCATTCCACAACCAATGACGCCCATCCGAAGCGGCTTTTTTCTACGCATGATTCCTCCCGTTCTGCGCGAGCGTCACCGCCAGCCGCATCGCAGCCTTCATATTTTCAGCATTCGCTGTATTTTGCCCGGCAATATCGAACGCCGTGCCGTGATCCACCGAGGTGCGTAGGATGGGCAGACCGAGTGACACATTTACCGTCCTGTCGAAATCGAGCAATTTCATCGGGATGTGGCCCTGGTCGTGATACATCGCGAGCACGAGGTCAAATTCGCCTCGCAGGGTTCGCAGAAAAATAGTGTCCGCCGAGAATGGACCGTGCGCATCAATACCGTCGGCGTGCGCCTCAGCGACGGCGGGCGCAATGACTCGGATTTCCTCGGATCCGAACAATCCGTGCTCACCCGCGTGCGGGTTCAGGCCGCAGACCGCGATTCGCTGGCGCGTCAGTCCAAGCCGCTCGAGTGCTTGGCGTCCGATGCGGAGCGTGTTGAGCACTCGGGCCGCACTCAGGTCACATGCCTCCCGCATGGAGCAGTGGGTGGTGACGTGGAGCACGCGGAGTCGTTCATTAATTAGGAGCATCCACGACTCTTTAACCCCACAGAGTTCGGCAATGAATTCCGTGTGGCCGGTAAACTTTCCACCCGACAGCGTAACGGCTTCCTTATTTAACGGCGCGGTAACCATGGCGTCAGCTTCGCCGTGCAGACAAAGTTCGGCGGCACGGCGGACATAGGCGAGCGCGGCGCGCCCGCAATCGGCGTTAAGTTGGCCGAGCGGTGGAGTGGTTTTGAGCGCACCAAGACTTTGCAGGGTGACTTGCGCCAGCGAATTAAGTTGGATGCCGGTCTGGGCTTCGACCAGCGTAAGCGCTTCACGATCGCCGATGACAATCCAGTTTGCGAGTGTTCGAACGGCATCGTCGGCGAGTGCCTTTAGGGCGACCTCCGGGCCGACGCCAGCCGGGTCGCCGATGCTGATGGCAATGGTGGGGCAAGCGCTCACTCGGTACGGTTGGTGTGGTTCGTAGCGGCAGAGCGCCGTCCGCCCGGATGGTTTCGCGAAGTGCCGAAGCCGCAAGGAGGCCGAGCACAAGTTTCGCCGAGCGAGACCGCGGCTGTTACTCTCGCCAGAAAATTCACCGCCCGCACAAGGCTTTGGTCGCTGCCGAAGCCCCCGGGCTTGGTGCAAACGGCCAGACCATCAGCCAGACCGCCGATGAATCTTCCCCACGCGAGGCCGGGAACAATCTCGCCGCTGATGGCAATAGCCAGTGGGCGCAAGAAGCGACAAACGAGCAAAGCGGTGTCGCCCCCCACCAGCATAAGGCTGTCAACGTGACCTGCGAGAAACAAGGGTGTGAGTGCGCTGAGTAGTCGGAGAATCGCGTGGTCTGGTTGATGGTGCATCGGCACACGGATGATGGTGTGGCGTTCACTCGCGAGCGCGGCGGTGGCATCTCTCCTCGTGTGACGATTCAACGTGAGTGATGCGGCGAGCGTTTTACCAATGAGTTTCTCCAGTTGTCGTTCGGTGACCGGGTTGTTCGAACCAGCAATGACGAGTGTCTTGCAACGGGCAACCCTGCCAGCCCGTGACGGGGGCATTTTGCCGTCTGGATTCGAGCGGGCAGACTTGCTACCCATCAGCAGTTTCGCCAATTCACCCGCCATGCCGGCCGAACCGACGAGTAATATCCGCTGCTTGGACTGCAAGACGGCGCGGACCAAGAATGCCAAGTCGCGTTCGCTCGTCGCATCGGCGACAATAAAGCGACGGTTTTGTTCGGTAGCTTGGGTCAATTTCAGTGCTGAAATCGGTGAGCTGATCGAGCTAAACTCTGTCAGCCCTTGAACACGGAATCGTTCAAGCAGATTTACGGAATCGCCGTCTCGGACGCGCAGGACGCCGCCGCGCATCGTTCGGCCCTGAACCGGGTTCGCCGGACAGACCAGCGCTGCTGCAAATTCGCCCGCGTCGCGAGCCGCTTCCACTTCCGCCACGATGTTGCCTTGCCCTGTCGAATCAAGCTTCTTGTAGACGAAGGATAACCCGCCATCCCGCAATTGCGCGCACGCCCGGTTAACTTTGCGGCGCGCTTTGGTTGGCATCTCGTTCCGACTGTGAGTGCTGAGCACGATGACTTGCGCGGTGAGCGAGCGAAGGCGGCGCGGATCAAGCGCAACCGCGACGGAGAAGCCACAGCTGGCGAAGGCAGCTGCAGTATCTGTCGCACCGGTCAGATCATCGGCGATGATACCGTAACGGATTTTTTGAATGCCCTGTTTCATGTAATCGATTCCAGCATCAACCCTGATATCGTAGATAGACGGTTTTTTTCCGGAGGTAATGTTCCAGTCCGTGCCGACCATCGTCTCCGTTGGTGCCGCTTTGTTTCCAACCGCTGTGAAAGCCATGGACGGATTCGCCCGGACCGCGGTTGATGTAGAGTTCACCAAACTCCAAGTCACGAATTGCGCGCATGATGCGATGCACGTCGTTCGAGAACAGGTAAGCGGCGAGGCCGTAGCGCGAATCATTGGCATAGCTCAGACCTTGTTCAAAGTCGGAGAACTCCATGATTGGCACGACCGGACCGAAGATTTCTTTCTGCATGATTTCCATATCCTGCCGGACATCGGTGAGCACTGTCGGCTCATACCAGTAGCCTTTGCTAAAGCCGCGTCCCGTCTTGCGCTGGCCGCCGGTCGCCACTTTTGCGCCCGCCTTGACGGCGCGCTGGACGTAGCCTTCGACCTTTTCCAACTCCTGCCGGTTCACCTTCGGACCGATTTGCGTGCCGGCCTGCAGCGGGTTGCCAACCTTGAGCTTCTGCACTTCGGCGACGAACCGTTCCGTGAATTCTTTCGCGACCCGTTTGTGGACGTAGGTTCGTTCGTTACAGATGCAAACCTGACCGCAGTTCATGAACCGCGAGAACACGGCGGTCTTGACCGCCTCCTCAAGATTGCAGTCGTCCATGACGATAAAGGGCGCTTTGCCCCCGAGTTCTAGCGAGACGAGCGTGACGTTGTCGGCGGCGCTGCGGGCAATGGCCTTACCGGTTTCCACACTGCCGGTGAACGTGATGAGGCCTGGAATCGGACTACGCACCAACGCGGCGCCGACGGTCTCCCCCGGTCCGGTTATGATATTGACCACGCCAGGCGGCACCCCGGCTTCGTTGGCAAGCTTGCCGAGTTCCAGTGCGGACAAGGGGGTGTCTTCGTGCGGTTTGAGGACGATGGCGTTGCCGGCGATCAGCGCGGGGGCGATTTTGCGCACCGCGACGCCCATGGGGTAATTCCACGGAATAATGCCCACCACGACGCCGACGGGTTGGCGGAAAATCCAGAGCTGCTCATTGGGCTTGTCGGCGGCGAGAATCTCGCCCTCGATACGACGATCAAACTCGGCGTAGTAGCGAAACCAACTGTTGCCGAGATCAAGTTCGCCGTGAGCTTCGCTGAGCGGTTTGCCCTCTTCCTGCGACAAAAGCCGCGCGAGGCGATCGCGATTTTGGTCTACGAGGTCGGCCCATTTGCGAAGGACGTTGCCGCGTTCGACGCCGGTTCGCCGACCCCAATCTCGTTGGGCCTTTTTTGCGGCTTCGAGAGCGGCGTTGATGGTGCGATCGTCGGCAATCGGGACGGTCGCAATGGTTTCTTCGGTGGCCGGCGACAGAACCGGAGAGGATTTCCTCGTCGTCGTCCACTTGCCGTTGATTAACATGCCATACTCGGTCATAAGCTTATCAGTGTTGAGTTAAAACCAAACTTTCGGAGTCACCAGTTGGTCAAGTTTTTCTAGGTTTCCCCGAATCGCGCGAATCATCAGATCAAGGACGGGGCTAAGGGCGTTCATGTTGAAACCCTGGTCGCGGCGCAAAAGTGAAGTTTCGACACTGCGCGACATCACGCCGGACGCAATGCCTTTGGCCGCTGCTTTGCCGCGAATCTCCAGAATCTTTTCCGCCAAGCCAGCCCCTTCCCATTGCCCGAGATGCCCGTAGGTGGCCGAGAGGTGAGCCGGGCCAAAAAAGATGGCTTCCAAGCTGGGGACACCAAGGATGTCGTCAATGCTCTCGGCGGCCTCGCGTGTTTCGGTACTGGGTGTGATCATTAACACCTCGTTTGCGTAACCAAGATATTCGTCAAAGCCCAATCCCCATTTCACCGCGCGTTCACCGCCCACACCTCGCTCACCCCTTGTGGGATACCGGCCAAAACAAAAACCCCTCTCCAAGTCGGCGCGATTGCGCACCAGGAGCAACAAAACGCCATGCGCCCCGATGTCCAACGCTCGATTAATGGGGCTCTGCTGAACTTCGGGTACGGGCCCTAGGACGGGAGTCTCGCAGCCTCGGACCGTGCGCACATGTTCCATCACTTCGCGGTAATTAAAATGCACGTGCTCCATGTCGACGACGACCCAATCGAAGCCCAGCGTGTCGGCCAGTTCGGTGACGTTGGGACTTTCGATCGTGACCAAAAGACCATAAGTGGTCTGACGATCCTGCAGCTTTTTGCGAAGCGGATTAGGAATCATACCTTTGGTCCCTATTGCCTAGCTCCATAGAATTTAATGCTACCGCTCGTAGTGTTCGGTCTGCGGGTTGCGGGTTCCGGAAATTGCGGGTGCCCGAATTGTTCCGGCGCATTGCTGCCGTGGGCACTTGGGCTGTTTCGAAAGTAACCACTAGGGAGTTCCAAGAGGGCCGCAGCGCAGTGAGATCGTTATTGTAATGGTTCTTAAGCCATTCGTGGAAGGCGTTAACCGTGTTCGTGCTGTAGCTAGTTAATTCTGAATTGCCCCGACTGCTCCAGCGATACCACTCCTCGGTCATCAACCCTGAAATCTTGAATCCAGCGAAGTGATTCATCCAACCCCTCGCTTCGATAGGATTGTTCAACCGATCAATGGCATCCCCCATTTCCTGACGCCAGAGCGTCAAGGTCAGACCGGGAAACGGACCGCTTATTGGTCGGATGCCGTTCGAATTTGTGTAATCAGTGGTTCCGTTCTCGGTGAGTTCCCATTCTGAAAGAGGGTTGGTCAGCCACCAAGTGGGCGTCCCAATATCGAGGCACGGTATGATCAAGGCATTCGAGTTGGCGGACAATATGCGGGAGAAACAGAAACTCTGGTCGAAGTTGGAGTAGTCCGACGTGGTCGGCACGTTGCCGCAGTCCCACGCGCTGGCCGTGCTGTGGAAGTCAAACAGGCGCGTTCTAAATTGGATAAAATTGGTGATGTACCCCCAGTCCACTCCGTAATGGCTATAACCCGGCTCGGTCTGCGGGCTGTCATCGACCCGTAGGGTCGGTGCGCCGTTGTGCGCGGTAACCCAAACAGAGAGGGATGTCATCCTGACCTGAGCGTTGACGGCGATTGTCGGAATGCCGGTTTCCTCCTGCGCGTTGTTAGTGGTCAGAATGTTGGTTACAGAATTCGACAGCGGCGAAGTGATCAGCACCACCGTCGTGCCATCAAGGTTGATGCTCGCTCCGCTGATTGTGCCGCCGTTATTGAGGGCGTAGTTGCTCACATTGGCGGCCGTGGACGCAGTGACCGGCACGGAAAACACAACCGTTACTCCCGTCCCAGTCGCGCGCAATGTGGAGGAAACCACCGTGGGGAGCAGCAGCACTCTTGGCACCAGCGTACGTTCAATATAGGGGGCTTTTGGCCCGTTTGGATTGCCATACTGGTGGACTTGCCAAGCATATGCACTCATCCAACTCAGGTTCACCCAGTTGGCATTCGACCAACCAGTACCATCGCCTTTGAAATGGGATTGAAATGCGGTTTCGAAGCCGAGGTTCGCCACCCGATTTGCGGTTGATCCGTCGGCCACCAAGACAACATCATTAAGATAAAAACCACTCGTGACCGCCCGGCAATCAATGCCGAACGCGAAAATATTGGACGTTATATTAGGAAAAATGATGGCTGAATAGTAATTCAAATAAGTATCTAACGCTGTGCTTGATGCGTAACCGCCAGCTATATCGTCAGAGTTGTAAATAACTGATTTTACGGGGTTAACTCCTTGAACCCAAGTGGCAAATCTAACCCCGACCAGAGCCCCGGGTTCAGTTTTTAACCAATACAATAAATTATAATTTGTGCCCGCTGTCAGGCTAGGACCCGTACATTTGGCACGGACAGCCCCTTGGTTCACTCTTAAGGACGCCAAACCACAGTGGGCAGTTTGTGTGAAGGCTATGATTGTAAACAGAACCGAGAGTGCTGTTACAAATAAGGCCTTCACAGTAACTAAATGGAGTATAAATCCTTTCAAAATTGTTTCGTTGTTCGACTCGTCTATAAGATTAATAAAAATTTAATTTCCGACTCGTCGCAGGCCGTGCGAGAGAATCTTTCACACGGCCAAACGACTTCACCAGCTTCTGACAGGTCCGATCGAGCGTCTTATTGCTTCACGCGGAAAAAGCTCTGAGAGTTAGTCGGCGCCACATTCCAAGGACTGCTGGACCCAATGATATTACTGAATGTCCCGTCCACGCTGCTACTAGACTGCAGGGTGCCTCCGCCGGACCAGTCCAGGACCAAGTTTGCGCCTGACTTGGTTACGGTAAGCGTCGGCGCCGTCGACGGCACCGGGCTTTCGTCCGCTGGTGGTGCCGCTTCAATATAGAGGGCTCTAGGTCCGCTTGGATTGCCGTATTGGTGAATTTGCCAGGCATATTCACTCGTCCAGCGCAGATCCACCCAGTTGGCCGTTGGCCAACCGTTACCATCGCCATTGACATGGGACTGATAGGCGGTTTCAAAGCCAGGGTCTCCAACCAGATTTAAGGCTGATCCTTCCGCCACCAGGACCACATCATCAATGTAGAAATCACTTATTTTCGGTCTGCAATCAATGCCTAAGGCGTAGATGTTGGTCGTTATTGATGGAGTGATGGTTGCTGTATATTGCTTCCAGTTTTCATCTGGCGCACGGCTTGATGCGTAACCGCCAGCTATAACGGCAGAACCAAGGTCCGTGAAGGTTCCGTTTCCAGGTACTGTAGTAGATAATGTAACCCCGATTGGAGCATCTGTTTCGGTCTTTACCCAATACGTTAACGTGTAATTTATGCCCGCCGTCAAACTGAGCCCCGTATAGTTGGCACGGACAGCCTCTTTAATAACCCTTAAAGACCTATTGCCGCGGTTGACAATGGTGCTTATTCCCTCAAGAGAAAGCGCTTTGGGCCCACTCGGATTGCCATATTTGTGAGTGTCCCAAGCGTATTCACTGTACCAACGCAGGTCCACCCAATTAGCTGTGGGCCAACCCTGCCCATCGCCATTAAAGTGGGACTGATAGGCGGTTTCAAAGCCGGCATCTTGAACTAGGTTTACTGCTGAACCAGTTGCTCTCAGAACTACATCGTCTATATAGGCTGGTTGTGGTCTAACATCAATGCCGAAAGTCAAAAGGTCTGACGTCGCCGTAGGAGTAATAGTCGCGAAATATTGATGCCACTCATCATCTATACTTGTGTAGGATCCATAGCCGCCCGCCGTAACTTTTGAATTTAAATTTAGAAGTATTGGGGGATAAACTCCCGGTACGTCATCAGCCAATGTAACCCCGATTTTAGCACCTGCATCCAATGCTTTTACCCAATAACTTAAGGTGTATGTCGTATTCGAGGTTAAGGTGGAACCGATATGATAGTTGGCGCGCGCAGTATGCAGAATGAGGGACGCATAGCCGCTGTGAGCAATGGCAGGGGTTCCTTCAATAGTAAGCGCTTTCGATCCATCCGGTTGGCCACTTTGGTGAGTGTCCCACGCATATTCACTCGTCCAGCGCAAGTCCACCCAGTTTGCCGTGGGCCAACCATTCCCATCGCCAGTAAAGTGAGACTGATAAGCGGCTTCGAAGCCTGGATCCGCAACCAGATTTATGGCTGATGAAGCAGCTGACACCAAGACAACGTCATCAATATAGGCTGGTGAAGGTCTTACATCGATGCCGAAAGCAAAAATTGAGGACGTCTTATTGGGAGTAATTTTTGCAAAGTATTGGTGCCACTCGCCATCTGCAGTTGTGGATGATTGATACCCCCCCGCCATAACTGCGGAACCTTCATCGGTAAATGTTCCGCTTCCTTGCACTGTAGTGGACAATGTAACCCCAATTTTAGTACCTGCAGCCAGTGCTTTTACCCAATAACTTAAGGTATAAGTGATGTTCGAGGTTAAGGTGAGACCGGTATAGTTGGCACGCGCATTGTGAAGTATTAGGGACGCGTTGCCGCTGTGTACATTGATATTCGGTTGGGCTAAACATTGGAGCGTAAACAGACCTGATAATGCTGCAACGGCCAAAGCCTTTGCCAAAACTAACAAGAGGATAGATTTCTTCATGATTGTGGTTTCATATTTTGCTGTACTACTACTTTGTTCTAATGTGGAGACTACAACAAAGTCGCCCTTAAGATTTCTGTTTTTTTTTATTTTTGTTTTATCTTCAGACTAAGTTTTGTTCGCACATTAACGGCGACTCTAGGCACGGCGCTGTGAAGGTGGCTACGCCGGTGCATGCTCGGAACTTCAGTGCGTTGCCATTGAGCAGGAGCGCAGTAAATACCGCGGCCTTTGCCGATGGTATTCAGCACAACTTCGGGCTGCTCCGTCGGCGTCCACGGCGGATTGCGGTGGATTGCGGTGGATTGCGGTGGATTGCGGTGGATGCTTAAGAATTCGCGCGGGGCGGACGGAGGCCAGGGCATCGTCGTGGTCGCGAGCGCCGTCGTACCGGATCGGGCGCACACTTCCATGCCGGGGCCGCGTATATAGGCCGGGTATTTGGCGTCCCAGCCAGGAAAGCGTTCTCGGTCAGTTGACGTGGGCGCAATGTAATGCTGGCGTTCGCTCCCGTCGGGCTTGGCAATGGACACGCCGAAGACGTCCGCCAGCAGGAAATCCGGCTGCAACTGGCCGCGTTGGTTCACGAGCGATGTGCCGCCGCGAGCGTAGAGCGCGCCGCCCGAATGCCCCCAGTCGCGGATGGTGCCGACTTCCTCGGCATCCATGAAATGAACGTTGGAGAGAACGAGCACTTGCGCGCGCGTCAGTTTGGTGGCGAGGGACTTCTTCGTGATGACACCGAACAGCAGATGCTTGGCAATGAGACAGTGCGCGGCCAGCATAGAACTGTCGGTGTGCGTGCCCGCTTCGGTGTCGGCTTGCGGGATGGGTTTGCCGTTTTTCATTATGTCAAACTTAGTCTCGGGCCTCCCGCCAACTTTTATCCACTGGATTGCCAACTTGCTGTTCTGTTTCATGTCGAACTTGAAATCTAGGATGTAGTACACCGCTAGGTCCGCCATACGTTCGTGGGCGTGCGGATTCCCCGTGCCAACAGGGTCAAAATCGCGTCGATAAAGATGAACGCCGAGGCGTCGGCGATGGCAGCACTGGCTTTGGCTTCGAGGATCGACTCGGATTTCTTGCCGTTGTGGTCGCGAAGTTCGACGGAGAAGCTCGTCTGATAGCCAAAGGGTTGGTGCGGCGTGAGATCTTCGAGCACCTTGCGGACGAACGATCCTTGAAGGGACTCACCGTAAAAATCACTCTGGAGAAAATCGTTTCGAGCGAGCGGTTGCCAGGAGGCGCCGTGGGACCAACTGCGCGGAAATGTCGAGGCCTGATGCTCGACGGTCGCACCGAGATTAAACTGCTGGTGAACGGATGTCATGATTATGAGTCGGGCAATAAAAAGGGCGAGGTTACTCCGGTGCTTCAGTGGTCCGCTCAAATACCCACCGGAAATCTACTGATTTGGGGTCGGGCCCGCCAAAGCCAGATCCTGCACCATAAGTCACGGGTTGTATCACGGCGGAAGTTTGCCACTTATGGATCTCAGAATGCCCATCTGCGAATGAAAATCCGCAGGCACCGTTATGGTAACTTGCCGGGATGTCAGCAAACCAATGGGTATTCATGTCAATGACCAAGTAACTGTCGTTTATGACGTCCGGATGTTCATCGGCAAAGACCCATGCGTTACTCGGAGGAGTCTTTCTCATGTCCGAGAGCTTTTCATAGATCGTGCAGTTTGCTGGATTATACCAAGGTGTTGCCTTAGCCCAAGGAAAGCCCATGACGGCGTTTATTGCCATGCTACGCGCCCGCTCATTCCAGCGCGCTTTCCTTTGGGGACCCGAGAGGAATTTGTCCGCTGGGCACTTGAAAATATTCTTTGATTTCGAAATGTATTTGGCCAGCGGGGAATATTGCTCCTCCACCAAATACTGTGTATTGGTGTTGTCTTGGCGTAGCCCCCAGTCTAGGAATCCTGGGACAAATTCATCAGCTATCCGGTCAGTGTTATCGTGGGCATACATCAGCCAGGCCAAGTTCAACTGTCTAGTGTTGTTCATGCACAAAATGCCCTGCGCCTTGAGTTTTGCTTTCGACAACGCCGGCAAAAGCATGCCCGCCAGAATGGCGATGATGGCAATGACGACCAAGAGTTCGATCAGGGTGAACCCCTTCTGCCAAGCTGATGGATCTCGCTGCGTTCGCCTGATATGGCTCTTCAAATATTTCATAAAATGCAGTTATTTAGTCTTATTGGTCGACTGCGCTCCCTCCAATGATCTCTTTCGTCGACAGGCTTTCTTGGCTTTTAACCGTAGGAATTTAAACTAGAATGGAATCGTCATCTCCCAGTATTTGATAAAATGTTAACGGTTTTGGTTCCTCGCTACTTCCAGTGAAAAGGGGGGCTTGACAGGTGGCGGGTGATGCCGAGCGATGACACCAGAACAGACGTTTGGACAGTTGCTGGGGCTTGGGAAGAGCGGGCGGGTGGTTGAGGCGCGGCTTGAACCGGAGACCTCGGCATTTGTCCTAAAGGTTGAGGCGACGGTCGAGTTATGGCCGGAAGAAAGTGCGCGGGCCGGCACCACGGTTGTCTGCCACGACCCTGTCGAACCGATGCAGTGGAGGCACCTGAACCCCTTCAACAAGGAGGGTGTGATCGTGTGCACTTTGCAACAAGGGCGAGGTCGCGACGACAGCAAGGTGTACCGTCTGACCCCGCCGTGGGAGGGGCGCAGCAAGCACTTCACCTAGGAGTTCGAGGCCTTTGCTCTGGTCCTCATCCGGGAGATGCCGGTGAAGCGTGCCGGCCAGGTTCTCGGAGAAAGCGACTCGCGGATGTGGCCGATGCTATTTGCCCACGTGAAGGCGGCGGATGCGCGGCTGAGTTTCGACAACGTGGTATGGGTGGGGGCTGACGAGATGAACTGGCGGAAGGGGCACAACTACCTCACGGTGTTCGCGGATCTGATTGCCAAGGCGATCCAACCTGCGGCTATCGACATGAGCGCCGCCGATACTCAGGGGATGAATGGAAACCTCGGGAACGCGCGAGTGGTGTACGACAAGTTCCACGTCATTCAGAATGTGGTGGAGGCGTGCGACCAAGTCCGCAAGGCCGAAAGTTGGGCCGACGCTGGGAGGCGGGAACAGTTGGAGCGCACGCGCTGGATGTGGCTCAAGAACCTGGTGCACTGGACGGAGAAGGAAGCCTAGAAGTGGCAGTCGATGGCCCAGAAGCCGTGCGTGACAGGCTTGGCTTACGAAATGAGGCGGGCGCTTCAAGGTATTTACGGACGGAAGGATGCCGAGGAGGCCAGGAAGCTTTTTGGAAACTGGTGCGCATGGGTGCAGGCGATGCGAGAGCGGCCCGGGGAGTTGCTCGAACCGGCGGCCCGAGTAGGCCACGCCCCGGCTCGCTATGCTCGCCTCCGCGTGACCTACCCTGCAGGTGTCGTGTCTGCACCAAGTGAAATAACGCGCAGCGACACAGGAAAAAGCAGCTTTTATCCAGCCCTAGTCTTGGTAACATTTTGGAATGAGACAACGGGAAGGGAAAAGTAAGTGTCGTTCTACGCGAATCGCACTTGGAGGGTATTTTGACCCACTGGACCCAAGGGCTGAGGACCGATTAGGGAGGGGCTCAACAGCCTGTTCTCTGCCGTGAAGCGGCGAGCCCGTGGATGCCGTTCGGTGGAGTACATGACCACCATGCTCTACTTGGTCACCGGAAAGAACGCCCTACCGTGCCACTGACCCACTGAAAGTAGCTAGGAACCACTGTTTTATGAGTCGTTTCTTGTGCAAAATCCCTATCGCCACCAGTCCTGGCCACATGCTGGTGGCGGAATTACAACGAAGCCACGGCGCACTCGTCGCTGGAATATCGGAAGCGCGGCAGTGTTCGCCGCGCACTTGCGCGCTTTGGTCGGGGTTACGCCCCTCTCTGCTCACGCCAGCGCGGGAACCTTGAATCAATAAAGCAAAACTCTCATCCCATTTGCATCACAGGATGAGAGCTTGCCAAAACCACTTACAGGCTCACTGGGCCTTGCGCAGGCGGTAAAACGCTGCGTCTTGTGATGCCTTGGGCAATATTATTTTGTTGAAACCGTCAACATCCTGGAAGGGAGCTCCTGTTGCCACCCAGTTTGCCGGGTTCAGCCCGGTTGAAACTTGGAGCTCATA
>CAMDGV010000038.1 GCA_945898055.1 Akkermansia muciniphila | reverse complement strand
CCCTTTGCATCTTTGCGTGAGACCTCATCCGCCCTTTCCCCTCCGCGTCAGAAAGCAATTTCCTGTCAGTTATCTCACGCCCGCTTCGCTCAAGACGCCAAGACGCAAAGGATTTAACGGAAAGAAATAGATAGCCTGCCCCATAGTTTTGCCTCCTATCAGTTATCTCACGCCCGCTTCGCTGAAGACGCCAAGACGCAAAGGATTTAAGGGAAAGAAATAGATAGCCTGCCCCATAGTTTTGCCTGCCCCATAGTTTTGCCTCGGCTTCCAAACAGAGCGGCGCGTTAAAGGCGAAGAGGCCGACCCTGCAGGCGAGGTCCGGCGTGCTGGACCCTTTGCGTCTTTGCGTGAGACCTCATCCGCCCTTTCCCCTCCGCGTCAGAAAGCAATTTCCTATCAGTTATCTCACGCCCGCTTCGCTGAAGACGCCAAGACGCAAAGGATTTAAGGGAAAGAAATAGATAGCCTGCCCCATAGTTTTGCCTCGGCTTCCAAACAGAGCGGCGCGTTACAGGCGAAGAGGCTGACCCTGCAGGCGAGGTCCGGCGTGCTGGACCCTTTGCGTCTTTGCGTCTTTGCGTCTTTGCGTGAGACCTCATCCGCCCTTTCTCCTCCGCGTCAGAAAGCAATTTCCTATTAGTAGTTGCTCAGACTGAGCTTGATGCAGGGCTACAATTTTTCTCCAAAAATAAACGTCTGCTCGTGTTTCACTGCTCGTCCTACGTACCTTCCTAACGAAGTGATTCCACTCCCTACCGATTCCGCTCCGGTTCGCAACCGGTTAGCACTCGAAAAGTCTCCGTATTTGCTCCAACACGCCACCAATCCGGTTGACTGGTTTCCTTGGAGCGACGAGGCGTTCGCTCTCGCTAAGGCCGAAAACAAACCGATCTTTCTCAGCATTGGGTATTCAACCTGTCACTGGTGTCATGTCATGGAGCGGGAAACGTTTGAAGACTCATCCGTGGGTGACTATCTGCGTCTCCATTTTGTAAGTATTAAGGTCGATCGCGAGGAACGTCCTGATATCGACAAGATCCACATGACCTTCCTCCAAATGACCACCGGAGCAGGTGGTTGGCCTCTCAATGCCTTCCTAACTCCCAATCTCCAACCTTTCTACGCTGGCACCTATTTTGCCCCTCAAGAAAAGCAGGGCAACCCCAGCTTTCTCGGGGTCCTCAAGCGGATCGTCGAACTTTGGTCCACTCGTCAAAATGACATTGTCGACTCGGCCACAGATCTTACCGAGAAAATGAAATCTCTTTCCGCTCAAGACCCTGACAATGCTTTTCCTACAGGTTTTCGTGAACTCCAAGGCGGTGGCCAATCGTTCCTCGCCGAATATGACTCCATCTACGGTGGCTTCGGCGGTGCTCCTAAATTCCCGCGCCCCAGTCTACCCCTCTTTCTCCTGCGTTACGGACGCCGCTTCGCTGAAAACGAGGCAACCACTGCAGTCCTTTATACCTGCCAGCGCATGGCTGCGGGCGGCCTCTATGATCATCTTCGTGGTGGATTTGCTCGGTACAGTGTCGACGAATGTTGGCTCGTACCGCACTTCGAAAAAATGCTCTACGACAATGCACAACTCGTTCAACTCTACCTGGAGGCATTTCTCATTTCAGGTGAAAACCATCCCGCCACAGTGGTGCGCGATGTTCTCAGCTATGTCCTCACAGATATGACTCATTCGGAGGGTGGATTTTTCTCCGCCGAAGATGCCGATAGCGAGGGGAAGGAAGGGAAATTTTGTTGCTGGACTCACGCTGAACTCGCCTCACTGCTCACGCCCGAGGAATTTAACGTGACCACTCACTACTTTGGCATCACCAAAGAGGGAAACTTTATCGACCCAAGCGACCCTGATCCGCTCCTCGGTCAAAATGTCCTTTCAATCGCGCAAGCAGATCTGCCCGAAGCCGATGCTCCTTTGCTCAAATCTGCCATCACTAAAATGCGCGAGGTCCGTGCAACCCGACCTCGCCCACATCTCGACGACAAGATTCTAACCTCGTGGAACGGAATGATGCTGGGCGCCTTTGCCCGTGCCTTTGCTATTCTCGGTGATGAAAGTTTCCTCGCCACCGCTGAAAGCAATCTCAAGTTTATCCGCGCCAAACTCTGGACCGAACCTAACCAAGATCAACGTGGGACGCTTGGCCATAGTTGGCGAGAGGGCCAATGTAATTCAGTCCAAATCTTGGATAGCTATGCGAGCCTGTTAGCAGGGGTCATTGACCTCTACGAAGCCACCTTAGTCCCCAATCACCTCGAGTTTGCGGTGGATCTTGCTGAAGCGATGATCCACCGGTTCTACGACACCGATGCCGGAGGATTTTGGCAAAGTGGCAGCGAAACACCTCATCTCTTAATGAGAGTCAAAGAGGACTACGACAGCGCGGAACCTTCGGGTAATTCGGTGGCCTGCCTAGCGCTGCTTCGATTGGCGTCCATCTGCGACCGGGCCGACTGGCGTGGTATCGCTGAGAAAACTCTGCGCTTGTTTGCTCAAAAACTTCACCAAACTCCCCAATCTGTTCCTCATCTACTAATGGCTCTCGACTTCGCCATGCAAGAACCCAAACGAGTGGTCATCGCTGGCGATTGGCTTTGCGGCTCCACCCGCGCTCTACTTAATCATGCTCACCGTGTTTTTGAACCGAACCGCATCATCCTTGGGAACCATGGCCCGGTGGCTCGATCAGCACAACTCTTGCCGACTAATGAGGAATTTGCCATCGCTTACCTTTGCACCGAGACAGAGTGTCAAGCGCCCACTCGAGATCGGTCTCTTATTCAAGAGTTCCTAAAACAAACCCCTCAATGGGATTGATCCCCCCTTTTTCTACAAGGCCAAGTCCCCGTTAATGGGGCCGAAGTTGAAGGAACTAACCTTTCAACTCCACCCCCCGTTCGGACGAGTAAAATAGGCCTTATGCGATCCGAGACTCTCCCATTCAACGCCTCGAAAGCTAAAAAATTATTAAGACTCAGCCATGGCCTCACGGGTCAGATAACGCTCTCTCAATTTTTTGAGTGCGGCAGCTTCCACTTGACGAATCCGTTCACGGGTCAACCCAAAATCAATCCCGATCTCCTCCAAGGTCCTTGGTTCTCCACCTTCTAAAGCAAAACGTTGATTTAAAATAATCTGCTCACGCTCATTTAAGGTGCTGACTAATTCCCGCACGAGCTCAGCGTTGCTCTCGTCACTCACACCCGCCCAAGGCATCACCGCCGCCTCATCGGCAATAACGTCAGCAATTCGGTTCGAGTCAGGGTCAGATCCCATCGGTGCATCTAACGAGGTCGAACCGATGGCGCCGGCCTCGCGCCATCGTACGATATCCTCGACCTGCGCTTCCAATTCAGCAGCTAACTCCACATCCAAAGCCGGACGCCCCAATTCGGATTCTAATCGGTGCTCAGCCTTCCGCATCCGAGCCAGTTCCTGCACAATATGAATCGGTAAACGGATGGATTTGGACTGATTGGATAAGGCTCTCTTAATGGCTTGCTTGATCCACCAGGCCGCATAGGTCGACAACTTGGCGCCTCGGTTGGGATCAAACCGCTCTACCGATCTCATCAGGCCGATGTTCCCCTCATTGATAAGATCTAAGAGCGGCAACCCGTAGTCCTCGTATTCGCGTGCAATTTTGATCACCAAGCGGAGATTAGCTCGAATCATATGCTCCCGCGCTGCCTCATCGCCGCTCCGAATCCGGTGCGCTAACTCAATCTCCTGTTGGGCCGTCAATAAGGGGGTCTCGATCGCATCCCTCAGATAAAGTCGTAGCGAGGAATGTTCATCCCAAATTCCCCGAATGGGAGGCTCCGGCACCCGCATCGATTTAGGCAGAAGAGGTTGTTCAATCCGAACCGAAACTGCCCGCGAGGCAGGCAGCGTCTCGGCAGAAAGAGTCAATTCAGTTAGCTTATTTGATTTCTTAACTGGAAACACCCTGATTGCGGTGGCGTGAGAAGCAAAAGTGCCAACGAGTTTAGGGGTTTGAGATCCGCAAACGGCAACTTTTCGGTTTCGCCCAACCCTGCCCTGAGTCGACCCACGCGTTGAAGCCCTCTGCAGTTTTCTATTCTGGTTTGCTTTCATAAACGTTAACCCTTGGAGTCCACGCCATCCATTTCGTTCAGTTGATTCCATCCACCGATCGCCGGTAACAGACTCTCAGACTGAGACTCCTTCGCAAAGCAGGCGCAGTGCCAAATCGGATCTCAGTCTTTTTAAGATTGAAACAATGGGAGATTCCGTTCGGTTGTTCAGTTGAGTCCTCAAAAAGGGTCTCAATGCGCCAGAATGGCGCAGGTAGTTCAAAAAACGAGACGTCTGTTGTCACCTCGAATTGAAATGCCATCGACTAAACCTGAAATCAGCATCCAGTATTAGCCCAAGGTTCACCGCATCCATTTGCTCCAAGCCGATGATTCCTTAGCTCTGCGCTCATTCGCAGAGGCGTCTTTGAATCAAATTATTTGGATTGCGACAACTGCTCGATTATCCAAGTGGAAAAGAGAGGCATCTTGATTCCTAAGGTCTCTTCGATTCGGCGACAATCCAGACAGGTATCCGGGGCACGTGGAGCCCCTTGATAGTGCGTCAGTGAGGCAGGTCGAAGGGAGGTCAGCAAGCTAGGGTCCTGTTTTCGGCAAACCTCGGCCACTTTTAGCCCGATCTCATAGCGAGATAACCTCTCTCCACCCGCCAAATGAAAAAGACCGGTCTGCCCAGCGGTCAAGAGCTTCCAAATGTTTCGCGCCGTTTCCAGTGCGGAAATTGGAGTCCGAAACTCATCCACAAATAGGTCGAGTGTCCGCCCTAGCTGCCAGGTATTTCTCATCTCTTCATTGAAGGCTCGGTGACCCGAAGGCGATTTCCCACAATTCAAAGAGGTCCGAATCACTGAATGCCTCTGGTTGGACAGAATAATCTGCTCTGCCTCCGCCTTAGTTTCCGCATAGACACTCAGGGGATTCACCGGATCGCTCTCCGAATAACCGCCACGCCTACCGTCAAAAACGAGATCCGTAGAGAGAAATAAAAAGGGGATTTCGCAGGCAAGATCTGCCAAATGACGGGTCACCTCCACATTATTGAGTCGGGCGTTCGCTGGGTCTTTCTGGCAATCTGGGCTTTTACTCATCGCCGCACAGTGGATCACGCCCACGGGTTGTTCCTCGGTAAATAATCGGTCGACAGCAGCAAAATGAGTCAAATCAACGATGCCACGCGTTAAAGCCAGAATGGAACAACCACGTCCTCCCGCTCCAGTTCCCCAGTCCGTCGCTGATCTTTCAGAAGCTACTTGGACTAGAGCATGGCCAATTAAACCTCCAGCGCCAGTAATCCAAACAGGTCCAAGCGCAGGCGCAGTTCCTTGACGACTCATAGCGTACCCAGTTGCACATCACAGAGCCGGACTGCGGCTTCAAGTGCCCGAATCTTGTCTTCCTTTTTTGGTCCGCGTGGAATGAATTCTTGTCCGACAAATCCGGCATATCCCACCTCTAAAAGAGTCTTCATGATGACGGGATAATTGAGTTCTTGATCAGCACCATCCAAATCACTACGACCCGGATTACCTGCGGTATGAACGTGTCCGATCCACGGGGCATATTGCCTGATGCGGCGAATCACATCCCCGTGCATAATCTGCACGTGGTAAATATCAAACAAGACTTTCACTCGCGACGAGGACACCGCTTTGACAATTTCCATGCTCATATCGATATCATCACAGAAATAATCGGGGTGCCCACGCATCGGCAAATTCACACGGGAATTTAACATTTCGAGACACAAAGTTACCTTCCGCTTTTCGGCGTGCGCGGCTACTTTTTTTAGACCCTCAACCATATTTCGGAATCCTGTTTCACGATCGATGCCACGAGTGAAGCCGGAAAAAGTAATTACATTCGGTGCACCGAATTCCGAAGCTTCATCCAAGGCCTTGAAACAAGCCGCTGCGCATTCGTTATGCTCTTCGATATGGGCAAATCCTTTGCTAAAGCCGTGGCGACCAAAAATCGCACAGGTCAATCCGTGCCGGCGCAGTACTGGAAAGGTTTCCGGCCCAACCAATTCGACTGATTTTAATCCTAAGCGCACACAAGCAGCGCACAGTTCTTCCAAGGTCAAGGGTTCAAAATTCCAAAGACTTGCGCTTTGACGAATACGTTTAGCGGGTAGCGGGCTAGCCAAGACGCCCGAGGTAACGAGCAATCCCAAAGTGACTGCCGCTGACGCCGAGGGGAAAAAGTCAGGACGGTTTTCTTCACTGTTTTTCATCGATGGAGAGTGACTTTTCTGGCCTCAAAGAAAAAGCCCCATTCCCTCGCCAGCTCGACAATGGCACGATTTGGCGATGAAGAAGCAGGAGCGATGCTCTCCGATGTCCCGTCCGCCGCTTGAACGGATGATGCGCATCCATAAGGCTCTAAGTTCGGGCAAACACCCCAACACGACCGCCCTCGCCAACGAAATGGAGGTGAGTACTAAAACTATTCAGCGGGATATTGATTTCATGCGGGATCGCATGGGATTGCCAATCGAATACGTCAAACAGAAATACGGTTTTCATTATACCGAAGCGGTTGAGGCCTTTCCCACGCTTCAGATCACCGAAGGAGAACTTGTTGCCTTGGTTGTAGCTGAGAAAGCCCTGCAACAGTACCGAGGAACTCCCTTTGAAAAACGCCTTTTTACCGCGTTTAAGAAATTGGAGAAATCCCTGCCCGACACCGTTTCACTCAACCTCGCCGAGTGGACTCAGACCATCTCTTTCCGGACAACGGCTGAACCCAATGTGGACATTGGGATTATCGATATCCTGGCTCAATCAGCGGCTTCTGGTCGAACCCTCAAGCTGATTTATCGAAAGCCGGGAGATGCCGAACCCGAGGAACGGATTGTCGATCCATACCATATCGGAAATGTGAATGGAGACTGGTTCCTTTTTGCCCAAGACCATTTGCGAAAGGCGATCCGTACTTTTGTGCCATCGCGGATTGTGTCGGCGACTGCCACCGGAGCGATCTTCAAGCGACCTTCAAAATTTGATCTTGAACGGCATCTCAAGGATAGTTTCGGGGTCTATTCAGGGAATAATGATCATAGGGTTCGAATTCGTTTTAATCGAACTGTGGCCGATTACATTCGTGAGAAACGCTGGCATCCCTCACAAGAACTCATTGATTTACCAAGCGGCGAAATCGAACTCCAACTCCGCTTAGGGAGTTTAGTGGAAATTGAACGATGGATCCTCGGATGGGGCGGCGCCGCCACCGTGCTAGAACCTCTTGAACTCATTGAAAGACTGCGCACTGCGGCTAAGGCGATTCTGGATCGATGCGGGCCTAGCACTGGATCTTGACCTCTCAAATCAGCCTGATGATCCGTGGACACTGCCCTTGATCAGGCCGCCATCGCTCACTCAGGTTGCAATAAAGATCACCTTCTTCTTCCAAATAAGCTCAGAGGATCGCCGGTGCTCCTGGTCGCCGCCATGGGTGACGTGCCTCCGCCGTTTACTTCACTTCTCTGACTGCTCTCTCGATCCCATAAAATTGCTCAATTAAGGCGATGTTCGCCTTGGCCCTTATCGAATCATCAGTCAATGACGGATGGGGATCACGGAGCGCGACGTACACTCATTGATCAACGGTGCGCGCCCTCTTTCACCGTCGCTACGATCCGTCGATTGTCCTCGCCACTGTCACGGACTAGTCTCAGAAAGCCTGAGAGGGTCGTCTTCATCTGGCGGACAAAAGGACGATCCCCACCGCACCCATACATCAGGTCGTCCGGCATCTCTCCACGCAATTTCAGGCGTGCTTTAACGATCAAACGCGGCAGCCACGAAATACCCTCCACCGCTTCCGATTTTGGCGGCAATGAAGCCATAGTCGCTCGTTTACCGGAATTTTCCCCTCCTTGCACCGTCACAAAATACTCATATCGCAATCGTTGAATCTCTAAAATCTCGGGGAAAAGAGGTTCCCCATACAGCAGACAGTCTTCAACAAAGTCGAAGAGTTCCCGTGGCGAACAACCGACTCGGCCCAAGAAAAATTGATCCGCTTCAGAGAAGAGGGTTTCGGGTGTCCGATGCCCCGCCGACCATGACTCCAGTCCTCGGACAAAAATCGCCTCAAGTTCTTTCTCCCAATCGGCAATCAAACTCATGTGGCTAGACTGCGACAAAATTGATCCCAACGCCAACTCTTCTCACTGACTCATGGGCCGATAAAAGAGTTATTTTGCAAGAGAAGCTGAGGCAGCCCACACTTCTCAATCGGCGTCAACGCATCGGGCCTCGGCCGGTATAGCGAGCATCATTCGTCAAACGGGTGAGTCGAGGCGGGCTATACAGAAGCCCGTACTTCGCCATATTACTGGAAACCGTGCTCAAATTGCCCGCCATCGAGATCAGATTCTTTCTTAATTCTGCATCTTTTAACAACGCGCCAGCGGTCCCCTTCCCGGTTTGAAGATCAGAAGTGATCTCTTTAAGTCCACTCGATGTCTCTCGCAGGGCCAGCAATGTCTCACGCAGAGTCTCTCGATTGGTTAAAACCACGGAATCAACATGCAGTGTCAATGCCGAGACTTGCTCCACAACCGCACTCATTTTTCCCGCGGCAACATTCAAATTACTGAAGGTCAAACCGATAACAGGCCGGTTCTCTCGGACCAAATCATCGACCTCCATCAGGGTCTTGTCTGCTCGTTCCGACATCTGACGAAAATGCCCGATCGTATTGGTGAGTTGGCTGAGGGTAGATTCCGCGAGAAGGATACGGTCCACACGGCTCAAAGCTGAATCGATACGACTCACGGCTGAATCTAATCGCCCCATTAAACTGACCGCGCCCCGCGCCGCTTCCTGGATGTTAAAGGGATCGGCTGCGCGCACCGATGCTCCATTTTCCAAGGGAGTTCCTTGGTTTTTCGTGGGTAGAATGGAAACAAACTGATCCCCAAGGAAACCGCTTTGCTCAATATCAAAGCGGGCATCCGAATAAATGACGACCGGGCTTTCAATCCGGCACTGGATCAAGACATCGCGTCCGTCGTTCGATAAATTGACCGATTCGACTAGACCAATCCGCACCCCGGACAGAGTCACCACCGCACCGGATCGGAGTCCTCCCACATTACCCGATTTGACGATGACCGTCCGGCCTACTTTCCAAAACGAGGCACCTTTACTAAAGTTGAGAATAAGTGCACCAATAATCAGAATTCCCAGCACGACGAAGCATCCGACTTTGATGGGCAGCGACTTAGATTGCATGATTAGATATTTCCAATTCCGGCAGATGAAATTCCGTTCACAAAGCGGTGCAAAATTGGATCTTTTGAATCTAAGATCTCCTCTGTTTTTCCATCCGCGTAAATAGTTCCTTCGTGCAACATAAGAATTCGATTACTGATGGTTCGAGCACTTTTCATATCATGGGTCACCGCAATACTCGTTACATTGAGTTGCTCCCAAACTCGGCGAATGAGTCGATCAATCCGGTCACCGGCGATCGGGTCCAGTCCGGTGGTTGGTTCGTCATAGAGCAAAATCTCTGGTTTATAAATAATAGCGCGAGCCAATCCCACCCGTTTGCGCATCCCTCCAGAGAGTTCTGAGGGCAGCTTTTCTTCAATTCCAGAAAGTTCCACGCGCGCCAATGCGTCGGCAACTAAACTCCGAATTTCAGCAGCAGAATGATTTCCCTCGCGTCGAAGGACAAAACTAACATTCTCAAAAACATTCAACGAATCGAAAAGTGCTGCCGTCTGAAAAAGCATTCCAAAACGGCGGCGAACTTGCAGCAATTGGCGCTCGGTCATTTGGGCTAAATCAGCTCCACCCACCAAGACCGATCCTTGGTCGGGTGGCAGTAGACCAATGAGGTGCTTGAGGAGAACGCTTTTTCCTCCGCCGCTCCGACCAATAATCACCACAGCTTCGCCGGCGTTAATTTGAAGGCTGGCCCCCTTCAAAACAGCTTGGCTACCGAAGGATTTTCTAACGTCGCGGACCTCAATCATGGATCAGCCCTTAAAAAAGCGGGTCAAAAGTAGAGTCAAAAAGAAATTGCTCACCAAAATGGTGATGCTAGCTGCCACTACCGCCTCGGTGGTCGCGCGACCAACTCCCTCGGCTCCACCCCGACAATTCAGTCCTTTATAGCAACTAATTAAGGCAATAATTGCCCCGAAAAAAATTGATTTAATTAACCCAGAAATAACGTCTACCGGATCGGTGTACCGGTTCATATTTACTAGATAATAGGCGCTATCGATCCCTAAGAGCTTCACCCCAATCATCCAACTTGCGGTAATCCCGACGATCACAGCTTCAGCGGTGAGTAACGGTGCCGAAACGAGGGAAGCCAAAACTCGAGGCATCACCAAGGTATCGACTGGGTGGGCCGCTAAGGTCCTTAAGGCGTCAATTTGTTCGGTTACCTTCATGGTTCCCAACTCTGCTGCCATTGCTGCACCAACCCGGCCTGTAATCATCAAAGCCGCCAACACCGGTCCGAGTTCACTGCTCATCCCCACACTCACGACCGCCCCAGTGGCCGTGTCCATTTTAACTTTGTGAAATTGAAAATAAGTCTGAGCACAAAGGACCATCCCCGTCGCCGCACCGGTTGTGATCACCACACTTTGACTTTTAACTCCGATAAAATGCAGTTGATACAGAAAGTCACCCCAAGAAGGTCGCCGGTGCCGGAAGGAGGCAAAGACATCACCCACCAAAAGGAAAAGATCGCCCAGTTCGCGGAGGGAACTAGAAATTCGCTGTAGAATTGGAGCCATTACTTTAATGCAAAAACCATCTAATGCCACTCGGTTACCCCCAATCCCGATCTCTCCTCGGCGGTTGCCGTTTGGGGAGTCCCAGAACGGCAGCGCCGATAACTTTAGGAACTTAAGGCCCCTTCAGCTGCCGGATCCTTTTTGTGCTGGAACACCAACTTGTCGCCTTCGGCCACCGCAGTGACAGGCTCGCCATCGATCAAAGTCCCGCGCAAAATTTCCTCAGCCAGCGGATCCTCAAGATAACGTTCCACGGCACGACGCATTGGCCGAGCTCCGTACTGTGGATCAAAGCCCTTTTCGATTAGGAACGCGCGGGCTGACTCATCTAAAAGGACTGTAATATTTCGGCGCCGGATACGTTCCAATACTTTAGCAATTTCCAAATCCAGAATCACATTGAGCTCAGGGCGTCCCAAAGTCCGGAACACAATAATATCGTCAAAACGATTCAAGAATTCAGGGCGGAAAAACTTCTTGGCTTCATCCAGAATCCGACCGCGCATCGCATCATAACTGGAATCATCCGTGGCTTTCGAAAAGCCCATCGACGCCTGTTTGCGAATAGTGTCCGAACCGACGTTCGAGGTCAGCAAGATGATCGTGTTTCGAAAATCAACAGTCCGACCATGCGAATCGGTTAATTTACCCTCTTCCAAGATCTGAAGAAGCATATTCATCACGTCCGGATGCGCCTTTTCAATCTCGTCAAATAAAACTACAGAATACGGTTGGCGCCGGACTTTTTCAGTCAACTGCCCCCCCTCTTCGTGGCCCACGTAACCGGGGGGCGAACCGATCAAACGACTGACGGTGAATTTCTCCATGTACTCGGACATATCGAGTTGGATCAAAGCTTGGATACTCCCAAACATTTGCTCCGCTAAAGTTCGAGCCAATAAGGTTTTGCCCACACCCGTCGGGCCCAGCAATCCAAAGCAGCCGATCGGTCGCTTCGGATCCTTCAGGTCCGTCCGCGAACGTCTCAAAGCTTTGGCCAAAGCCGAAACCGCATCCCGCTGCCCAATCACCGTCTTCGATAATTCCTCTTCGACAGCCAACAACTTCTGGGTGTCACTCTGCCCCATCCGATTTAAAGGAATCCCAGTCCACTTGGAAACAACCTGGAGAATATCATCCTCGGTCACCGTGACTCGACGTTCGTCCTTAGCCACTTTCCACTCAGTCAATGTCTTCTCAAGATGCTCTTTGGCCGCCTTCTCACGATCGCGCAGTTGAGCTGCCCCTTCAAAATCCTGATCCTTAATTGCCTGCTCCTTGGTGGTTTTTAAGACCTCAATCTCTGACTCAATCTCTTTAATGTTCGGAGGTCGTTGCATCGCCCCAATCCGAGCCTTCGACCCCGCTTCATCCAAGACATCAATCGCTTTATCAGGTAGAAACCGAGCTGTAATATAACGATCAGATAACTTCACACAGGCTTCCACCGCCGATTGAGTGAATTCAGCTTTATGATGGTCCTCGTACTTGCTCTTTAAGCCCACCAAAATCGTGATCGCATCGTCCACCGAAGGCGGTTCCACCTTGACCGTCTGGAACCGGCGCTCGAGGGCTGAGTCTTTCTCAATGTACTTCCGGTATTCGGTCAGAGTGGTGGCTCCCACAATCTGTAATTCTCCACGACCCAAAGCGGGCTTGAAAATATTGGAAGCATCCATAGTTCCTTCCGCAGATCCTGCTCCCACAATGGTATGCAATTCGTCGATGAAGAGGATCACATTTTTGGCCTTACGAATCTCATCCATCACCGCCTTGATTCGCTCTTCAAATTGGCCACGGTACTTTGTTCCCGCAACCATCAATGCCAAATCCAAGGTCACCACCCGCTTGTTTTGCAACAATTCAGGCACGTTCCCCTTGGCAATCTCTTGAGCTAAGCCCTCTACAATCGCCGTCTTACCGACGCCAGCCTCGCCCAGTAGCACCGGGTTGTTCTTGGTACGACGACACAATATCTGAATGGCTCGCTCAATCTCTGACGCACGCCCAATCACCGGGTCCATCTCCCCTTTACGAGCAATTTCGGTCAAATCCCGTCCAAATGCTTTCAGCGCAGGAGTCTTGGTATCCTTATTTCTATCTGGCTTCGGGCCTGCTTTGCCTGCTTCAACCGGTTCGCCGGTCGGTTCCTTCGGGGCCTCTTCCCCTTCGCTGTTTTGGAACTGAGGATCCAATTCTTTGATGATTTCCTGGCGGCACTGCTCAAGATCAACTTCTAGATTGCGTAGAACTTTGGCCGCAACCCCATCTCCTTCCCGCAATAAACCCAATAGCATATGCTCGGTACCGACGTAAGTGTGGTTCAATGCCTTGGCTTCTTTAGCGGACAAAGATAACACCTTCTTGACTCGCGGTGTGTAAGGAATATTGCCGCCCGCTTTCTGGTCCTTACCACCACCAACCTCTTTTTCAACCTCTTGTCGCACCGTGTCCAAGTCGAGTCCCATCTTCTGCAACACATTCACTGCTACACCTTGGCCCAATTTGATTAAACCCAACAAAAGGTGCTCAGTCCCAACATAGTTGTGTTTTAACCGATCCGCCTCTTTGCGCGCCAAGGCAAGTACCTGTTGCGCACGGGGCGTAAAATTGTTCATCGATTCGTCGCTCATTAATTTTATAGATGGAAGATTTCCCCGCCGTTGCTCCCCTCAGTCTGATGACGGCTTCGGCCTACGTCAAAAGTTCTTCGAGGCAAATTAGTTCATCGGACCCAAACTTCTTTACTAAAGAACACTCTCAAACCCTCTCGCGCAAATCCATTTTGCCTTTGGCACGAGCTCAGTTCACAAGGATAGAGCCATTTGGATCCCACTGATCTCTCGTAACCCACTCACCCCAAGACCGAGCAACCGCAGAGGTCGACTGACCAAACGCTCTCGCCCTAGTAACCAACACGCCAAACGGTAGATTTCAGCAACTCCAGTTACCGGTTGATCACCTGAAAATTGGCGCGTTAACGTCGTAAAATTACTATAGCGGACTTTCACTTGAACTGTTCGTGCTTCCAACCGATTCCTCTGTAGCTTCTCGGCAATTTCCTTGGCTTGCTCCCGCAAAGTAGCCCGTAGCGTCGGACGATGCTCGGTGTCTTGCCCAAAGGTGCACTCAGTGGAAATGCTTTTAATCGTCTCATCCGTCGATAAGGCACGATCGTCTTCGCCAAAAGCAAATCGCTTGAGGACGGGTCCCAAAGCCCCTACGAGGGCCCGCAAATCACCCGCATACTCTTGTAAATCTCCAACGGTGCGCA
The DNA here is from genome assembly GCA_945898055.1 of Akkermansia muciniphila. Classification (GTDB taxonomy): domain Bacteria; phylum Verrucomicrobiota; class Verrucomicrobiia; order Limisphaerales; family UBA9464; genus SXXZ01. The sequence goes on along the minus strand of CAMDGV010000038.1, from coordinate 26,715 downwards.
ATCCCACCCGAGCCAGGGTCTCTTCAGTAACTATTCCAACGCCATGCAGAACTCGAACTGGCATCAATCTCAGAAACTCCGTTCGATCTCGGTGAGGAATCAGGCAGAGCCCATCCGGTTTTCCATAATCACTGGCTAACTTAGCCATTAACTTGTTGCCTCCAATGCCCACGCTGGCGGTTAAACTTCGTTCCTTTCGAATTTGACTCTTCAATGTTCGAGCTAAGGGAACCGCTTGAAGCAAGGCCTCCTCCATCTCTACCCCAGCAAATCGCTCGGTCGCCTCCAAATAGGCCTCGTCCACCGAAACTTGTTCAAGGATCAACCCTGCCTCAGCGACTCGCTTGAAAATCTCCCTCGACTCTTCCTTATAAAGATCCATCCGCGGTGACAGAAAAACGGCCCGCGGACACATCCTTTGCGCCGTTCGACTCGGCATCGCTGAACGGACCCCAAACTGGCGCGCCTCATAACTTGCGGCGCAGACGACGCCTCGAGATTCAGGTGATCCACCGACAATCACCGGTTGCCCCGCAAGTTCCGGACGATCCCTCTGCTCGATCGAGGCAAAGAAAGCGTCCATGTCGAGGTGCAAAATAACTCGATGGCTGCTCACCGGAAAGAAAGCCCCTGTGGGAACAGAAAACTGGAAATCACTTTTGTTTAGCAGTGAAACCACGCGGCATATCTGTCGGCGGATTCTCGAGGGCCTGCGTTTCCTCAGTCGGTAAATCAACCGTTTCTAATGCCGCCTCGGTGATCCCCAATCGCGCTTTTGCTTTCTTCGCCGCACTGGTTTCCGGGTACTCTGAAATAATCCGTCCCAACAAAGCCATCGCTCGATCGGGTTGATTCAGTGGACCTGAATAAAGATTAGCCAAATGAATCGCCGTCCAACCCCATTTCTCCCGACCTAATCGCTGGGTCAACACCTCTTGTAACTCAAGAACGGCCGCCACCGGGTTTCTTAAATCTTTCTCGTAAATCTCCGCAATGCGAATAGCCACAAACTGTTCTCGCGGGTTCTTTTTTAAATACTCTCGCATCTGCCCTATCGCCTCCAAGTGATTGCCATTGGTCCACTCCGCCTCTGCAGCCTCGTATTCTGGGTCACCCTCTGGTGGAGCATCCTCCGCAAAAATCAAGCCTCCGGTGCGATTAGACATCCATTGCCCAATAATCCAAGCCAGCAGCCCAGCTAAAAGCAACAGTGACGCCACAAATCCTCCCATCCAAATAAAGGCACCCGACTTCCTCTCTCCTTTTCCTAGTTGCCCTCCTACCGGAGACTGAGCTGGAACCTGACTACTCATCGGCGTTGCAGGCGAAGTGTTTTTTGCGGTCGCGACAGCGATATCTGAGGGTGCCCCATTGGTTCCAATGAGGGTCTCGGCGACAGGAAGCACTGACGTCGGTTCCACGACTTCCGGTGCATTCTCGCCACCCCCGCCGTGGCCTGCATCCGGTTCACTCATTCCCGAGCGAGCCACCTCCGCTTTCGTGTAGCCTGAACGAAAACGCTGGAGGCAAAATACCGAACTCAAAATCAACAAGAGGCACAAAGCGCCCTTGACGAGGGTGTTCATAGAATTCTCAAAGCCTCACTGGAAGAAACTGTTTGGGAAAGACCAAACCACGAACTAAACGATTCCTCCTTGATGTCTCGCCCTCTTTCTAGACTTTTTCAGTCAGTGCCGCATCTTATCGAACTACCCAAATCAACCCAAACGGTCGAATTTCTCGCTTGGGATGAAGCCCTCTTAGATGCTGCAGAAGTGGGCCGAGCCAAGGAAAGCCTCTGGTTCTGGGAATCTCCCTCTTTCTTTGTTGTCCTCGGTTGTGGGCAAAAAGCAGCGATAGAGTGTCATCTGGACGCCTGCGACGACGCCAAGGTTCCAGTTCTACGCCGATGCACCGGCGGCGGAACGGTCCTGCAAGGCCACGGTTGCCTGAACTACGCCCTTCTATTGCGCTGCACCGATTCCGGTCCCCTCGCCTCGATCACCGGTACCAACGCGTGGATTATGGGGCGACAATGTCGAGCCCTCACCACGGCTACCGGCAGAAATGTCCGGATCGAAGGCCACACGGATCTGGCGATCGACGGCCTAAAAATTTCAGGAAATGCGCAACGTCGACGACGGCATTGGCTGCTTTTTCATGGCACCCTTTTGCACCATTTTCCCTTAGAAAAAATCGGTACTTATTTGAAATTCCCATCCGCCCAACCCAACTATCGCCAGCAGCGCGATCACGTCGCATTTGTCTGCAATATGGGCCTAGACTCTGCCGTTCTAAAACAGGCTCTTTGCGAGGAGTGGGCTGTCACCCAATCCAACTTTCCGCTGCCAACGACCGAGTTCCAAAGTGCCATGGTACGTCGCTATAGTCGCCCTGAGTGGCACAGAGGTCTCTAGCTCTTTGCTTTCAGCTCACACCAGTTCCAGTGCTGAGCCCACTGGCCGCCCAAGCGGTCAGTCTCTTCTTCAGGGACTGCAACAATTCTCGATCCTCAGTACTGCACGCCATTAAACGGTCCAGACCTACTCGGACAATCCGATCAACAATCTCTGCACAAATGATCTCCCGATCTCTCGCCCCATTTAAACGGAGCACATAAGGGGCTGTAACTTCGTCAAAAATCGCATCCGACCGCAGCAAATCACCTTCAGCTTCAAAATGATTAGGGCGCCCATCTCGGACCCTCACCCGAGAAAATCCGTCGGCCGCTGCTACTTTTAAAATCACCAAAATATCAGGTTCTGGTGCAAATTCTTCGTTCTGCGCCACAATCGCTCGCCAATCAAGTCCCCGAATTCCTTGATATGCGGCTGTTGAAAAATAGTACCTATCTAAGAGCACTACTTTGCCCTCAATCAACGCCGGCCGAATCACCTTCATCACATGCTCTCGGCGATCGGCAATAAAGGTCTCCAACTCCTCGGCAGCCGACAACCGCCCTGTTAAGGCTGATTCCCTCAAACGCCGTCCGTGCGGTCCATCCGTCGGTTCCCTTGAGCACACGACCGGCAAGCCAATGGCCGCCAAACGGCGAGAAATCAGCCCCACCTGAGTCGATTTCCCCGCTCCATCAATGCCCTCAATGGCCACCAAAATACCCAAATGCGAATGCTTCATTTTGAACTCTAAACTTGCCGCAAAAACGACAACCGCTGCGAGTCCATTCTTTTGTGGTCATTCCCACTCATCTGACGAATTTACGGATCCTGGGACTGTTTCTACGGCATCCTCCTTTTCGTCGATTTCTCAAATCAAGCTTAGCGGCGATCAATCCATTTACGTTTCCACGACAGAAACATTAGTATCGGCCAGAGTTGATCGACCCTGTTTTTTTTCCCTTCCAAATGGTTCATCCAGACTTTTCTTACGACCGCGACGTTAAGCCATCCACCATCCGCTAAATTGAACTCACTCAACAGATCTTCAGCCCAATCTCGAAGTGGTCCGCGTAGCCAATCACCAACCGGAATGCCGAAACCCATCTTGGGTCGCTCAAAGAGTGCTTCCGGTACATAACGCTTTAGGATCTGCCTTAGGGGCCACTTTCCAACGCCTCCATGAATCTTAAAATCCATCGGTAACGACCAAGCGAACTCAGTCAGATCATTGTCCAGAAACGGGACCCGAGACTCCAGTCCCACAGACATACTTGCCCGATCTACTTTGCAGAGAATATCGTCCGTCATATACGTCATCTGATCGATGAACATCATCCCCTCGATATCTCCCAGCAGGTTCCCCCTGCTAGACCAGTGGGCGAAAGGGGGCGGCGCGCTACTTGGACGAAGGGTAACGGTCCCAGTCAGTTGTGAAGTTGAAACCAACTGTTCGTAGAGATTACCGATTGAACTTGCATCCAAAATTCTGGCTAATTTGTGCATTTTGTCACCTGAGGCCTGCACTCGATAACGCCTCGGCATCAGTTTATTGCCGGCCCCGAGGATCTGCTCCCAAGTCCGAGCGCTTACAGAATTGATGAGATCGCGCCCCAATAGTTTAAAACAGCTCGGAATCAATTGAAGCGACCGCCACAAGCGTCCTCCCCATAAATAGCGGTTGTAACCACCGAAAAACTCGTCACCTGAATCTCCGGACAAAGCGACAGTGACGTGGCGGCGGGCGAATTCAGAGACGAGTGTAGTGGGTATTTGAGATGAGTCAGCAAAGGGTTCGTCGTAGATTTCCGGCAAGCGCTGGATCGTTTCAACGCACTCTCGGGTCCCAAGAAATAACTCATGATGCTCGGTCTGAAGATGTCGTGCGACATCGGCGGCAAAGGGTGCTTCATTAAACCCGCCTTCCCGAAAACCGATGGTGAAAGTCTTCACTGATCGAGAACTCTGGGCCTGCATCAGTGAGACAACCAAGGACGAGTCGATCCCGCCCGACAAGAAGGCTCCGAGCGGCACGTCCGATACCATCCTTCGCTTCACCGCCAGACGGAGTTTCTGATCGAGTCTATCAAGGATCTCACCGGTACTGAGCTTAGGGTCTAGGCTACCCCGTTTGGCGAGCATCTGTTGAGGATCCCAATAAGCCTCCTGTGCCCTAGGCCCTGCACCCAGCTTTGTTTCCAAAAAACATCCCGCGTTCAGTTTCTTTACCTCTTTAAAAATCGACAGAGGCGTGCCGATGTAGCTGAAGGTCAGAAGTTGCGTCAACCCCGATGGATCAATCTCCCGACAAAAGGACGGATGCGGGAACAGAGCTTTTAATTCCGAGCCAAAGATCAACAACCCTCGATCACACGCATAATAAAGTGGTTTCTCTCCAAATCGATCACGTGCGAGCGTCAACGTCAGCTCCCGTTTGTCCCAGACGGCAAAAGTGAACATGCCGTTGAGCCGAGGCAACAGGGCCCTGACGCCCCACTCTTGGATACCAAGCAAAAGCACCTCGGTGTCCGAAGAACCCCGAAACCGACATCCCAAACCTTCCAGTTGAGCGCGCAGTTCCTGAAAATTGTAAATTTCTCCGTTAAAAATGAGCGTAAAGCGACCGTCAGCGGTGCTCATTGGCTGCGATCCTGCGGCCGAAAGATCAATAATACTCAGGCGCCGATGGCCCAAGTTCACCTGCCCGTCGTTGCTTTGCCAAAAACCATCCGCATCTGGACCTCGATGCCGAATGGCATCTGTCATCCGTTGAAGAACGATCCGCGCGTCCTCTCGAGAAAGTCTACTGTCTCCAATAAAACCAGTGATCCCACACATTTAGAAAACGATATTGGTTTTCTTATCCAAATAGCAGGAGAAAATCTTAAACAAACGGTCTTTGGATGAGCAGTAGAACGATCGATCTTAGTCGCCTTTAACGTACTACTCTTCACTTCTAAAAAGCATTTTTATTCATAAACTTGCTGAGAGACTGCAAGTTCATCTTTTTTGATTTATTGCTGGCTACGGATCAACTATTTAAAAAACCAATCCAGTCCACTACCTCCCAAAAGTCCGACCTTCGCGCCGGTAAACTGCACGCCGTCACCTTCGGCGAGTTCTACCGGTTGGACGGAAAATATTCCCCACCGGGTTGGGCAGTTCCATAGGGTTTAAAAAGCTGAATTTGAAGGCACTCGCCGCGGGAGGAATTGAAGTTGGGCGGTGTTCGCACGGGTGCGGAGCCTATCCTAACGCTGCACCGGTGGTTCACCCTCGGGACTGCTTCGGGCTCCAACCAGGTGATTCCCGCAGCAGATTACAACCGTGTCGCCTACCGCAGCAACAGGCCCGCCCCAGGTCAGTCAGAAATCGGGGGAAGAAGCAGGCGCAACGAGGGGGCAACCTCAGGCACCTTTCTCCATCAACGTCGTGGAACTTTCAGACGACGGAGGTTCTTGAATTTCCTTCGGTTCTTTCCGGTATTCAGATCCGAAGATCTGAATCCGAGCGATGGAGTATTGACTCCAATAACACCGCTTGAAATCTCGCTAAGTTCTCTCACTCTAGAATCCTCTCCGCTCTATCATCCCCCTTTTTCTCCTCACCGAGTTGCCTTTAATTGGGACGTTGGTAATTTTTCGCCACTTACTAATGAAACTGCCCCTCTCCATCAGAGCGCTTCTTCAGATGACACTTTTTTGCTGGGGTGCATTGGTATCTCCAGCATCCGGTGCCGACCGTGTTTTTGCCGACTTAGAGAAACGCTTTCTTAACACCGTTCAGCCCCTCATCACCACCTACTGTCTTGAGTGCCACAGTCAAGAGAAGCCCAAGGGCAATTTTGACCTAAGTCCCTACACCCAGGTGTCAACGGTTTTGCGGGACCAACAACAGTGGGAAAGCGTCTTGGAAAGACTTCAAGCGGGTGAGATGCCACCCAAGAAAATAGCCCATCGTCCTACCTCAACTCAGTCTTTGGTGATCACCTCTTGGTTACGAGACTTGTGGCAGTATGAGGCCGCAAAGAATGCCAATGATCCAGGTCTCATCTTAGCTCGACGCCTGAGCAATACCGAGTATGACCGAACCCTCCGCGACCTAATCGGGGTCGACTTGCGGCCGACTCGACAATTCCCTGTCGATCCCGCCAATCAGGCTGGTTTCGATAACACCGGCGAATCACTCACTCTGTCTCCTGCTCTGCTCAGAAAATACCTTGAGGCGGCCCGAGAGGTAAGTCAGCACGCCGTATTGACCTTAGACGGAATCGCTTTCGCGACACATCCGATGATGGTTCATACTGACCGCGATAAATACGGGACACTTCGTATCGTTGAATTCTACCAGAGACAACCCACCGACTACGCAGACTATTTTGCCGCGGCCTGGCGCTACAAGCAGCGGGTGGGTTTAGGGAAATCGCACGCACAACTCTCCGATATCGCACGCGAATCCCAAGTAAGTCTAAAATATCTGTCACTGATTTGGGATTCATTAAAAACGGCCGAGACCGTGGGGCCAATGGCTCGACTCCAAGTGATGTGGCATCAACTCCCGGGGCCAACAAACCGAAAGATGCCCTCTGAAGTGCGTCTAGGTTGTGAAGCCATGCGTGAATTTGTCCTAACTTTGCGAGAGGCGATCCGCCCCACAGTCGCCAACTTGGAGGGGCCCGAGATGAACCCGAGCGCACAGGCGCTGGTTCTTTGGAAGAATCGACAATGGGCAGCTAATCGAAGAATCTACGCCACTAATACGCTACAAATCGAAGGAACTGTGCCGAAGAATTTGGAGAACGATCTGAAGCCAGAAACGGGCAACCGAAAAAAAAGGAAGACCTCGAAACCTCCAATGGACCCCCGATTGATCGTCCCATCGGACGCTAGATTACGTTCCCAGTATGAGGCGGCATTTACTCGGTTTGCCGCACTCTTTCCGGACGCTTTTTACGTCAAGGAACGCGGCCGCTCTTTCATGGATCCCGAAGAAGAAAAGGCCAACGGCAATGTCGGACGTCTGCTCAGCGCCGGTTTGCACAATCAAACGGGCTACTTTCGCGACGACGGACCCTTGTATGACTTGATCCTTGATAAAACAGCCCAAAGCCAACTCGACCGACTGTGGGACGAATTCAATATGATCGCCTCGGTGCCGCAACGGATGCATCAGAGTACGGTTTATTTTGAGCGAACAGATTCGCGTTTTCTCAGTGATGCCGAGTTTGATTTTGCGCGTGCGGAAGACAAGGACTGCACAACCGAGGCCAAGGTAAAGAAACTAGCCGAACGTTACTACGCAAAGGCCGTCCGAGTCGGAGCCAACCCCTCAACATTAGCCGCCATTCGGGAGCATTTTCAACGTGTCCCACTCGAAATCGGTCGGATCGAAAAACTAGAACGTGATTCAGAACCGAAACATCTCGAAGCCCTCATTCAATTTGCGCAAAAAGCGTTCCGACGTTCTCTTGACTCGACGGAGCGTGCAGAACTTCTTGATTTCTATCAAACCTTACGCGTTCAAGACGGATTAACCCACGACGAGGCCATCCGCGACAGTATTGCCCGGGTGTTGGTATCGCCCAAGTTCTGCTACCGCATTGATCTGGTGGAAGCTTCCGTCAAGGAAAAGTTCGCAAAGAGCACGTCGTTGCCCCAATTCGCCGCGATTGATCGGGGTCAAGCGCTGGGAATAATCCCTTTATCCGACGACGCACTCGCCAGTCGGTTGAGTTATTTCCTCTGGTCGACAGCACCCGACGACGCCTTGCTCGCCCGAGCGGCGGCGGGTGATTTGCATCGACCGGAGGTGATGGCTGAGCAAGCGCGTCGGATGTTAAAGGATCAGCGGATTCGAGGTATGGTGACTGAATTCGCTGGCCAATGGTTAGATTTCCGGCGTTTCGAAGAGCACAACGCGGTTGACCGAACTCGGTTTCCCCTCTTCACCGATGCTCTACGCGAGGCGATGTTTGAAGAACCAATCCGTTTTATGATGGATAGCCTGCAGAAAAATCGATCGGTCCTCGATTTTCTCTATGCGAATCATACCTTTGTTAATCCGGTATTGGCCCAACACTATGGACTCCCCCACCCCAGTTCTCACTCTAATGACTGGGTCCGGGTAGAAAACCTCGGCAAAGTAGGGCGAGGAAGCCTTCTATCGATGTCCGTTTTTCTGACCGCCAATTCGCCCGGCCTAAGGACAAGCCCAGTAAAACGAGGTTACTGGGTTGCAAGACGTCTTCTCGGCGAGCGTATTCCGCCACCGCCGCCGACTGTCCCCGAACTTCCTGCCGATGAATCCAAACTCGGCGAACGAACCCTACGCGAGACACTGGCCATCCATCGGGCCGACGCCAACTGCGCCTCGTGCCATCAGCGGTTCGATTCCCTTGGACTGGTCTTTGAGGGTTTTGGCCCAGTGGGTGAACGACGCACCCTCGACCTCGGAGGTCGCCCGATCGATACCCATGCCATGTTTCCTGACGGCAGCGAAGGCAACGGTCTTGCAGGATTACGTCTCTACCTCAAAAAGCGGCGAGAAAACGACTTTCTCAATACCCTCTGCCGCAAGTTTCTGGCTTATGGATTAGGGCGAAGCCTCATTCTTTCAGATGAAGTTTTGGTCAAAAAAATGCGTTCAAAGCTCTCGATGAATGGACACCAATTCGGTAACCTTGTGGAAACCATCATCACCAGTTCGCAGTTCTTAAACAAAAGAGGCCCCATCATCGTCGCAGCCCAAGACTAAAACTATGCGTGATCCAAAGGAGATTTCTCCCGCCGCCCGCCGGCACCGACTCTCGAGGCGAACTTTTTTACGGGGTGCCGGTGTCACCATGGCCCTCCCATGGATGGAATCGATTCAGGCTTTGGGTGAAGCACAGCCGAAATCTGGCTCCTCGATTGCACTACCAAAACGCTTTGCCGCGCTCTTTTGGGGTAATGGAGTCAACGGCAACCACTGGTCAGCCAAGGGCTCTGGTGCCACGATGGAACTGAGTAAGAGCCTTCAACCGTTGGAACGGTTAAAGACAAAAATCAACTTCATCGACGGACTCTTCAATCGCTCTGCCGTTGGCGTTGGAATTCATCCGGGTCAAACAGGTAATCTGCTCTCGGGTATGCCGCTAATGAAGGGCGCCGTATTGCATGGAGGGATCAGCGTCGATCAAGTGCTGGCCAATCATATCGGCCAAGACTCGATCCAACCCAGTATGGTCCTAGGCTGTGAACAACCCATTACTGGTTATCACGAGAGCAACTTCTCCATGGCCTATAGTTCACATATTTCATGGCAAAACGCAGATTCGCCGGTGCCTATGGAGGTTTATCCTTCTTTGGCTTTCGATAGCTTATTCGAGAATCGCGGCACCCACCGTACCCAAAGTATTCTCGATCGAGTGAAAGACGATGCCTCGAGTCTGGGGAGGAAAATCAGCGGTCAGGACAAAGCCAAACTCGATGAATATCTGACCAGTGTCCGTGAAGTCGAAAAGCGCATCGATCGAATGCGCGGCGACCAAGCCAAAGCTGAGAAAAAGGCTCAAGGTAAGGGTCGGTCGGTCACCCTAATGAAACGCCCTGACAATGGCCTCCCCGAGGATATTCGAGATCACATGCGACTCATGTGCGATATCACCGCGATGGCCTTTCAGACCGACAAAACCCGCGTGGTATCACTCCTCCTTTGCCGAGATCTTTCTGGTCTTTTTTACCCCTTCCTCGACGTCCGAAAGGCCCATCATTCCGCCTCGCACGATGATCTTTCTGACGACTTCGAACGTATTGCCCGGTACTACTGTAGTCAGGTCGCTTACCTTGCCACCCGACTCGAAGCCATGACTGAGGGAGACGGCACAGTCCTTGATAATTCCTGCCTCCTGTTTCTTTCCAATATGTGGTCTGGCAACCGCCATGATAGTACCCGGTTGCCCCTCCTCACGGTCGGAGGCTTGGCCGGAACTTTAAAGACCGGGCGGGTCCTCAACTACCTTGATAAGGGCGATGAGAACCGGAAGGTGTGCAGTTTGTATTTATCGTTGATGGACCGGATGGGTGTGACTCTCCCGCGCTTCGGCGATGCCGAGACGCGTTTGGCCGGCCTCTAAGGAAAAGAACGTCCTTCTTGGGCCTAGCGGGCGCTCTGTTGTTTCATCAAAGAATCCACGATTGTTGGAACAGCATTGCTGGGAATAGGGGCGGCATACTTTGAACGCATTTTCTCCACATTCGCTTCCCACACCTTACGACTCAGTTGAGGTTGAGTCGTCATATAATCTGGAGAATGACAGACCAGACAATGTTTGCGTAAAGGCATCGAGGCTTCGTCGGCTGGCACTACAGGTTCTCCAACGGGCAATTTCCAGGCGTCCTTCACAAACTGATTTCGAAGAGGTTCCGAGGGGATGTCTCCGACGCAGGGGGCGAGTAAAATCCAAGCAATCGACAGGGCGAATTTAAATCCAATGACTTGGTCTTTCATATCAGTTTTAAAGAAGTTTTCTCGACAACATTGCGCATGTATCCGGCCGGATTCCAAAGCGGTTCTAGGGGTTGACTTTCACCCAGTCGATTCATAGCTCGGACGCGGATACTGCAAGAATTTACGCCCTTCGGCCGCCAAGCTAGGGTCCATTCACGAAAGGCGAACCGACCGAAGTCGCGCCCCAACTCGGCCCCGCGCCAATTGCTTCCCTCATCCGTCGACACCAGCACCTCACTAATACCGCTCCCACCGTCAAAGGCTATTCCGCGCAAGATGCTGTCGTGACCAGACCGAATCGTTTGCCCCTCCAAATGACTGGTCAGAAAGGACCGAACGTTAAAACGCGAAATAGGAATCGTCCGCCCTGGCGGCGTTCCCGGTAACACATGGGCACAGGGATCTTCAGGGATTCGATAGGCCGGACTCATCCAAAACCCTTTAAACTCCTCATCAACGACCCGGATTGAATGCAAGTGTTTAACCCAATAAGTGCCGTAATGACCAGGAAGCACGAGACGCAATGGAAATCCATTTAACCACGGTAAAGCCTCGCCATTCATTGCCCAAGCCAACAGGACATCCGAATTCAGTGCCTGATCGAGTGATAAGGCTTTTACAAAATCAGGAATTCCTGCAAGCAACGGTCGATCCATCCCATCAAAAACCACTTGCTTCGCACCCACAGAAAGTTCGGCCGCTTTTAAAAGATCGGCTAATCGTACCCCGGTCCAGCGTGCGCACCCCATTGCTCCATGTCCCAATTGGCCTCCCGGTACTCGGGGTGTAAAATAGCCACGACTATTTCCGGAACATTGGTTCACAGCTACTATTTCTACCGTTTCAAACTGAGCCTTTAATTCATCCAAGGAAAAGGTAAGAGATCGCCCAACCGAACCGGAAACGGTTAAACGAAAGACAGTAGTGTCCAAGACCGAGGCGGGTGGCGGGGCACCGCCCAAATGATAACGAACAAAAAAAGCGTCGTTAGGGGTCAGCAAGCTTTCATTGAAAACAGAAAATGGCGTCTCAAGCTGGGGCGGTCTTGCCGTCAAACGAATCAATGGACGTTTTTGCGGATATTTTACCAGCGGTCGATGTCCATTCTCGAAGGGCAATTCCACCCTCTCTCCCATCACCACCCCGGTCATACCGATCAATCCAGCCTGCAGGAACCGACGGCGGTCCAAGATAGGGCGATGATTAAGCATGAAATGAGCCTAGGCCGAAATTAACAAATGGGAAGCCCTTGTGCTCACAGTCCTCCGACTTCCCAAGGCGGATTCATCGGCATTTGGGTAGGCAGACGAATCGGCCGGGTTTTCGGTCGATTGCAGCATCTGAGGTTCGTCGGCGTGCCGGATGAGCTTGGTGAAGCCCTTTCCCGGCGTCTGACACGCTCCTCTCTGCGGGTTCTACCCTCTTTCTGCTAGACCGCCGCTGCCGTTCAACGCCGGAGCATCTGGTGTGCGTTGCTGAACGTCTGACCCTTCATCCAGTTCCTCAACGAATCGGCTTGGGTCCGTCCTCGTTCCAACTCCAGTTCGTAGAGCCCAACCGCTAGGTTTCGCATCGCCGCCAGCATCTCGGCCCCGACTCGGTCCTTCACCCGGCACTGGTCCTCCTGAAAGCTCACGTCCCGCCGGTAATGCACCCCGTTCTCGATGGCCGACCAGTGATCGCAGATCAACTGGGATATTTCCTCATCGCTCAGGGCCTCCAGCGCGATACTGCTCACGTGGTATCCCACCTCGGGTGGGCCGGGCGGCTTGGCCGGGTTCATGGGGATCGATCAGACGGACCGTGACTCGCTTGAGCAGATCCGCTTCGGCGGGCAAATTGTTGCTACGAAACGCAAATCTTGAACACGGGCCGTAAAAATAAATCGGTCAAAATGCAAACGAGCCCCCGTCACAGAAAACTATTCAGATGCAGATGAATCAGCCCTGACATCTATCTCTCTCCCTAAGACGCAAGTTCCAATCTCTTGTCTCCACCGAGGCTGGGTTGGGACCGGAAACCGACATCGGCTAGAAGGAGGCTGGTCAACGGGAAGTAGAGAGGTTAAATTCCCAAAAAGAAGACGCTGAACTAAAGCGTTAATCAACATGGCTACACGAGGCATCCGAAGGAAACAGATCGACGTTGAGCAAGTTCCGCCCGCCGTGACACCTCCCACTCGGGACGGAGCTAGCAACTCGTTTCCGAGCAGACCCAAGCTGACGTCAAAAACTAAAAAACGCGATATTCCTGAGGGATTATGGATTAAATGCCCTAGGTGTAGTGGCCTAATCTACGATAAGGAACTCGATGATAACCTGAAGGTTTGCCCCAACTGTACTCATCACTTCAAATTAGGAGCACGTGAGCGGATCCACTCAATGGTCGAGACCTGCTCCTTTGAAGAAATCGATCCACTGATGGAGAGCGTGGACATCCTCAAGTTCACTGGGAGTTCTAGTTACGAGTCGAAGTTGCTCTCCTATCGCAAGAAAATGCCAATGCTAAAGGATGCGGTCGTGACAGGAGTCGGATTGATCGGGACACATCGCGTTGCATTAGGGGTGATGGATTTCAGCTTTCTTGGAGGCTCGATGGGCTCGGTTGTTGGGGAGAAGTTGACGCGTCTGATAGAGACGGCGACCGATCGCGGCCTACCTTTAGTGATTGTTTCTAGCAGCGGTGGGGCGCGGATGTACGAGGGGATGTTCAGCCTGATGCAGATGGCTAAAACCTGTGGTGCCTTAGCCTATCATGCTCGACGAAATCTTCCCTACATTAGCGTCCTAACCGATCCCACCACCGCCGGAGTCATGGCCAGTTTTGCCAGCGTTGGTGATCTCATTCTTGCTGAACCCTGTGCGATGATTGGCTTTGCTGGACGTCGTGTCGTCGAGGCCACCACCCAGTCGGAGTTACCCCCCGACTTTCAAACCGCGGAATTCCTCAAACAACGCGGGCTCATTGACGCTATTGTTCCTCGATTGGAAATGAAGCAACGCCTCATCAGCTACCTCCACTATTTGATGGCTAATCGGGTTGCTTCCTAAGTCGCCTCACCCTCTTTTTAAATATGGCCAAAGAACTCACGCTTTCGCTAAAGGCAGGCGATCTCGCCCCCGAATTTTCGGCCACGTCAACCGATGGATCGCTCCTCAACTTGTCTGGATTTAAGGGGCGCAACTTCGTCCTCTTTTTTTATCCCAAAGACAACACCCCTGGGTGCACTCGAGAAGCCTGCGAGTTTCGGGATATCTATGCGGAATTCAAAGCCGCCGGAGTCGTTGTGCTTGGAGTAAGTACCGATCCAATTAAATCCCACGTCAAGTTTACCGCGAAGTTTGAACTCCCATTTCTGCTTCTCGCCGATGTGGATCAATCCATCGTCCGTGCTTACGGTGTCTGGGGCGAAAAAATGTTTATGGGACGCAAGTATATGGGCACTTACCGGGTGACCTTCCATATTGGACCCGACAGCCGGATTGTCCGTATTTGGACCACGGTTAAACCAGAAGGGCACGCGGCGGAAGTGCTAGCGTCTCTTCGAGAATAAACGACACCCAGACGCCCTTTAAAAATCTGCTCGTCGAAAGAGGAAACCTATGATGACCGAACAAGATGTGGTGAACGAAGTTGCTCGAAGCTGCCCAATCGAGACCTATCGAGGAAAACGGATTCTACTGATTATTCCCGATAGCACACGAACCGCTCCAGTGGGACTTCTCTTCAAGATATTATTTGACCGAATCGGCAGCGCAGTCGCCACCTTTGATATTTTAGTGGCCTTGGGCACCCATCCACCCATGTCGGACGACGCAATTTGCGCACGCCTAGACATCACCTCAACCGAGAGATCAACCCGCTATGCGGGTGTTCGATTTTTTAATCACGAATGGGACAATCCGGACGCCTTGCATCGCTTGGGAACATTGTCTTCGGAAGACGTCAGAGAGCTTTCCGATGGCCTCTTCGCCATGGAGGTCCCGGTGTCGATCAATAAACGAGTACTGGAGTGTGATCAGATCATTATCGTCGGCCCTGTTTTTCCCCATGAAGTGGTCGGATTCAGCGGCGGCAATAAATACTTATTCCCGGGTGTCGGTGGTCCAGAAATTCTCAATTTCTTCCACTGGTTAGGTGCGGTGATTACTACGATGGGAGTTATCGGTCACAAGTGGACGCCGGTCCGCCGGGTGGTCGATCGAGCTGGGGCGATGGTGCCCATTCCAAAACTCTGCTTTGCCATGGTAGTTCAACCTGGCGGCGGCCTGCGTGGACTGATCTCAGGTACCCCTGAAGAGGCTTGGACCGAGGCGGCCGATCTTTCGGCAAAAACCCATATCGAATGGAAACCGCGCCCTTTCCACACGATCTTAAGCTGTGCTCCATCCATGTACGACGAACTCTGGGTCGGTGCGAAGTGCATGTACAAACTAGAACCGGTCCTTGCCCCAGGCGGTGAGCTCATCATCTACGCACCTCACCTCCACGAAATTAGTGTGGTCCACGGTGAACTTATTCGGCAGGTCGGCTATCACTGCCGAGATTACTTCCTCAAACAATGGGATCAGTTCAAGCACTTCCCTTGGGGAACTCTGGCTCATAGTACCCATGTTTTCGGGCTAGGTACTTATGAAAACGGCATCGAGACTCAACGGGCACGGGTCACTCTAGCCACCGGTATTTCCGAGAAAATATGTCAGGAGATTAATCTAGGGTATCGCGACTGGCGCACTATCACCGCGAGCGACTATCAGGGTCGCGAAGAGGAGGGTATTCTTTATGTACCCAAGGCGGGTGAAACCTTATACCGACTACTGCCTCAACCCACCAGCGAGGAGACCCTCAGTTCAAGCTAATCCTGAGGTTAGCCCTCATCCTCGGCGCAATCTATGGCTTCCAACACTCCTGATTATCCGAATTTTAAGGCGGCCTTCTGTGCCTATTATGAGTGCTCAGAAGACCAATTTGTCGCGCGCGCTCTTGTTCAATCTGTTCATTGGATTTTCCGCCCGCTCGCCGCCCTCACTTACCGTCTAAATCCAGAGTTGTTCGCCTCGGAAATTGATATTCTTCAACAGATGGGTCGTGCGCGATCCAGTCGACACGTCGCCCGGGCTATCTCTGAACTTAGCGGATTGCGTCGGGTGGAAAGAAGTTTCTGGAAAAGTATCGGTCTCCGAGCCAACGGGCAGCGTCTCACTACTTTATGGCTTCACGTTAAAGATCACGTCGATCGTGTGCCAGAAAGGGAAGGCAGATTGGGCACCATTGTGCCAACCGGCCTAGCCTTGAACCCACGTAAGCTAGGCGTCGATTCTGAGGGTAAACCAAGTTCTGCACCCCAGTTTGGTCAACGGGAATCTCCCGCTAGGGAACTGCAAAGAGTGCTCCGAATGCATCGAGAAATTACCACAGGTCAACCTTTGACCGAACTGCTCGAAGATGCCCAACTCACCGAAACGGAGTTTTTCGACCTTTTGTCGCGACACACGAATGGAAACCCAGCCTTAACTTGGCTTTCTGAACAACTCCTTCGCAATCAAGAGAACGAGGTTCTGAAAGAAAAGCTAAAGGCTCTGGAAGACTCGCTCTGGGCCAGAGTGCCCTCGCCACCACCTTCGGCTTAACTTTCTTCTGAAATCCCTTTTTATCCCTTTCTAAAATGAACTCTATTTTGCGAGTCGGTATCATTGGCGGCGGCCTGATGGGTCGCGAAGCTGCTAGCGCCTTTGCGCGCTGGTTTGTTCTCAATAATTTCCCTGTTCAGGTCGAATTAGTCGCCGTCTGTGACCTTCAGCAATCCCTCCTCGACTGGTTTCGCCAAATTCCTTCGGTCAAGCTTCTTACCCAAAGTCATCATGAACTCCTCGCCTCACCCGAGGTCGATGTCGTCTACGTCGCCGTTCCTCATCACCTGCACGAATCTATCTATCTAGACGTGCTCAAAGCAGGAAAAGACCTTCTCGCCGAGAAACCTTTTGGCATCGATCTCGCCGCCGCTCGTCGTATCGGTGATGCCGCGGCGGTTTCTGGTCGTTTCGTCCGCTGCAGTTCTGAATTCCCCTTCCTCCCCGGTCCCCAACGAGTCGTTCAATTCGTCCAATCTGGTCGACTCGGCAAACCTCTGGAAATCCGTTCCTGCTTCTGGCACTCCAGCGATCTCGACCCCTCAAAACCGGTTAACTGGAAACGGCAGGTCCGGTCTTGTGGAGAAATTGGGGTCATGGGCGACCTCGGTATGCATGTGGTCCACCTCCCCCTCCGACTGGGTTGGAACCCCATCCGCGTCTATGCTCAGCTCCAAAAAATATATTCCGAACGGCCCGATGGCCGCGGCGGAATGGCTCCCTGCGATACTTGGGACAATGCCATGCTGCATACGGATGTGGTGATCGACGGCTTAGAAACCCCCATGCGTTTGGAAACAAAACGCCTCGCGCCAGGCTCCACCAATACTTGGTCGATCGAGGTCTTAGGCACCGAAGGTGGTATTCGCTACTCAACCGCCGAACCCAAGACTCTCTGGGTCTTCGATCGGCAGAAAGAACAGTGGTGGAACCGAACAGAATTGGGTTTTCAAACCCCTTTCCCAACCATTACTGGTGGTATATTTGAGCCCGGTTTCCCAGATTGTTTTTTACAGATGTGGGCCGCTTATGCCGCCGAACGAGCAGGCGTTCTGGGAGATCGTTTCGGCTGTGTCACACCGGATGAAGCCGTCCGAAGCCACCAAATATTTGCCGCTGCCTTAGAGTCTCATCAAACACACTCAGCCGTATCTCTAACGTAATTTCCCACCTCAAGACCCTCTCATCGCTCCACAGGATTCTAACCCGAAACTTTTCTTTCTCCGAAGGCAACACCCGCCTAACCTAAAACCTTTCGTATGTTCGAGCTTACCAATGAGGAGATTCGCCGTTACTCCCGCCATTTAATTCTTCCGGAAGTCGGCTTAGCCGGTCAGCGCAAAATCCGAAACACCTCGGTCCTATGTATCGGTGCTGGAGGTCTCGGTTCGCCGATTGCGATGTACCTAGCCGCAGCAGGGGTCGGTAGGCTGGGAATCGTCGACTTCGACACGGTGGATCACTCCAACCTCCAACGACAGATTCTTCACTCCGATGCCGACGTAGGAACGTCTAAAGCGGATTCTGCGAAGATTTCTATCAACGCATTAAATCCCAACGTCGAGGTCGAGTTACACAAGACTCGCATCACCGCAGACAATGCACTCGATCTGATCCGGCCCTACGACATTGTTGTCGACGGCACGGATAATTTCCCCACGCGTTACCTGACTAATGACGCCTGTGTGCTCCTGAAGAAGCCAAATGTCTACGGATCCATCTTCCGTTTTGAAGGGCAAGCTAGTGTCTTTGCGCCTCATTTGGGTGGCCCCTGCTACCGCTGTCTCTACCCAGAACCGCCGCCCCCGGGGATGGTCCCTAGTTGCGCTGAAGGAGGCGTTCTCGGAGTTCTTCCTGGAATAATTGGCTGCATTCAAGCCACCGAAATTCTAAAACTCGCTCTCGACAAAGGTTCCTCTCTAATTGGACGTCTCCTGCTCTTCAATGCTCTGGATATGAAGTTCCGCGAACTGAAGTTGCGGAAGGATCCTAAGTGCCCGCTCTGTGGCCCCAATCCAACGATCAACGCCCTGATCGATTACGAAATGTTTTGCGGGATTCTCCCTGAGCCGACCTCCCCAGGATCCAATCCCGATGAGGTCAGTATTCAGGAAATGAAAAAGGCTCTAGAGACGCCTTCTCTAGGGATTCGAGTCATTGATGTTCGCGAGCCTGACGAGCAACAAATCGCGGGTATAAAGGGAGTTCCGCTCTGCCCCCTGAGCACCTTACCTCAGCATTTCACTGAACTAGATCCCAACGTTCAGTATTACATCCACTGCAAAAGCGGGGTTCGATCGATGAAAGCCCTCCGCTTTCTGCGCGAACAGGGCTTCAAATATGTGAAAAGCGTCAAAGGTGGAATCGGAGCTTGGTCCGACGAGATCGACGCGACTGTCCCCAAATACTGAACCGCTCCGCCCTTGTGCGTGCCGTCCAGGCGCAAACCCCGATTGAGGACGTGGCGGGCCATAGTCCGATTGAAAAGTCGGCAGGGTGATCGACAACATGACGGCCAGGACGCGCAACAGTCTCCGCATCGACATGCGCTGAGGATTCCCTCGTCCCGGCCGGAGGGGAACTCTGGAAAACGGTCGGGTCGCGGTTTCGATGGGCATCGACTCGTTTCGGTGGAGGAAAACCCTGCTCAAAGTTTGAGTCGGATCTGGGCGACCTTGGCCTGCAACTCTGGCCCGATGTCGTCTTGGAACATATAGGCATCGCGGGCTCCGCCGATGTTCCAACTGTGCAGGAACAGGAGTTTCTGGGCCTGCACCCAACGGGCCGCGCCGTCGAGTGTCAGGTGATTGCTGCCGAGGGGCTTCTTCCCAGGACCCTGGTGCGGCGGCATGCCCTTGAATGCCGAATCACGACCGCCTCCCCAAACGCCGTCCACCTTCATCACCGCATCGGCCGCCAAGACCCATCCCGGTTCGGAGGTCGCCGTCTTCACCGGGCTCCTCGAATCGAAGATGCCCGCCGGATTGGTCCACTTAGGGATGCCCCCGTAGTACTGGTAGCCAATGTTGAATTGCCTGTATTCCGGCTCATAGGTCGGGAAATCGGGTCGATTGGGGCAGGTCCATATCTTGGCCACGGTTGAATTGGTGTCCACGGGTAGTCCCAGTTGGCGCGCCGATCCCGCCTCGGGCTCGTTGATGGAGATCTGGACCCAGAGGCCGCTGTCGAATCGGGCTTTGAGCAGCACGTCCTTATTGTCGTTGGCGTAGAGCGTCATGCCGATCCCGATTTGGCGGAGATTGTTTAGGCAGCGTGCTCGCTTGCCCTGTTCCTTAGCTCGTGCCAAAGCCGGCAACAGCATGCCGGCGAGGATGGCGATGATCGCGATAACCACCAGCAGCTCGATCAGCGTAAAGCCGCCCGGGCGGGTCCGGTGACGGCAGGGCCAAGGGTTCATTTTCATAGGAATCCTAGACAACATTTCGCGTCAACCAGACGAGCGCAAGATCTTTCGGCCTGATCTTCCGGTCTGATAGTCAACGTCAGCATGCTCCCGACTGTCATCAATGGCTGACGTTCAATTAAAGGTTTGCCAATCGGCAGCAGGGCGGAATAACTGAGCGATGCAACGACACTGGGTGGCATGGGCAGCGATTTTGGGGGTTGCTGTCTGGGGCGGTTGGAACCAAATGGAGGCGCGTCGGCTTCGCAGTCAAATCGAGGAATTGCAGTGGGAAATCTCCGCGGAAGCGCCGGTGCCGGCGACGTCTCTCATCGCAGAGAACCTAGAAGCCCAAAATGCTGGAGAACTGATCGCGATCCGCGCCGAGATCGAATCATTGCGACGATTGATCGAAGAGCGCTTCCGAACGGTCGAGGGTGCAGTACCAGCACTTTCGCGCGCGGCCTCGGTTCAGGTCGCCAACGCCAAAGTGCCCTCCATTCCCGATTACATTCGGAATGGTTGGGTGGATCGGTCCGGGATTCCCGAGGTGGTGTTGGAAGGTTTCCGGCTGCAACTCGGAGACGTGCCTGTGGAGGGAGCTCACATCAAGCAATCCGACGGCAAGGTCTTCTATTCATTGGAATCCAAAACGCAAGAGGGTCGGGGAATGGAGTTGGCCTTGGACGAGAAGGGGCAGGTGGTGATGCGGCGAATCGATATGGCGCTTGGAGGGTTGTCGGACGGCATGCAGCGGACTGTGCAGCAGGCCGTTGGTGAGATTCCTATTCGGCGGATTGCCGAAGTGTTTGAGGACGGGAACACGGTCTATCGAGTCCAGGCCAAGGCGCCCAATCAGGCGGTGGAACTAGTCCTCGACTCGGAAGGAAAAGTTATTCGTTCAGAGACGATGGTCCGCGAGACGAAGCCGTGAATGACGGTTCTGGTTGGGGAGAGTCCAAGGATTATGGGGTCAGACAAAAATTCTTGGATGTTTGGAATCGGATCGGATTGCGCTGGGACTGAAGAAATTAGTCCCGTTCGATGGCTCGGATCCCCGCAACGCGGCGATGGCGGCCAGCCTCAAGGGAATCACCAGTGTCTTACTGGGATGGACCATTGAGCGGTTGAAGACGGAAGGCGCAGCCAATGGCAGCCAACAAATCCGAAAGATCGCCCTTTCAGAGCGCAGTTGCTCGGTGAGGCGAGTCCAAAAAGCGACGACCTCCTCGAGGGGCGCCGGGTATTTTTGAAGGTCTTTTTCCACACTGATTACTAGGCAATAAAAGTGCCATAATCTCCCTTAATAGCTGGAGATTTTTGCTTCTTTTTAACCTAGTGAAGCCTCTGAATTTTACCTTAAAAAGAGGCCGGTCTAAGGCGGGATTCCGAGTCTTCTTTGCCGAGATGATTGAGCCAGGGACGTACCCGCGTTTGACCCAAATCGATTCCACTCAGGAGCAGCGTCCGTTGTTCATTTGAGAGCTCGATCACTCGCACTGCTGAGTCAGGCCAGGCCAGAGTGCCTGCTTCTAGGCGCTGAGCGCAAAGCCATCAGCCCGACTTATCCCAGAAAAGAGTTTTGACCCGATGACAACGCTGATGGCTGAGGACAAAAAGGTGACCCGAAAGAGGATCCAATTGCGGTGAACTGCGCACCACCCCGGCCAGTGGATCGAAGGACTTGCGAAGATCGGTCTGACCGGCCGCGAGATAGACCCGAGCGTTGGAGAGAAAACTCAGCATCTGGGTAGAATATCAAAAACCATAGGGTTGGGCGCACGCTTACCTTTTAGGGGCTGGACCGAGGAAAATCAATTCGACCGCTGGAAGGCGATTCGTCTCGCTACACGTCAAGTCACCCCATGAAATCTTATGCGCGGCAAACAAATCCTAGCCAGGCCCGCATTGCCCATACAGAGCTTGATGCTGCCCTAGCTTAAGAACCGGGGCGGCTATTTTAACTCGACGCCAGCCATCGACGGCAACATCATAGTAGACGGGTCCACGGACCCCTTCTACTGCCTAACAGCGAAGTCTACAATTGAGCAAGAACCGTCGAACGACCCAATGGAATAACAATGACATCGTGGTCTGACTTTGAAGCTGTCGGGCGGCCGTTTGATCTGGTGCCTGAACTTCCCCAGTCGAGGCTATCCACGCCGAACTTACCTTTTACCCTCCGCGTCAGAAAAAGTAATTTCCTATTAATATATTTGTACTATGTGTGGTATTACAGGATTTTTTGATTTCACTAAGTCTTCTTCAGGATTAATTCTTGAAAGAATGTCGAACACTCTGATTCATCGAGGCCCAGATGATGGTGGTACTTTGTTGCTCAATGAAAAAAATCTTCAGATTGGGCTCGGACATCGAAGACTCTCAATCATCGATTTATCAGAGCATGGAAAACAACCCATGCAATTTGAAAATCTTACAATTTGTTTCAATGGTGAAATTTACAATTACCAAGAAATAAAAGCGCAACTTTTAATTCTTGGACATCATTTTACAGGTGGATCAGACACCGAGATGATTTTGCATGCTTATGCTCATTGGGGACAAGATTGTCTTCAAAAATTTATTGGGATGTTTGCTTTTGTAATACATGACACTGTTACGAATAAGGTGTTTTTCGCACGAGATAGAGCTGGAATAAAACCACTGTTTTATTATTTCAAAGATGGTTTATTTCTTTTTGCTTCTGAACTTAAAGCATTTCATGAACATCCTGGTTTTATAAAAAAGATAAATCTTCAGGCCGTTGGTGCATTTATGCAATATGGAAATGTACCATCGCCTCACTGTATTTTTGAAAACTGTTTTAAACTAGAGCCTGGTCACTGGATGACTTTTTCATTAAAAGATCAAAGCCTCAATAAAAAACAGTATTGGAATGTCTACGATGCTTATAATCAACCTAAAATATCACTTTCATTTGATGATGCAAAAATTCAGACTGAAAAGATATTAACGTCGGCTTGCGAATACAGAATGGTTGCTGATGTTCCGATCGGAGTTTTTCTAAGTGGTGGATATGACAGTGCATGCGTTACTGCTTTACTTCAGAAAAGCCGCATTAATAAATTAAAAACTTTTACAATTGCCGTTCCGGATATTGGACTAAATGAGGCTCCGTACGCAAAGGAAGTTGCAAGACATCTAGGAACAGATCATACAGAAATTGAATGCACAGAAAAAGATGCCTTCAATTTAATTGTAAATCTTCCTTACTATTACGATGAACCCTTCGCCGATTCCAGCGCCATTCCAACAACTTTAGTCAGTATTATGGCACGAAAACACGTTACTGTTGCTTTAAGTGCTGATGCAGGTGATGAAGTTTTTGCAGGATATAATCGGTATAATTATTTGATGCGCTACGGAAAAAAATTGGAAGCAATACCAACATTTATTCTCAAATTAATTACCGAAATAATGGAGCAAATTCCTTCTAAAAAAATTCCAATTCTAAAAAACAAGCCAAATTTTCATAACCGCTATGCAAAGTTGAAGTATATTCTAAGAAATCCTTCCCGCCAAAAATTCATGTTGAGTTTAAGCCAACAATA
This sequence comes from Akkermansia muciniphila, assembly GCA_945898055.1. GTDB lineage: Bacteria > Verrucomicrobiota > Verrucomicrobiia > Limisphaerales > UBA9464 > SXXZ01. Next base: position 3,227 of record CAMDGV010000038.1, on the reverse strand, counting down.
TACAGACGAACAACTAAGCAATGTGCTTTTAAAGACATCCCTTGACAGATTAGAGACAAACTATCTTTCAACAGAATTAAAAAATGAATACTATACGCCTTTAGCTTACATGATGGCTGTTGATTACGAAACCTATCTGGTAGATGATATTTTACAAAAAGTAGACCGGTCAACGATGACCGCTAGTTTAGAGGGTCGCGAGCCATTTTTAGATCATCGTGTGATAGAATGGGCAGCGACTTTACCTGATAGTTTCAAATACTATAATCATGAAAAAAAATACATCCTAAAAGAGATAGTACACCAATATGTTCCAAGACAAATGATGAACCGCCCAAAAATGGGTTTTGCAGTACCAATAGCTAATTGGCTGCAGAATGGTTTAAGAGAATTGGTTGAGGAACATTTGCAAGAAAAAATTATAAAAGACCAAGGGGTTTTTCGATGGGAATTTGTTGAGAGATTAAAAACTAATTTTTTTGGTGGCAAAAAAGAGTACAGTCAAGAGTTGTGGAATTTATTAATGTTCCAAATGTGGTATGCTAAATGGATGAAGTGATTACAAACTACAAACCACATCATTGGTGAGAATGAAGTGTAACGTCAAACTGCCGCCCGATGTGCGAGTGGTGCGCAGCGGACTGGCCTCAGTCTCAATATAATTGATCTGGCGGTAGGTAAGAAAATCGAAAAGCGAGCTCTACTTCGTCATGAGGATCGTTGCGCCCGCAACTGCCAGCAGCTTCAGATCTCCAAGAACCAGGAATAGCTAGGCAAGCCCACGAACGAGCCATGTCACCGGTGTGGATCGGTTGTCGTTCATTGTGGTGCTGGGGTCGAATTTCGAGTGCGTGTTCGGTAAACGAAAAAAATCAATGGACTGTGTCCTTTCGGCACGGGTGCGGAACAGGCCGTAGGGAAGGTTTTTGACGGCCGTTTTGGCGTGAACTGCGTTCAGCGAGGGAAGGTTGGGATTCAAACCCCGGCTTGACGCTATGGCTTGTTCCCGGTTCTGCCAGGATCAGGGTTGTTCTTCCCCGTCAGGCTCGGCTCTCTCATGGGCCGGTGGATTCTTCCGGGGGGTTGTTTTCCTCAGTCGCCCCGCCAGGGAGGTGGGCTTGGGCGGGAATCCCGGGGTTCCTCCGGGCTCCCGCCCCGATTCATCTGACGCCCTGGGTGTTCAGCCCAGCCTCTGTTTTCAGGTAGTTCCAGGGCATCCAGGCTCCGGGGTCAGCTTCCATCCGCGACTCATTCCTCACCACTGCCATCAGGTAGTCGAACGGATTTGCCCCGTTCCTGCGACAGGTCTCTATGATGCTCATAAACACATCCCCGGCATGTGCTCCCCGCTCCGTCATGTAGAACAGGCTGTTCTTCCGGTGCAGGATCGACGTCTTGAGCTCCCTCTCGACTTCGTTGTTGTCGATCGGTGCCCCGGGCACTCTCAAGAACTGCGTCAGTTCCGTCCACCGGTTCTGCATGTATCGGATGGCCCCTCCCAGGTTGGAGTTCGGTTCCACTTTTTTCCCGTCCATCAATTCAGCAAACCACCGCCTCAGTTCCTCCATCACCGGTCCGCTCTGTTCCTGATGAACTCGAAGCCTTTCTTCGTCGTTCAATCCCTTCTTCCTCACCTCCGCCTCCACCCGATAAACTTCCGAATAACTTTCCACCACCTTCCGGCTTTCCTCGGGATGGTCCTTTTCCAATTCCACAAAGTTTCTCCGCCCATGAACGTTGCACTGGCATTCCACCGTCTCGTGTCCCTTGGGTTCGTTGCGCGACAGACCGTCGCACATGTGCAGGGGGGCCGAGAGATTTTCATCCCTTTGTTCCAGCAGTTCGGCCAGGTTCTCCCCGGCGTGTTTGCGTCCGGTATAGAACAGGCACACTGTATGTCCGTCCACTTTGCCCACGATGCCCGTCGTGAATATCCCCGTCCTCTTGGGCTTCTCCTGGCTCCGGATCTCCTTGAACAACGCAGTCACCCGCGCCTTGGTGTCATCGCTGTGCACCACCAAGGATTGTGCCGCCTGCTTCACCGCTTGTTTGTGAATGGGCTCCAGGCTTTGTAAGATCCGTTGAACTTGTTCCCATTGAATCGAGGCGGGCAGTGGCACCCCGAGGCTTTTCTGCAATCGCTCCAGCCGGTGGAACGGCATTCCGCTCCCATAGCGCAACAACCCCACCATCACTCCAACACTGGCGTCATACTTTTCCACCCCCGCTTCCGGTGGTGTCGGTGCCGTGAACACCTTGTCACACGTGTCGCATCGGAGTTGTTCCATTTCGTGAACCACCGCCCCCACAGGCGGCTGCGCGGTCACGCTCACAGCCACAGCCGGCTTTTTCATCGGCCGAAGTCTGCCTTTTCCGCACCCGGGACAGGTCTCGCCGTCTTTGTGCACCGGGTTCGGCACCTTCACCCGCCTGGCTCCGGTGTAGATGAGGTGCCCGTTGCGTCCATGGCCCTTGCGCTTCTGCCGTTGTTTGGTCTTCGGCGCTTTGCCGCACACATTGCGGGCGCTTTCCGTTTTGGAACCGAAACAAAGTTCAAGCAGTTTGCGGATGGAGAGCCTCTTCTTTTCCAGCACGGACAACAGCCAGTCCAGAAACTCCAGCAACCGGGTGATCCGCGCCGCATGTTCGGGGGACAGGCGCCGACCGATTTCCCCCAGGAAAACCTTTCGCTCCTCCGCCCGCCCCAGCCACTCTTTTACCTCGTCGAACATTGGGTCAGCTTTTGACGGAAGTCTTTGCCCAAGGGATAGGCCCAGAGTTCCTTGATGGAGGTCCGGTCGCCCGCTTTGGACTTGGTTCCCAGGCCAAGAGAGCGTCCGAGACACTGCCAGTTCGCCGCCTGATAGCAGGTTCCCTTGAACCGTTCGGTATCCACGAAACTTTCAAGCAGATGGATCGGATGGTGATAAAGCTCCTGCCAGTCGGCGCTGATCCGGCGGGCGATCCGTCCCAGAAGGTGGCTGGCCAGGTGAGGAATACGAACCCAGGGAACGATCAGATAGCGGCTGTTATAGGCAATGAGATGAAGGTTGTGGGCATAGGCGATTCGGGGAGCTTCCACGAACTTATCGCGCAGCTTGAGCTTCAGGGGTCCGCTGTTCCAGGCCATGCAGGCGACGGGCCGTTCCCCGGCAAGAACCAGATACTTGAGGTGTTCGCCCACCGGGCGGCTGAACCCAAGGTAGTGGTGTTGTTGGACAAGGTAA
>CAMDGV010000037.1 GCA_945898055.1 Akkermansia muciniphila | reverse complement strand
TGAAGGCTTCCTTACCGCTCCCTCTTTTTAAGCAGTTAATCGTCCTATTCAACCCTGCTAGTTCTTGCCAAGTTCGTCGAAAAGTAGAGGGTTGAACTGAGATCAATGATTCCTTTCTCGCATTCGCTTCGCTCCCAATTCTTCCTCCGACTCGTGCTGCCTTGGCTGAGCTTCGGTTTCTCTCTGGTCGCTCAAATTAATTCCATCCAATCCCCGACGAATGTGGTTTTTTCCTCCGGTCGCACTTATCTCGTGGAGAAAAAACTCGAACTAATCGACTCGGTCCGCTTCGAACCGGGGACAGTCATTAAGTTTCGACCCGGTGCCGGCCTCAAAATCAGCCCTTCCACTCGAATCGATTGGGAAGCGCGCCCGACAGCTCCGATTATTTTCACTGCCGACGACGACGACTCGGCTGGCGATCCTATTCCGGGGAGCACTGGAAGGCCCGCAGAGAGGCCGGAAACCGAAACGGCCCTGGAAGTAAACCTCAGCAATCGAATAACCCCTCTCCGTTTTGAGAACCTACAAATCCGCTACCTCGGCTGCGCCCTCGCTTTAAATAATGCTTCCGCTGGAATTTCCTTGTGGCATCTGCAAATCGCCCACTGCGCGGTCGGAATTCGATCCTCTCAAAGTAGCGTGCACCTTAGAAATACTCTTATCCTTCAAACAGGGGCTCATTTCTCCGATCTAAACAGGTCCAAAGTCGATGTCCAGCAGGCCACGTTCGCTGGAGGCCGCACTCTCAATCAACGGCCTGTTGAATCCGATCTCTCCATTCTTAGATCGCTCTTTATCGACCTAGGCGACCGCACAGGATTCCGGTCTATTAACTGTGAGAGCCCCTCTAACTTACCCCTCCCGGGTGCTCTAACTAACACTTTCCAATTGGCAAATGAAACGGCCTACCTGCCGCCTAATTCTCGCCGTCTGCGGGGCGGTTATTGCCATGAACTTGTTGATCCAGAACTCCTCACGGTTCTTGGCACAATGACTTTACTCGCTCCGGAACCGTTACCCGCCCTGCTCGCCAAAAGCCTCTACCTCGCTCGCCGCCCGATCCGTGATCTCGAAATGCCCGATTTGATGTTCGGCACCCGAGTCCGCTTGGGCTTCCATCACTGGCCCAAAGATTACACCACTCGAGGCACAACTCTTTCTAACGCTGTCCTTACTCTGGCCCCAGACGTCGTCATCGAAGGCCTTTCCAATCACCTCCGCTTGCTGGGACGAGCTCAACTGAAACTCGATGTTCCACCCAAGTCACGCCCCCCTCGCTTGGATGGACCCGGCGATTCTGATGGAGATGGCATCTCTGATTTTCGCGAAATGACCGTCGGAACCGATCCCAATAGCCCTGCCTCCCGTACTCCAGAAACCTTGACTCTGCTCGGCTTCGATTCTCCAGACTTTGCCACAGAAGCTGGATGCCTCCCTCTCCTTGGAGGAACGGCTCTCCGCGTCGACTCTTTTGATCGAACTGCAATTGCCTTTACTCAATCCGACCATCTTCTCCGCTATCCTCTGGTCTGGACCAATCAAGGTGTTGTGGCCCCTTTAATCCTACCCGATCACGGATCTCTTCGTTTAGATTATGCTCCTGACTGGTTTCACGGCCTAACTAATGATGCACCAGACCACGAGTGCGTGCTCCTTGATTTCGGATCTCTACGGATTTCTATCGATCCAACCGGTCGCCAACTCCTCCTCACTCGAACCGGAGAGGACACCGATCAAATTATTCGACGCCCCCTGCCTCGATCCTCGATTAGCGATCGCCCTTTCACCGGTCGCACCAACTGGACACTTCAAGTCTCCTTTCAAGCCTCCGAATTCGTTTTCCAGCCCAAATCCACCCCGAACTACCCGCTTTCAACTTGGCAATCACGGGCTTTTGCAGTGGGCAATCGTCTTGACGGCGGTAATCCAGCCCTCGGCCGCATCGATCGTTTATTTCTTCGAAATTATATTTCGGCTGCTGAATCCCCCCGCGACGAAGGTGGCTTCGACACTCTTTCGGCTGTCTCAGAAACGGCTGGGATCCGCCTTCTCTTCGAACGTCGATGGGAAGGAGATATCACCCAAAAAGACCTCTACGCTATCGAGCGGCTCGATCTAGATTTACCGGAAGCGCGTTGGCAGAAACTTCCCATCGACGGACGCTCCGGATCCTTCCTCGATACTAGCGCGGTCCTCGGTCGGACCTATCGTTACCGGGTTCCTCTCTCCGTAGGACAGGCATTGGAAATTGCAGTGGCTCATGACTCCTCCCCCCCCATCGATCGAGGTCGAGCCCTTCTACTAGTGGATCGCGAAATAGCGCCTCGAATAACTGAAGCTCTTGCCGGTTACCGACGGGATCTCATCGCCGATGGCTGGGAAGTGCTCCAAACGGAAGTAGACCGTCATATCGACTGGGAAAATGGCGATTGGAAGTGCCAAAAATACGATGCTCTAGCAGTCCCAGAAAATCACCGACGCTTGCTAAAAACCAAGGATATCATCCGACGCAACACCGAGGGGCACCGTGACCGAACCAATGTCGTTGTACTGATCGGGCATGTGACTATTCCTTTCAGCGGTTGGGCTGCCGAAGATGGCCATCTCGACTGCAAAGATCCGGCCGGAATCCATCTGGGTGCTTGGACTGCTGACCTTTTTTACGGGGACCTAACTCCGGGTTGGACCGATTCCACCAATCACACCACCGGTTGCCCCGATTGCGAACGAAGTCAGTGCGCTTTTTGCGTCCTTAGCAACACCGCAGGCGACGGGCGTTGGGATCAGAATTTTCTTCCACGTGAAGGCCCTCGGCAAGGTGCTGTTATCGAAGTTCCCATCTCCCGCATCGACTTTGCTCGTCTTAATAATTTCGACTCCGAATTAGCTGCTTTACAGAGTAAACCTCGGGATTCTGTCGGCATTGAAATCGCCTTACTCGAACGTTATTTCGACAAACTTCACCGTTATCGACGAGGTCAACTTCCTTTCCGTAATCAAGCGGAGGGATATGCTGGGGTCTTCACTTCTCACGTCGAAGACAACCTTCGACATATCGCCCCTCGGCTTTGGTCCGTTGCTCCTCTTCCAGCAAGCCAGTTTCAAACCGATCTTTTTCATGCAGGCGAACCGGTCCGCTGGGGCTTCCATACCGATTACTCCCACTTTGGGGTTATTGGTCAACCCGGCGCCGCCAAATCAGGCCATAGTCACTTTTCGCGCAATATCGCTTGGCAACGCTCTGGCGATATGCCAAGGGCTGCTTTCCTTTTCTCTTTTGGTTCTTTTCAAGCCCAATGGTTTAGTAATTACGGCGAAGACGTCTTGCGCACCTGCCTCGCCGCCCCTGACTCCACCCTGATCGTCGGTTGCGCCATCGGATTCCGTCCATGGATCACCGATCGTGTCCACGCAGGGGCTCCACTCCACACTCTCCTCACCGATTCAGCCGAACGTCACGGTGAGGTCAACGCGCGCCTCGTCTTTTTGCTCGGTGATCTTTGCCTCCGCGAAGATCCCATTCACCCAACCGGCTCGCTCTCGGTCCAAACCTCCGTCACGGGGACCCAACTCAGCTGGACTCTCTCTCCCGATGCAGACATCGGATATAGAATCACCGCCGCAGACTCACTAGACGCCGCCCTCTGGAGTCCGATCGCGACGCCACCTCGAGGATCCTCACTCTGGCGACTCAGCGAAAATCGGCCCAAAGGAACTGTCTTCCGCATTCAAGCCGAAGGCACTCGGACCAACCTCTCCGGCCGATACCGACAATGGTCCGCTCCTGTCTTCGTCACTCTCAAGTAAATCTTTTTCGGCACGAAATTCTAAAAGTAAACAAAGCCTCTCGATCGGCCCTGAACTTGCTTCTATTCGCTCCTTGGCCGCTTTTAAGTAGAACATCGCCTTCCCAATGAATCTAATCTTCTTTCTTCTCGCCGCCTTGGGTGCCCCCCTGCTGAGCACGGCCCAAGACACCGCTCCCATCATTCAGAGCTTCCGCCTTGTGGATGGCCACCCTGAAATCCGCTTCAGCTTGACTCCGTCAGCTCAAAAATACCGAGTCCTTCTCTCTCCGATCCTCCCCTTACCCCCCGGCGGCGCCTCCACCGAAGCGAGTGGTACCCTCGCAGGATCCATCTGGATGAGTTCCCTGCCCGCTTTCATCAACACCGCCTTTTATCAGGTCGCTGCAACTCAATTGACTGAAGCTGAAGTTACCGCCGGAACCCTTCTCAATCGCATCGCTTATGGCCCAACACCTGATGAATTACCTCGAGTCCGGCAAATGGGTATCGATGCCTATATCGAGGAACAACTCGCCCCTGAAAAAATTGAGGAGTCTCTCGACCTACCCCAAATAACCGGCCCAGTTTGGCGCAAGGTTACGGTCAGCGGCAATGGCAGTGCCTCGCGTCTTTACATCTACCTTGATGGACCCGGCGATGCGTACCTTGACGATCTTCGCTTGGTGACCGGCAATTCAGATCCGGGCACTGGACCTAATCTTATTGCCAACGGGGATTTCGAACAATCTCTCTCCACCAACAATTGGCAACTAACTCCCAATGTCAGTCAGTCGGCGCGAACGACTGACTTCGTTCACTCTGGAGGAATCGCCTTCCATCTAGCCTCAACCGCCGCCGGTTCTTCTGCTGGTGATTCCGTCGTGCAAGATATCCGCCCCGCCCTGAGCACAAGCCAAACTTACACCTTAAGTTTTTGGTATCTTACGCAGCCTGTCAAAAGCACCCTCACTATTCGACTTTCTGGCAGCGGGGTCGCGGCTACGACCCGAATAAATGGGAACACCGAATCCCCCGCCCCCTATTACGCGGCCTTAGACTCCGGCCCTATCGCTGGAAGTACTCTCACCACTCTCCGCGCTTGGCACCTGCTTCATGCGGTCCAATCACGCCGTCAGTTGTCGGAAATCATCCGCCAATTCTTAGAGAACCACTTCGTTACTCAATACACAAAAAGTTATGAATACCTTGATTCTTCTGGGGGGTTACCTTCGGAAATCGCCGCTTCAGAAGCTACTCGACTGGAATTCAAAGAAAATATCCGCTGGCGAGATGCCTTACTCAATCCCAATTGCACCTTTTTCGACCTCCTAAAAGTCAGCGCCGAAAGCCCAGCCATGATTATCTACCTAGATACGGTCAACTCCCGAGGCGATGTCAATTCGACCACTCGGACAAATCGTATCGCTAATGAAAACTATGGACGCGAACTTTGTGAACTCTTCACCTTTGGGGTCGATAATGGCTATGATCAGGAAGATATTGTCCAAATTTCTCGGGCCTGGACCGGTTGGACTGTTGAACTACTCAATACCAACCAAGTCAACAATCCCTTTGCCTCTCGCTCAGTCCAGTACATTAACCCCGGTGTCACCAATCTCACGGAACGTAACCGCGCAACTAATCTGGTCGGCGCTTGGTCCTTCCGCTACCGCACTGAGCGTCACGATCCACGCACCAAATGGATCTTCTACAACAAAGCAGCCGACGGATCGATTCTCACCGATTCACCCAAACGGGTTCCAGATCGTTTTGGCCCCCCTTGGGCCGGCCTTCCTTATGGCCTGCAACTCACCAATGGCTCCACAACCAATGGAATTCAGGATGGCTACCGGCTCCTAAGTCATATGGCCAATCAACCGTTCACCCAGGAATATATCTCGGTTAAACTTTGTCGCCTACTTGTCCATGAAGATTTTCATCACGGTTACGACTTTACCGATGATATCTTCTCTCCGGAGGAAGATTTGATCAAGGCCTGTATGTTGGCTTGGGAAATCCCCAGTGCTAACTCGCCAAAGGGTCAGATAAATAAGGTCCTTCGGGTCATCCTGCACTCCAAACTGTTTCGCTCGCATCTGGCCGCCGCCGCCAAGGTCCGCACCCCTCTCGAGTTCGCTGCCTCAACTCTTCGAGCCTTTCGCGCCCGCCTCGAGGATGGCACCTATACATCAATCACCGACGCACCAAATTTAGCCGATGGAATTCTTAATAAAGCCGGTCGGATGCGCCTTTTTGATCGAGCGGAACCCGATGGCTATCCTGAGGAGGGTGCCGGATGGATCAGTGCCGGCACGCTCGCAGAGCGACTCCGTTTCGTTCAATCTCTCGCCTTAGCTGGCGCAAATCTAAGCACCACTCCTGCCGTACGTGGCACCGCTGATTCAGTCGGTTCAGGGCGCATCAATCCCTCAGGCCTTCTCTCTCTGAAACTCGGTCTTGATGCCGCCTCCCCTGAGGCAGTAACGGATTATCTTCTCGATCTCCTTTTTCACACGGAAGGCCAAGCAAACCTCGAAGCGGTTCGTCAGGTGGCTCTCCAATTTCTAAACACCGCCGATGACGGTACAACTCCGTCTCCTTTTTCTAAATTAGCCAGTGGCTCTCGTACCTACGACGGTCGTGTCCGCGGTCTTGTAGCTCTTCTCTTGTCCCTTCCCAGATTCCAAGAACAGTGATCCTTAGCCCTTACCGACGTCTCTTTCTTGTCTTATGAATACGCCCAACATTCTGACCCGCCGTTCTTTCCTCGGAACCTCCGCCGGTATGGCCGCCACAGCAGCCATGGGTTGCCTCAGTTCAGTCCCTATCTTTGTGCAAAAAGCTCTCGCTGAAGGCACCATCGGACGTCCCAATGCCAACGGTCGGGTCAAAAAACTCCTCTTTATCTTTCTGCGCGGTGCCAATGACGGTCTGAATAATATCATTCCCCACGGAGATTCAGCCTACGGACCCGGCATCCGCGATAGTCTGGCCATCCCGGTCGATCCCGCAGAAACGTGGAACCGCCGGGGACCAGCTCTTTTCCCTCAAGCCGGAGCCAATGGAGGTTCCTTCGATTACCCTTACTCGATCCCACTCGGCAATGGCTTCGCCGGCATTCATCCCTCTCTCAAATACCTTGTTCCAGCCTACAATGCAGGGGAAGTCGCCCTCATTCATCGGGTCGGTTATCCTCGACAATCTCGTTCTCATTTCGATTCTCAGAGCTATTGGGAAACTGGTGCTCCACGTAATTCCGATATCCGCGATGGGCTCCTTTATAGAGCTATGCACGAGTCGGGTCTTTCTTCCTCTAATTCTCTCACTGGCGTTTCCTTCCAAAGCTCCTTACCCCTTTCGCTCCGTGGCTCTCGGGCTGCCATGACCAATATCTCCGACCCCACCCGCTACGATCTCCTCGGCGTTCCTAATAATGTCGAAGGAAATCTAAAAATGGCTCGGGCGCTCGGTGCGGCTAATGCGGCGCCTTTTGCTTCCAAAGCGAACCGCGAGATGCTTCAGCAACAGTACTCCAATATGGCCCGAACGCTTGACATCTTCGCGTCGCTCGATTTCAGCGAAGCTGGCAATACTTTTGTCGATGATGAAAAAACGGACGGAAAAAAACCGTACTTTCTCTTCCCCACAACCAACGAGAAAAACGGTGCTGGATTGGGTGGCACTGGCAATCCAGGCTACGTCGTCCCTTCATCCGCTTACGGATTCTTTAACCAACTCAAGTCAGCCGCTCTGGTTCTAAATAAAACCGATGCCATCGTCGCCGGAACACAAATCGACGGCTGGGACACGCACAGCGAACAGGGCGGTGTCTTCGGACAACACGCCAATCTTTTGCGTCGGGTCGGATGGTCAGTCTATGCCTTGCGTAAATATTTTAAGGCCTACGCCGATAAATGCCGTTGGGACGATCTGGTCGTGGTTACTCTCTCTGAGTTTGGCCGGACCACGCTCGAGAATGCAGACAATGGCACTGACCATGCCGAAGCCAGTGTTATGTATGCCGCCGGTGGAGCTATTAAAGGGTTCCGCGCCGATGTCCTCGGGACTGTCTCTCGCAGTGGTGTTTTCAATTGCGGCCCGACTGATCCGGTCCCTTGGCAAACAGGAATGAAGGGCACTTTATTTCAAAGCTCCGGACGTTACCTGCAAAGAGCCACCGACTTCCGTTCGGTTATGGGCAAACTCATCCGTGACCATCTCGGAGCCACTCCAGAACAACTCAAGCGGATTATTCCTGGTTATTCAGACTCCAAAGAACATCTATTCTCTGGCGGTCAACAAGCCGCCGATGGAGTCCACGTCACTGGGGAACCCGATATCATCTGACCTATCCCTACTAGCCTGTCCCTCGCTCTCGGACTGTCCCTTTTTTATAGGTCAGCCCGAGGGCGACGAGCGCGTGGTGCGCGGCCTGCACCGTGCAGGGCATCGCCAGCTTCTCCTTGATCTGGGCTAGGGTCAGGTCGGGTTGGGCGGCGACCAGCGCCCCGAGTCCATCCCAATACTCGGGCAAGATCATGACCTTCCGCCCGGAAACGGTGGCGGTGGCCCAGTTCGTTGGTCCGCCGCCGCTGCTGCAGCTTCTTCATCATGCCGACCGATACCCCGAAGCGCCGGGCAACCTCTTCCCTCGTGCCCTGCCGCGCATTGTAGCCCGTCACGATCCTCTCCCGCAGGTCCAGCGACAGCGTCTTCCCCCCACCGCAGCGACCAATCAAGCGAATCTGGCTAAAGTTTTATTTAAAATGCTCTAGCCTGTCCCTAGCTCCCGCTCTCGGACTGCTAGCCTGCCCCTAGCTCTCCGACTCACTTATCGAGCCTTAAAAAGGTGCGCGCATTCTCATTTCCCCAAAAATTTTACTTCGCTAGTCTTACTCCAACCGATGCCTGCTGAGGTTCTTACTACTCACTCCCCTGCCCTGTTTGCAGAGGCTGTCCGTCGTGCCGTCGATATCCTTAAATCGGGCGGTGTGGTCGGGCTTCCAACCGAGACGGTCTACGGCCTCGCTGCTAATGCCTTCTCCAACTCGGCCGTCGCCGCAATCTATGCGGTCAAAGGGCGACCCGCTTACAATCCAGTAATCGTCCATGTCGCCAGCGCGACGATGGCGAGAGAATGCTGCACCGAGTGGCCACCACTCGCCGATCGCCTTGCCTCACGTTTCTGGCCAGGACCAATGACCCTCGTTCTCCCTCGATCCTTTCGCATACCAGAGACTGTCTCAGCCGGCGGCAACACTGTAGGCATCCGTTGGCCCTCGCATCCGTTCATGCAGGCCGTGATTCGCGCCTGCGGATTTCCACTGGCCGCTCCCAGTGCCAACCCCTCCAATTCTCTTTCACCCACCTCAGCGGAACATGTAATTTTAGGCCTTGGAGAACGAATCCCCCTCATCGTCGATGGGGGACACTGTGCAGTCGGAATTGAGAGCACGGTGATCGATGTCACAGGACCCTCAGCACGGATCTTACGACCCGGCATCATTCACGCAGATCAAATTAAGACGGCACTCGAAGATTTTACCTTGGATTCAGGATCTCCTCTCCATGCGACAACAACCTCAATTCTCAGGAGTCCAGGTCAACTCACTCGCCACTACTCGCCAAGAGCCCCGTTAAGGGTACTAAATTGGACAAGCGACGGGGATCTAGTACACCAACTAGCTGACTCCAATTTCCCCAAAGACCGTATCCATATTCTTGCTCATACACGAATCCCCTCTCTCTCTCTCTTCCCACAGACTTCCTTTATTCCCGACGATCCCGAAGCCTTTGCTCGCGCCTTGTTCGGATATTTGCACGCCTGCGATCAATTGAATGCCGCGCTGATTGTGATTGAATCCGTTCCAACCGCACCGGAATGGGAAGGTATTAGGGATCGGCTCGCGCGGGCTTCGTCGTCTCCCACTTCACTCAACTACGCCTGAAGCCTCCATCCCAATCTCGTGTACTGATCCTGCCCCCCACCTGCTATGTAGGGCACCAGACCACCGGTGGGGGCGAGCGTTACGCTCTCGAATATGCTCGAGCACTCGCGAAATTTACCCCAACGACTCTAGCCTTTTTTGGTACCCTTCCCGCAACCACTTCCACCCAAGATGGATCGCTCGAAGTTCGTACTTTTCCCGTCCATTCGATTCACCCAAATTGGATCCTTCATCCGTCCCGATCTACTTGGAACGAATTGGCCCACTATGATGTATTCCACATCATGTGGTTCCCCACGCCACCCGCTGATTTACTCATGCTCTCGGCCCTCATTCGTGGCCAAAAAGTCGTCCTCACCGACGTTGGTGGCGGGGCTCCTTGCCTTTCGACCCGGCTCATCTACCAAGGGTTTCAACGGGGACTCTATCGCTGGGCCCATGGAATAGCCCACCTTTCCGCCTATGCGGCGACTCAACTGCCAGGTTACAGTCAACCGTCAACCCTCCTCTTCGGCGGTGCCGATCACGCTCTTCACAGCAATTCTACCCCTCGCTTTGAAGGCTACGCACTCTTCGTCGGCAGGTTGCTACGTCATAAGGGAGTTCTTGAACTCATCGAATCCATCTCCCCTCAGACTCCCTTGAGAATTGTTGGGCGACCTTATGACCCAGTCTATTTTCAACAACTCAAACTGGCTGCGGTTGGCAAAAAAGTCCTTTTTATTGAGGATGCCGATGATTCGGAGCTTCGACGGCAATACACTGGTGCCAATGTAGTTCTCCAGCCCTCGATTCCTGCCGGCCCCAAACCAGAACTGCTCGGCCTAGTTTGTCTCGAAGGGATGGCCGCAGGTAAACCGGTGATTGTCACCCGCATCACCAGCCTACCTGAACTCGTCGTGGAGGGCGTCACTGGATACCTAGTTCCTCCCTACGATCGTGAAATATTAAGACGCCGTATCGACGAACTGGTCTTCAACCCCAAACTCGCAGCGACTCTAGGGGCCCAAGCACAGGCCCATGTGCAGACCCATTTCACATGGGCCTCTACTGCCCAGCGCGGCCTTAAACTCTACCAAAAACTCAAGAGTCCGGTCATGACGCGCCGCACCTCGACCAAGGATGGTTGATTCTGCCATTGAATTAAAGGCCGGTGACCATTGGAAAAAACGAGGGAGACTTCCCTCGGGCGTCAATTAGACTCCTCAACCGATTAGATAAATCCCGCCACAAAGATGAGATCCGAGTCGGATCGGTTTTAATGTCGATTGGGAACGCAGCATCCCGCCGGAAGACCGCGCTGAGCGCGTCCACCCTCCAACCGCACCCCCGCGCCAACCCGAGGCTGTCGTAGCCTCCGATCCTCACGGGCTTTGGCCGGATCACTCACCTCGATCAACTGCAGGCCCGCAGTATCAGCGGCGACGTAGGTAAGCTTCCCCACCACCTGCACGGCGCAGGCAGAACCGCTGGTCTCGTAACCGCCCCGGCGCATAGACGAAAGTGTGGTCTGATTCAGGCTACGAGTAAGGCTAACCAGGTCGAACTGGAGACTGCCCGCCTGTTCGGCCACCTGCGTGATGGTGTCCGCATTGGTGGCGGTGACTGCTCCGTCGACGATGAAGGCCGGACTGGACAAGACCCGGAAGGTCACCGGCAGACCGCTGCTCGTCTGGGCCATGAGCGGATAGGCTCTGCCCCAAATCAAGGGCCTGTCCTCCGCCGGCGAAATCCAACTCAGCGTTTGGGTGGCTGCCTGCAACCGCGCCCACGCGACCAGCAGGATCGGCAGCACCGCCCACCAGCGGAGCCCTCTTCTAGGCGCCACGCTGCGCTTTAAAGTGAGATACATTGCTTTATGCTGCCGGTCGACGGTTTAGAAGTCGAGTTGAAGGGAAGCAGAATAATCTAGGGAAGCGGGCGGTAACGGCCCGATTGAGAAGAGAAACAAGTGGGACACTCAAAGAGACTGATAACCGATCGCATTTCGGAATCTCGAAAGGAGCCAACGGGGCCTTACAACGATGGATGCGCAACAATGCAATTGGAGAAGCACCGGGCGCTCAAGCAAAACCATGAAAGGTCGCAGAAACGGAATAAGTTGCAGGACTTGTACCTTAATTTTGATCGTTAAAATAGACTTTAATCCACCCAACAAATTTTATACCGGACTGCGGCGTCTCCGCACAAAATAAGCCGTCGAGGGAGAAGATCGCTCTGGACTGGAACCTCCGAGATCGTGGGGCCGCTCGATCCTCCGCCAACGCATAGTTGCTGATCTCTTGTTCCGACAAAAATTTATCTGGGCCGCGGCAAAGCGCGGCGGATTAGGGGACTATTAACGATTTCGCCCAGGGTTGCCAGGTGAACACAATCGGGAGAGCTCCCTCGGAATTCCCCTCCAATACAAGAGATATTTGGGAGCAAAGCCTCTGCTTTACCCACCACAACGTCCGACCTTTCCTTTCGTCAACAAAGATTTTTATTGAAACAAAGCGTTTATAAAACAGAGGCGACTTTTTCTTTGGCTCGGGCGCGGTCACGGGCGCGATGACTCCCCAATTAGTGACAAACCGGTCAGACGCTACTACGAACGTCTGCCTCAGGCTTGGCTTTCCGCAAACGGAGCAGGTCCGATAGGAAAGACAGAAACTAGAGTTAATTTTCGATCTGAGTTTGTTACATTAACCGAAGGTTAGTAACTCGACCGCAACGGCCTCATTCGAAAGTTGTGGCAGATCGGAAATTCCATTCCAAAAACGGTTCATCGAGAGCGCCTCAGAGCGCTTGGTTAGAAGGGATCCGTGCCGTTGTCGTACGTTGACGTTCGCTCATTCATCCACCAAATATCCCGGTTGTTTGCAAACTTACCGTCATTCAGTAAGGAATAATCTAACACTTTGGCATCGAACCCCCTTTTACCCGCCTGAGGTTTTTCGACCCACTTATGCAGTTCACCGTGGCCATCAATGAAGGAGAGCGAGGCAGCTCCACCGTGAAAACCGGCGGGGAAGTCGACCCAACCTTGGCTGGCCGTCTGTGCTGGCGTGTCCGACATCCGAAATCCGAACCCGCCATCGTTAATACTGGCGGGATGTTCGTCGATAAACACCCAAGTTTGCGAGGACTTCAGGACATCCGAGTCGCGAGCAAAAACTCGCCATTTACCCCCGGGGTTCTTTGTGCCACCCACATCAGCGCTGTCCAGCCAGTACCCCTTCGTCGGTGTATTGTCTGACCAACTGCCGACGGCTTGGCTGGCGGCGACACTGCGGATGCGCCGGTAGCTTGCACCGGCGCGCTTCAGCGTGACCCAGTCGCCAGGGCAATGGTAGATCCCAGGCGATTTAGTATAAGGGCCCAGAACGGCTGTCTTGGGATCTAACAGCGTGTTGACATCCCAGTTTGCTGGATTGTTGCCGTCCTGATCCACATTCCCTCTAATCCAACCGTCGCCACCGTAGGTGTTGGGGAAGTAATTACCCCGATAATCGTCGGCGTACAGGTGGAATGCCAACTGTAGTTGCTTCATATTGTTAAGGCATTGAATTCCTTGAGCCTTCAATTTTGCCCGACCGAGCGCGGGGAGAAGCATCCCGGCGAGGATGGCAATGATGGCAATGACCACCAAGAGCTCAATTAAAGTAAAACCTCTGCAGCTAGGGAATAGTTTTGCCGGGCGGGAGGTGATCATCAAGGTCAATTATACTACTAAATTTTTATTGAAAAGATCTTTCTTTCAAAGTCTTTTAAAAGAGACATCTAGTTTTACGAAAAATATTTTCGGAGTTGATAAGAAGTTGAGACTTAGAAACAGAAATTCGGGTCACTGAGGATAGAAATAAGGAAAGAAGCTCCACCAAGGAAACCGAGCGTCACGCTGTGGAATACCGTCGTAACGCCGAGGTTTAGAGGAAAAGAGCCGGGGGGAATCGAGGTTCCCTGAGGCGATGTGCCGTCAGTCCCACCGACAAAGGCGAGGGCTGAGTGCAGGGTTTCGAGAAACTGGGTTGCTGCGGCGCGATTCTCGGGTGTGACGAGTGCGGCGATAGCCTTGCTCCCGTATTCGAGAATCTCGTCCAGGTCAATCAGGGCGAACCGTATGAGGCGTCGCGTCGGTTGATCGGCGAGTAAGTGAGTTTCTCTAAAATGAGGCTGCTGCGCCTCTCGAACCGCGGGGAGGACCGTTTCGTAGAGGCGAAGAAGCTCAGGAAGTGGAGCTGCGAGAAGTTCATCGAAGATGAATTCGAGAGCTGGATGCGGAACTTTTACGAGACCCAGAGGCGGTTCTCGCATTTCGCCGACCCGTGCGCGGAGAGCGGCGACGTGTTCTGCGCAAACCCAACCCTGGTGACTCCAAGCCATTTTGAGTTCGTACAACGGTTCCGAAGTAATTCGAGCAACAAAAAGTTGATGAAGGCGTCGGAGGGCGTAGTGATGGTGTTTATGTCTGCGGACACTTTCCTCGACGGAGAGTGCGGGTTGAACGTCGTCAGCGAAACTGCCACGCCCCGCTAAAAGAGGGAGGCCTGCGTGGGTAAAGTAGGTGGCGGCAAGTTACCTCCTGTTGCCGGGTTAGAAATATCTATACAAAATAAGCGGGAGGTGTAGAAAGCGCGCATGGCCCGTCCGATTCGCCCGCTATCGATCAGTCCCGCCCAGCAGCAGGAACTTCAATCCATGATCAAAAAAAACAAGGCGGCGCAGCGGGACGTCAGGCGGGCGAAGATCATCCTCGCCCGCGCCGAGGGCCGCAGCCAGCAGCAGACCGCGGATCAGGTTGGCATCAACCGACCGGTGGTGGCCAAGTGGGAAAAGCGGTTCATGCAGCACGGCGTTGCGGGCCTTGCCGAAGCCAAACGCTCCGGACGAAAGCCGGCGATTTCGGCGCAAACCCGTGCCGCCATCATCACCGAGGCGACAACGCCGCCGCCGGGGCGAACCCAATGGTCATCCCGCAGCATGGCCAAGGCCAAAGGCGTTTCTGCCAACACCGTACAGCGCCTGTGGCGCGCCAACGACATCAAGCCGCACGTCACGCGCACCTTTTAAGGTCTCCAACGACAAGGATTTCGCAGCCAAGTTCTGGGATGTGATCGGACTCTACCTGAATCCTCCCGAGCGCTCGCTGGTGTTATGCTGTGACGAAAAAAGCCAATGTCAGGCGCTGGAACGGACCCAACCTGCGCTGCCGCTCGGGCCGCACCGCGTGCGGACCGGCACTCACGACTACGTCCGCCACGGCACCGTCACCCTGTTCGCCGCCCTCAGTTATTTGGACGGCCAGATTTTCCGTCAGACCGCCGAGCGCCACACCCACCAAGAATGGCTGGAGTTCATCAAACATCTGGAAAAGCAGACGCCCGCGGGCCTCACCCTGCATCTCATCGTCGACAACTACTCCACCCACAAGCATCCGAAGGTGAAGAGCTGGATCAAATGGATCAACCCGCGCCACCGCAAGGCACACGGGGTAGAGCGCATCGTCATGCATTTCACCCCCACCTCGTCCTCGTGGATCAATCTCGTCGAGTGCTTCTTCCGCGACCTGACGGTGGACTGCATCCGTGATGGAAGCTTTGCAAGCATCGGCGAACTGGTCGAATCGATCGAGGCCTACCTCGCGCAACGCGATCTCGAACCGAAGCGCTACGTCTGGAAAGCCGAAGGCGAGGAAATTCTCCGTAAAATCCAGCGAGCCAAAGAGGCCCTCGCCGCCGTCAGCACGCCAAATTGATTATGAATATCTATTTAACACTCAGCACTCTAGCTTGGATGATGAAGGGGTGATAAGTCATAGAGGACAGATCCTCTCCCGACCGTTCTGTGTAGTGGCTCTGCAACGACAGTCTTAGTTTACGACATTTTATTTTGCGATGTCGTGGAGGTGAGCCGGATGAAAAGCCGATCGATTCTAAGATGCAAACAGGTGAAAAGGGGTAACACTCTCCAAAGTGAACTGGACGCTTCTGCATTTGGCATTGAATCACCTCCCTGTCATCGGTGTGCCTTTTCTGATGGCATTACTGATTTGGGGATGGGTTTTTAAAAGTCGTGATATCCAAAAAGTGGCACTTCTTTGGTCCGTTTTTTTGGGTCTAGCGGCCATTGGAATAAAATTCACCGGAGATCAGGCAGCAGGAGTTGAACCGTCTCGATTTACGGCTCTAAAAGAGGGGATGCAAAGGCACGAGGAATCGGCAGATCAGGCAACGACGAGCGTCTTTTTTTGGGGAGTAGCCGCTAGCGTGTCCTTAGTTTTTGGGCGGGGAGGTCGCTCATTTCCAACGGTAACCCTAGGCGTCGTCGTTGCACTCGGTTTAATCACTTCAGTGTTGTTCGCTCGAACGGCGCACAGTGGAGGTGGAATGATGCACCCGCAGATTCGAAGCTTGAGTGGGGCGAGGCAAAAATTTAGCGAGGGCGAACCACGCCATTGGACCAATTTTTATGCCAGGTCAGGCTCCAGAGAAGTTCATTACCCGTGGGGCCAGCGTGGCCGTCAGCAAAGCTAAGATTAATAGATCCGGGCAGTCGACTTCCGGTGGGAATGATGCGGGGTACGTTCATGGAACCGCTTCCGTGTCGGTCGAGAACAATGCGGGACAGACCAGCGTTGAGTCCGGCGTCTCCTTCCAGCAAGTTGGGAGCCGGTCGATCCTTTTCTTGAGGCCAAGCATCTACCCACATGGAATCGCTGAAGACAGGAGTCGAGGACGGATTACTAATGTCGTTCTCCGCGCGAAAAGCGTTTTTGACCCTAGGAAAAAGGCCTGCGCCATCTGGCCAATCGCCGGCATACATCCAGCCATTTAGCGCGTAGCTGCCGGCCCAGCGAGGTTCGCGGGTTCCGAGTTTGACCTCGCTGCCCCAAACCCAAGCCGTTGTCGCCGAACCACTCGGTTTTTTGACGTTGTAAACAGCCTTAGGACAGATCCGGACTGAGTTCACTGTGGCATAGAGAGAGGAGAGTCCCTTCATCCAGAGGTCGCCGCTTAAGGTGTAAGGAAGAACCTTTCCTGAGTCATTGACATACATGAAATTGGCCAAACCGATTTACTTGAGATTATTGACGCATTTAATCTCATTGGCTTTAGCTTTAGCTCGACCCAAGGCCGGTAGAAGCATCCCTGCCAAAATGGCAATAATCGCAATGACCACGAGTAATTCAAGGAGAGTGAAGGCTCGAGATTGTTTAAAGGTCATTAGGAGTAGGGGCAGTTAAAGGCTTTAGGTTGAGGTCAGAATTCGTTTTTGGATCAATTGAAAAAGAGAAGTAGACCAAGAGATTTCAGGGTGCGAGTTCTCGAACACGCAGGCTTCGAAAACGGTCGGTTAACCTAGTTTTTCGAAGGAAAATAGGGTGTTGAAAGTAGCCTTTGAAAACTAAATCCCCCTTTTACCCTTCGCGTCAAAAAGCAAATTCCTGCTATCAATAAGCCGCAGGGAGCACTTCTAACAGGCATCCCATTCCTCACCCTTGTATCCGTTGTATCCCTGACTCGCATGGCCCGTTGTGCATCGAGCAGCGCACGATGGTAATTGCCACCCGGCCGATGAGACTTTGGCTCTTGAGTCCTCGGCAATTTCGGTTAGAAACGGCGCTATGAACTCCATGCCCACCAGCGAACCCAACACGACTGCCCATCATCCGATTCCGCAGGAGGCATTCGACTGGTATGACGAATACGCTCACGGCGTGATCGACCGTCGTACTTTTATGAACCGGCTCTCGACGCTGGCTGCGACCGGTTTCACGATGAGCGTTCTTCTGGCAACCTTGATGCCCGATTACGCCAATGCGGAGCTGGTTTCGTTCAATGATCCCGAGATCAAACCTCGTTACATGGTTTTTCCCTCCCCTGACGGCCACGGCGAGGGGCGAGGCTACCTCGTGGTTCCAACAGCCTTGAAGGGGAAGGCTCCGGTGGTGCTAGTGGTGCATGAGAACCGGGGGCTCAATCCCTATATCAAAGACGTTGCCCGTCGAGTGGCCAAGGCGGGCTTTGTTGCGTTCGCGCCGGACGCTCTGCATTCGCGAGGCGGTTACCCAGGTAACGACGACGATGGCCGCGCAGTGCAGAGTTCGATGGATAAGGTCAAAATTGAGCAGGACTTCGTTGCTGCGGCGAAGTTTCTTCGATCTCACGAACTGAGCAACGGAAAGCTGGGCGCCGTGGGATTCTGTTTTGGCGGGTACATCGTCAATATGCTTGCCGCCGTCATCCCTGATACTCTTAGCGCGGGCGTCCCCTTCTATGGCACGCCGGCAGCGAAGGAGCTTCGCAAAAACATCAAGGCCCCTTTGTTGGTGCAGCTTGCTGAGTTGGACAAGAGGGTCAACGACACCTGGCCCGAGTACGAGGCCGATTTGAAGGCGGCCAAGGCGAACTACACGATGCAGATGTATCCGAAGTGCAACCACGGCTTCCACAACGACTCGACCGGTCGCTACGATGAGAAAAACGCGCAGTTGGCTTGGGAACGCACCGTGGCGTTCTTCAAACAGCACCTTGGACAAGCGTAGCTGAAGCAATGACTTCCTGTTTGCACACTCCGCTAACTTCAACCAACTGCTGGTCGCTCAGGGCCTTTCCGGCAGCACAGTCAGAGCCGCCGATGGCGTCCGCGTCCGCACAACGCTGTCTCGAAGGACGACCAAGGCGGGGAGTCTCTATGCCAGGGCGGCAACCTCGCGAAGTTCGGCGGCATTTTCTTTTTCTGCGGCGTGCCACTGACCTTCCGTAGGAGAATCGGCAGTTTTAGTATGTTCACAGTCGGGCCCGGTCATTAGAATGTAAGGAATGGCCTTGCCACCCTCTGGTCAACAGACGTCGTCGGTTGCTGCGCCGGCGGAGGCTTCGGATCGCGTGCTGATCGGGTTGATTGGACTGGGCCTGATGGGCAGCGCGGTGGTGCAGTGCGATGACCGGTTCACGTGTTTCGCAAGCAGGGTTCTTCATGTTGGGGATTGTGGCAGCGCCTCCAAGATGAAGCTGGTGAGCAATCTGGTTCTTGGCTTGAACCGGGCGGTGCTGGGCAGTTTCCCGGCGCACAGATCGCCGCTTAGATGGGCCACCGCCCTGGACGTTATGGCCGCAGGCGCGTTGTTCGCGGCGATGGGCGGATCCGATCCAAGAGCAGGCGCGACCTGCGGACTGATTTACCTCTTGGGCCTCATCGTCATAGGGTTCGCTCCGAACACGACGGGCCAGGATCTCCAAGAATGAAGAACGACATAAAGCACCAGGCGCGTAGTGGTTGGCGCAGGTTCGTGATGATGGCCATGCTCGTGCACGCCGTTCCCACTGCCCTCGTGCTGCCATCTCTGGCTGCACACGGCGCGGAAGCAGCCAAGCCCGCCAGCAAGCCGAACGTCCTCATCATCCTCGCAGATGACATGGGCTATGGCGATCCGGGATGCTACAATCCTCATTCGAAGATCGCCACGCCGAACATTGACCGTCTGGCGCGGGAAGGGATCCGCTTTACCGATGCCCACGCGCCGGGTCCGCTCTGCCATGCGTCGCGCTACGGGCTGATGACCGGGCGGTATCCATTACGCACCGACGTTTCAAAGTGGGCGAAGCGGCCATTGATCGAGGCGGGCCAAGTGACGATTGCCTCGCTGTTGAAATCGCAGGGCTATCGCGCGGCCATGGTGGGGAAATGGCATCTCGGGTTTCAGCAGAATGGCTACGACAAGGTGCTGGCTGGCGGTCCGGTAGATCGGGGCTTCAATTCGTTCTTTGGCTTTCGCGCCTCGACTGACATCCCGCCCTATTTCTATCTGCGCGGGGATCTTGCGTTGACGCCTCCAACGAGCGAGATCGCCGAGCATCACACCGAAGGGTTGGCACGAATCCAGGGCGAGTTCTGGCTAGGCGGGGGCATCGCGCCGGGCTTGGAGTTGAAGGATGTGCTCCCGAGACTCACCGACGAGGCAATCGCTGTCATTCGCGATCACGCGAAGTCGTCTGCAGCAAAGCCCCTGATGCTCTACTTTGCACCCACGGGTCCACACACGCCTTGGCTGCCATCGCCAGAGTTTCAGGGCCGAAGCAAAGCCGGCATGTATGGCGATTTCGCCACGATGGTCGATGCGATGATCGGCCGGGTGCTTCAGGCGCTCAAGGACACCAAGCTCGCCGACAACACGCTGGTCATCTTTACGTCCGACAATGGCCCCGTCTGGTATCCCGAAGATGTGAAACGCACCGGGCACGATTCTGTCGGCGGTCTGCGCGGCATGAAGAACTCGCTCTGGGAAGGCGGGCATCGCATGCCGTTCATCTCCCGGTGGCCGGGCAAGGTGAAACCTGGTTCGACGAGTGCGCAACTCATCTGTTTCACCGACCTGATGGCAACGCTGGCGGAAGTGACCCAAGCCAGACTGCCCTCGGAGGCCGACCATGACAGTATTAGCTTCCTGCCGATCCTGCTCGGCACCCAACCGGAGAACAAGCCCGTGCGGGAGTCTCTCATCATCGGCAAATCGATCCGATCCGGTCCGTGGAAATGGATCGAAGGTCGCGAACCCGAGTTCTTCATGCGTCCCGGCAGCCCCATCGTTCCAGCTCTGAACGAGCCGCCCGGCCAACTCTACAACCTCAACGAGGACCCAGGAGAAACGAACAATCTTGCGGCGGGCAAAGGCGAAATCGTGATCAGGCTCCAGTCGGAACTTGCCCGCATCCTTGCCGCCACGAGCCCGCGGCCATGAAGCCGGCAGCGGACGGTGCCGATGCCGTGCGGTATCCTGATCTGGAATGGCAATCAGGAAAACTTAACTCCCGTCGGGACCAGATTGGAGGCGTTGACTTCGGATTCCAAGGAGCCGGGAATCCCAGTACGCGTTGAACGGAAACGGAATGTTGCCAGGAGCAGACCTAAAACCAAGAGGACTGCTCCTGAGATGCAGAACTTCTTCATCATGCGTAAACAATTGACTCTGGGGAAGATGGCCCGTGGATCATTTAGTTAGAGTCATGAATCCGTCGAAGGGTGAGGCGATTTGCAGTTCGATGGTTGTTCTCTCATATTCGCTTTTGATACAGATCCAAGAATAAATGTGGTCCGTCGGCCAAGCCTTTCCAGTACCGGTGATCGAGGATTTGTCTGCAGACAACTCGTATTGAGTGGACATGGTGTCATTCTGGCATCCGAGAATGACTCTTGAGAAAAAATCCGACCGCGGTCCTTGAACGATCATGGCCTCCACCGGTTCCAAAGCGAATCCGGCATGAGCCGACGTCACGTGCTGTTGAACTCCGCCTCAAAAAAGCAATTTCCTATCAGTCACTTTAGGACCCATGGGCGGTCCAATCCCAGAGGACCACGTTCCACTCCAGGCCTTCGAAGTTGATGGAGTGGATCACTTGAAAGCCGGTTTTGAGGTGGGCTTGGAGAGAGCGTTGGTTGGGTTTCGCGATGTCGGTGACAGTGTACCGGTAGTGGGTTTGAAGGGAGTCCCTGAAGTGTCCGTACAGCCGCCCGACCAACCCGATGCCCCGGTATTCCTTGGCCACGCAGAGTTGAGCCACGACGACGTAATTTGCGCCCTTCAATGGTTCGCCCTTGAAGTGAAGTTGATCAATTTGGTGGAACAGGTCGGCCAAGAGGGGGTGTCCATCCCGAACGGCTTGGGTGGCCACCAAGGCGTAGCCCACGACGCGATCGCCGTCCAAGGCGATGACCGAGGGTTGGCTCTGGTTCATCAGGCTCAAGTAGTCCGGCCCATATTCGGCGATTAAAAACCCCTGTTGGGCAGCCTCAGTTTCGCTGAGATTTTTTCTCAGGTTCATGGTCTGCAACGCGAGGATGCCGGCCAGCTCGGAGGGCTCGCTGGCCAGTTTGGTGAGGATCATATCTTCCGCGGCAACGTGTCGGGTTTCGTAAGGATGTTTCCTCCTTGGAGCATAGAAAGGAACGGTCGATTGCGTCAATGGGAGGAACTTGAGTGGTGCGGGTTTGGGTCCCCCTGGGCGACATTGACCGAGCGATGCCTTGTTGCTTATTTTGGCGGAGTGAAACACCGAGGGCATACCTTGATTTTGGCGATGGCCTTTTTGTGCGCCGCGTGTCGCCGCGTTCCCAGTGCATCATCCCCTGTCTTGAAAGCTCCGAATCGAATCCTATTTGTGGGTAACAGTTTCACTTATTACAACGGTGGGCTGGAGAATCATTTCAGACAGTTGGCGGAATCAGCCAACCCGCTGCTGACGCCAAAGACCGATCGGGCCGCGAAAGGTGGAGCGACGTTGAAGATTCTGCAGGGGGAGAAGTGGGTGCATGAGAAAATCCGCGACGGCCATTACGATTTGGTGATTCTTCAGGAAGATATCCCGGAGCTGACGGAACATGAGGTGGCGCCGTTTTTTGAGCAGGTCCGGCTTTTTGACCGGGAGATCCGAGCGGCGGGAGGGCGGACGGCGCTGTTTATGGCGTGGCCTTACGAGCGCTTGAAGTGGGTTGGCTTGGACCAGATCGAACAGGCGCACCGAGCGATTAGCAAGGAGTTGAGCCTGCCCGTGGCACCGGTGGGGGCGGCTTTCCGGCGTTCTCTCGAAACGCGACCGGGCTTGGCCATGCTGGGACCGGACCGGGAGCACGAGACGATTCACGGCACGTACCTCGCTGCCAGTGTGATCTATGCAGTCGTCCTTGGGGTAAATCCAACCGGGCTGCCGTACTGTCCGGAAGGTGTTTCAGCGGAGGAGGCGTCTTTCCTTCAAGGGATTGCTTGGAGCACGGTCAAGGATTGGCAAAAAGCCCGGTAGAGGTTGGTTCTTTAACCTGCCCGTTACTTGATCTGACTAAAAGGTACAGGAGGCAGTTTTCGGGAGGCGGCCGTGGCTGACCAGAGGTCGATCGGAGTGATCGATTGTCCAAGCCCGAGCGATCGCACGCTTCTATCGACGAAGCCGAAGTTGGATTTTCCCGACCGAGAGCCACCTGAGCCGTGACTGCCGAGTTCCACTTTGTTAATGTCATCACCGTCACCCTCGCCCTGAAGGAAGTCCAGGTAAGCCTAGGGTGAGGAGGACTTATTTTCCCCGAAAGTCACGGTCTGCGAGGGTTCAGGGATGTCGCCCAGTTTGACGGAGTAGTTCCAAGTAAACTGCTTTTCCCCTCCCCGTGAAAAAAGCAATTTCCTGTCAGTAGATTGAGCGCCTTATTCTGCCCATCCCCAATCCCAAGGCCATCCGGAGACCCACATCGATTTCGCGAAAGTTCCAGCGGCGGCCCGAGGAACCCGAGCTTGGGAAATCCATTCCGCATGGCCATCGCTAAACGCTTCGTTGAGACCCGAGGGCGTATTTGAAAAATCTACCTGCCCCAGAATCGGCACCGGGCCTTTGCTGCCATGGTTGGATGTCCAAGCCTTCTGGGCGGGGAACACCAGCGTGTGATCCCCGCTGATGGGACCTAGGGGATCCGAGGATTTAGCGGGCGAACGGGTTCCTTTAAAACGTGGGTCCGGGTTCAAACCCGTACCGCGAAGACCGGTCAGGATCATATAATTATCGATATGCAACAGTCCCTTTTCGTCGAAGAGCCGGGGCGCGTCATTTCGGGACGGACACCGCCACGTGGTGGGAAGGACTTTTTTCTGTTTGATGTCGGCCTCGAATTCAGCCGCGTTTTTGCGGACGGCACCGCCGGCCATGCCGTAGCTGATCAGAGTCAGGCCTTGGTCTTTGCTCATGACATAAAGTGCGTCCAGTTTCCACGCAGTCGTCTGATCGGCGGTCGGGAAGATGTCGCGGAAATCATCCGCATAAAGATGAAAAGCCAGCGCTTGCTGTTTGAGATTGGAGACGCAGTTGATCCGCTTGGCCTTTTCCCGTGCCCGGGCCAGCGTGGGCAGCAACATGCCCGCCAGAATCGCAATAATGGCGATGACGACCAACAGTTCGATCAGAGTGAAACCCCGAAGTGCCGGGCGTTGATCTCCTAATAAGCGATCTGGATGCATGGTCAGTTGACTTCACACCGCTCCCCTATGCAGGTAGCGTTTGCGCACGATGTGGAAGTTGACTTGAAATTTTGAATGGGTGGGCGCCGTAAGTCAATCAAAACACCAGAACTGCTTGGTCAATTCATTCACAACAACGCTCCAGTCGAGGGAGCGGACCCACCCATTGGATCGAAAGTTGAGCTGCGGAAGACTGTCTTGCCACCGACAAGTATTTCGACCTCTTGAAGGTACGGTTTCAACGCGGCGGTGTCCGGGACAACCCCGAGTCCGGGCAAGCTCGGCACGTTCACCCATCCCTGGGAATCCGGCAGGAGCTTGGTGGTGGTAAAGTCGCGTCCGAGTGAAGAAGGGGCAAAGGGATACTCGCAAATATCGTGTTTCTCTAGGCCAGCATAAGGCTGCAATGAGGCACTCAATGCTAAGTGAGTGGTGAAGGTGTGATTAACAAAGCGCACCCCCTTGGCATCGGCGTAGTCGGCCACTTGCTTGGCCGATGTGATGCCGCCCACCCGTCCAGTGTCGATCTGGATGTAACCCAAGCCCGCATAGTCGATCATGTTGATGGCTTGATGGACGGTATGACATCCTTCTCCCCCAGCCATGGGCACCTCGGGTGCCAACTGAGCCAACCGATGGTAGGCTTTGAATGCGCCCGACACGAAGGGCTCTTCCAACCAACCCACCCGGCACTTCTTTAAGGTAGCGATCCTTTGCTCTGCGCGAGCGACATCCTCATACCAAACCGTTCCGACGTCCACGAGAAGGATACCGTCTTGGCCTAGCCCTTCTCGGGCAGCTTCCACTTGGTCAGCATCCTCCTGCGACGTTCCTAGACCATACGGCCCCCAGCCAAACTTAGCGGCCCGGAAGCCAGCCTTCCTCACGTCGCAAGCACGCTGAAAAGTAATGCTAGGATCGTCACCGAAAAGCTGGGAGGCGTAAGCGAGCTTGGGGAATGACTTCTGATACCCCAAGAGGCGAAAGACGGGGGCACCCTTGGCACGCGCCAACAAATCCCAAAGAGCAATGTCGACCCCGGAAAGTGTGTGGTCGGCCTGAAGGAGGTCCAGACTCTGCGCGCGAACCAGACGATTCACTCGATGCAAATCATCGACGTCATCAAGTTTCTGCCCCAGCACGGAGGCGCTCACCGGCTTGCATGCGCTGTGAGACATCGGGCAGTTCCAACTCGCCATTGAGACCAGCGGCGAGGCTTCGCACTCCCCCCATCCCTCATAATCTCCCGCACGCACGCGAACCAGCAACGCGTCCTGGCTTCCGTCGCCTACATCCAACACCTGCGGGATGGACAAGTAGTAGAAATCGACCGCTTCAATCTTCATGATATTTGATCTGTTTTCAATCGAGTTACCCTATGGAGAAGCCGGAGTCTCCGTGGATCTCTCCGCGAGCGAAAGACAAATTCCTAATAGGAATTCCGTCCCGCAAGCACCTCGCGATCCTTGACGCTCCGAGGCCGATGAGGCGATGTTCTTCCAAGATCTCCCCAGTAAAGTTTTCCCCAATAAAAATGAAGCCCCTCCCCGAAAATCCCATGACTCACGTTCGGTGGCGGATGATTATTATGGTCATGGCTCTGTGCTTCATCAGCCATCTAAATCGATCGAGTATGTCGGTGGCTGGCACAGACCAGATCATGCAGCGCTACGGTATCAATCCGGTGCAGATGGGGGGCGTGTACTCCTCATTTTTGCTCGTGTATTCGATCTGCATGATTCCAGGGGGAGTCTTTATCGATCGGTTCGGTCCAAGGCGAGCGCTCATGCTGGTGGGGTTCGGCTCAGCGGTGTTCGCGGCCTTAACCGGCATCTTGGGATGGATCGGCCTTGCAGGAGGCTCTCTCTGGATAGGCCTGATTCTCGCCCGAGGAGCAATGGGCTGCATCAGTAGCCCCTTGCACCCTGCCGGAGCGAGGGCGGTGGCTCACTGGTTCCCTGCTGGGCAGCGCAGTTGGGCCAATGGCATCGTTACCGCTGCCGCGATCGCGGGGGTGGCGGCGAGTTATCCTGGATTTGGCGCACTCATCGCTCGCGTAGGTTGGCCCACAGGCTTCGTAATTTGCGCAGGGGTCACGGCAACAATTACGATTATCTGGTCTCTAAACTCTACGGACACGCCTAGCTCTCATCTTCAGGTAAACGCTACGGAGCGAGCCTGGATTGAGTCGGGTGTAGTCTCGGTAACGAAGAACTTAGGAGACGAGATCGGCTGGCGAGACCTGATCTGCAACCGCAGTCTCCTGCTGGTGACCCTAAGCTACTCTGCCGTGGGTTACTTCCAATACCTGTTTGTGTATTGGATGCAGTATTACTTCGATAAAGTTCTCAATCTGGGTGGCGCCACCAGCAAATATTACGCGGGATTCCTTCAGGTTGCTTTAGCGATCGGCATGCCGCTAGGGGGATGGATCTCGGCTCATTGGAGTTCGAAATTAGGTGTAAGGCGCGGACGATCGCTCGTTGCCGGGGGCGGGATGGCAGCCAGCGCAATTCTGCTAGGTCTAGGGGTGATCTGCCGAGATCCGGTCTGGATCGTAGTCTGGTTTGCCCTAGCCCATACTGCGCTTGGAGCGAGCGAGGGACCCATTTGGGCCACGGCTGTGGACATCGGGCGATCCAAGGGCGGCACGGCGGCGGCCATCTGCAACACCGGAGGGAATGTGGGAGGCCTCCTCGCGCCAGTAGTGACGCCTTGGGTTGGCGGCATCTTGGGCTGGAGTTGGGGTATCAGCTTGGGCGGGGCGATCTGTTTACTCGGTGCCTTCTGCTGGTTCGGCATTCATCCGGATGCAGAGGTCAAACGACGCACCGCCTCGAATTGACGCATAGCATCCCAAGATTTCCAAAAATCAAGAGAGCTATGGGATTGCTCGAGAGCGGTTCATTGCAATTCCATCCAAGTCAGGAGTTCTGAGTCTGCCCCATAGTTCACCCGATTACTCCCGATAAATACCCGAGGCCCCCGCTCTAGTTCGTAGCTGGGAAGCGCAGATTGCCAACCCTCTGATCACCCACCGAAAACGTCGAAGTACCTCAAAAAAGATCCAGAAAAGGGATTGAAAGACGGGTCAGCAGTAGGTGTTTTGCATGAGTGATTTGGTTGGTCCGCACGGAGACTCGGCTTAATCTTGAGCAAGAATCTGAATCGGTTTGAGGATTTTTAGAGCGGTCGCAGTGCGTTTACCGTCGGGCCAGCGAACTTTCACCTGGATGGGTGGACAGTCTATACGGTAGGGAAAGTACAGGCTGGCCCCCGCTGAAGCACATCGATTTCCTCCGGCATAAACCTCGGCAGTGCGCTGCGAACCGTCCCGATACTGAATCGAAACCGAACTGCCGATACCGAAGGGATTCCCGCTTCGACCTCGCAAACGGATTTCAAAAGCAGCGAGGCTTTGACCCACCCTTTTTGGGGCCTGATTCTGAAAGCTTGACCAGTCGCTCCCGTCGCTCCCGACGATGAGATCCGGTAAGCTGTCCTGATTCAAATCGCACCCACCCACGCTCCGTCCGTCGCCCCGAATTATCCATCCACTTTCCGTCGGTGCAATGGCCTTAAACTCACCAGTTCCTAGGCCGCGTAACATCAAGCCGACCCCGCCGTCCAAAGGACCTAATTGGCTTTTGGCACGAAAATTCTGTGCTAAAAAAAGGTCAAAATATCCCTCGCCACCCAGATCCACCGTGGCCATTCCAAAAGAAGGGGCCAGTTGAGCTTCGACCGGTAAGGCCACGAAGCGAAAGTGGGCCTTGCCATCGTTGATCCACACTCCGGATTCGAGCGTATTGATCTGAAACTTTTCAGCCCGGTTTAAGTGCTCAACTTCAAAAAGTTGATTCATCGAAGCTTTAGCCAAAGATTCAAATGTCGGATACTTTTCACCCAATGAAGGAAATAATGCGAGCAAACTGCGTCGACTCGACTGAGGATAAAGAACGCCAGCCTCCGACTGGACGAGCAGTAGGTTAGTTTGACCTGTCCCTTCCAAATCACCTCGATACAGAAAAAGCGGGTCTTGGACTGTGCCTCGATAGTTAGAGTTCAAGCCGAAGTTGCCGGTGATATAATCTATGTCGCCATCCCCATCGACATCACAGCCTAGAACGCATTGCCAAAGACCCGGGCGCGCCCCAAATCCGGAAGATGCGGTTGCATTTTCGAAGTGGTCAGCGTCGTTCAAAAACAAACTTACCTTCCCCCATTCGCAGGTAATCACGAGGTCCAATCTCCCGTCGCCGTTGGCATCAGACCACACCGCACCGGTGACGACACCTACTCGGTTTAACTCGGGAATGAGCTGATCAGTGATATCCCTAAACCGACCTTGCTCATTGCGAAGCAGTCGACTCCGGCGGGCCAGTGGATAATTTTCCGGAACCGATCCGCCACCAATAAAAAGATCAAGATCGCCGTCTCGATCAAAATCTCCAGCACAGACCACGTTTCCTTCTTGGGCCTCACCCAGCAGGGTATTCGATGAGGCGCGATTGAATCCTCCCTGACCGTCATTAAGATAGAGTCGATCTTTGGCGAAAGGGCTCCCAACCGGAGAGTCCACGCCTCCCGCCACAACATATAAATCCAAGTCACCATCGCCGTCTGCATCGAAAAAAAGCGCGCCTGAGTCCACGGGACCGCGATCAGCCTCAAAGGCGGGTAAACGAATGCGTCGAAAAGAACCGTCGAGTTGTCGAACCCCTAAAATCCCTGATTCGCCCTTCGAACCACCCAGATAAAAATCATCGAACCCATCGCCATTGAGGTCGCCGACAGCCATAACCGGTCCCCTTTGCGAAAATCTCCACGGCAAAGAAGCGTGTCGATTAGCATCAGCATCGACGCCCGCTGAATGACCAAAGCCCTCGAGGCTTTTGGAGGGAATTAGCCAAGTATTTGTCTGAGCAATTACCGGTGATGGCGTCGACCGAGTTTCTGGTTCAGTGAGTGTATACGCGCGGTCTGCGGGTAGGTTTTTGTACTGCTGTCGGCCCCCACTCGGCCACTCGACAGTGAGACATCGCACACTGCTATTGGATGAAAGTCCGAAATGGAGGAGGGGTTCATTTGCCGACATAAATCCGCTCGTCAGACTAATGGTCCGGGTCAGTAAGCCTTGCTGCGTCTCTACCGTTGCCACGGCCCCGATTCCCCAACGATTACTCCGAGTTCCCTTGAGCCGCAGAGTCATCCGATGATTTGCCGCTTCTCGATTACGATACAAAGCAACAGACCCACCCAAATTCATCACCGCTAAATCCAGATTTCCATCCTGATCAAAGTCGGCCACCGCGGTTCCAAAACTGGCGGTCAATTGATTCAACCCCCACTCGACTTCGCTTCTGACAAAGTGCAGTTCACCCCGGTTGCGAAAGGCTAGATTTGTCTCCTTCAGCAGGGATTGATGTCGCCACCCGAGTTGCCTCGGTTGAGCCATTTTTGCGAGTAAATCGCCGTTTAAAAAATCCCTCGACATCCCATTGGCGATGAAGAGATCAACCCATCCGTCGTTATCAAAATCACCAAATTTAGGCGACCAAGTCCAATCAGACGCGTCGAGTCCGGTCAATCGCGCTGCCTCCAGCACTCGATCTAGGCCGGTAGCGAGGAAGAGGGAATTACGAGAAAGTTGCGGAGGAACCGAGTGCTCTAGAAACCAACGATTCTTCTCGGGATCTTGATCAATCTGCATCCGTCGCTCTCGGGATGATCCAGCCATATCGGTGGCGATTAGATCGAGCCGACCATCATTATTGACATCACCGACATCTGTCCCCATCGACGAAAAGGGAATAAGCGGTAAGGCAATTGCGGTAAAGTCTTTGAAGGTGCCGTCTCTTTGGTTTTTCCAGAGTCGATCGGGGGTTTTATGATCATTGGCGACATAGATATCCGGCCAACCGTCCCCATCGTAATCCCACCAACTGACACCCAATCCGATATCGTTGCCTCGGATGCCTGCGTGCTCGGTGACATTGGTGAAGTGTCCGTTGGGAAGTTGCCGGAAGAGCTGGTCGGCTTCTCCAACGATGCTCAATTCAGCCCTTCCTTCCGCCTTTTCGGTTAGCGCAAAAAGCTCACGGTAGGCTGGGGCAATCTCAAATCGACCTTGAGTTGTGCGGAGCAAAATACCTCGAGCGACAGCTTCTCGAGTATCCCGTGGTAACTGGGCCTCGCGGCCATAGGGGTTTCGATGGGTCAATAGATAAAGATCCAATTGCCCATCACGGTCATAGTCACAGAACGCAGCCATCACACTGGCCCCAGTCCAAGCAAGTCCGTAAGCCACTGCCTGCTCTGTGAAGCTCCCATTACCTCGATTAATAAAGAGCAAATTCGGTGCGTTGAGACAGCAGATGTAGAGATCTAAATCACCATCGTTGTCGATATCCACCATGGCCACCCCTCCACACCAGCGCTGGGTGGTCTCGAGGCCGGCTTGATCGGTAATGTCACTAAATTTCCAGTGCCCAAGATTGCGATAAAGGCGGCAGCCTTTGTTGTAATTTGAAATCAGCAGATCTGGCAGGCCATCTCCATCGATATCACCTGCACAAATGCCCGCTCCGGCACCCTGTTCTTGCATCAAGGTGACTGGGATAGACTCAGGCAGTTGATGTACTAAATTGAGTTCCGAATGCGCACTTGGAATCGATTCAAAGAGCGGTCCGCTGCGCGGAGTTCGCACGGGGAGCGGGGTCGATTCGGGCCACTGACCCACTAAATGATTGGTCAGTAGAATCCATCCAAAAAAAAAGAACATTCCAAGAGTCAAACACTGACGAAACTCCGATTTTTTAATGGAAATTAGAGAGCACTGACCGATTGGGAACAGTGCGGGATGAACCGAGAAACGAATCCCTTGCCTGTGAAACTTGAATTCATTGATCAAAAGCACAAATGGGCTCCGGTCCTTATTGATTGGCTAATTCCAAAATCATCGAGAAATCCGAGGTTGAAGTAAAGTCTCTGGGCAAAAAGAGGCTGGATCGAGCCTAGGAAAAACTTACTAATTCTGAAAAAAAACCAAAGATTTTGGGTAAGCCGAATTAAAGAAGCGAGGTTTTGACAATCCAAGTTGCCTAAATTTTTTGGGTAGATTATTCACAATCATCAAATCAAATTATACGTCCTTCAGTTTTCGAATCCTTTGCCTGATGAGGCTCTATGGGTGGTGGTTACTTTGGGTCACCAGCAACGTCTTTGGGGATGCGAGTATCGAGGGTTCCGTTGAGTTGCCGACCGCAAAATCAACCGCTCCAGCGGTTCGTTATCACGCGATGCCTCGAGTAGCGCCAGCACCGCTCACCGTGGCTGTCGTTTTTCTGGAGGGCGAATTTGCTAAGACCAACACCCCTCATATTCTAAAAATGAGCCAAAAGCGTTTCCAATTTGAACATTCAATTTTGCCCATTTGTGTGGGTACCCGAGTGGAATTTCCGAATGAGGATGACGACTACCATAACGTCTTTTCCTATTCTAAAGTGCGTCGCTTTGATCTGGGCCGTTATCGTAAGGATGAAGCACCGGCAGGGATGATCTTTGATAAAATCGGCGTCGTTCGGTTATTCTGCGACATTCATGAACACATGCGCGGTGCAATTTTAGTTTTAGCGACCCCACACTTCGTTGTGACCCGACCCGATGGTTCTTTTAAGTTAAGCGGTTTGCCTGCGGGCCAGTTCAAATTGAAGGTTTGGATTGACGAAAAGACCTCCTTAGAAAAATCGGTCAACCTTCGGGATGGAGAGACATTGCAGGTGGGTAAGCTTCAGCCAGTGCCATGATGGCCCTGCGTTTTCGAACCCGATTGATGCTGTCGATGACCTTAGTCGTTGGCAGCGTTACCGGAGCCACAATTTTGCTGGTTCAGCAACGAGTTGCGGGAGTTTACCAACGTCTTTTTGAAGGACAATTTAAAATACAAGCGGCTTCATTCTTAGAGCGTCAGCGCATTCAAACTACTGCAACTGCCATTCAAATAGGAAAGATAACTCGATCACCTCGGATTATTAGCGCGTTGGGTGAGGGCGATCCCAAACTTATCTATGACAACATCTTCACCGAATCTCGTTCGTTGCTTGAGTCGAGTTCTGAGTCAGGGCTGAACGTGCCTTTGATCCGCTTTTTGGACGCTGAGGGTCACCTCATTCCGACCGCAGATCCTCGGTTTGGGATTTCAGGCAAGGATCCTCAAACTCAACTTCGGCCGCAAGGGCTTCAGGCTCTATTAGCAAAGAAGGGCGAGGAGAAGAGAGGTCGTTCCGAATCCGGTTATTTGGCGGATTCAAGCGATGGATCCAATATCCTTCGCAAATATAACATCACCCCCGTTGTGAATGATCCGAATGAAGCGGCAGTGGGGGCACTCATTGTAGGATTGCCCAGCGGAGGTGCGGTAAGTGAAGGGGCGATTGACTCAAACGGGGTTCTCAGTGGTATTTGGCTCGATAAAAATTTTTATTCAGAAGTAATACCTAAATCCGCTTTGGAAGCGGTGGCGCAAAAAGTCACTTACGAACTATCGAGCAAGGCAGAGGAATCGTACTATCGAACGGTGGACATCAATGGAGTTCCTCACCGTCTTTTTTATACGGCAATCCCTGCAGGAAACTCTTTTCCGTTGGCCTATCAAGTTTGCTTGTTCTCAATGCAAGGACTCTTAGTAGAGCAGAAAGATTTACGAATGAAGATCGGTTGCTTGGGTTTGATTGCGATGGCTGGAGCACTAGTGCCCATTTGGCTTTTGTCCCACGGATTAACTGTTCCTCTTCAGCAAATTGTCCTCGGAACTAACGAAATCCGCAGAGGCAATTTTCACTATAAAGTGCCCATACGATCGATGGATGAAGTGGGCGAGTTAGCGGCTTCATTTAATGAGATGGCCGACGGGCTCGCTCTGAGTAAGCGGTACCAATCGGTTCTATCCCAAGTAGCGGACCGTGAGGTGGCTGAGGCCCTAATGAAAGGGGAGGTAGTCTTAGGCGGCGAACTAAGAGAGGTCAGCGTTTTATTCTGTGACATTCGTGGATTCACAGCCTTGACCCAAGGGATGCCACCCGTGGAAGTTATTGCTCTATTAAACGAACATATGAGCGCGTTGACGGCGGTCGTTTATGAATGCAACGGGGTCGTTGATAAGTTTGTCGGTGATCTAATTATGGCGATTTTTGGAGCTCCAAAATCGTATGGAAATGACGCTTCTAACGCCGCCCGATGTGCTTTGAGAATGGTGGAAGAACGTCGCCAACTGAACCTGACTTCTGTGCATCCCATCGACGTTGGGATTGGAGTGGCCACCGGAACCGTCGTGGTCGGATGCATGGGATCGAATGATCGACTCAATTATACCGTACTCGGCGACCGAGTGAATCTGGCATCGCGCCTGTGTGGGGCTGCCAGGCCGATGGAGTGTGTGATTGATGAAATAACCCGAGAGCGATTGGGCGAACTGTCTGAATGCACTCCACTCTTACCACTACGACTCAAAGGATTTTCAGAGATCATTCAAGCGTATTGCCTCGCTGGTAAACGATCGGAAGTTTCAACTTTATGATGCCCAATAAAAAAAGTGTAGACGGTCCAACCCAGTCCGTGCGCCTGCCACACTACAGCCTATGGAGATCCATTATTGCGGGTGGAACCTGGTGTCTCGGTTGGGCGATCGGATTAAGTACGAGCTTAACCCCATTGGCAGCGCAAGAAGTTCTCGATCGACTGGATGATTCCCTCTTTGTGCAATCAGCAGACGGAACCTTTCGCCTAGATCTGAGTGGTCGCCTCGATCTGGAAGGGTACAGTTTGGATGGATTGCCGCCGGGTTTAATTTATCCCACCGACTCTTTCTTTTTTAATCCCCGGTTCTCGCTCTTTTTAGATGCGAAATTGGGCCCCCAGTTGCACGCATTTGTGCAGAGCCGAGCCGACCGAGGTTTTGATCCTGGACTTAAACGGAGCACAGGCGATGTGCGCTTGGACGAATATCTGATCCGTTGGACCCCAAGGGAAGAAGGCAGGTTCAATCTGCAAGCGGGCAAGTTTGCCACCGTAGTCGGGCGATGGGTTGATCGACATCTTAGCTGGGAAAATCCATTTATTACGGCTCCGGTGCCCTACGAAAATGTGATCGCCGTGAGCGATAAATCGGCGCCACCCTCCATCGCTGGAATGCTCAGTCGACGAGATGTAGCAGACCGTAAAACGCTGTGGGGTCCTCTAGTTTGGGGTCCAAGTTATGCCAGTGGTCTCAGTACGTTTGGACGAATCGATCAGTTTGACTATGCCTTTGAAGTGAAGAACGCCTCGCTTTCCTCTCGATCGAGTATTTGGGATGCCAGCAACCATGGTTGGAGCAATCCCACTGTCAGCGGTCGACTTGGGATTCGACCGTCTGCCTCTTGGAACTTTGGCACTTCCCTGAGTCAAGGGGCCTACATGCAACCGATAGCCCAGAGCACACTGCCTCGAGGCACAGATGTCGGTGACTTTCTTCAATCAACTGTTGCAGTCGACGCTAGCTTTGCTTGGCGCCACTTGCAGATTTGGTCAGAAGTTTTTATTTCCCAGTTCGAGATTCCATCGGTGGGTGATGCCAATACCCTCGCCTATTTTGTCGAGGCCAAGTATGCGTTCAGCCCTCAATTCTTTGGTGCACTACGCTGGAACCAACAGTATTTCGGTGATGTCGCTAACGGCAAAGGTCAGCAAGAACCGTGGGACCGAGATCTTTGGAAGGTCGATGTCGCTGCCGGTTGGCGTTTAACTCGGCATCTACAGACTAAACTTCAGTACAGTTACAGTCACCAAGACAGCTTTCTTCAACAAGGTGAAAACTTAGTCGCGGCTCAAATAACCCTCAAATTTTAACTCCATTCACGGTAGCCCTGTTGAGCCTAAGTTGGAGGTCTTCGTCTCAATTCTCCCCCGCAAAGCCACTGACGATCGAACTCAGATCAGCTAACCTCAGCCCTCATCAGTTTAACTTTGGCCTGAGCTTAAAGAGCGGAGCCACTTCACTTTCATTTCGGACCTCTCATGGGCTAAAGGAATTTAATCCGCTGGGCGCACAATATAACCGCCCGACTTGGCATCCGCTTCCAAGTCCAATAGTCCACGTTTTTCAGCTTCTTTCAGCAGATCATTGAACGATCTAAAACCGTGTGTTCGCTCACTAAACCCCGGATTTCTCCGCTGGATAGCCTGCTTGATCATCGAACCCCAGATTAACTGGTCTTCGTCCCGTTCATCGGCCATATCCTCCAAAGTCTCCACCACGAGATTCAGCGTCTTATCCATGGAGACACTCTTTGGATCTGCCGACGCTGAGGCCGAAGAGGCATTAGCGGCTGAGGACGAACCCGACGAACCCGACGAACCCGACGAACCCGACGATTGAGGCCGACTCATCGGCGAGGGTTGGGCCGGGGGTCTCATGCGTGTTCGGGCCGGCGCCATCCGAACCAAATCATCATAGTAGATGAAGGTATCGCAGTTATTGATGAAAAGATCCGAGCTTGAATTCTTCACCCCAAGACCAATCACTGTCTTGGCATTCTCCCGGAGTTTGCTCACCAAAGGCGAAAAATCAGAATCGCCGCTTAAAATCACAAACGTATCCACATGCCCTTTGGTATAACAAAGGTCCAAAGCGTCGACGACCATGCGGATATCAGCGGAATTTTTCCCCGACTGTCGAAGGTGCGGGATCTCGATCAATTCGAAAGCCGCCTCGTGCAGATCGCGCTTGAATTCTTTGTACCGGTCGAAATCGCAGTAGGCCTTTTTAACCACGATATGACCCTTGAGAAGGAGTCTTTCGAGGACTTTTTGAATATCGAACCTCGGAAAGTGGGCGTCCCTAGCCCCGAGTGCGATATTCTCCAAGTCCAAAAAGACAGCCATGGTCGATTCGGGATCACGTGTACTCATTGCAAGAAGCAATCTACCCATCATTAGCCTAACTCCCAGAACGAAAATTGGATTCACATCGCTTTACAGGTTTCGCCGGAGTCTCTTTCCGCGTTCAATCTCCAGCCGAAACCGTGAACAAACAGGCTCTCATTCAAAAAGTGGTCGAAAAACTGACCGCCGACCTCGCCTTGTATTTTAAGGCCGCCACCATTGCGCGCGCTGAGGCGACCCACGAACAAAGCAAGGCGGAGAATAAATACGATACTCGAGGTCTCGAAGCTTCTTACCTCGCTCGAGGTCAATCCAAGCAAGCCGCCGAGATTGAGGTGTCCATCCACCAAATCGCCGCGATGGAACCAAAAAACTTTAAGCTCGGAGCTCCCATCGATCTCGGTGCCTATGTCGAAATCGAAAATCGAGGCGAAACATCCCGTTACTTTGTCGCCGCACGAGCCGGCGGTACCGAAATCGTGGTTGATGCCCTAGAAATTATGGTCATCACCCCGCAATCCCCTCTCGGACGCCAACTCATGGGCCATCGACAGGGAGAATCACCCCAGCTAGAAATCGGTGATCGTCGGAGTGTCCACAAAATCCTCTGTGTAGCCTAAGCCTGCGGGGATTCAGAAACAGAGCCTCACTCACCAGAAATTGATGAAGGCTGATCCGCGATGACTCAAGCGTCGGTCTGGATATCCTGCCGATGACTTGATCAATGACCGACCGATGCTTCCACCGAGCACTTGGCGAGCGTTTTGATCGCCTGCATTTGCTGGCGGGTGCGATCTTGAGCCTTCGTTCGATCCGTCGAAGAATTCTTTAACAAAAAGCGGGATTGAGGATGACACACAGTTTCATCGCCCAATCCCGCCTGAATCACAGTTACTCAACTGTAAAAAACTAAGAAATTAATTGATCATGGCAGCACCTGACCACGGATCTCTCCACCGCCATTTGCAGGCGTGTGAATGTTAAAATAGGAACGACCGCTGGCGATACCGTCCGCATTGGCCTGACTCACCGTGGCCTTACCGGATAGGACTCCGCTAATCCCTAAGGAACTGGAGGGAGTGAGAGAAAGTAGAACGCCGGCGTTCACATCTGCCGCAGCCAATCCATGAAGGTGGTAGCCCGTCGGTATCGACGAAAGCTTCTGGTAACTGACAATATAGCTTACTGACAAGCCGTCTAAAGCGAGCAATCCCGTGCCTGTACCAAGGGTGTTTACCGGGGTCGGGCGCTGATTGGCTCCGCTTAAACTTGCCTTAAAGAGCTTCACCGTTTTAGTGGTGCCATCGCTCACTCGAAAAAATCCATTAAATCCAGCTAAAGGGATTTTTGCGCTGCGCTCTGAGGTTGTTTTTAGGTCTATCCACTCATCGCTCAAACTCAATTTACCTTGAACAAGGAATGGGGCGGTCCCCCCTGACCAGTTGAGCACCAGATCATCGGCTATTAAACTTGGCGCAGTGAAGGCGATTGGGGAAACAAGTCCGGAAGTGATTCGAATATTATCAAATCCCAAAAGTTCGTTCCACCAACTGGAACCGGCGTCAATTTGAATGACAAGTTCGGTGGCGTTAGTGGGGATATTATAGATGAAATCGGCAAAGTTTTTCGTTAAACGCCGCTGACTGCCATCCATACGATCTGCCAACCAAGGTTGTCTCCCATTTTCGACACCATGAAAACTAGCTAAGGTGACTGGCCCACTTGCGGCACCATTGGGGCGAACGGTGATGTTCAGAAAATCGTTATCATCATTTTCAAAATCAATCTGGGCTCCGGCTAAGGCGATCGTCAGACGCACATCTTTTTTACCAGCCACATTAATGGGTCGAAGAGTGACTGAACGCGGGGGTGCCCCGTTCTCATAGGGAAACTTATTCATTCCAGCTCCACCAAAAAATCCAGTTCCCTCGAAACCAATCAAGGCACCTCCACCATAAAATGCCCCCGGCGGATTATCAGTAGGGCCGTTGAGTAAAACGATGAGCGGCTCTTTGGTTTCTGTATCTGCACCTGTGGCAATATAGGCTGTCGCCTTGGCCTGACCCTCGAGTCGCACCGCAGAAGACCCACCGGCGGCACCCAAAAGTTCCCAGTAACCTGAGTCCAAAGCATCGTCAGAAATTTCTGCAGCCGGCAGGACTCCGACCGACAATTCAAGGTCACCCGAGCCACCCGAATTATAAGAGCGTACCTCGAAGTTATAGGTGCCGGCTGTCGCAAAGCTTAGGTTGGCGTAAACGATCGTATGTCCGTGAGCTCCAGGATCTTCAATGACCGTATCCGCAAAGGTGAATCCGTTTTTGTCCTTATCAATTTGGAACCTCGCACCGTCATCGGAACCGAGAGCGAAACGGTAGGTTCCTGGTTTGCTGACCGACAGTTTTCCTTCGATACGAAGCCCCCAATTTCCGGTGTAACCGCCCGGAACAGGATGGTTTTCCTCCCAATTTCCAACCGCAACATCTTGGATATCCAAAGAGGTAATGGACTCGGTACTCATGCTGTGCGCCTTGGTGCCAGCGATCATGTCATCCACATCACTAAGACGCACAACCGCCGGTGGAACGGTGCGATTGACCGTCGCTAATAGAGTCGAGCCTTCGGGAATGAAGCGTCCGGCTGCCGCAAAGTTATGTGAGCCGGTAAATGCACTAAATGAACCG
This sequence comes from Akkermansia muciniphila, assembly GCA_945898055.1. Classification (GTDB taxonomy): domain Bacteria; phylum Verrucomicrobiota; class Verrucomicrobiia; order Limisphaerales; family UBA9464; genus SXXZ01. The sequence goes on along the minus strand of CAMDGV010000037.1, from coordinate 4,696 downwards.
GTCTTACCCCCAGCCGCAGGATGACCGGGAGCCCCAATGTTCACTTGGCCAGGCGTGTAGGTGGCATCGCTTCCAATACTACCGACAATCAAATCGTCATAGTCAGCTGACGCGTTCATGGCGATAACGGGTTTCTTAATTAAAGCATAGCGACTTCCGTCACCGCCCGCATGAATGAATAAGTCGGCATCACCTTCAATTTGTGTGTCCGTTTTCGACGGATCATCGTCGATCACTGTGTAACCTTTTGAACGAAGACGATCTGCTAAACCGCCAATGGCAGCCTCATTATTAGAGACCATGACGGTGGCGTTAGGTTTGTTGTTTAACAACCAAGCCACGCTCGAATCCCAGAGCTTCAGAAGATCCTCGTTCACAGTGGCGATATCACTATTGGATCGCCAACAGAACATCATGCGTCGTGCCGGGATATTCGGAATTCCGACGAACGAAACATCAAAATTGTGTCCGAAATAAATTGGGCCGCGTTGGCCTGAAGCGCTGGCGAGCGGCGGATCTCCAAAAATCTGACTGAGTTCCCAGACGGCTCCACCCGCCACGCTATAACGGGCAGGAGTTGCTTTAGATCCATCGGTGTTAAATCCTTCTTGATAAATTAGTTCTTGAGCAAAACCAGAAAACGGCAGTGCTAAGACGGCAGTCACGAAGGCTCTCTTTAAGACTGAATTTTTTAATCGAAAAGGACGGGAAGAATCGATGAGGTACATTGGGACTTAGCTTGAGATTTTTTAAACGACAAGTCGGAATTTTTTCTGGGGGGAACGGAGTGAAATTTAACCTTCGATGGTTTCTTGTCTATGATATTTTTAGAATAGAGAGAGCCGCGCCCTGCTGGCCGGTTCCCAAGTCCAACGGGGCAACGCACTGATCACCGCCGACCTTCTTCACAACAAGACCGACACCCTGTGCCGCTTCCTGGACAAAGGCGGCGATTACCTGGTCGGCTGGGAAGAATAATCGTCGTCGTACACGCCAGCCTCTGGCAGGAAGATCGGTGACGCCATCGCATACCCGCGCCGGCGGCTAACCCCCTCCTCAACGTCCATGGTCTGCCGGAAACTTCGGCCTTGGGCCGGGTGTTCGGCTTTCCATCGAGGCCTTTCATCGAGGTAGGAAAGACTGTCCATGCCCTGAGGTCCACCCAGCCCATGGGTCGGGACCCGACGCCTCGACCACTGACCAGGTATCTCCTGACTGCCAGTCGTCCGTTCCATCAATGATCTGCCCCGTAGACCAACCAGGAGAAACGGCTGTTCCGGTTAGTACGCCCGTTCCTACTCGGGAGAAACAGCCCGAAAGAACGGCCGGAGGTTGGAGATGGAAGAAATTGCCCCCGCGCGACAAACACAGGGGCCGATTGCCGGTACTGGCAGGAATGTCATTGGACAATCCAGCAAGGAACGAGTTCTTTGGAGTTTTGGACGCCCACGAATGCCCATCCGCCAGCCACTGCAACGAACTGAAGTTTGGGCAGGACTTGGGCGACCAGCCGGATTCTCGACGGAATCTCTTCGTTCCCCGCAACCAAATGGGAATCCAGAAAAAACTTGTTTTAATCCGTTGCGTATGGATCAGCCAAACTGATTAAGTGTCTCATTCCAGCGATCCACACTTTTAGGCCTAAGAATAACCATGGCACTGCACTGGAGCAGCCATGCTTTGCTTCAAGCCCCCAATCGCCTCTTCTGGGTTATCGGTCACATTCCAATTTTTATTTGTTCGCTCTTTCCGTGGCGGTGAAAAGGAGAGGATCGCGGTCGGCGGAGTGTTTGGCCGGGTGTGGTTGGTGGGCACGGTCGAGTGATCCGTTAGGTGGTCCAAGATGCCTTGGTGGCTCTTGGGTGCGCACCGAAGCCACTATTTCCGATGCCCGGCAGCCGCTTTGAATGCGCCTTTCCAAGGGCTGCTGGACCGCCCTTCACACCATAAACATGCCCCATAATCCGACTGCTTCCGCAACTTTTATGTCCACAATTATTCTGTTGGTCGAAGATAATGAACTGAACCGTGACATGCTAAGTCGACGGTTGGAGCGCAAGGGGTACGTGATCAAAATGGCCGTGGATGGCGCGCAAGGGGTGAGCGTGGCCATGGAGTTGCGACCGGCCCTCATCTTGATGGATCTGAGCCTTCCGGTGATGGACGGCTGGGAAGCCATTCGCCGACTCAAGGCCGATCCGGAGACCGCCACCATTCCCATCATCGCACTCACCGCCCACGCCCGGGCTGAAGACGAGAAAACCGCCCGTGATGCAGGGGCCAATGACTTTGACACCAAGCCCGTCGATCTCAATCGCTTAGTTGGGAAGATCGAACACCTGCTGACAACCCACGGAACCAGCACCCTCCCAAAGAACCTGTAGTCACCCAAACCATGAAAACACCTTTCGTTCTTCCGATGAGGTTGAGCCTCGTCGATCTCCTTCGTTCATGGCTTTTGAGCGGCCTCAGCCTCGTTGCACGCTGCGGATTTCTTCTGGCCTTGGTCACGGGATTTACCGCCCAGCCCATCGGTGCAGCGGAGCCCACCAACTCGGTGCTCCACTTCGATGGTAATGGTAGTTATTTAGAGTTACCGCCCCACAGTCTCGACGGTTACAAGGCTATCACAGTGGAGGCCTGGGTAAGGCCAGAACGATTGGGTTTCTATACACGTTTCTTCGAGTTTGGATCAGAGAAAGATCGTTTGGTCTCTGCTTGGGATGGCAACTTTAATGTCCACGCTTCCAGTGGGGCACGGACATGGAATGGGTATGCCGATGGATTCCTTAGTCGACATGAAAATAATGGATGGATCCATCTTGCAGTGGTTTCTGATGGTAATTTTTTTAGCGGATATATTAATGGCGAGAAAGTAATTTATGAAAAAATTCCAACACCATTTCACGCTTCAGGTGACGGCAGTAAATATTACTTTGGAAAAGATACATTTGGTGGAGGTGAGGAAGACTACTGTGGTCAAATGGATGAAATCCGTATTTGGAACAAAGCTCTGTCAGCAAAGGATATTAAGGGTGGGATTTCCGGTCGAATAAAATGGGGTGCGTCAAATTTGATAGTACTCGTAAACTCCGATTCCAACCGAATTAAAACCGCTAATGGGGATGAAAAAATGGCTTTATTTCGCGGTAATTTAGCTTGGAAATCTCAATCGCGGTTAACGTCTGAGGAGTCACGGACGCTTAGGCTACAACACCTGGAATTTATTTTCCCACCTGAAATTAATTCTTTTACTAATGTTGACTTGAGGTTTTTGAAACTCGACCGAGGAGTTGCCTACGGATGGGGACAAGCATGGCAATATGAAAATATTAAAACGAATGCCAATGGCAGCCTGATTTACAAAAATGATCTAACTTGGTTTCCTGAACAGTTTGCTACAGAAATATGCCTATTTGCATGGGGTAAATCCAACGACTTCTGGGCAGCAGTGCATCCGCTCGATTTAACAGCATCGAACTTGACAGTCCAAAGTGTTTATCTAAAGCGGGCCGATACAAACGCCCTCCGCAAACTTCTTAAACCCTCACTCACCCAAGCCATTCGCGAACGCAGGGAAATGCACTGGAATTTGAGTTTTTTAAATAACCTGGGTCTGGAGGAAGACGCGACAGAAGCTTTAATTGATGCGGCTGTGGCCGGAGGGTACAAATCCTTTCCAGCTCGTATATTGCGCCAACAAAAGGTACCGAAACGACTGGAAAATTTCTATCAGGTGCGCAAATCCTTTTCAACGCGTTTCTTGGGTGGTCTTGTTGCGTCTCTTGGTCTTGTCATGTGGTGCCTTTGGATCTTCAACAGGCGCATGAACTTTGCACTTTGGTTTGGCTTTTTATGCGCACCGGTCAGCTTATGGTTGGTGGTAGGAGAAAGAACCGGTACGGGGGCTGGGCAGATTTTCATTTTGGGGGTTATAGTGCCACTCGTTTTTTGTTTTGTTCGGTCCAGTCTGGATCAGAAAATACCGCTGCGCTTTGTGCTTGTAACATCGGCAGGCATACTGATTTTTTTTCTTAGTGTGTTCTTGGCGGTAAATAAAGGGGATCATAACGGTTGGTCGGGTTGGCTTTTGAATATATCCACAGCCGCTATGGTTTGGATTATAGTGGAGACTGCTCTAAGCTTTAGTTGTTTTAATAAATCTGTATCAATTGTTCAACGCTGCTTTGTACTGTGCACGTGGCTCAGCACCTTAATTCTCTGTATTGGATTTCCGAACATCGATGTCACGGCGCTGTATTATAACAACGATGCAGCCATGAGCGGTGATTTCTTTAATTTGATTCTAAAGCTGCAGAAACTGATCGTGAGTTGGCAGCCCGTTGGAGCCAACGAGAACCCATATCTCGCCTGGGAGCGGATCCAAGTACCGGTGGTGATTTCCTTTTCGCTCAGCGGTTTTTGTCTCCTGGGCAATCGCTTCCGCCAGTTGCGAATGATCCTCGAAGCCAGCCACGGTTTGGCTCTGCAGCAATTAGAGGAAATTAAAACCAAGAGCGAGGCTCTCCTAGTAGCGCAGGCCGCCGCGGAGGCCGCCAGCAAGGCGAAGTCGCAATTCCTGGCCAACATGTCCCACGAACTGCGCACTCCGCTCAATGCCATCATTGGCTATAGCGAGATGCTCCAAGAAGAGGCCGATGATTTGGGAACCCCAGAGATCAAGCCAGACCTTCAA
>CAMDGV010000036.1 GCA_945898055.1 Akkermansia muciniphila | reverse complement strand
GGCCGACCAGTGATCGCGGATCAACTGGGATATTTCCTCATCGCTCAGGGCCTCCAGCGCGATACTGCTCACGTAGTATCCCACCTCGGGTTGGCCGGGCGGCTTGGCCGGGTTCATGGGGATGCGATCGCGCTTTACGGCAATCACCTGCCAGCAACCCACCAGGCCAATCTCCTCGGGACTCACGGCGACGCGTGCCACCTGCCGGCACTCCAGGCGGTCGTGATGCTTTTCCCACTTCGCCTCTGCCTCAGGGGGGGAAAGCCTGCTGGGCCAGCAGGCGTTGGGCTCGATCGAGGATTTCGCTCTGGTTGCCTTTCAACCCGAAGAGATAGTCACCTCCCATCTCCTGCACGACATACCGCGCCGACTCTTGCTGGCAATGCATAGCATCGGCCGTGATCAACGTTCCGGGCGGCGGATCCAGTTCTTTGAGCAGGGGGACAAAGTTGGGGATTTCGTTGGTTTTTTCCTCAATCGGCACCTGTTCGAGTGTCAGGCGCAGGTGGTGCGTGACGGCCGAGAAGATCTGCAGTGGCTTGCCGTCCCGACGACCACTGCCGCGGAGCGTCTTGCCGTCGAGAGCGAGTCGGGCGATGGCTGAGATTTCCTGCTCGAGCATCCATTGTCCGACAATCCGCACAAAGGTCCGGACGTCGCAGTCGTTGATGACGCGCCGAAAGGTCGAGTCGCTCGGCGAGCGCAACTGACCGTGGGTGTCGGGGCGACAACCCAGAGCCTTGAACTGGCGGGTTGTGAACTTGCTACTGACAGCCTCGAAATCCCGGAAGCCGCCGGCTCCCATGAGAGTGCACACAGCGGCGGTCGCGAGAATAAAGGAGTGACTATGAAGGAGTCCGTGGCCGCGGCGTGGATCTCCCAACTGTTGGAAGCGCTGATAGAGATCGCCCAGGGCGTGGGCCTGAAGAGGACAGGGCCCGGCGACCGGCGTCTCGTAGTCGGCAAGCGGCTCGGGCAGCCTTGCCTGGCGCAGGAGGGCGCAGCCCCGGGGATGAAGCCAATCCAGCGATCCCGTGCCTTGAGGTGCAAGGCGGCGACGCCAAAGGCAATCAAGGCGACGTCCTGGCCATCCAGTTCGGCCACGTAACGAAGCGAGGGGCCGTAAAGCGCGCATTTGCCAAGGTAGTGGTCGGCCTCGAGCCGGCGGTCGAACTCCTCACGCTCATCGGAATCGATCAGACGGACCGTGACTCGCTTGAGAAGATCCGCTTCGGCGGGCAAATTGGTGCTACGCACCGCAAATCTTAAACACGGGCTGTAAAAATAAATCGGTCAAAACGCAAACGATCCCACTTCACAGGCAACTATTCAGATGCAGATGAATCAGCCCTAGGGTTCACCCCAGCCTGTGGTTTTGCCAGCGAGTCACCTTCCCAGCAAGACGCGCTGAACTCCAAAACCACCCTCTGTTTTCTAAGGATCCCTCTCCACCTTCACCTCTTCTGGAATGGCCTCCGCGGAACGAACTCCCGGCGCCCGGACTTGGACTCGCCCTAAAAATTGGGGACGAACTTCCCCACTCGAAATAGTCACATAAACCTCCAATTCATCCGGTCGCAACAACTGAAGGGTCTCGGGCCGCCCTTCTACTTTAACATTCACCACGGCTGGACTCACCCGGAAACGATTTGTACCGATCCCACTAGAATCCAATTGCCCCACTGGAATATTCAAAAAGAGTCGAGTTCGCGAGGGTGCACCCCCACGGCTCAACTCTGCATTCACCGTCAACCAAATCAGCACTGCCAGCAAAAAGGACGCACTCTTTTGCCAGCGATTTTCGGATATAAAGGACGCGAAGCTCATGAATCAATCTAACTTGGAAGGGTTACGAGTTGTCTCACTCCCCCAACGACGGAGGAAACTCATGGCATTACGCGGTTGCGATCGTCGGACCAACACCCCGGTCAAAAAGGAGCGCAACTGCCCAATCGATACATTCCGAGTCAACTGCCCCTTATGCGCTATCGAGACAGCGCCGGTTTCCTCCGAGACCACCACGACTACGGCATCGGTTTCTTCGGTTAATCCAATCGCCGCCCGATGGCGGGTCCCCAACGACTTGGGCAAATCTGCCCGCTGCGTCAGCGGAAAGATCACTCCAGCTCGCAAAATACGATCGCCTTTAATGATAATGGCACCATCGTGAATAGCATTATTTGGGAAAAAGATCGTTTCAATCATTTCGGGGGTTGCCTCGCAATCAACCGAAATACCCGACTCGATCGTTTCTTGAATGGAAATACTTTGTTCAATCGCAATCAGAGCACCGACAGGCGTCGGAGCCAATCGTCCCACGGCTTCGACAATGACTTCCAAATTCTCGCGCTGTTCCTGTGAATTGGTAAAAACCGAAAGATTACCCACCTCGGCGAGCAACCGGCGAATTTCCGGTTGAAAAACCACGACGATGGCTAAAGCCAAAAAAGGGAGAATAAGGTTCAGCAAGGCACTAAGAACATCCAATCGTAAAAGTCGAACTGTAAGGGTCAGCACTAACAAAACGACGACGAAGCCTGTCACGACAGCCTGCCCACGAGTCCCTTTGAGAAAACGGTAAGCATAGTAAATGCCGACCGCCAAAAGGGTGATTTCCACCACGGGCCGCCAAGCAGCCAGAGAGATTGCCAGAAGCCAACTCACCGTAACTGATCTCCCAACAAAGCGTGCAGGCGCAAGGCCTGCACGGTTGCCGCCACGTCGTGAGTCCTAAAGAAGCTCACGCCTCGGGCTGCCGCCCAGAGAGAGCAAGCCAACGCAGCGGGAAGCCGATTTTCCAATTTAATTCCCAGTGCTTTTCCCATGAATGATTTTCGCGAAATACCCAACAAAATTGGCCGCCCAGCTCGGCATAATTGAGGAAGCCCCTGCAGCAACGCCAGCGTCTGTTCCAAAGTTTTGCCAAAGCCAATTCCCGGATCAAGCAACACTCGTTCACTCCTCACCCCCACCGCACTCAGTCGCCCCAATCGATCTTCAAAAAACGACCCTATCTCCGAGACGACATCCTCATACACCGGATTGATCTGCATCGTTTCCGGAGTTCCTTGCATGTGCATCGCACAGTATCCCGCCCCAGATTCAGCCACGACACGCCACATCTCAGGATTCAATCGGGTTGCTTCGATATCATTGATCATCGACGCCCCCACATCAAGCACCGCCCGCGCCACCGCTGCTTTTCGTGTATCCACCGAGACAGCGACCGCGACTCGCGAACACAATCGGCGAACCACAGGAAGGACTCGACACAACTCTTCTGACTCTCCCAAAGGCACTGCCCCAGGCCGCGTCGATTCTCCTCCCACATCAATCAATTCCGCTCCTTCACTCACCATTTCTTCCGCACGCGCCACGGCTCGTTCGACATCCAAAAACTGCCCCCCATCCGAAAACGAGTCGGGGGTTACATTGAGAATACCCATCACGACCGGGACCCTCGGAAACTCAAAACGAAATTGGCGCGCAACAAAAACCATCGTCGTTCTAATTCGTAAAAGGGTTAATAGCTGGCTCCCACCGCCGGCGGCGCCGCCGACCGTTCAATCAGTTCGATTTCATACCCCTCTGGCGCATCAATAAAAGCGAATCCTCCCGATCCACCCGCCCTGTAGGTGGGACCATCGCTATACTTCAACCCTAACCGACCCAAATGCTCACCGAACTCGGCCAAACTAGTGACCTCAAAGGCTACATGGGTCAGATCCGCCTGCACCAAGACCGGCCCCGCAGCGGGATACTGGCAGAGTTCAATGGTTTCCTCGCTCTGCGGTGCCTTGAGAAAAACCAATTGAGATCCCCTTGGAGAGCTATGGCGCCGGACTTCTTCCAGTCCAAGGACCGACTTATAAAAGGCGACCGATGTCTCCAAATCGTTGACCCGATATCGTGTGTGGAGAAGGCGAAGGACAATCATCGGGACAGGTTACTACTGACCTGTCCCCGATGACCAGCCGCGGTACACAAAGTTTACAAAGTACAGAGCATTGGATTGGGCGGTTTTGGCGGGCGATCCCGAGCCAAGACGTCGCCTCAAGCGTCGCCTAGTACCACTTGCCGTTTGAGAATGTACAGAGTCGGTAACACTGCTTGTACCGACGCGGTCGGTTGGCCGGTTCAAAGGGGGAAAGTCATCACCCGCCAAACGGCAGATCCGATTTTAGGTCAAAGAATGGGGGCTGAAATAAAGTTCATCTTGAAAGTAAATTGGAATCAGAACGCCGGCATTCCTTCTGTCCAACGCAGGCGGAACCAAGGGAAAACCACCTCGACCGCGACGATTCCAATAAACAACAAGCTAATGACCCCATTTAACTTAAAGAAAGCGAGATTAACCGAGCGAGAATCGCGCTTTCGGGCAAATAAGTGCTCTAGAAATAAGAGAAGCCCGATAACCATTAACCCTAACCAGTAAGCGAGGCGAAAGGCGCATAAAGCCCCCAATAAAGCTAGGACGCCCCAGAGCATGAGGTGAGCAATAAAAGCGACGCCGAGCGCATTCTTTGGGCCCCAACGCACCGCAAGGGAATGGAGCTTATTCAGCCGGTCGAACTCGTAATCTTGGGTCGCATAAATAATGTCGAACCCGAAAAGCCAAAGCATCACTGCAAAAGACATGACCATCGGAACAAAGGCACTGCGGGAAAGTAGGAGCTTCCCGTTGATGTAAGGTAAAAAATCCAGCCCACCCTTCACGGCTAGCCAAGCTCCGACTGGGGCAATCGCCAAGGCGATTCCCAGCCAGACATGGGTGAAATCAGTGAAACGTTTGGTGAGTGAATAAAAACAAACAAAAAAGAGCGCGACCGGCGATAAAGCAAAACACAACGGATTCAAACCCCAACTGGCAACCACCAAGGCTGCTCCACTCAGAAGACACAGGACAATCGCACTACTCAGGGAGATCTGCCCAGTCGGTAAATGGCGCCGCGCAGTCCTCGGATTCAAGGCATCGAAGCGACGGTCCACGATCCGGTTAAACGCCATCGCACAGGTGCGACCTCCAACCATTGCCGTAAGGATCAGGAGGAAAATTCGCCAACCTGGCCAACCCCGACTGTCCCGCGCCGCAAGCATCATCGAGGCCAAAGCAAAGGGCAGCGCAAAGATCGTATGACTAAAAGTCACAAACGAAGCCCAGCGTTGGAGAAGGCGAAACATGTCAGGTAAAGCGAAGACTCAGGGTTCAATTGACGCGCCTCAACCTTGACCTAAGAAAACCTACAGAAGCAAGGCGTGGGCTGCTTATTCCGGTTCATCCCGCCATCGGTTACCCAAATTATGCTCAATCCCCATTTGGTCGAGCACCCGAGAGACCACCGTATCGGCGACGGCTTCAACCGTGATGGGGCGGAAGTAATAATGAGGATTGGCGGGAAGTAAAGTGGCCCCAGCCAACAGCAGTAGCTCAAAGTTTTTAATGTGAATCAACGACAAGGGAGTTTCGCGTGGAACAAGAATTAACTTCCGACGCTCCTTCAAGACGACATCGGCACAGCGCAAGAGGGAATCGGAGCTCAACCCGTGAGCAATCCGTCCCAAGGTGCCTAAACTGCAAGGAATCACCACCATAACATCTGGCGGATTCGATCCACTCGCAAAGGGGAGATTCATCGATCGATGACTGTGTTGGATCACTCCCTTCTTCAAATGTAATCCTTCCGGTAACTCTTCGGCTAAGACTTGCGGGGCATACTGGCTTAGCATGACATGAACCTCATGCTGATTGGGATCAATTTGCTCGAGTAAACGTTGAGCGTAGATCGATCCACTGGCTCCGGTGATGGCAATCAGAAGTCGCATGACCCCTCGAGCCTACTGCTAAAAACCCCGTCAGCCAACCGGGTTCCGTGTCAGTGTGATTAACTTTTACAACCTGCCGCTTGAATCCCGTTCAGCCCCTCATACAGTTCCCGCCTCTGGTCCGAAAAAAATGAGCGACTTCCATTCTGCCGAACCTCCCGCACCGGCCGCACCTGCGCCTTGGGATATCCCTGCCGCTCGCACTCTTTACAACATCGACCGTTGGGGCGCGGGGTATTTTGATATCAACGCCGACGGCAATGTTATTGCCACGCCGCTGAGAGATAAAGGTGCTGCCGTGAAAATCAGTGATATCATTGAAGAGGCGCGCGGTCGGGGTTTGAAGTTTCCCCTTCTCATACGTTTTCAAGATATTCTGCGCGACCGCGTCGCTCACTTGAATCTCGCTTTTCGTAGTTCCATCGCTGAGTTCGCTTACAAGGGCAACTATCGGGGTGTTTTCCCAATTAAGGTCAATCAACTGCGGGAAGTCGTTGAGGAAATTCTCGACGCTGGAAAAGCCTTCAACTTCGGACTCGAGGTTGGCTCAAAGCCAGAACTTTACGCTGGGATGGCACTTCAAGACCAACCAGGTGGACTGATCATCTGCAACGGCTACAAGGACGCCGCCTTTATCAAACTCGCGCTCCAAGGCATTAAATTGGGCAAGAGAGTGATCATGGTGGTCGAGAAGTTAGAGGAACTTCGACACATCATCACCGTTTCCAAACTCATTGGCATCGAACCGCTGATCGGTATTCGGGCCCGATTACTGAGCAAAGGTGCCGGTAAATGGGCAGAGAGCGGTGGCGAAAATGCCAAGTTCGGACTCAGCACAGCTGAACTCCTCGCGGCCGCAGAATTGCTTCGCGCCGAAAAACTCACCCACAGCTTTAAGCTTCTCCATTTTCATATTGGCTCCCAAGTGCCAGACATCCTCACCGTCAAAAAGGCGGTTCAAGAGGCTTCTCGTTTTTATGCTAAACTGTATAAGATGGGATTTCCCATCGAGTTCTTAGATGTCGGCGGAGGACTCGGCGTTGACTACGACGGTTCACGAAGTGCCTTCGATAGTTCAACTAATTATTCACTCCAAGAATACACCAACGACATTGTCTATTACATCTCTGATGTCTGCAATGCTGAGGGGGTGCCGCATCCGGACATCGTTAGCGAATCCGGCCGCGCGCTCGTCGCTCACCACTCAGTCCTCGTTGTCGAGGTCTTCGGTTCCATCGATAAAGCGCGTCAGGAGATCGAATTTCAATACGGACCCGATGAACATCGGTTGGTAAAAGAAATGCTCGAGATCCGTGAAAATCTTGAGAAATTAAACAAGCTGGAAGCTTTTCATGATGCACTCGAGCGCAAGGAAGATGCCCATCAGATGTTTACTCTCGGGGTGTTGGAATTACCTGAGAAAGCAAAAATCGAAACTCTCTACTGGGATATTTCCAAAGCTGTCGTAGCTACCTTCCGCGGACAGGCTTATATCCCCGAGGAAATCCGTAAGTTAGAAGATAGTTTGAGCGAACAGTATCTCTGCAACTTTTCGGTCTTCCAGTCCTTGCTAGATCACTGGGCTCTGGGTCAACTCTTCCCTATTATGCCGGTTCATCGACTCCTCGAGCGACCAACTCGCGAGGGAACTTTAGTTGATATCACCTGTGATTCTGACGGTTGTATCAATAAGTTTATCGATCTCAGAGATGTACGCGACACCTTGCCTCTCCATGAACTTCGCCAAGGAACCAGTGGTCAGGAACCTTATTATCTCGGCTTCTTCCTTATGGGCGCTTACCAAGATATTATGGGCGATCTCCATAACCTTTTCGGTCGGGTGAACGAAGTGCATGTTTTTCTCGAACCAGACGAACCCTGCGGTTACTACGTTGAAGAAGTGATCGAAGGAAATACTATTAGTCAGTGCCTCACTTCGGTTCAATACGACGAAGGGGAACTCAAGCGGCAAATGAAGGCACAAGTAGATGCGGCAATTCGCAGCGATAAACTTAAGCCAACCGAAGGAATGAGACTCCTCGATGACTATGAGCGGGGGCTAAAGGAATACACCTATTTAAATATCCATCCGTGAAGGGCTGTCCTTCAGGCCTGCCAAGCATCTCGAAACCAAAAGCGGGGTGCGCCCTCCGGTCTATTGCCACAGTTTAATGGGAACCCCCAAGACTTAGATTCAGGGTCGGCCGAATTAAAAAATACCTTCCCTTGAAATCATCTCCCAACCCTACGCGATCCAAAGAACATTTGAGGCTTACGCAGTCCCTCAATTATACGTCATCTAAAAATTAGATTTTATCCAAAAGTAACGCCTTCACCCTTAAGTGATTGCTCCAGCGAAATTAATGCGACGCGGAACCCCATACTTTTTCTAGGAGAGCGTGTAGAACCGGATCGTGCTCCTTAAGTTCGGCGCGGACAAACGGGTAAAAATCATTTCTATAGAAATAGGCTTCGGTGCCTTCGGCAAAATATTCTTGCGGTGTGGTGAGCCCGTAGTGGCGGACTTTTTCTCCGGTATAAAGTAGGACTCGTTCGTAAATCCCCGCTTTCTTTGCCGCTTCGTAGGCTAATCGGATCGACGCATCGTCAAATCCTAGTACTTGGTCATGATATCCATGAGCTAATTCATGCAGAATGACGGCCGGATGCTTCAACATCTGTTCTCGTGAGAGCAGTTCTGCCGCTTGAGTAATATGAACTTTGCGGGTCAGGCGTGGATCATGCCGATTTGCGAGCAGCCAATCTCGGCTGGGATGATATTGCATCGAATGAAGACGCGGATGATCTCGCTCGATCCAGATTCCTACCTTCTGCATCTGAGCTAATGGGACGGGCGACACTAGGATTCGAATTCGCTGTAAGTGATTGGCGAGCATCGTCAGGGCTCGGTTCCCAGCCGGTTGATGTTGGCCCTCGATTAAGGAGGGATCTATTTCTACAGCCCATCCTTCAATGTCTCGGCGGATCGGTTCGAACCGAACACCGCTCCGATCGGATAGGTCTGTCGCGGGAGGGGGTGTCGGTGTCGCCGATCCGTTGGATTTCTGCTGAAGCTTCAGTAGGCCTAACATGGCCTGCCCAAGCGCGTCCCCCACGAGAAAGCCAGTCTCAGCATTCCCGAACTCGTGGTGCCCATGGCCGGTGTTGGGTGATTCTTGGGCGGGTCGGACAAACTCTGCGGTTGGGGCAAAGGCGACAGTGCCAAGAAACTCTTTGCGGCCAGCCACCCTGGCTTGAGCGCGACGCAATGCGGTCCACTCAGGCGGAGCCTCTTTCCAAGGCCCAGTCAACTCACCAATCACCACGGGAAGATCGGATACTTCAAATTCTTTACGAACATCGCGGATAAGACACGCCAAGTTAAATTCATACGCTGGCACAGCATGAATTGGGTCAACGCCGTCGTTCCAACCTTGATACCAAACAAATCCCGCTAACCCCGGTTTTAAACCAGTAAACTCAGGGAAATCAGTGGTTAATCGAGCCAGTGCCCCCCGGATCTCAGCGATCATCCGAGTGTAAGACGAGCCGACTTGGCCGCCCGCTGAAGGTGGGCGAAAATCGGTATGGAGGCTTTTACCCCCCCAAGCGGTTTTAATCAAAAGAACGGGCGCGTCGATAGCGTCACCCACTCGATGACCAAATTGAAGTTCAGGCCCAAAATGATGCGCGTCGCCATACCCCGAAAATCCCACGCTCAACCGACCGTGAAGGAGCTTTCCGGAGTCGAGTTGATAGCGTACCCACACATCATTGCGAACGGTCCATCGCCCTTGATTATCTCGCAGATGCCGCAGCGCAAACCCCTTGGCGGGATCCTGCATTAAACGAGCCAAAGTGCCTTGGCCGTCGTTATAGTCAGGTCCCTCGAGATCGACCACCGACTGACCTTCCATATTAGATTGACCGGCGAGAATGAAGATCTGAAGGGGCCTCGGGTTAACCGGTGCCGCAGCTAATCGGAGGACAGCACTCACTGCCAGCAAAAGACTGAGGGCCAAATTGCATCGAGAAGCACCAGATTGAAAAGTCATAGGGGATTTGAGGCAACCATTGAAGTAGAAGGCCCCCCTTTTATCGGCGATTAAAGGCTACTTGGCGAGTCACATTCCTGCAGAAGCACAGTACCGAGAGGCTCCCATCAGAGAGTGCCAAAGGATCTAGGCCGAACCTCGGACAACGTGAACCTTCCTTGAGTAAAACCGCCGTTTGAATCACCGCGCCCAGTTTCAAGGTTGTCTTCGTTTTGGCTTTTCTGAATTAACCAAGGAGACTTCAGTAAGAGTCTTTAAAAAAGCGACCAACGCCCGCTGATCCGCAGAACAAAGGCTGATTCCATTGGCGGGATGCTTGGCTAGATTGGGGTCGAGGGCCGGACTCCGTTGCACCCCAGTGCTATAATGCGCTACCACTTCCTCCAAGCTGGCGAAGCGGCCGTCATGCATATAGGGCCCAGTTATGGCGACGTTCCGTAAGGAAGGCGTTTTGAATCGCCCTCGGTCGGAAGAACGTCCGGTAATTGCCGCTCGGCCGGTATCCCGTAGCGACTCGGCCCGATCCAGTCCGTTATTGTGAAAGGCAAAGTCGCTGAAAAATGTCCCTCCGTGGCAATGAAAACAGTCGGCCCCAAACTGTTCGTGCCTAGGATCATATTCAGTCTGGAAAAGTTCAAATCCACGCTGTTCTTCCGACGTCAGAATCTCTTCGCCCCGAGCGGCTCGGTCAAACTTGGAGTCACCCGAGACCCGGGTAAGAAGGTATTGCTCCAAGGCCCGCGACAAGCGGTCGACAGTGATCAATGAAGTTCCAAAAGCGGCCTCGAAAGCGGCGCCATAACCGGCACGCTCCAATTTTGAAACGACATTTGTTAAAGACTCATGCATTTCAATGGGGTTGCCAATGGGTTGAAGAACCTGCTCACGAAGCGACGCGGTTCGGCCGTCCCAGAAAAATGTGGTCTGCCAAGCAATATTTTCAAGAGACTGGGTATTACGTGCTCCAGCGATTCCCTCCGCCCCCCGGCTGGTCCGACGTCCGGCGTCGGTAAAGGCCGACGACGCCTGATGACAGGACGCGCAAGATTGGCTCCCATTAATGGAGAGCAAATTCTCACCAAACAAACGGTCGCCTAATCGAACGCCTTCCTCGGTTAATGGATTGTCGCGAGGTAATGCGGGGACAGGAAAGAGGCGAGAGAAAGTAAATGGATAAGGGGTCGCGTTGGGGCCGATTTCGATCTTCAGCGCCGGCACCGCAGCAACCGCAGCAACTGCGGCGGGAGAGTGATCCCATCGAAAAGCGCGCGCTACATTCGCCGCCATAAGACTGGCAAGAGCATCATTTGTTCGGGAATGGGTCGACGTGTGTCCGATGTCTAGTGGCAGTTTTTTAACCGCACCGAAAATTCGCGCTATATCCAGCACAAGTGGAATCACTACGGACACATCCGTTCCCTCCCTAATTGGTATCTCGATCGGCATCACCAGAGCATCGGTAGCCAAGTGAAAAGAATACCCATCGAGGGACCCATCACTCCGCCGCCAATTGCCTTCCAAGGCCATAAACACGTAGCCGCCCTGCCAACCCCAGTGCAATCCATTCACCGAGGGATTCAGTGGATCAAGGGCAGCAAACTGGACGGGATTTGCGTGGTTAAGATGCGGTGGAAGTCCGACTCGGAAACGTAACGCAGCACTCGTTCCCAAAGGCGCCGCGGTCAGGGTTAAAAACGTCCGGTCAGAACCAACGCTGATATAAGCGACTTGCGGGGACAAAGGGGATTCTGAGCCATCGAATTTAACCCAGCGGAAGTCCGACAATAAGTAATCGAACCGGGTCACGGACATCATTGGACTTCCCGCGCTGACCGTTTCCAACTCACCCAACCGAAGGGGTCGTTCTCCAAACAAATGCCGAATCTGAAGGGTCACTGCGTCCACCTCGAGTGTCGCCAAAAAAAAAGTAGCGATGAACCCGAGGCGTCTGCTGAACGATTTTAACCGTGATCCCATTTTATCGAGAATCAAAAAGCCCGAGGCGTCAGCGGAAAATAAATCCGTTCGCAAGAGAGAAGGTCACAGACCCCATTCCTGGCGGGCCTGGGAACACCACCGCCGCATTAACAGGTCCCGCAGCCGCGTTGGCGGGGAGGCTAAAGTTAGCGGTCACTGTTGTTGGGCTTGCTCGGCGGACGGACGTCCCGGTCAGGGTACCGAGTAGAGCGGAAGAAGGTATGATCTCCGGAGGTGGCACCATACCGCCCAAGGTAAAGGTGACAGTCAAGACGGTCCCAAGGGCGGCGGACGGCGGACTGACCGAAGCCAAGGGCTGCTCTATCGGTCCCATTCCTCCGCCTCCATTCGGCCCAGGGCCGCCGCCGCCGCCGTTATCGGCCGTTCCTACTGCCGAATCATAAGTGGCAAGTTCGGTTTGCCGAATACGGTAAAACGAATGCGGAGCGGCCATCGTCGTAACGCTGTTACTGCCGAAGCTACCGGTAACCGCAACCGCCGTCGCGTTTGTTGTCCAGACCGCAAGGTTCGTCGACGATTCGATCTGGTAGCTTCCACCTTCCACTGCGGTCCAACGTAAAGTCACTTGAGCACCTGTGCTCGGGGTGAGGGATGAGACGAGGGAAGAAGTGGGCCCACCTACGAAGTTAGTGCTAACCGCTTCCGAGAACGTAGTGACTGCGGTTCCAGTCGGGGATCCGTGGAAAGCGCGTCCGATGTTATAGGGGAAAACAGGGGTTCCATCAGTGGCAATGGTTACGAAATAGGCATACGTTCCTTCAGGATATTCTGGGGTAACACACCATCGACCATTCGAGACATCTAGATCGAAATCGACCCCTTGAAGGTAGGCTTTGCCCGTTAACGCATTCGTGAGATCACCCAAGAAAGCATTGTCCTCCATATAACGGCCTAAGGGATAAGCGGTCGACACCACGGGCCCTCGCTGGCCAGCACTGACCCCATAAAGCCGCTGGGCCCAGGCGGGAAGTGTTGCGCGATCGGTGAGGGTGTCGGAACCGCGTTGACCGTTGCGAAGTTGGTACCCTGAAAGCATGCGACTCAGCCCCCCGGATCCATTGGTCATTGAATAGCCATAAGGACCATAAATTGGGAAACCGTCCCTGACCCATCCGAGAAGAGGTGAATGACGTTCCACCGGAGTTGAAGCCTCCTTGTAAGTTTTGGTCCCTGAATTGTAGGTCATATGGTCACCCAACAGATAGCGGAGTGCGACCGGACTGGCATGATAATGATAGGTACCCGTGGGCTCTTGATGAGCCATGGCTGGGTCGAAAGTAGATCCCTCGTTCACGTAAGCTTCGCGGTTCCAATAACCGGTACCATTCGGGGTCTCGCTTGTACCATTCCAGACAAAGGCATCCCGACCATCATAGAGGGCGACGCCGTCCACCAAGTAACCAATGACTCCGAGTCCAGTGAGAGTCTTAGTAACAGGAACGTTAGGAACCCGGGGAAGCCGATAGAGGGCTTTACGATTCACGGGCAAGTTGGGAAAGTTACCGTTCGCCCAAGGCCCCATGGTATGACTTCCAAGGCCGGTGGTACGGATATAAACCCAAAGAGGCGAAGAGAAAAGTTCCTGCACCCCAGCATACGCAGGCAAAGCTTGGGTTTGGGTCCCATTACTCCACGTGCTCACAGCATTGCCCGCGGCCTGATTGGCGGGGGTCGTATAAATTCGGGCATACTTCCCTGAATTTGTGGTGAGCCATGAGTCAAGTCGTGGATCTCCAGCGAGAGTGGTCGCTACGAAGAGGACCAAGGAGGCGAGTTGGACTTTCATTTAATTTTAGTTAGACCGAATTCGAACGTACCCCTTATTTAACTTTGCCTAAGTGAAGATTTTATTTTTCTAAGGGTGAAATTTGTAAAGGATGAGTTAAAAACCGCGTGCGGAAAGCGGCCCCCTTCGCCAGAGCAACCGTCCTTGCATTCTATAACACTCTCTTCCAGTCTAAGAGCACACTTTTTTGTCGTGAACACTCGTTCCACTTTCTTGTCCGCTGCCTTGAGAGGGTTTTTCCTGTTGGCCCCCTTTTTGATCCCGTGTACCGGGAAAGCAGCAGGTCCGACCAACGCCGCAACGTCGAAGGTCAGCCTAGAACATTGGGCATGGAAAGCTCCCGTTCGACCCTCGCTTCCCGCAACTCACGATAACCGCTGGCCGAGCACACCTATCGACCGTTTTATTTTAGAGAAATTGGAATCAGAAGGACTTCGACCTTCCCCAGAAACAGACCGTATTACCCTCCTCCGACGAATCCATTTTGATCTCACCGGATTGCCCCCAACCGCTAAAGAAACGGATCGTTTTGTTGCCGATCGATCGCAATCGGCTTGGTTACGCACGGTGAATGAACTTTTGGCTTCGCCTCACTTTGGCGAACGCTGGGGCCGACATTGGCTCGATGCTGCACGCTACGCAGACTCCGACGGCTTCGAAAAAGACAAACCGCGGTTTATTTGGGCGTATCGCGATTGGGTTGTGAACGCCTTAAACAACGATCTCCCTTATGACCGGTTCATCCTCGAACAAATCGCTGGTGATCAACTCCCTGCAGCAACTGATTCGCAACGGATCGCCACTGGTTTCTTGCGAAACTCTATGTTGAACGAAGAAGGTGGAGCGGATCCGGAACAATTTAGGACGGAAGGTCTCATCGATCGAATGGACTGTATCGGTAAGGCAGTCTTGGGAGTCACTATCCAATGCGCCCAATGCCATAATCATAAATTTGACCCGATTTCACAGGAGGAATACTACCGTCTCTTTGCCTTTCTCAATAACGATCACGAGTCTTCAATGACCGCTTACACCCCTCGTGAACAACAACTGCGCGATACATTGTCGCGTCAAATGAGAGCGATAGAAGAGGACTTGCGTCATACGACTCCCGATTGGGAAACATCAATGGCCGCTTGGGAAGACTCTGTGCGGGGAAACCAACCGAAATGGACCGTGGTGCGGCCGACTTATCACGGTGAGAATGGGGAGAGATTCTACTATTATGAGGACGGTTCTATTCGTGCGGCCAGTTATGCTCCAACCCAATGGACCGCCCATTTTGAAGGTACCAACCTGCTCCCTTCAATTGGAGCTTTTAGGCTGGAGCAACTTCCCGATCCCAACTTGCCGGCGGGCGGCCCCGGACGGTCTGTGTTCGGAATGGCGGCTCTCACCGAATTTAAAGTCGTCGCTGAAGACTTAGCCGTGCCCACCAACCGAGTCACGGTGAACTTCCTCCGAGCAACAGCGGACTTTGAGAATGCGGAGAAGCCTCTTGAATCAGAGTTTGACGATAAATCAGCAAAAAAGCGGACCTATGGCCCCGTGGCCCATGCGATTGATGGAAATGAGACGACCGCTTGGGGAATTGACGCGGGTCCTGGGCGCCGCAATCAGGCGCGCAAGGCCGTTTTTGTGCCGGATAAGCCGGTCGCTTTCCCCGCTGGGATGAGATTAAAATTTGCGCTGGCTCAAAAACATGGCGGTTGGAACTCTGACGATTTACAGACCCATAATCTGGGGCGCTTTCGCCTTTCGGTCACGCCCAGCACTCAGGTGGTGGCAGACCCTTTACCCGCAACGGTGAGGCACTGTCTCGAAAGCATTCCAAAAGACCAACGAACACCGACGCAGGTCGCAGCAATTTTCAGTTATTGGCGCACTTTGAAGCCTGAGTTTAAGGAGGCGAATGCGCGAATTGAAGCGCTCTGGAAACAGTGGCCAGACGGGACTCCCTCCCTTGTTTTTGCTCAACGTACTGGCAGCGGCCCGGGTGAAAAACGAGTTCCGACGCGCCTCTTTAAGCGAGGTGACTGGCTCAAACCCGATCAGGAAGTCACCTTTGGCACTCCTGCCGTTCTGCATCCTTTGCCTGCTGATGCTGATGATTCCCGCTTGTCATTGGCGCGTTGGCTCACCGATCCCCGTTCTCCCACCACCGCCCGGGTGGCCGTTAATCGCCTCTGGCAACACTACTTTGGGATTGGACTAGTTGAAACTTCTGAAGACTTTGGTCTCCAATCCGCCAAACCTTCCCATGCTAAACTTCTCGACTGGTTAGCGGTCGAACTGATGCAACCTTCCACTCCTGGGGTGGCCCCTTGGTCGATGAAACACATCCATCGCCTTATACTAAACTCCGTCGCTTATCGGCAGTCGAGTCGAATGACCCCAGCAGCATTTGAGCGAGACCCACACAATCGACTCCTCGCTCGCTCTCCCCGCCTTCGCGTCGAGGGGGAAATTGTCCGAGATGTCGTGCTATCGGCTGCTGGGCTTTTGAATCCCGCTTTTGGAGGACGCGCCGTTTATCCGCCCGCACCCGCTTTTCTCTTTCAACCGCCGGCGAGTTACGGTCCCAAGACTTGGAAAGAAGAAACCGGTTCCGAACGGTATCGTCGCTCTCTCTATACCTTTCGTTTCCGCAGTATTCCTTACCCAGTGCTGCAAAACTTTGACGCCCCCAATGGCGATGCCTCTTGCGTACGACGCCTTCGATCCAACAGCCCTCTTCAAGCATTAACTTCATTAAATGAACCCCAGTTTGTTGAAGCGGCCCAGGCCCTAGCCCGCGCCACAGTCATAGAGGGTGGAAAATCCGACGAGCAAAGAATTAGCTATGCTTTCAGGCGGGTGTTAAGCCGCCGCCCTAATGCCCGTGAAATGCGCGTTCTCATCCAACTGTTGGGACGTCAACGGACCCGGTTGGCCGAGGGTTGGGTGAGTGCTGCGGAACTGGCTACTGGAAAGCCTGAGACCCCTCTTGATTTACCGAATGGAATTACCCCCGTCACTTTAGCTGCTTTCACTTCGGTTTCGCGGGCTCTCTTGAATCTCGACGAAACCTTCACCAAGGAATGATCCCCGACATGAACCGAACAACTGCTCTTCAACAGGCTTTTCAGGAAGCACGCGCCTTTCAAAGCCGCCGTTGGTTCTTCAAAGAATGCGGGGTGGGACTTGGCTTAGCCGCCCTTCATTCCCTGATGGGGGACAAGGCAAGTGCAGCACCCTTAGGGGGGCATCCCATGGCCGCAAAAAAACCGCCTTTTCGAGCGAGGGCCAAGCGGGTGATCTATTTGTTTCAAGCCGGTGCACCAAGTCACTTGGAGCTCTTTGATAATAAACCGGAACTGGTAAAATGGGACGGCAAGCTACCACCCGATGAATTACTCAAAGGCTACCGTGCTGCCTTCATCAACCCCAACGCCACTTTACTCGGGCCCAAATTTAAGTTTGCGCGACACGGCCAATCCGGAGCTGAAATTTCCGAGATTATGCCTCACCTAGCCTCGGTCGCTGACGATATTGCCATCGTTAAATCGATGCACACTGACGCCTTCAACCATGCTCCAGCACAGATCTTGATGAACACAGGTTCGCAGCAGTTTGGTCGCCCTAGTTTTGGTGCTTGGACGACCTATGGATTGGGCTCGGAAAGTAGTGACCTACCGGCCTACGTGGTTTTTTCAACCGGAGGGAAGGGAAGCAGCGGTGGAGCGTCTAACTGGGGAGCTGGCTTTCTTCCGGGAAGCCACAATGGCGTCCTTTTTCGCTCTGAGGGGGATCCCGTTCTTTATTTATCCAATCCAAAGGGCGTCGATCGCCCGGGCCAGCGCGACACCCTCGATGCTATCCGTGAACTAAATCAAGAAAGGCTGGATCGAGTAGGGGATCCCGAAATTGCCACCCGCATCAATGCCTTTGAGATGGCTTATCGGATGCAGGCTAGTGCCCCTGATTTGATGGATATTTCCAAGGAGCCTCAACATATGCTGGACATGTATGGCGCCACTCCAGGCAAAACCACCTATGCCTCAGCCTGTCTTCTGGCGCGTCGCATGGTGGAACGTGGCGTTCGGTTCGTTCAGATCTTTCACGAGGCTTGGGATCAGCACGGAGATCTGACGCGCGGCCTCAAAAACAATTGCGCCGCTACCGATCAGGCGAACGCTGCCCTTCTTCGGGATCTCAAGGCACGCGGATTACTCGAGGACACCTTGGTGATCTGGGGGGGCGAATTCGGCCGCACCCCGATGGTACAAGGGGGTAATGATGGTCGAGATCATCATCCCAACTGTTTTTCAATGTGGTTTGCCGGCGGCGGGATCAAACCAGGGATTACCGTCGGCGAATCTGATCCCTTCGGCTTCAATGCCATCACAGACAAGGTCCATGTGCACGACTTTCATGCTACCATGCTCCATTTGCTGGGATTCGATCATGAGAAACTCACCTACCGCTTCCAAGGTCGTGATTTTCGTCTCACCGATGTCCATGGTGAAGTCGTCAAAAAGCTGCTGCGATCCTAGGCTAATCGAGAGTTGCTCCAACAAAATCTCTCGCTCCTGTGAAAAATGTGTCCGTCCTTCTCTAGGATGAGGGATTTACTAACTCCTCACTCGGCTCTGGATGCCCTTCGCCGTTGGGGCCTCACCCTGTTGCTGGTGACGCTGGTGGCCATCTTATCCGGTTCGGCCAGTGCGATCTTTCTCTTCACTTTAGATCGAGTGACCAACTTGCGTCAGCAGTCGCCTTGGTTTCTTTATCTACTGCCGCTGGCCGGAATCTTCGTCGTCTGGCTTTATAAAAATTGGGGAGGCTCCACCACCCGTGGTACTCCTCTTCTATTAGACGCAATCAATCAACCTGATCTAAGGGTGCCGTTTCGGATGGCGCCACTGGTCCTCTTGACCACCCTGATCACCCATCTTTTTGGGGGTTCGGCCGGACGTGAAGGTACCGCACTTCAAATGGGCGGAGGCCTCGCAGGGGGGCTTATTCATTGGTGTCGGATCCCAGAATGTTATCGACGGACTCTACTCCTAGCTGGAATTGCCGCCGGATTTGGATCGGTCTTTGGTACACCGCTCGCGGGAACGGTCTTCGCTCTCGAGGTTTTAGTCCTTGGCCAAGTGCGTTACGACCTACTCATTCCTTGTCTCATCGCGGGGTTGATTGGAGACCTCACCTGTTCTGCTTGGGGCGTCCAACATACCGCTTACACCGTTGCACCCATCGTTACAAAAAGTGGTTTTCTCTTCGGTCATTTTGATCTTTTGCTCCTTCTTAAGATCAGTGTGTCAGGGATCTTCTTCGGACTCTGCGCCCGACTTTTTTGTCGATTGAATCACACTCTTCAAAATCAATTTCAACAAAGGATCGCCCCCTATTGGCTCAGGCCGGTGGTGGGTGGTTTGCTTCTAATTGCTCTCACTTACTGCCTCGGGACCCAGTCTTATTTGGGTCTAGGCGTCCAGAGCCTCGATGGAAATGAGGTCAGTCTTCTGTCCTGCTTTCAGAAGGACGGCGCAACGTCTTGGAGTTGGCTTTGGAAACTAGTTTTTACCGCCATTACTCTGAGCTCTGGGTTCAAAGGTGGCGAAGTCACCCCGTTATTTTTTATCGGTGCTGCCTTAGGTAATATCTTGAGTGTTTTCCTCAAGGTTCCAGCCGATTTATTGGCTAGTTTAGGTTTTGCTGCCGTTTTTGCCGGAGCGAGCAAGACGCCGCTCGCTTGCACTCTTCTGGGGATGGAATTATTTGGCCCAGAATTTGGCCCCTATTTGGCTATCGCCTGCTTTGTGGCCTATTACTTCAGCGGAAAATCAGGGATCTACCTGCCCACTGCATCGGATTATCAACCGTTACTAATAAATCAAGCCGATCAACGACACCCAAAACCTCACCGGGTTTAGAGGGTCAAAAAACCCTCTGATTTTAAGCCGTCGCCGGGTTGGCCTCGCTGAAAATCAATGGCTCGCGACCGGGTCAGATCCCACTATCAGACACCTTTAATAAACTCCGGGTTGACTTACTATTTGCAGCCTTTCACTTGAGTTTATTGATCTTTTTCCCTACCGATGGTCCCCATGCTTCCCGTCGCCACCCGGTTACCGTCCGATCCGCAGCGCCGCCACTTTCTGACTCAGGCCTTTGCCGTGTCATTGCTATTTGGCGGGGGTTGCCATTCCGGAATCAAACGGCAACACCATCGATTGTTTTTTACTTCCGACGGTCGGACCGCGGTGGTCAATGCTGATGGAACTGGGTTACGTTACTTTGACTTTCAATTGCCCAACCAAGTCACATGGCAACCGGGGCCTTTCTTATCCGACGGCCGGCGAGTGATCTTTCTAAGTATGGAAGCACGGCGCGATGGACCTGGGCGATCCTTCGACGAGTTTTACACCCAGACACCCACGCACTTGTGGTTGCACGATCTCGATCGGGGAACCCTCACCGAGATCGCCCAAAAGGAACGGCTTGCTGTCTTTTATACGCCTGCACTTCTGCTCTCCGACGAACGTCTTTTGGTCCAAGTAGTTCGCAATCGGGTTGGCCAACTCTTCAGCATCAATCTGGATGGCACAGAGGCTCGCGAGTTTACCCGGGCCGGAGAGGGTCTTCCCTACGGCCTCAGCCTGAGTCCAAATAGGCAGCGAGTGGCTTTTCATTTAGCGAGTTCGCGCGGTTACGAGATTTGGACATCGGACTTGAACGGCAACGACCGAGTGAAGGTGGCAGGCGATCCCAATCATTTGTACTTCGGCACCAGTTGGTCGCCAGACGGCCACTGGATTCTTTTTCAGGATTGTCTGCACCACACAGATCCGGGGCACGATGCGTCGGATATTTGCATCGGTCGTGCTGACAGATCTGAGCATCGTGCTTTGACTCAGGGTCAGGCTCATTGGTTTGCGGCTACCTACGGTGGGAACGATCGGCACGGTGGTGGTTCAAACATGCCAGAATGGACTTTAGACGGGCACATTTTGTATTCGCGACGATCGGTTGGGGCGAAGGTTCCTTGGGAATTTCAAGCGTCCCGTCCCGACACCGATCACTTCAATCGAGACTTCAAGCCCGAAGCGGCTCGGGGCGGAACCAGCATCTGTCGTCTGGATCCGACGACGGGCGCCGAGAAAACTATTATCCCCTTTGAGGAAGGCGTCTGGAAATGTCGAGCCTGTCCCTCAGCTGATGGACACCACCTCGCCTATTGCCAAGCTGCAACCGGTAAAATGACCTCACTTTGGATTTCGAACGCGGAAGGCGAGATGGCTCGAGAAATCAATCGAGGCCATGAGGGTCGTGGAGCAGATCATCCACGATGGTTGCCCTAAACCAAGCCTCCGGACAGCACCTAGTGAAGATACCCTTTTCACCGACCCACTCGCAATAACCTCCGCTTGGGATGTTGTTCTCGATCAGGTAAACTGGTCCCCGTGAACGTCACAATTCGCGGACAAAGCCGCCCTTACCGAACCGTCTCCTTCGATGCCACCGAGAATGCTGTTGTCCTCATCGAACAGAGGTTGTTGCCTCATACTTTTAAGAGAGTGAAGACCCGTAGCTACCGCGAAACGGCGGAGGCAATCCGCAGTATGGTGGTCCGCGGAGCGGGCGCTATCGGAGCCACGGCTGCCTTTGGCCTAGCCCAAGGGGCGAGGGCTTTCCGAGGACGCGATCTCCAGCGATTTGAGGCCCATATCTCTGCCGTCTACACGACATTGAAAGAAGCCCGCCCAACCGCGATTGATCCAATTAACGCCATGAACGCTCTCGTACAGGAAATGGCTAATGGGCAGTCGGTCTCCGAAAGACAGGATATTGCCTTTGCCGCTGCCACTCGCTTTGCCGATGAAGACGTCGAACAGTGTCGTCATTTGGGGGAGCAGGGCGTATCGCTTATCCATAATGGCCTTCGGATTTTGACCCATTGCAACGCAGGTTGGCTTGCCTTTGTCGACATCGGGACCGTGACCGCCCCGCTATATGCGGCTCAGTCAGCGGGGAAAGCTTTTCATGTTTACTGCGACGAGACGCGCCCCCGTTGCCAAGGGGCATCACTGACCGCATGGGAACTAGCTCAGCAAGGAATTTCCCATCAAGTGATCGCCGATAACGCCGCTGGATTCCTGATGAGCCGCGGCGAGATTGATCTGGTAATTGTGGGGAGTGACCGAGTGCTTGGTCGCACGGGCGAAGTCGCGAATAAGATTGGGACCTACACCAAGGCGGTTCTAGCTCATCGCCATAATATCCCCTTCTACGTTGCTATCCCGCTCTCAACCCTCGACTGGGATTTAGGGTCAGGCCTTGAAATCCCCATCGAAGATCGTTCTGAGGACGAGGTGCTTGGTGCTTGGGGAGTTTTGCCAGCGGTGAAAGGTAGAATTGGGAAGCGCGCCTATGTCCGAATTGCTAATCCCTCCAGCACCGCACGGAATCCAGGGTTTGATGTGACCCCGCCAGAGTTGATCACTGGAATTATCACTCCGCTGGGTATTTTTAAGCCTCGCGACTTAAAGAAGCTAAGGGGAAAAATCGGGTAAAATTCCTGAAAATATCGTTCTTCTCTGTCTTCTTTTCTCCTTTTGCTAGCCCCCGACAGGTTGGCTTAAGGGTAATCCTTAAACCCCTGCTCATCGGCGCGCTCCTGCCACTATCCCAGAGTGGACTTAGCACTGAACCGTCTGTCTCTCTTCCAATCGGTTGTCCCTGTCTTAGGTCCCGTCTTCGAGCAGAAGTAATTGATACTTTTCAAAAGCTTCTTGCGGATTTCGCTCCACTCCGTCGGCCGCTTTCATCAGCACTTGGTATCCTGCCAAGGCCGTTTCACTACCCCCCATCGCCTCAGAATAACCAGTCCATCGATAGGCTCCCTGATGGGCCACGGCCCCAGCTCGCACTGGAGTTAAATCAATGGAGACGGCGGTAGCCACCAAAGCCGATCCACCCGGAATGAGCTTTCTCCTTCGAAATGGATCTTCCCAGAAGGGACCCGTGCGACCATTGCCTAAATTATACCACTGACCGAAGCGCTGTTTCAGCCCTTTCATAAAGAGGCTTAGGTCCCACATCCGTTGCCAGTAGGATTCAAGACGTAGGGCCCGCTCTTCCTCTGGCAACGCTACTAGCTCCATTCGTATCGCTGCCACACGTTGAGGGGACGCAATGCTCATCAATCGCACTATTAATTCATCGAGATTTGGAAGCCGATCAGGCCGCTGCGGTACCTCAGCAAGAATTTCGAAGTAATTCACCATCACGCAGTAGGTGAGGATTCTAACCCCGCAAAACTGTGCGTAACTCTGTGTGAGCTGGACAAATTTTTCTTTCTCTCTGACCCCTAAAACAGGGCGCCTTTCTAACACGCGCGCGAGATGGTAAATATAAGCTTTGGGGGCGTTAGTGGCATTTTCGGTTGGTTTTAATATCATCGATTTCATCCAATTCTTGAGGTTTTTAACCTGTATCAAACGAGTACCTGCGATCGCCGCGGGCTTGTTTGATCGGAACATACTCACTTTAGGATGGAATCGGAATGGGCACTTGGCGCCCGGTGGCAAAGTCGAAAATTAGAACGCCCTAAAACACCCTAATTACCTTTTGGAAGGTCCATCCAATGAGGCTTGGAAAGAGCCTCGACCCTGAAGTTCACATCGTGGGTAAAATCGTCTTGAGTCGACCCCAAGTGACCTTGACGTCGACTCCTTCGAGCGAGAAGAGAACCCAAATACTCGGCTAAAAATTCAAACCCACTCGCCTTTAGCCGCAGCGACCGCCGGGTAAAGTGCGAACCGCTCCTCAATAAGCTCGTCACATCAGACCAAAAGGCTCCACCAATGGGCTGTCTTAGGGTTCAAACTCAAGCATCGCAACGCTCTCATTTTATTTTTGTTCACTCTCTAACTTTAATTTCTGGAAATTTGCCGCATCAAATCTTTTTACAACTTCATCATCTTTAATAATTGATGGATCTGATAGCACCCGCTCCAAAATATCAGACTCTAAAATTCCGAGAGTGGCGTAATGTCTACCCAACGCGTTATTTATAAAATCTTGATAGGTGAAGACAGCAACGTTCTCAGGGCCAAGTCTTTTAAGCTCGTCTTCATCAGGTTCAAATTCATGCGCGTCTGTTATATTTTTTGCTAGTTTTAGCCCATGAGTTTTTGTGACTAAATAACTCCATAGAATATGCCGATAGGCATCTTCAGAAACCTTTGAGTTTTCTAGGTGCGCAGCTTTTGCAACATCTCTAGCTTTGTCAGATAGTTGGAGTAATGACAAGATTGCAAATGGGTTACGGCTGACCACCCTCAGTTCAGCTGGGTTTAATTTAGAGCCATTTTTATACGAGCTGATTTTTAGTAAATCAGACTCATCGAGAATTATCTTATAATCATCAACTTCTTTCTCTATAGTGATTCTAGATATTTGCTCTCGATTTTGAAATTGGAATTTAATTCTTCCACTTAAAGAAACTGGATGCCGGGTCATACCGAGGGTTAATATCTGAGATAATTCGGCCCTGATAGCTTTAATCTGCTGACTGATTGTGGTCTTTTCTACTCCGGTTAAGTCGATAGGTACGTTTATATTAACCTCTTCAAATTGCACTATTTGCCCAGCTAAACCTACTCCATTTTCTTTATATTTAAGTGTCCCACTCAAACCTTTAATTGAGAAATTAAATGATCTGCGAGATAAATCTAAGATTGAAACCCGCACTTCGTCAATCCGGACTGAATCGTTAGAGCGGTTAAGGCCAGTCGGATCACTTTTTCCTCGATTTTTAATTTCGATTCCATCCCACTTTAACGTGGTCACTCCAATGAGTTGCGCGGAATTGAATACAGGACGCTCATACTCAGTATTTCCAAATTTTATAGAGGGCGCAAACGAATCGAGTAAGTAATTAGAAACTCGGGTCAGTATAATATTGGAGGATAAATACAGGCCGATTAAAATTAAAGTTATAAATCCGAGAGAAATTTTTATGATTTTCTTCATCTAACTAAATTTTTTACTTTAAGTAATATTTTGCTTCGGCGGCGCACTACCTAATGAATGTTCTTGTGTCGAGTGACTTCGGAATCTGCTCAAACAGACTGAGCGACCCATTGGCTTCGGCCTCTGACATTTTTAGGTAATCTATCTGAGACTGATTGTTAAGAGATATTATAGATTTAAGTGCTCAGGCCAAGACTTTGCCTCAGGAAATTCCAGTCTTTTGCGTGCAAACGAGCGGAAAGGATTCCATCCCAGTTTCAGGCACCCCATCGCGAGACTGAAAAGGAGTTCAATTTTTATCACGACTTGATGAAATTTATTCATTCAAGGAATTGCATTCGAGATCGGCTTGCTGCCCAATTGACATTCAATTGACACCCTAACTTAGATGAAACGAATTGAAGCCATCATCAAGCCCTTTCGACTTGATGAAGTAAAAATTGCCCTCAACGAGGCCGGTTTAGTAGGACTCACCGTTACTGAGGTCAAAGGGTTTGGACGTCAGAAAGGGCATACAGAGATTTATCGAGGAGCCGAGTACGTTGTGGATTTTCTGCCTAAGCTAAAGCTTGAGTTAGTGGTTTCTGATGCGCACGTGACCGAAGCGGTGGAGGCAATCATTAAGGCCGCAAAGACGGGTAAAATCGGTGACGGAAAAATTTTTGTCTCACACGTTGAGGAAGTAATCCGCATCCGCACTGAAGAGCGCGGTGAACAAGCTATTTAAACCAGTTAACCTCGTTCTTTTACCTATTTTTCTCGCGTGAAACTTCTTTGTTTCCTGATCGCCTTGTTTGCGGCTCAATGCTTTTCAAATCCTATCTCCGCAGCCGTCGTGCCCAGCGTGGAGCAACGGGTGGCTGATCTAGAGGCCTACATCCGTAATACGGCTCCAGAGCATTCTTTACGGGGTGAAACTGGGCCTGGGCACAATGGCTGGATGATGCTGAGTGCCGGTCTGGTTCTGTTTATGACCCTCCCGGGCCTCGCTCTTTTCTACGGCGGATTGGTCCGTCGAAAAAACGTTCTTTCGGTGATGGCGCAGTGCCTCGGATTGAGCGGCATCGTAATTATTCTTTGGTGGGCGTGTGGGTATTCGCTGTCTTTCGCTAAAGGCACGCCGTTTATCGGTGGCTTACAGTGGTCATTCCTGCGCGGTGTGACCGCAGATCCCAACCCCGATTATGGTCCTTGGGTTTCACACAACGTGTACGCAATGTACCAGTTGATGTTCGCGATTATTACACCGGCCCTCATTGTTGGTGCGATCGCGGAGCGGATGCGTTTCTCGGCCTTAATGCTCTTTTGCACTTTATGGATGTTCCTCGTCTACTTTCCGGTTGCTCATATGATGTGGGCTTCTGATGGCTGGATGAATGGGCTCTGGAATGCCCAAGCTGGGGTCCGAGCCATTGATTTCGCGGGTGGCATTGTTGTGCATATGACCTCAGGCTGGAGCGCACTGGTGCTTTGTCTTTTATTGGGGCGCCGCCGAGGATTCGGTCGTGAAGCAATCGTACCGCACAGTATGGTTCTGTGTATGGTGGGAACTGGAATGCTTTGGTTTGGTTGGTATGGATTTAATGCTGGAAGCGCGGTGGCCGCCGATAAAGTCGCCGCTAACGCTTTCACCGCAACCACGCTGAGTGCGGGCGTTGGGCTCTGCGCTTGGGCTCTTCTGGAAAAAATTCTTCGAGGGCGGCCCTCGGTTCTAGGCATGTGCTCAGGAGCTGTGGCTGGCTTAGCAACGATTACTCCAGCGAGCGGCTTTGTTACTCCCACCGGGGCGATTCTGATCGGACTCATCGCTGGCGTTTCTACCTTCTTTGCCTGCGGCAAATTAAAGTCTTTTTTCCGTTACGACGACTCTTTAGATACCTTTGGAGTGCACGCAGTTGGGGGCACATTAGGCTCTCTGATGGTTGGATTTTTGGCCAGTTCTGAAATGAACCCCAATCTTGTAACTCTGCTCAAACCGCTGATCGGTCATTCTCTGTGGCTCGAACAACTTAAGGCCGCTGGTCTCGTGTTAGTCCTCTCAATCGGGGTCACTGCTGGATTGTACTGGGTGATTGATCGCCTGATCGGTTGTCGAGTCAGCGAGGATATCGAGAATCAGGGTCTCGATCTCGCCGAGCACGGTGAAGACGGCTATACCCGCTGAAGCCGTGTGAAGCCCCTGAGGGGGAAGAGATCGTTACCAGTCTCGAGCAAGGCTCTCAGAACCGGGCTCTGTCGGCTTGATAAAGTCGACCTCCTCCTTACTTTTGGCTCTGGAATTGCTACCCTTTTCACCTCTGTATGAATTGGCTTCTCATTGCCGCGCTGGGTTCTTTATCGATCTCGGCGGCGGCACAAGTACGGATTAGTGAGTTCATGGCTTCTAACACGCTGGCCTCTCCCGACATCGTGGACTTCGAGGATTATCCTGACTGGATTGAGCTCGAGAACTCGTCAACAAACACGGTCTCTTTAAAGGGATGGTATCTCAGCGATGATCCTTCCAAACCGTTAAGGTGGGCCTTTCCCTCAACCGCTTCGATTCCAGCCCATGGCTACATGGTTGTCTGGGCGGACGGGCGGGATGCAATTCCGGGTGAATCTCATCCTCGCGGCTACTGGCCTTGGCGAGACTTTATTACCGAAGGTTATCATGCCAACTTTTCCCTTTCTGCTGGGGGTGAGACGCTCGTCTTAACGCGATCCACAGGGGCTGTGACCACCCACCTCATTACAGCCGGCACGTCGGGCTCAGCGGTGGCCTCGACTTGGCGCTTTACGGATGAAAGTTTGAATTTGGGTTCCCTCTGGCGCGAGCCTGACTTTGACGACAGTAAGTGGGCGAGTGGACCCGCACAGCTTGGATTCGGTGACGGCGATGAGTCCACGATCATTTCTGCTGGAACCAGTCCTGCAAAACGGCCGATTACGACCTATTTTCGCCATCAATTCGCGGTTGTAGACTCAGCAAATATAATCGGCTTAGAGCTTCGTCTGCTCGCTGATGATGGGGCGGTAGTTTATTTGAACGGAAGCGAGGTCGTCCGCCAGAATATGCCCGCTGGACTGATCCAATTAGCTACCCTTGCCGTGTCGGGAATAGTTGGAGCAGACGAAGACGCGTTTACTCTTTATCGATTGCCCTCGACTCACCTCTTCACTGGCACCAATACCCTCGCGGTCGAGGTTCATCAAAGTACGCCGGGCAGTTCTGATCTCAGCTTTGATCTGTCGCTTTCGGGTTTGGCGGTTGATGGAGTAGCCGTTGAAGAGACTCAGACCTATGGGCTACAACTTCCCGATGTCTCACGCGGTCGCAATCGGACTGGACAGTGGGTCCAGTTTGCGACCCCGACCCCGGGGGGCCCTAATGGTGGTGGAGAGATTCCAGATCTCCGCCTTTCGGCTGAAAGTGTGACCACTACACCCGAGGGAGGTCTTTATAGTGAGCCGGTTTTAGTTACCCTCACTACGAGGTCGGGAGCGATCCATTATACATTAAACGGAGCTTCGCCGGGCCCAGAATCGCCGCTTTATGAGCAACCTTTTTTGGTGAAAACCAACACGGTGGTTCGAGCGCGTGTCATTGAATTAGGAAAGCCCCAAGGCCCGGTTAACACCCAAACCTATTTAATGGGCGAGGCCCGTCGCACACTCCCTACCCTCTCCGCGGTTGCCGATCCAGAGTTGCTGTTCGGCGATCGCTTGGGGATTTATTATAATAAACATGAATTGCCGGCCGGTGGTTCGGGCGCTGGTGGTCTGAGGGATGTCTATAAGGGCAAGAATGCCCCAGGATCTCTCGAATATTTTCCTGCGGACGGAGGGGTTGGATTCAGGGTTAACGGTGCCTACCGAATGGGTGGAGAGAATAATTGGGTTCACGCCCAGCGGGCGATGAACTTTATGCTAAAGGGATCTTACGGTAACGACAGCGTGGCGTATGATTTATTTCCCGGAACCCACATCCCTAATCACGCCTCGTTTACTTTACGCGAGGGTGGGGATGCTTGGGATCGAGAAATGTTGCGAGACGGGCTCTGGTCCTTCATTCAGCGTGGCCAAATGAAGGTGGGCGTCTCCGATTATCGACCCTCAGTGCTGTTTATAAATGGGCGTTATTGGGGCATTCATAATTTACGATCTCGTTGGGACGACACCTGGTTTTTCGAGCATCACCGCCTCAACTTGGGGGAGGTGGATCATCTACTTTACGGACATCTCACTTCGAGTTCAATTACACTGGGTGCGGACAAAGGGGACACCGCACAGTGGCTTGAACTCCTCGTCTTCCTTCAAAGTCATAATCTGAATGATCCGACTCATTTCGCCTATGTTGAATCTCGAATCGATCTAGACAGTTTCATCGACTTTATCGCCGCGGAATCTTGGGGTATCAACACCAGTTGGCCCCACAATCGGGAGTTCTGGCGGCCACGAACACCCGGCGGCCGTTGGCAATGGTTTTTGCCGGATATGGATCAAACCTTTCGTGCCTCGTCGCTCGGGGTGAGCGTTCTCAGTGATATGCTGTCTCAGGACGCTCTGCTGAGTCGGATGAAAACGAGCGATGCCTTTCGTCAACGTTTGGCTCAACGCCTTGCCGCACATACAAGATCTACCTTTAAACCTGAGCGCGTTCAGCGGCTCTTGGATTCTATGGCTTCCGAGGTTGAGTCGGAGGTGCCGAGACATGTCGCTCGTTGGGCCTCAAGTGGCGGTATGACCCTCAAAAGTCGTGCCGCCGCTTTGGCCGATATGAGCCAATTTATAAACGCTCGAGCCCTTAGTTTTCTCAACGACGTCCAGGTCCACCTTAACCTTCCCAAACCGGCGATCGAATTGACGATCAGCTCAGACCCGCCCAGGAGTGGGCACCTCGTTCTGCAAGGCGTACCGATCGACCCGGGGGTGCATCTCCTTTTTCCTCATCTTCCAGCAACTCTAAGAGCTGAAGCCGCTCCGGGCTTTAAGTTCGCCGGATGGCTCGGGGCCGATGGGGGAACAGAAATTCTTTTAACCCTCACCGATTCATCGAAAGTGACCGCCCGATTTGTTCCTTCGGATGAATCCATTTTAGTCGGGAGTCTCACTGCCGATACTACCGTCAAACTAGGCTCAATTCTCACCCTCGAATCCGATCTGATTGTGCCCAAGGGGATCACTCTTACCCTTTCAGCAGGTGTCACCTTACAGATGCCTATGGGTTGCCATTTACGGATATTCGGTGCACTTAATATTGAAGGAACAGCCGAGGCCCCTGTCCGAATCGAGGGCCGGAATGGAGCCCAGTGGGGCGGTATTAGTTTCGAGACGCCGAGCGCTCCTTCCCTGCTACGCTATTGCCGCATCCGACACGCCACTCGGGGAATAGATCCAATCAAGTTCCCGAGTGCGATCTCAGGCCTCGACGCCATTCTGAGAATTGAGCATCTCGATATTGAACAGTCCGAAGGGCCTATCTTTTGTCGGGGCGGTTCAATTCATCTGAGCCAGAGCCGTCTCCACACCCCTTATTCTGGAGACTGTATTAACGTAAAGCAGGGGCAGGCCTTCATCGAAGACTGCGATTTCATCGGAAACATGGCACCGGATACTGATGCCATTGATTATGACGGCGTGGTCGGCGGGGTGGTGCGTCGGTGCCGAATTTATCGATTCCAAGGCCCAAACTCCGACGGTATCGACATCGGTGAGGCCTGTCGGGATATTTTATTGGAGAACAACTGCATCTATTTCAATTCCGATAAAGGAATCTCGGTCGGACAGGGCTCATCGGTTCGGCTGCGCCATAATTTGGTGGTCGGTTGTGCACTGGGGGTGGGGGTTAAGGATGCCGGATCGCAGGTTTTTATCGATCAAAACACTTTTGTTCAGTGTCCTCTTGGTATTTCCGTTTATGAGAAGAATTTTGGTGTTGGCGGCGGATTAGCACTGATTACCAACACCCTCTTTTCGATGTGCAAAGTAGCCCCTGTCCGTGCGGATTCTTTTTCCCAAGTGGAAACCGGTTACTCGTTGTCCGACACAGTTGCAATAGTAGGCGGAGGAGTTGGTAATCTGGTCGCCAATCCACGGTTCATCAATCCATCGGGGCTCGACTTTGGACTGCAAGTAAATTCCCCAGCTTTGAATCATGGCGATCCAAACCATGCCCCCGATGGCGATGGTTCCCGATCCGATATTGGTGCTGGTTACCAGTATCGGAAGGATGATTATCCTTACTCTCTTCAACCAACAGTCGTGATCGATGAACTCCTCGCTAATTCTGAAGGTAGCAACGACTGGATTGAGCTCTTTAATCGCTCCGCTCAGGCGGTCGATATCAGTGGTTGGTTCCTAAGCAATAGCGCGGTGGACCTTCGGAAGTATCGAATCCCCATGGGCACAGTTCTGCCGCCCGAAGGTCGAGCCGTTTTTTCTGAAGATCAGCACTTTGGCGCAAGCAGTTTGGATCTAGGTCGAGTCACCGCCTTTGCTCTCAGCGAGGTCGGCGAGACCGTTTATCTCAGTTCAGCGGAGCGGGATGAACTGACTGGATACCGCACTCAAGAGGACTTCGGACCCACCCTTCCATCTGAAACTTTAGGGAACTATTTCAAGAGTTCGACTGGAACTTGGAATTTTGTTCCTCTCCAAACACCGACGCCAGGCCAACCGAACAGTCTCCCGCGCAGAGGGCCAGTGGTGATATCGGAAATTCATTACGCGCCATTCGGTGATCCAGAGAGCGAGTTTTTGGAGTTGATGAATATCACAACTGCACCGGTTTCACTTTACGACTCTCTTCGCTCTAGTTCTTGGCGGCTGACCGATGGCGTCAACTTTGAATTCCCCTCCAACCCAGCTCTGGTGCTTGCGCCCAATGAGCGGATCATTCTTGCGGGCAGTCTCTCTCATTTTAACGCAGCCTTTAGAGTCCCTCCAGGGACCCGTGTTTTGCAATGGACGAGCGGTCGTTTGGCCAATGAAGGCGAGTCCCTCCAAATCAGCCAACCCGCTGGACTCGATGACGCGGGAATTCGACAGTTTGCTCGGGTGGACCGTGTCAGCTTCGATCGCGTGCCTCCTTGGCCCGTGGAGGCGAATGGAACGGGTTACTCTCTGCAAAAGCAGGCTCTGAATGACTACGGTAATGATCCCTCCCCTTGGATAGCGGCGCTCCCCACACCTGGCGCGGCGTTTCAAGGATGGCTTTTTAAGGACTGGATCAGAACTTTCAATCTCACCCCAGAGGCACAGGGTCCCGGAGCAGATCCAGATCATGACGGGATACCCAACCTGCTTGAATTTGTCTTAGGCCGAGATCCTAAGACTGCTGAGACTCAGTCACCGCTTTCCTTGGTTACCACGAATCCACCTTCTATTCGGTTCCGCGTCCAACTGGATCGATCCGGAGTCCGAGTTCAATTAGAAACTGCTTCTGCGTTGAATGCCGCGGTTTGGGCTCAGGTGGAGAGCCAAATAACGGCGACCGACGCGACTCATCAGACCCGTTCGGCCCTTCTTCCGAACGACACAGCCGTCCGCTTTTTTCGATTATCCGCTCAATAACTTTGGGGAAATGCAGTCTAGCTCAACCGCCGGTAAACGGACCTTGGATCGAAGATCGATTGGAAATTCATTTCAGGGATCAAGAGAGCATTGACCCACGTTCACCGTGAGTATATTG
The DNA here is from genome assembly GCA_945898055.1 of Akkermansia muciniphila. GTDB lineage: Bacteria > Verrucomicrobiota > Verrucomicrobiia > Limisphaerales > UBA9464 > SXXZ01. Next base: position 11,308 of record CAMDGV010000036.1, on the reverse strand, counting down.
AAAAGAGTAACCCGAAGAGAGTGAGTTTACCTTAGCCCCTGCATTTTTTTCAAGGGACAGGCAAGGTCTTCAGCAATTAAGGCCAGCTCAAAAGGGCGATTAAAAACTAATGAATTCAATCAATGCAAGACCGCCGCACCTGCCAAAGCTCAGCCGTCGCGGATTCACCTTGATCGAATTATTGGTGGTGATTGCGATCATTGCAATCCTTGCCGGAATGCTGCTTCCAGCACTTGCCCGTGCGAAAACCAAGGCTCAAACGGTGCGGTGTGTCAGCAATGAAAAACAGATCAGTCTTGGTTACCTCCTTTATGCCGGTGACCAGTTGGATTTTTTGCCTGTAGCCGGCACCGAAGTTCCCGTTGGTTCCGGTTGGGTTGCACCCAGTCGGTGGTTTGCCGAAATTTCTCCCTATATCGCGACGGAAAATCCCAATTTCACAAATCTTGTCGCCAAGAATAAGGTGGTTGCTTGTCCCACAGCAAAAATCGGAACCAATGTTATCCCAGCAAATGTCCCAGGATATCAAGGGTACGGCGGGTATGCCCATAACTACGCCTACCTCGGCTACACTCAAGCTGACCACGTCAAGCTATCGGTCATCACCAAGCCCTCCGATACTTGCATGAACGGAGACGGCCTCGACCCAACTAAAGGTCTTGAATGGTGGAATTACGGCTACTTATACCCGCCCAGCAACGGTAGTCCGCTCTTCCGTTATGTGCGCCATAATCAAGGTGGCAACTATGCGTGGGCCGATGGCCATGTCTCCATTCTCTTGTGGAAAGTCTTGTCCAAAGGGGTTAACGGCAAAGTGGATTGGTACTATCAAATCGGCCAATAACTTGGCACCGCCAAAGGGAACCGAGTTTGAGTCTCTCCACTTGCCCTCGCCTACCCCTCTCTCACTTCCCAATTTTCTCGATTCAATGAAGCCGACGACACTTCCGTCGACCTCCGCTGAGTTCGTTCACAGGCCTGCAGCTGAACCTTGGCCGCGTGGGTCGGCCGCACCAATTAATTGCCCTTGGGCGTCAAGACCCACTGCTTGAGCTGCACCGAGTGAGTCTTCGACCACCAGTGGATGACCCCGTTTTTGAAGTTCCTTAATCACCCCTTTACCTAAGGTTTTTTCGACGTGCAATTCATTCGGTTTCCATTGGTGATGAAACCGAATTCCAGCAAGGGCTTCACGGGGTGACTGGCCAAAATCGAGGGTCCGCAGAATGACCAGAAGTGTCTGAGAAATAATGGTTGGCCCGCCTGCCGCGCCGACGCTTAATATTGGCCGTCCATTTTTGAGTACGAGAGTTGGACTCATGCTAGACAACGGTCGTTTACGCGCCTCGATGGCATTCGCTTCGCCCCCCACTAAACCAAAATAATTCGGCACCCCCGCCTGAGCCGAGAAGTCATCCATATGGTTGTTGAGCAAAATACCGGTCCCCGGAACGACAACTTTACTGCCAAAACTGGTATTGAGCGATGCGGTGCACGCAACCCAGTTTCCCTCCAGATCTGCGGTGGAAAAATGGGTGGTGTGTCGCTTCTGTTCACGACTGAAAACGTCGGTCTCCGCTTGGGGCGGGTGGCCCGCTTCGGTCACCACAGACGCTCGGTCCAAGCGAATCCGCTGGGCTAACTCTCCGGCGTACTCTTTCCGCAGAAGACCTCGCGGCACAGGTGCAAAATCAGGGTCTCCTAACCATTTTGCCCGGTCGGCAAAGGCCAGTTTCATTGCTTCGGTCACCACATGAACAAAGTCAGCTGAAGAATCCCCCATTGCCCGCAAATTAAAGCCCTCCAGTAAATTGAGGATTTGAATCACATGCACCCCGCCGGAACTGGGGGGAGGGAAGCTCACGATTTCATAGCCGCGATAAGTACCTCGGACCGGTTCGCGTGAGACCATTTCGTAACTGGCAAAGTCGGCGGCCGTCACGCTACCGCCGTGACTTTTCATCCACGTCCCCACGTCGTGCGCAAAGGTCCCTTTGTAGAACCAGTCGATGCCGTTGGTCGCAAGGGCGCGGTAAGAGTGGGCTAGGTCCGCTTGACGAAGACGATCGCCCTCCTTGGGGTTGTGAGGGAGACCTTGAATAAAAATAGCAGCACTCTCCGGGAAAGAGGCCAACTGATCGCGGGTTGAATGAAGCCGATTTGCATATTGACGATCAATGGCAAAGCCCCGGTCAGCGACTTGGGCGGCAGCTTCCAATAACTGCCTTAAGGGTAAACGGCCGAAGCGTCTACTGGCGTAGGCTAACGTGGCCATTTCCCCCGGAATTCCCACGGCCAATGCCCCGTCTTGACTGATCCGGGCCTCCACTTTGCCGTCGCGCAAAAACATATCCTTGGTCGCCCTCGCTGGGGCGGTCTCTCGTCCATCCAAGGTCACAACTCGACCATCGGCCAAACGTAAGGTCATAAAGCAACCTCCTCCAATGCCGGAATTATGGCCATCGACAACCCCCAAGGTTAGAGCGCAGGCGATCGCCGCGTCCACCGCGTTGCCCCCCGATTTCAGCGCCTCCAAACCCGCTTGCGTTGCGATAGGCTGGACGGTTGCTACCCATCCTTTACTGATCAGACCCGATCCCGCTCCGTCAGTAGTGAGCCGCCCCGTCAGGAGAAGAACAATAAACGAGATAAGCCGGCTCATCGGCTGCCTAGACTGCTCACAGAGGGCGGCTTCAGCACCTCAATTCGAAGGGCAACTTGTAGAAACAAGGGGACCGTAAAAATTTAACTCTGCCGATTAAACCCGCAGCTTCACGAGTAGATCTTTGCTCTCCACCGTTTCACCAAGAGCGCAAAGAAGTTCAGCAATAACCCCGTCGGCTGGGGCGGTGACGGTGGTCTGCATCTTCATTGCTTCCATCATTAAGAGCTTGTCACCTTTAACCACTTTTTGGCCGACACTCACCGCAATGCTGGCGACTAGCCCTGGAATGGGTGCCCCAATCTGCAGAGGATCGGCCAGATCAGCTTTCGGACGCGTCTTGGTCTGAGGCGTCACTTTCTTATCGGTGATAAACGCCTCGCGAGTCATCCCGTTCAGCTCGAAGGACACCGTTCGGCGTCCATCCTTATCGGGTTCACTCACTTGCACTAAGCGGATCACTAAAGCCTTGCCCGACTCGATCTCCACGCTGATTTCTTCGCCGCGCCGTAGCCCGTAGAAGAAAGCGCCGGTGGGTACTGCACTGACGTCACTGTACTGGGTCAGGTGTTTCGAAAAGTCAGCGAACACCTGCGGATACATCAGATGCGAATAGAGATCATCGTCCGTCGCCTCGCGTTTAAGTTTTTCTGACACTTCCTTTTGCAACTTAACGAGATTCACTGCTTCTGCGCGATTGCCGGCTCGTCCCGCCTTAAAGGCAACCGCCGCTTCCTTAAAGCGTTTTTCACCAAGAACCACCCGTTGAATAGCTTCTGGAAATCCGCCCGTCGGCCATCCTAAACCGCCGGAAAGCATATCAATGACACTCTCCGGAAATGGCATAGAACCGGGTTCAAGATTGATGACGTCCGCAGCACGAATACCTTTACTGAAAAGAAAAAGAGCCATATCACCGACCACTTTACTGGAGGGTGTCACCTTCACGATATCCCCAAACAGCACATTAACATCGGCATACATCCGGGCGATTTCGGGCCAGCGATGGGACACTCCCATACTCGCCGCCTGCTCCTTCAAATTCGTGTACTGTCCACCCGGCATCTCGTGGAGATAAACCTCAGCCGAGCCGGTCTTAGGAGCGGTATCGAATGGAGAATAGATTTCCCGTACTTTCTCCCAATAATCTGAGAATTCGTTGAGGGATCCAAGATCGAGCCGAGTATCCCTCCGGGTCTCTTGAAGTGCCGCAACCACAGAATTAAGATTGGGTTGTGACGTACTACCACTCATTGAGGCTATGGCCAAGTCCACCACATCGACCCCAGCATCACTGGCCCATAGAATACTTGCCGCATTAATTCCGCTGGTATCGTGGGTGTGGAAATGGATCGGAATTCCCACTTCCTCTTTCAATGCCTTGACTAATTTTTGCGCGGCATAAGGCCGACAAAGGCCCGCCATATCTTTGATCGCCAGCAGGTGGGCTCCCCTTTTTTCTAACTCTTTCGCCAACTTCACATAGTACTTCAAAGAGTACTTATCACGCGCGCCATCTTGGATATTGCCGGTGTAACAGACCGCAGCTTCACAAAGGGCGTGTGTCTCCTGCACGGCATCCATCGCCACCTGGAGATTAGGAAGGTAGTTGAGCGAATCGAAGATCCGGAAAATATCCATCCCCGAAGCCGCGGCGTGTTTGACGAAACCGGCCACGACATGATCCGGATAATTCGAATACCCAACCGCATTGGATCCGCGAAAGAGCATCTGAAAACAGATGTTTGGGACCCGGGCCCGTAACTGCCGCAAACGCTCCCACGGATCCTCGTTCAGGAATCGCATCGCGGTGTCAAAAGTCGCACCTCCCCACATTTCCAATGAGAACAATCCCGTCTTTGCGTCACCGAACCGGTGAGCCATTGGCTCAGCACACGCTAACATATCGTAACTCCGCACACGGGTCGCCATCAAGGACTGGTGCGCATCTCGAAAGGTTGTGTCAGTCACCAGCAATCGCTTCTGTTTTAGGGTCCATTCCGCAAACCCTTTCGGTCCTAACTGAAGCAATAAATCACGCGTCCCTTTGGGGAGTGGGTCCGCTAGGTTAAACTTGGGAATCACCGGTGCATCAAACGCCTTCGACGGCCTAAAACCCTTGGCATGCGGGTTTCCATTTACAATGACGTTACCTAAGAAATTTAACAGTTTAGTGGCTCGATCCTTCCGCTTGCGGAAGGTGAACAATTCTGGGGTCGTATCAATCAGGGTAGTTGTAGCCTGTCCACTACGGAAGCGATCATGACTGATGACGTTTTCCAGAAACGGAATATTGGTCTTTACCCCGCGAATCCGAAATTCAGAGAGAGCTCGGTCCATGCGGTTCATGGCAATTTCGTAGCTCTGACCTGAGGCGATTACCTTCACCAACAGTGAATCGTAGAATGGGGTAATCACCGATCCCGAATAGCCCATGCCGCCGTCTAAACGAATTCCAAAGCCACCGGGTGAACGGTAAGCGAGTATTTTACCGTAATCCGGAGTGAACTTATTTTCAGGATCCTCTGTGGTGACCCGGCACTGAATCGCATATCCATTGCGGGGCACCTGATTTTGCACAGGCATTCCCACTTCTTTAGAATGTAATGAATAACCTTGAGCGATTAAGATTTGGGCCCGGACCAAATCCAATCCGGTCAGGACCTCTGTCACCGTATGTTCGACTTGGATCCGCGGGTTCATCTCAATGAAGAACCACTCATGATGATCCAGATCATAGAGGAATTCTACCGTGCCTGCATTGTCGTAACGGATCTCCCGCGCCAAACGAGCTGCCGCATCGCAAAGCTCTCGGATGACATGCTCAGGCAATCCGAAAGACGGCGCCACCTCGATGACTTTTTGATGCCGCCGTTGCACTGAGCAATCGCGCTCATAGAGATGAATGACATTGCCGTGACGATCCCCTAGGATCTGCACCTCAATGTGTTTTGCGTTGGGAATATATTTTTCTAAAAAGACAGATGAGTTACCGAAAGCTTGTCCAGCCTCGCCTTGCGCTTCATCTAACAGCGATGAAAGTTCGGATTCCTTGCGAACCACCCGCATCCCGCGACCGCCACCCCCAAAGGCCGCTTTAATGATCAAGGGGAATCCAATTCCGCGGGCCGCTTTTAGTGCTTCTTCACGATCTGAAATCGCTTCGTCCGTTCCCAGCAGGGTCGCAATACCAATCCGCTGACACACCGCGCGCGCGGCCGTTTTGTCACCCATCATATCAAGCAGATTCGGGCTCGGCCCAACAAAGGTAATCCCCGACCGCGCGCAGGCTCGAGCAAACTCTGGATTCTCGCTCAAAAATCCATACCCCGGATGGATGGCATCAACACCTTTGGCCTTAGCGGTTGCCACAATACTCTCGATATCCAGGTACGCAGCCACTGGACCTTTTCCATGGCCGATTAAATACGATTCGTCGGCCTTGAAGCGATGAATGCAGAAGCGGTCTTCTTGCGCGTACACCGCCACTGTCTTGATGTTCAGTTCATTAGCGGCGCGAAAGATGCGAACCGCAATCTCCGACCGATTTGCGGCCATCAATTTACCAAAAGACGCGGGTTCGATCACAGACACGGCAACTCCAGATTTGGAACGAGACGGCATATTGTAGGAGAGTGAGTCTGCCCCAAGAGACGTTCGACATCACCCAGAAAGTGTCTCGAATTCAGGGAAAAAATTTATCGTTGGCAGCCCTAGATCCAAAATGCCCTTTGCACCCTCACCGCTGAGCTTCATAGTAGGCGGGTCCGGGGAGCCGTTCTGTCACGGCTGAGAGTGGTACCGCAGTACCAGACCCTTGGAACCTGATCCGGGTTATGCCGGCGAAGGGATGACACCCTCACCCCTTCCCTGCTGACGCGTCGGGTTTCTTCAAGAGAGACCGTCGGACTCGGTTTCCAGAGTGAACCAGCGTTTTCAGATCCAAGTTTTGCCAATTTACGACTATGCCCGCCACCAACTCTTCACCTGTCGAATCCCCTAGCCAAGAACCCCTGCCTAATTCCTCGCGCGTCTATGTTGCTGGGACCTTGCATCCGGATATTCGCGTCCCGATGCGCGAGATCACCTTGTCTCCGACCCGAGGTTTTGATGGCAAATCAATAGAGAATCAGCCCGTACGCGTTTACGATACCTCTGGCCCTTGGGGCGATCCTGCTTTCCAAGGATCAGCCGAACAAGGCCTGCCACCGCTTCGCTCTGACTGGGTTTTACGTCGTGCGGATGTGAGCGAGTATGAGGGTCGCGAAGTCAAACCTCAGGATAATGGCTACTTGTCCCGTCAACATGCTGAGTACGCCAGTCTGGCTGAACGTAATCGGCTCGTGGAATTCCCAGGCCTTCGTGGCCAACGCCGCCGCCCCCTCCGGGCCAGTGCAGGGCATCCCGTCACGCAACTATGGTACGCTCGCCAAGGCATCATCACCCCCGAAATGGAATTCATCGCCATTCGGGAGAGTATGCGTGAAAGTAAGATGAGTGACCAAAAAGCGGATATCATCCGTAATGAACTCGACAAGCAACATGCGGGTTCAAGCCAAGCCTCTGAGAGCCTATATACTCCCTCAATTTTTCGCCGTTTTCCCCAGCGAATTCCGAGAGAAATCACAGCTGAATTTGTTCGTTCTGAGGTTGCGGCAGGTCGCGCAATCATTCCGGCCAATATCAATCATCCGGAATTAGAACCGATGATTATCGGTCGTAATTTTCTGGTGAAAATTAACGCTAATATCGGCAATAGCGCGGTCGCTTCCAGTATCGAGGAAGAAGTCGAGAAAATGCGGTGGTCGGCCAAATGGGGTGCCGACACGGTAATGGATCTTTCCACTGGTAAAAATATCCACGCAACCCGCGAGTGGATTCTCCGGAATTCTCCTGTGCCAATTGGCACAGTTCCTATTTATCAAGCTCTAGAAAAAGTCGGAGGTAAAGCCGAAGATCTCACTTGGGAAATCTATCGAGATACCCTGATTGAGCAGGCAGAACAAGGTGTCGATTATTTTACCATTCACGCTGGGGTCCTTCTCCGCTTTATCCCTCTTACCGCCCGTCGAATGACTGGCATCGTTTCCCGTGGCGGATCGATCATGGCCAAATGGTGCCTCACCCATCACCGGGAAAGTTTCCTGTACACCCATTGGGATGATATTTGCGAAATCATGGCGGCCTATGATGTCTCGTTTTCCATCGGTGATGGACTCCGACCAGGTTCGATTGCTGACGCCAACGACCAAGCACAATTTGGCGAACTTAAAGTCCAAGGCGAACTCACCGAACGCGCTTGGAAACACGGCGTGCAAGTAATGAACGAGGGCCCCGGCCATGTCCCCTTGCACATGATTGAGGAGAATATGGCAAAACAGCTTGAATGGTGTCACGAGGCTCCTTTTTACACACTCGGCCCGCTCACGACCGATATCGCTCCCGGCTATGACCACATTACCAGTGGAATTGGTGCCGCGATGATCGGTTGGTATGGCTGTGCTATGCTTTGCTACGTCACACCCAAAGAGCATCTCGGTCTGCCTAACCGTAAGGATGTCAAAGACGGTGTGATCACTTATAAAATAGCAGCCCATGCAGCCGATCTAGCCAAAGGCCATCCGGGGGCTCAATATCGAGACAATGCTCTCAGCAAGGCGCGATTCGAATTCCGATGGGAGGATCAGTTTAACCTCGGCCTAGACCCAGTCACCGCTCGAGAATTTCATGACGAGACCCTCCCTCAAGAGGGCGCAAAATCGGCGCATTTTTGCAGTATGTGTGGCCCTCATTTTTGCTCGATGAAAATCACCGAAGACGTTCGTAAATACGCCGCCGAACAGGGGCTTGCTGAAGAGGAAGCAATCCAAAAAGGACTCGCAGAAAAATCGAAAGAATTTGTCGAAGCGGGGGGTGAAGTTTACTTGAAAGCAGGAGTTAAGGCCTAAGGATTATCCCTCTCTAGATCGCTGAATTTTCAGGATAAATCTAAAAAATTAGACGAGCCATTAACTCCCTCAAGCCTGATGGATTTTATGCGGGACCGGATTTCCAAGGTTGGTCAATGAGGGCCAACCCCCGCTGAGGCTGCGACAAATGAGCCGATTGCGAATCAGCCCGCAGCTGCGTTTTCCCAATCAGCACCGAAACCAGAACGCTCGGCACCCGTGCCCCCTCGGATCAATGATCCTCGGCGTTGAAAGGCACAATCCCTTGCTCCCCATTTACCACGATGAGGAACAACCGCAGTTTCTGGTCTACTACGGCTTCGAAGTCATCACGATCGTCCCTGCAGATACCGAGGGGCCAGCTGTCGATCATGAATAGATAGCCTGCCCCATAGTTCACCCGTCTACCGAGGAATAGATAGCCTGCCCCATAGTTCCCCCTTTACCGAGGAATAGGTAGCCTGCCCCATAGTTCACCCCTTCTACCGAGGAATAGATAGCCTGCCCCATAGTTCACCCCTCTACCGAGGAATAGATAGCCTGCCCCGTAGTTCACCCGCTACCGAGGAGTAGATAGCCTGCCCCATAGTTCACCCCTTCTACCGAGGAATAGGTAGCCTGCCCCATAGTTCACCCGCTACCGAGGAATAGATAGCCTGCCCCATAGTTTACCCCTTCTCCCGAGGAATAGGTAGCCTGCCCCATAGTTCCCCCTTTACCGAGGAATAGGTAGCCTGCCCCATAGTTCATCCCTTCTACCGAGGAATAGATAGCCTGCCCCGTAGTTCACCCGCTACCGAGGAGTAGATAGCCTGCCCCATAGTTCACCCCTCCGAGGAATAGATAGCCTGCCCCATAGTTCACCCCTCCGAGGAATAGATAGCCTGCCCCGTAGTTCACCCGTCTACCGAGGAATAGATAGCCTGCCCCATAGTTCCCCCTCTACCGAGGAATAGGTAGCCTGTGTACAACGACGATTATTATTCCCAGTGACGACGATTAAAATTCCCCACTTTGGGTGAGGGGGTTTTTGGTTCGTCCGGCCGGCCGGACGATGGGCGATTGCCCATTGGTCTTGTGGCTTGCCGCAAAATGATCACTGAAAAGCAATGCGGGCGACTCCGAAGGGAGTTTGCCCGCACCCACAACATGAAGCTGAGTGCCATGAAAGCTGGGGTCGATCGCAAGACGGCCCGGAAGTATCTGCAAACCCAAGCGTCGCCGGAACAACTCCAAAAGCCCCATACTTGGCTAACACGGGCTGATCCGTTGGCCGATATTTGGTCCAAAGCCAGTGCCATGCTGGCTGAGGCTCCGGAGTTGGAGGCCAAGGCGTTGTTCGAGTTTCTGGCCGCACAACCCGGGAGCGGATTGAAGCCCGGACACATCCGAACCTTTCAAAGGAGGGTGCGGCAATGGCGGGGAACCGCTGGACCGGAACAGGAGGTAATGTTCGGTCAGTCGCGAGTGCCCGGTGGTCTGTTGGAAGTGGACTGGACGCACCCCGGCCAACTGCAGGTGACCGTACAGGGGCAACCTCTGGACCATCTGCTCTGCCACGGGGTGTTGGCCTACTCCAACTGGCAGTGGGCGGTACGGTGTCAATCTGAGTCGTTTCTGAGCCTGGTAGCAGGCGTCCAAGCCTGTTTGAGCCGTCTGGGAAAGGCTCCTCAATGTCTGGGGACGGATAATAGCAGCGCAGCGACCCACGAGATTGACGCTGGCAAACGGGCCTACAACCCGGACTACCTAGACTTGTGCACTCACTACGATCTGAGTCCCCTGACGATCAACGTGGGCTGTCCCAACGAGCAAGGGGATGTGGAGTCGGCCAACCGTCATTTGAAGCGGCGCTTGAATCAACATCTGCTGCTGCGGGGAAGTCGGGATTTCGCTTCCGTGGAAGCCTACGACCAGTTCCTCGCCTCGATGTTGGAGTCAGCCAATGCCGGACGCCAAGCCCGGTTGGTAGAGGAACTGGCTGTGATGAAGCCACTGCCACCCAACCGGTTGGCGGAGTACCGCGAGTTGTGTGTTGTGGTCAGCTCGCAGAGCACGATCCGGGTCAAGAATGTCAGTTACTCGGTTCCCTCTCGGCTCATTGGACAACGGGTGCGGGTTGAACGTTACGAGGCGGAACTGAAGGTGTTTTTGGGCCGCGATCTGGTGCTTCAGCTGCCCCGGCAGAGGGGCGACCGCGGAGCCTTGATTGATTTCCGCCACGTGATTGGGCCACTTACGCGAAAGCCCGGCGCCTTCGCCAACTACCAGCACCGGGAGCAGTTGTATCCAACCCCTAGATATCGAGCGGCCTACGACCGGTTGGTGGCCGATCACGGCGGACGTCTGGGAGTGGTCGAGTACTTGCAAGTGCTGCGCGTGGCCGCTGAGCACGGTGTGGACGCCGTGGCAGACCGCTTAACCCATTGGCTAGGACCGAACCAAAAGTGGACGGCCCTAATGTTGGCCCGCGAGTTATCCCCGACGCAGGGCGAGTGGCTCAAGACGCCTGACTTGGTGCCCGATTTTCAAATCTACGACGCCTTGCTCGGATCGGAGGTTCCCGATGTCGGCTGATCCCCTGAGCCTGCTGCTGCGTTCCTTCAACCTGACCACCATGGCCAAGCGCTATCCGGAGACGCTGGCCAGTGCCCAAGCCCAGGGATGGGACTGCCGCCGATTTCTGCTGGATCTGTGC
>CAMDGV010000035.1 GCA_945898055.1 Akkermansia muciniphila | reverse complement strand
ATCGAACTACTGGGCTGGAATTTGGCCGCGCACAACTAGGTCATCTATATCACGCCGTATACTTCGACGATCTACATGAAATTCTTCAGCAAGTCGGGTGATGTTTGGGCGAATTTTCGAGCTCCGAAGTTGATTGAGGATAGAATGTTGTCGAAATAGCCGCTCAGAATACAGGCGCTCACGATCTCCATGGGCCACCATTTCCAACCGTTCTAACGACTGAAGAGACGCCACAGCCTCAGCCATTCCACAGTCTCGCAGGGCAATCTTGACCGTTCCTTCCAGTCTATTGAGATCCACCGGCTTTTCGATAACGTAATGAGCTGCACTGGGACCACTGAGCGCTATAATTTGCTGATTTAGGGCGAGGGTACCACTGATGATAATCACGGGAACGTGGGCTGCGAGTCGTTTGAACTCTGGAATGAGATCAAGACCGCAATCACCACAGCGGAGAACATGATCCAACAGAACCAGACTCGGTTGATTGTTCTGAAATTTTCTTACAGCTTCGGACCGGTCCTTGGCGACTTCAAAGCCATAATAGGGCATCGCTTGTTGGTAAAGCCGTGATTGAACTGGATCATCTTCGACAATTAAAATAGGGGCTCGGACACTGTTTTTTTTCATGAAGGAAGTGATGGGATTTATTCATTTATTGGGATTGAACTATCGGTAAAAAAACTTGGAAACAGGTGCCGAATTGCTGTGACGATTTTACACTTAGACCCAGCCCTTCTTCGCTCGCAATTCTCCAAACTGTGGCGAGGCCCATGCCGGTTCCATGGCTGGGGCTCAGGGATTTTGTTGTGAAAAAAGGCTCGAATATCTGATGGAATACTTCGGGATCAATACCGATGCCCGTGTCTGTGAGTGACATCTTGATCCAAGGACCGGGACAGGGCGGCCTGAGGACACAATCGAGAATCTCATTTGACATACCTACCGTTAGATCCAAACGACCCAACCCATTCATCGCGTCGACCGCATTTGACACTAGGTTAATTAGAATCTGCTCTAACCGCCGGGAATTCACCTGCATTTCAGGGAGATCTTTAGCCACATCAATCGTGAACTGAATCCCGCCCAAAATTTGTTGCCCGAGGAGTCTAAGGGTCTCGTCAATGACTGCGCTTAAGGATAAGTCACCGCCTTTCGAAGGCGTCTCGCGACTGTACCCAAGCACCCCTTGAACAATCGACCGTCCCAGTTCGACCGCTTGGCCAATGTTGCCGAGGTACTCACGCGCTTTGTCATCGATGGACGAATTACGCTCAAGGATCTGTCGAGATAATTGAATAACAGAGAGGAGATTATTGAGATCGTGGGCCACGCCGGCCGCCACTGTGCCGAGGGTGCGCAAGTTTTCGGAGTGAACCATTTTGGCAAGTGATTGTTGTAATTCTGCAGCACGGTCCACCCGTTCGCTGGCGGCCTTCTGGTAACGACGTTGGGTCTGATTCTGATGAAGCGACACCGCAAGGATCATCCCCATAAGTGCCATCCACCCAAACGTCTCCCACGAGCACCAAAAACGCAGGGTTGGCAAGAGAGTCGGCCCCAACAACGCTGCAGGAGAATCATCGCTCCAATTGAGATTAATCTCCGCTAATCCCGTCCGCAGGGCGGTCATGTTCCAAAGGTAAACGACCTGAGGACCCGCACTGGGCCCTTTTTCAGGAAACCCAGTCGTGGCAATCCAATGGCCATCAGGACTCCAAGCCACCGTGTCGACGTGGAGATTTTTGGGGCCGCAGAGTTGCATAACGACCCCACCGGACACGGTGTCACGAATGACTGCGAACCCAAGCAACCCCACCGATACTTCGAGCCGAGAACCCGTTGGGCGGGCGCAGATCAGTGCTTCCGGCGTGGGACCACTAAAGTTCTCGAGTTGAGGACTAGTGCCTTTTTCTAAAACCCATTCCAGCTGATGTTGGCCGCTAAAACCCTTCAGGCGAAGGCTGTCTGCGGTGAATAGGAGAGCCGGAATTCTAGAGCGCAGGCTCACCGGAAAATCAAGGACTTGGCAGGGAGCGGGGCTTTCAAAAGAAAGCGGTGAGGCTTTCGCTAAACAGCTTGCCCACGCGGTTCGTAATATAAAATCGGACCGAATCTGTCGGGCTGAATTAAGAAGATCTTTGGATGCTTTCAACCAGTTCTCTGGCTGAGTTGTACTGAGTCGACGGGCTTCATCGATTAATTTTATGCGATGATTTTCTTCAAGTTGTATCCGGACAGATTCCAGTTTGAAGCGGTCACTGAATGATTTGATGCCAAGACCGAGAGCGACAAAAATGAGCGCGCCTTGAATCCATCTATCTCGGTTCCGAGCCCGACGAGATAGAGCAGTAATTCGGACGGTTTCCTTCATCGGCATAGGTTATGACACTGAAGAGATTTCTTGGGGAGTGGGCGAGTGGCGCCCATCTAAATTAATTACTCAACAATAAATTTTTACGCGGTACCTTTCGGGTTCAATATAGTTCAAGCGGGGCTTTAGTTGCGTGACCTTAATCACGCCGCCGGAAGCAACGGAAGACGATTCGGTGCCGATCCCTTCACTAGCCGCGATTGAACGGGCTTCCGATGTGGCACGGCGTATGTTTCAGCCGAGCCGTCAATCCTCGCTGATGGGTTTCATCGCGCGTTTTACGGCCGACGACGGCAGCCGTCGGATGAGGTCGCGAAGCTGCTCCGCGCTCATGGTTTCTAACGTCGAGTCGCACGTTGGTTCCTGGTTCGGCTCCAAGGAGGTCTTCCGCTCCAAGATGACTTGTCTGCGTGCGTGTTCCCACTTGACTTCATATTGGTCAATTTGGGAACGCTCCCGAACAACCGTCTCCAGCATTTCGGTGAGACAGTCAGTGAAGCCGCGACTACCGTCATAGCCAAAAATGTGCGCGTGCTCGTGGAGAAAAATGGCCAAAGCCTACGCAAAATCGCTGATAAATACTTGGCCCGACAAGAAAATCTCCCGCTCGCGATAACCTCTTGAGCGCTTTAGTTGGCCAAGAATGGTTTCGGTTTCGGCGACGCTGTAAGTCGTCCGACTTTTGTCAAAGTGCTGCATGATCGCCGGGGCTAGATTCCGGACGGCTTCGCCAAGGATCGAAAGTGCCAACTGTTCGGTCCTCAATAGAGGTCGATGATGGCGCGTTTTCTCCTCCTCCATGGCCTTCCGTCTCAGTTCGGCGCAGTGCGCGTCTGCATTGAGAACTCCAAAGCGTTTGAAGTAACCCGGCAGCGCCTTTCTGCCCTGTTCCCTCCACTGACGTTCCAAGTGGTCAAATTCAAGCGACTCGGCCGGCTGCTGGCTGGTGCAGATGGCATAGTAACCATCGCCAAAAACCTTTTTTACTGCCTCAGGCTGCCAGGAGCCGGTGCGATGATGTCCTGACTCGGCGATTTGACTTATTAACGGATGACCACGAATCCAGGAATTGCGGGCGGCCGTCACGATAGCCATTTCGCCTGCTTGATTGCTCCGAACTCCGCTGCGGGCGAAGATTTGGTAGAACACGTCCATAAGCGCACCACCAAAGGCGTTGCGGTCTCGGTCGGACCGGATCTTCTTTTCAATGCGTTCAAAACTCTTGTTGATCACCAACACCACGGGAACATCCGGAATCTCTCCGCGCTTTAGGCGCTGATAGAATACATGCCCAGTGGCCGTCGTTGAAGCGTACGCGGCGAACGCCCCGTCCCAAGATGACCAAAGCTTGGAGCCCAAAATGGGATTGTGCTCATAGAAGAAGTGGGCGAGTCCGCTCTCCAGCGCCGCAATGAGTTTTTTTGAGCAACCTCGCAGGATCATGATCGCCCCGCGATAAGGCTGAGACGCGCGAAAGAAGTCGTAGACCACTGGCTGCAACTCCGTTCCGGCCACTTTTTCACTTTCGATCCGCAAATACACCACCTGGTCCCCGGATATCACGATGGGCTCGATGTTGTGGTCTCGAAGCAGGCACACTGCGGCCGCTTTGAATCCCTCGCCGTACTGCCCGACGTCGTCGCCGCCTTTTTCACTGCCGAGATAGAACAATCGGGCCAATTCAAATTCTGCAGGCGCGGTGATCTCGACTGTATTTCCATGGACCTGCAGCCGAACATCTCCAAGACACTCGCGGTTGGCGTCGAAGAAATTCTGCATCAGATCCCGGGCGATGTAGTTCTCGTCCCAATTCACGCCCCATGACGTTGTGACGGAACTGGTCCGGGAATCCAAGTGAGTCAGCTCTGCCGTAACTCCCGATTCTTTCAAGGCAGTTAGGCTGTTCTTCCATTCCTTCGACTTCTGTGATGTCGCGTTCATTGCCATCCTTTCGTGGGCTGCCATTGACCAGGCGAAGTGTAATTGACTTGCAGGGCTCCCAGCACAGGTTCGAGGAACTCCCGCAGGCATCGGACAACTTCCGTCAGTTCCGGTGTGTGCTCCGCCACGGCGGCTTGCCGGACGAACGCATTCCACTGCATCTGCTTGCTCCGGTCCTCGGCAAAGTCCGCCGTCAATGCCGTGATTCGACCCATGGGCAACGGAGTGTTGCGGGCGGCAAAGGTCGCCCGGATCGCATCGGCAAGAACGGATCCTTCAAACACGTAGCTCCGAGAAAGGTGCCACAGGTCGAAGAAGTCCTTCATCCGGCTGTTCCCCATGCCCAAGCGCACCATCGCTTCCAACTTTTCGGCGATGACCGTTTCAGGGGGATAAGCCCGGAGCTTCGGTTTGGGCGTATCCAGCAGCGTCGGGAATTCCACCATCACGGGCGGGGGAACCGTGGCGTCACCAAAGCCGACATCGACCTGCACCGTCACTCGTGCCGCAGCCAACTCGGCCCGCAGGATGACCCGGATGCCGCCCGCTTCCATCGCGGCCCGGATCGGTTCGGCGTTCACTTCACCAAAGACAAGCCCATCGGGTTCGACGGGCGTCGCGATCACTTCGCGGAACAACGCGAGCAGTTCATCCAGGGAACGCCGACGGAGCCCGAGAAGATCGAGATCCTTCGTGGCCCGGTGAGGCACTCCTTCCCACACCGTGAAGAGCATGGCCCCTTTGAGCAGGAACCGTTCGCCGTGCGGTGAAGCGGCAAGCCGACAGAGCAGACGTTCCACGCCGTAACGGGTGAGAACGCGATTGAATTCCCAGTTCTTCGCTCGGGCAAGGGTTAGCAGTCGTTGACGCACCGAGGCGGCTACATTGGGCGTCTTCATGCGAGCGATTCCACGTAGGGGCGGATTACGTTGTGCATGCGGCACACGCGGGCCATGGCCCAGAGTTCGTCCATGGTGAATCGACGCTTGGTCCACCCTTCGCGTAGCGCCTCGACCGCGACACTGATCCCGAGTTTGTTCCGGTATTTGAAACAGTCGGCGACCGTCTTGGCGGGGGTGGTGATTCGAACGGGGACTCCGTCGATCTGGTGGAGGGTGCTTCCGGCACTGAGCGCCTCGCCCCCGAAACGGACGACATGCAGCGGCGGAAATCTCTCCGCCGGTTGGCGGGCCTTGCGGTCGATGGCCAGCCAGACCTCGTGCGGCGACTGCGTGGTCAAGTCATGGAACACGAGCGCCGAGAGAAGGCAGACAACCCCATGCGGCACTCGGACAGCGGCTTGGGCGAAGCTGTGATGTTCGGAAACGTCGTAGCCGGTGACGGCGTAGACCCCGTGACTGAGACGGGAGACCATCCCGTCCGCCAGCGGAACCCCCAGCGCCGTGCGCGGGAGGCCAAGGCGCGCCAGGTCGCGGGTCCGGATGACCGATTTCTTGCGAAATAGCGGCCGGAGCTTTGAGTCGATGATCGTCGCCATGCGGCAAACATGCAATATGTCGGCACTTGTATGCAAGTGCCTATCGCATGTCGAGTCGAGTGGGAACGAACGGTCCTCGGAGCCAAACCGGAGAGTGCGCCTGGTGGTCGCACCGGGACGGACGGCCTGCTCGTCGCAATTCAAGGGTGATTTCATAAGTTGGCAACCGTTGCGGTAGGCGGTAGTTCGATGGACGCCGGATTGGTTAGCACCACTGGACCAGGGAAGCGGATTTCACGGCTAAGGTCGGTCACCTGCTGCGATTCGTAAGCCGAGAGCGGCGGCACGACCACTTGGGCTTTGCGGGCGTAGACGCGATGCACTGCTTTGCTATTGTGGCCGAGGGCCTCCTGGGCGAAGCGCTCCGGGTAGCCGCAGCAACGAGCCCTTTCCGCCCACGCGTAGCGGTAGGAATGGAACGAGACCCCCTTGATATCCAATCCACGGGTGCGCTGCATGAATTCAGTGGCTCGGTCGCCGGGCCGAACGGTGCGCAGATAGGGGAACAACGGCCCGTCTTTGGGCAATCGGCGCAGGATCGCCTCAATGAGCTCGTCGAAGCGGATCAGCGCGTATTCGCCGGTCTTCTTGCGCTGGTAGCTGATCACCCGTTGGGCCCAGTCGATGTCCTCGGTCCTGAGAAACGCGATATCGGACTGCGACGCGCCGATGTGCCAGGCCAGTTCGTAAAATGCCTTCCGCTCCGGGTTGGTCTCGGCGGCGAGGATCTTCTGGTGCTCATCGAAGGTAATGGCGCGCCGCTCTCGGTGCCGAATCGTCGGCCATTGACGCTTTGGGATAATCGGCGCGGGCAGCCAGCTCATGTCCAAGGCGAAATTGTGGATGCGGCGCAGATAGACATTGGTCGAGACTTTCCCCAATTCCATGGTCCGCAACAGGTGCTCCGCGCGCGTTTCGATCAGGGGACGGTCGATGATATTGGCGTATGCTTTGTCCTTGGAGGCAATGACCCACCGCCGATGGGTTTCGCCCTGCTTGAGTTTCAGGATTTCGGTGAGCACATCCCGCCATGTGCGCGAGGCCGCCTTGGGGTCGGCGGCCATCAAGTAGGCGCGGGCCATCTGGAGATGCACGAAGGGAACCGCGTGGGCCTCGTTGCGGCCGTGGAGCAGGCGGACGGCGTCGGCCTTGCTCTTGGTGCCCAACGTTTGCTGGCGACCGTTCTCGGTGTCCTCGCACCAGAAGGTTTTTCCGCGTCGGAAGAGTCGGAATTTTGGCTTCATAACCGGTTTGGTTACAAAGCGTGGGGCCATTGCCCTCACCTCCGTTAACGAGTATGCCGTAGGCACATCGGAGTATGACCCAAGGGTTCGGGAGCAGGCCGTTTACTGACGTTTTTACTGACAGTTAACAGTATTTTGGAGGTTGAGCCTCGCAAAACCCCCGAAAACAATAGGAAAACTGATTGGAGGCGCGGGTCGGAATCGAACCGACGATGCAGCTTTTGCAGAGCCGTGCCTTACCACTTGGCTACCCCGCCGTCCTTTTAGCGCGTGACGAATAAAGAGATTCTCGGCCTTGTCTGCAAGGATGCTTTTCATTGAGTGCCTTGAAATAGATTATCAGAAGAGTCGAAATATGCCAAAGGATGTGCCAAAGGATGTGCCAAAGGATGTGCCAAGGGATGGCCGAAAATCTGGTCATCTTCGTTCAATTCGCTAATCGGGTAAGCCTTGTAGTCGTCTACTTCGGAGCATGGTCTGTGTGGATCGCCTGTTACAAAGATTAGAATTGGGCGTTGTCTCAAGCAATTCACGTCAAGGAACTTAAATCCCTCGCTGCTGATTTTTTGAACGCTTTGCGGGATTGATCAGAGGATGGCCTCTCCTAATCTTCTCCTTCGAATTCCAGCATTTCTATCACCCATAGGGTTGCTCAATGATGCTGAGGGGGGCACTCTCTGAGAATGCATCGTTGGCCAAATTCATCCTTCCGTTTTGTTGCCCAGTCCGCTTGCTACCTCGCTCTCTTTTTCACAACGGCTCAAGCGATTACTCCGGTTCGTGTGGAATTTAATCGGGAAATTCGACCCATTCTTTCTGAGCATTGCTATGCTTGTCATGGCCCTGATGAGGGTAAACGGAAGGCGGGGTTACGGCTGGATCTGGAAGAGAACGCCTTTCGCGAACTAAAATCTGGCCAACGCGCCTTGGTCGCCGGCGACCTTCAGCATAGTTCTTTGGTGGCGCGGATTAGTTCAACCGACCCTGAGGAACTCATGCCGCCTGCCAAACAGGGTAAACCACTCAGCTTAGTTCAAATTGACCTTCTTAAACGCTGGGTTCAGCAGGGTGCCCAGTGGCAGAAACATTGGTCCTTCATTCCGCCGATTCAGCCTTCATTACCGTCGGTCAAAGATTCTCGCTGGGGACACAATGAAGTTGATCGATTTGTTCTTTCGCGTTTAGAGAAAGACGGGCTAAAACCGCAACCGGAAGCGGATCGTGTAACGCTTCTGCGCCGAGCGACCCTTGATCTCACAGGGTTGCCACCGACGATCGAAGAAGTTGACGCCTTCCTCGCCGATGGTTCGGCTAAGGCCTATGACCGATTGGTAGATCGGTTACTAGAGTCCAAGCATTACGGAGAGCGTCTTGCTCAGAATTGGTTAGATTTAGCACGGTTTGCCGACACCAGTGGCTATCACTTTGACGGTGTTCGTTTCCAGTGGCTCTGGCGTGATTGGGTAATCGACTCCTTCAATAAGGACAAACCGTATGATCAATTTACGGTGGAACAATTGGCGGGGGATCTTCTGCCCAATGCGACGTTAGAACAGAGGTTAGCGACGGGATTTGTGCGGAACAATATGACGAATGACGAGGGCGGAGCTGATCCGGATGAGTATCTGAACAAGTACGTCGTAGATCGGGTGAACACCGTTGGAGCGGTCTGGATGGGGATGACTGTGGGTTGTACTGAATGCCATGATCACAAATATGATCCCATGAGCACTCGTGAGTTTTATCAGTTATACGCTTTCTTTCATAATGTGCCGGAGAAAGGGTTAGATCGGATTCGAACGGACAACCCGCCCCCTCGGCTTCCTGTGCCGACCTCCGATCAGGCACTTAAATTTGTCGAGGCCGACTTCACGGTTCGGGATGCGGAGAAGACCCTGCAGGACCGAGCGAATGAATTAGGTGAGACTCAGGAAAAGTGGGAACGCGATGTCGTTGAGCGGCCACCCGCAAGAGTTTCGACCAACGGATTGAGGGCGAGGTTTACCTTTGATGGCGAGTTGGGTCACGGGGGGCAGTGGAAGGGAAGCAATAGCGTTTCATTTTCGGAAGCTCGCTTGGGCCAAGCTCTAAAACTTGACGGCAAAGAGTTTGCTGAGTTTGGCGAGTCACCCCTTAATTTTGGACGCACGAATGCCTTTGGAATCGCGGGGTGGGTGCGTCTCGATAAAGACGGGGCATTGATGAGTCAGATGGGTAAAGCACCCGGGTTCCGCGGGTTTGATCTTCTGATTGTTGATCGTCGACTGCAGGTGCATTTAATCCAAAATTGGCCCACCAATGCGTTGAAGGTACGGATGAAAGATCAATTGCCACAGAACCGTTGGATCCACTTAGCGGTGAGCTATATCGGCTCAGGTAAAGCCGCTGGGTTCTCGCTTTTTGTCGATGGCCGGATTCAAGGGGTAGAGATTGAGAAGGACCAACTAGAGGGATCGTTAGTCGCGGATGAGCCGTTCAGGTTTGGGTCCCGCAACGGGGATACATTTTTTAGCGGACAAATAGATGATGTCCGGTTCTACGATCGGCCCTTATCCGAAGTAGAAGTCACCGCGTTGGTGCTCGAGGGGTATTTGGCGACTGTCGCTAAATCCCGAGGAAACCGATCCGACGAGGAGCGGAGTGATTTGGCGCGGTACTATAAAGAGACGCAGGCTCATGATTATTTAAGATCCGACAAAGCGTTAGTCCAAGCACGAAAGAAAAAAGAAGCCTTCTATCAACAGATTCCGACTTCGATGATTATGGAGGAGTTAGATCCTCCAAGAGAAACCCATTTGTTTGTCCGGGGCGACTTCCGAAACAAAGGTGAGAGAGTCTTTCCTGGGACACCCGCCTTCTTGCCGCCCTTGCCATCTGGGCCGACCAATCGCTTGGCCTTAGCCCGTTGGCTGATGTCGTTGGAGAACCCATTGACCGCCCGAGTGACAGTGAACCGATACTGGGCGCTGTTTTTTGGGAGCGGACTTGTCAAGACAGTGAACGACTTTGGGTCGCAAGGAGAATGGCCGAGTCATCCGGAGCTATTGGACTTTTTGGCGGTGCGCTTTCGAGAGGGTGTTACTGGAGGTTCGCCATCGGGGAACCCAGTAAGTAAGAGCGGAGTTATAGTTCCGCCTTGGAGCGTGAAAGCACTTGTTCGATTGATAGTGACCAGTGCGGCGTATCGGCAATCGGCGGTGACGACCCCTCACCTCCTGGAGCGTGACCCCTATAACCGATTGTTCACTCGTGGCCCGAGGATTCGGCTCGATGCGGAGTTAATCCGAGACAATGCATTGGCCGTCTCTGGATTATTGAATCTCAAAATTGGAGGTCCTAGCGTGAAGCCTTATCAACCCCCGGGGCTTTGGGATGGGACAGATTCGCAATTTGTACAGGATCATGGCGAAGCGTTGTATCGGCGAGGCATGTATGTCTTCTGGCGGAGATCGGCGCATTATCCGGCCTTCGCCACGTTTGATGCTCCGAATCGTGAGGTGTGCACCTTTCTGCGGCAGCGGACACAGACCCCTTTGCAATCGTTGGTCTTGATGAATGACCCAGCCTTTGTGGAAGCAGCCCGTGGGTTAGCGCAGCGGGTGACTAGCGAAGAACCGGTTAATGTTGAACGTCGTTTAATTCGAGCCTTTCGTCACACACTTGGGCGCAAACCTCAAGCCGATGAACACGCCCTTTTGCTGCAAACCTATTTCCAGCAACTTAAGCATTTCCAAGAGGATCCCAAGGCGGCCGCCGATTTGCTGAAAGTCGGCGAGTCCAAGGTGCCTGAGAAGGCGGATCCGGTTCCATTGGCGGCAATGACTGCTGTGGCCAATGTGTTGTTAAACCTAAACGAAACGATTACCCGCTGAAACCCTAGGTGAGCTCTTTGGGGGCCGCCTTGAAATTTGGAACAACTAATATGTCTCTCCAATTCGACATCGAAAAGATTCTTACCCGCCGCGCCTTTCTGACCCGGAGCACCACCGGACTGGGATCTATCGCGTTGGCCTCTTTGCTACAACCCTCGTTGCTCGGTTCAGCGGCACCCATTTCCAAGACCGGAGGTGCTCTCGGCCCCTTGCATTTTGCGCCGAAAGCCAAAAGGATTATTTACCTTTTCCAATCCGGTGCACCCTCGCATTTGGATCTTTATGATCCAAAACCGAAGCTCAAAGAAATGACCGGAAAAGAGTTGCCCCCCAGCGTTCGTATGGGGCAACGGATTACCGGTATGACCGCAGGACAATCCGTTCTGAAATGTGTTGGGTCTCCATTTGAGTTCAAGCGATTTGGGCGGTGCGGAACCGAGATGAATTCGCTTTTAACGGGTATCGGTGGCGTTGCTGACGAGATTGCTCTGGTCCGATCGCTGCACGTCGATGCCATCAATCACGATCCTGCTGTTACTTTTATTGGCACTGGCAATCAACAACCGGGTCGGCCGACGATGGGAGCTTGGCTGGCTTATGGTCTGGGGAGTGACAATGCGAATCTTCCTGCCTTTCTGGTGTTAGTCAGCGGTAGTGGGGGACAATCTTTGCAGGCCCGTTATTGGGGGAACGGCTTTCTTTCCGCCGATCATCAAGGAGTCCAACTCCGGAGCCAAGGTGATCCCGTTCTTTATGTCTCCAATCCACCTGGGTTAAGCAGTAAATCACGTCGGCAATTGCTGGATGCAATGCAGACTTTAAACCGCAAACAGTTAGGGATTTTGGGAGATCCACAGATCGCAACCCATATTGAGAATTATGAATTAGCTTTTCGGATGCAGACCAGCGTGCCCGAGTTAATGGACCTCGGAAAAGAACCCAAGGAGGTTTTAGATCTTTATGGTGCAACTCCAGGAAAGGCGTCCTTTGCTAATAACTGCCTGCTCGCCCGTCGACTGGCCGAGCGTGGGGTGCGATTCATTCAGTTATGCCATCGCGACTGGGATCATCACGGAGGGTTACCCGACGGAATCCGCACTCAGACACGAAATACCGACAAGGCGAGTGGGGCCTTGATTTTAGATTTAAAGCAACGTGGCTTGTTGGACGACACCTTGGTTATTTGGGGCGGTGAGTTTGGTCGAACCGCCTATTCGCAGGGCGATATTTCCAAGGACAGCTTTGGGCGTGATCATCATCCACGTTGTTTCTCCCTCTGGATGGCGGGCGGCGGAATCAAGCCGGGTATCGTGCTCGGTCGAACCGACGACTTTGGCTATAATATCGTCGAAGATCCAGTGAGTATGCATGATCTCCATGCCACTTTTCTCCACCTCATGGGAATCGATCATAAGCGATTTACTTATCGATTTGAAGGACGTGATTTTCGTCTCACCGATGTGGCTGGTGAATTGATAAAACCTTTGATGGCTTAAAGAACAGTCCCATTTTAGGGGCTGCAGCTTTTAAACTCGAAGATATTAGATTTGTGGCAAGTGGACCTCTTTTTACCGATGAAACTTCTCCCGCTTTTTTTGAGATGGAACGTCTTGATGCTCTGCCCTTTACTGAGGCTTTTGGGCGCAGAGGGAGTCACTCCGCCAGCGGAGGCCTTCTTCGGCCTAGACCGGCTTTGGGCCTTCCATCTATCCTTCTCAAGCGAGGAATGGGCAGCCTTACAGCCGACTGACCCACTCAACGGACAACGGCTAGGACCGGGGTTCGGTCCAGGCCAGTTGAAACGAGAGTATCCGTGGAGCCAAGCCGCCTTTACTGGAGCAGGCTCTTCCCTTCCGGACCTGCGATTACGCTTCAAAGGCAACTCGTCGTACAACCTATCGCGTAACAGTTGGAAGCGACCCTTCAAACTTGATTTTAACCGAGGAAACCCCGGTCGTAAGCTGGCCGGACAGAAGGAACTGTTGCTGAACAATAACGTCAATGACGGCACTCAATTCCGCGAGGCCTTGGCTTACCAACTTTTTCGAGCGGCAGGAGTTCCAGCACCCCGAACAGCTTTTGCTCAAGTCCATCTCAGTGTCTCCGGCCAATGCACTAATTTATATCTGGGTCTGTATACCGTCGTGGAAGCGGTCGAATCCGGTTTTTTGAAAGAGCGCTTTGGGTCAGCAAAAGGACTTTTATTGAAACCTGAGCGAATCCAAGGGTTAGACTTTCTGGGTTCGGACTGGGCAGCGTATGAGGCACGGTATTGTCCCAAGGGCGACTCCACAAAAGCAGAAAGGGAACGGTTTGTCGCCTTGACCCGATTGATCGCGGATGCGGCGGACGCCGATTTCGTCAGTGATTTACCAAAACGCCTTGATGTGGAAAATTTTCTCACTTTTCTCGCGGTAAATGCCGTGTTAGCAAACTACGATTCCTTTTTGGGTATGGGTCACAATTATTACCTTTTTCAACCGGAGAACCTCGCGCCGTTACGGTTCATTCCATGGGATTTAAACGAAGCCTTTGGAGGGCATCCCGGACTCGGCGGGCGGGCGGAGCAGGCTACCTTGAGTGTACTCCAACCGCAGGCGTCACAGAATCGTTTAGTTGAGCGTACTTTGGCCCATCCAGCTTGGGCGAATCAGTATCGGGGAATACTGAACAGATTGATGACCGAAGTAATTTCACCGACCCGACTAACAACCATGATGGATTTGACTTCAAAAACCGTACGAGAAGCCGTCATCAAAGAGTCGCCTCGAGCAACGGTAGCCTTTCGTCGGAGTTTAGCCATTGAACAGGAAGCGAAGCCAAAGGACCCCGTGGAGGGACCGAAACCTCGGCGGAACGAAGACGTTCGAGTCGAAAGTTCAGAATTCCGACCGGGTGGACCGGGTGGACCGGGTGAAGGCTTTCGTGGGGAGATGCGAGATGATATTTCGTTTCAGGGTTGGTGGAAATTGAGAGAAAAATGGGTACGCGAAGAGTTAGATGGGAGCCGGGTGGCGCCCGTGGCCAAGATGAGGATGCGAAGGGGACCCGGTGGACCGAACAGGCCTAGTGAACCGAATCGTGGTGGACGTGCTGAGGGTTCGGTTAGGCCGAGTGCGACCGAAGATAAACGGAACCCGTAGTTAGCGAGCGGAGATACTAGCCCGTTCGTGGAGCCAACGGATATCCACCAGAGAGCGGGACAAAGCTCCGTGTCGATTAGCCTGAGTATTGTTAGGGACTAGAGTTGGATCCTTCCATCGCCGAACTTCCACATGACCATCTGCCATCCCCAAGACCCCGCTGGAATTATGATAAGCGCCCGGTCGATGAAAGTAAGATTGGCTTCCCATTTCAAAACGAAATTCTGGCATACAAAGACTCGGCCAATCGACGTCTAGAAAACTGAGGAGTCCCGATGGATTTGCTAAATTGATATCTGCCATTGATTTGAAACTGCGATAAGCCGTGTTTATTGGCCCCGATGGCGCGACCGGATTTAGAAAGCTATTGAGAGCATAGCTTCGGGCATAAAGGCGCCGTTCGGGAGTGAGTCCACGGTCGCTGGGGCATTTGTAAATGGAGGCAGAGGGAATCACCGCAGCAAAGGCAGCGTGGCGTGGATCGACCAAGAGGAGGGTGTTGGTAAAGCTACGAATACTGCCAAGATGGCTACTCCCTGCGACCCAGAGAGGAGAAGGTCGAATAGTCAGATCGGTGCCATTCGGGACCAGGCGGTCGAGATTGTCTTGAGCGTAAATAAGCCAAGCCAAACCCATTTGTTTAACATTACCAGTGCACTGAATACGACGCGCACTTTCCTTGGCTCGACCGAGAGCTGGCAGAAGCATTGCCGCTAAAATGGCAATGATGGCAATGACCACCAGCAATTCGATGAGGGTAAATCCGCCCGAAGAGATCCGGATCCTGCGTCGGGACCGGGGGCTTTCTAAGAGTGGATCAAGTTGGATCATAAGAGAACGTGTATCCCTCTGACGACTCCGTCTCTTAGTTAAAGTTACCAAGAGAATCGGCAGACTACTTTGGATCAGAAAACTTTACCAGTCAGTGGGCTGATAGTCTTTTAGGAATTGTCCCCAAACAGGTTTACCCGAGTTAATCCCGTGGAGGATAGGATCGACGATGCGCGCCGCTCCATCGACGATATCAAGCGGAGGATGGAAGCGGTGTTCTTCTACTTTACGTGCGGCGATTTGGACCGGATCTTCGTCTGTTACCCAACCCGTATCGACGGCATTCATATGGATGCCGCTGGCGTGATAATCGGCTGCCGACGTGCGGGTCATCATATTAAGGGCGGCTTTAGCCATATTAGTATGGGGATGACGAGTTGTTTTGAAGCGGCGATAGAACTGCCCTTCGACCGCTGAAACATTAACGATGTGTTTGTCCTGCTCAGGGGTGCGGAGCAAGAGGGCTTTTAGGCGGGCATTTAAGACAAACGGAGCGATGGCATTCACCAACTGAACCTCAAGAAGCTCCACTGAGGGAACTTCATCGAGCATCATGCGCCATGAATTACGATCTCTTAGGTCCAACTGCTGCAGATCCTGATCGAGACGACCTTCCGGAAAGATATCTTTTTGAGCGATCAATTCACCGGGCAAGAGGACCGCCTGAGACAAGGCGGCAGCATGGGTAAGACCGGCGATTTCGGAGACACGCCGATCCAGTTCGACGGGCGCAACGCCGCCTTCTGGAAGGAGATGATAACCGCGAAGCCCTTCGTAGGCACCGAGTAGACGACGGGCATCCGGCTGAAGATCCGCGGTGGAACTGAGTTCCAGTTCCATCATATGATGATAAAAACCAGGAGGCCGCCGGACTGTTTGACAGGCATTATTAACAATAAAATCGAGACGATCACGAGTACTAAGAAGGTGTTGGCAAAAAGCTTCCACACTCGGCGTATGCCGAAGATCTAGGCCGAAGATTTCAAGACGATTTTGCCAGTCAGCAAAGTCAGGTTCAGCGGCATAGCGCGCTGCCGAATCGCGTGGGAAACGAGTGGTGACAATCAAGTGAGCACCGGCACGAAGGAGTTTGATTCCCGCTTGATAGCCGATCTTAACCCGTCCACCGGTGAGGAGAGCGACCCGACCACGCAGGTCAGCCGTCTCGGTGCGCTTCAGAAAATTAAATTCGGCGCAAGTTGGACAAAGTTGATCGTAGAACGAATGAACAGTGGTGTAGTTCTTTTTGCAAACGTAACAGTTCTGTGGATCGACCACTTCGCGAAAGTCGGGGTTATCTTTGATCTCTTCAGTGGCAAACAACGGCGGAGGCGGCAGGTTTGGGGTGGTGAAGACGGATTGGCGCCGAAGTTTCCGAATGCCTGTCTCCGCGAGAATCGAGTCGTCTTTTTTTTGTTTATCCGCCTTACGTTGCCGTTGAGTGGCGCGAACTAAACGGCGCCGATCCCCAGTCTCGGGACAGAATATTTGCCCTGCTGCTTGGAGGAGTCGCGTGCGATCTTCGGGAGACATCAAAGCGAGTAAACCACGGTCGTGAACAATGGCTTCAAGAATCCCAGTGGCGTCCGTTAGGCTATGGGCATTGACTGGAGTAGGGGACTGAAATGAATTGGACAAAGGCATGAGTCTCGAGTCAAAAATGTGCCGTGAAATCTGGAAACGTGCGAGAGATCGGCAGCAAGGTTAAATAATAAAATCCGTCTCAATATCCTTGATAACTGCCAATTTTTTAGCACGAACGACCAAGTCTGCGAGGGTGGTGGCCTCTAGTTTTTGAGCAATAGAATCCCGAACTTCCCTCATAACAGACCGCAAAGCGCAACGAAGCTCATCGGGGCAATTGCACTTTTCGTAGAAGTTTTCACTGACACAACCAATGGGGGCCAATGCTCCTTCGGTATGTCGGATGATCGCAGCTAAAGAAATTTCCTGAGGTAATTTAGCGAGACGATAGCCGCCGGAAACCCCGCGACGACTTTCTACAAATCCACCGTTTCGAAGTTGATTGAGAATCTGTTCGAGGAAGCGTTTTGGAATATTTTCAGCCGCAGAAATAGCTGGGATCTGAATCACACCCGCACTGTAACGCAGGCCCAAATGGGTCAGCGCCCTCAGCGCATATTCGCCTCGAACCGTCAGTCTCAATAAAGTTTATTCTATAATCTGGACGCGATGAATCAAGCTTCAAACTGAGCTGAGAATTATTCCGTTCATGGGCTAAATTTCTTCCAAAGAGTTTCTCTGACTTTCATTTTGTTACCTCGTACCCATCCAACTTTACCCCCTAATCTCGCCTCATGAATGAACGCATTGATCTGCAGGATGCAACGGGCGCTCAAGCGACCGTTTTACCCGCTTTAGGGGGGTGGTTGCTCCGTTATGCACGAAGGGTGGAAGGGCACGGTCTGGTGGAGGCGCTGCGCGACGATGAGGCGGTGGTCGCGCGCTATCCAAAAGAAATGTGGGCAGGTAACCCTATCCTGTTTCCGGTGGTTAGCTACACCCATCGACCCGGTGCGGAAAATCACTACGAATGGGCAGGAAAACAGTATCCTCTACCTCAACACGGCTTTGCGAGACGATCCCCTTGGTCCGTCCTGAAACAGTCCCCGTCATCGGTCACCATGGAATTGACTGATTCCGATGCGACCAGAGCTGTTTACCCGTTTCGTTTTCGGTACGAATTAACCTATCGACTGGACGAAGGCCGATTACATTTAGAACAGGTCATCGAAAATCTCTCGTCGGAACCCATGCCTTTTGCCGCTGGGTTCCATCCTTATTTACGGCTGCCTCTTTCTCCGAGCAGTCATAGAAACGATTGTCTGATTCGTTGCCCTCGCGGTATGCGATATAATCCTGTTGGATTCTCAGAAGCCTTCTTCACTGAACCTTTCCCCGAACAAGACGTCCCGGTAGCGCAGAACACAAGCGGTCTACTAATGACGGGAGATCTGGCCTCTCGAGAATTTGCCCTCGTTGATACCGCCGCCGGTCTTGAGGTCGTTTTGAATTGGGAAGGCTCTCCAGCCTACCGTTTCTGCGCCCTTTGGACTCGGACCGTCACTGAGAACTTCTACTGTATCGAGCCTTGGACCGCTCTGCCGAATACGTTCAGCCGACCGGACGACCGAGAACTTATCCTGCTAGCTTCCGGAGAAACCTTTCGGTCGACACTGTGGATGGATGTGAGAAAAGTCTAAAGTATCACCGCCCGTCGACGCAGGAATCAAGGAGTCGAGTTGCAGTTGGAAAAAATTCATTCGAACTACGTCCTTTCACATTCGTGAGCGATTTGTAATTTCGAAAGCTGTGTCGAGTCCCACTCCTAATTACTACGCGACGCTCGGACTTGATCGTCGTTGCACGTTTGACCAGATCCGTGCTGCTTATCGATTATTGGCGAAACAATATCATCCCGATCTTAACGGAGGTTCGGATGCTTCCGTTGCCTTCACTCAGGGGCTGAATGCCGCCTACTCGGTGCTCGAGGATCCGGAGCGGCGGAAAAGCTATGATGCGGAATGCGACTCAGTGGAAAACAAAGCGCGGTCGACACAAACGGTGAGGCCTGGAAAGAAAGAAAAAAACCTCGCTCAAGATGTTTTGCTTCGACCTGATGAATTTCTGCGAGGCGCTCGGTTGGAAGTGAGGGTGAAGGATCCAGCCAATCCAGAGGGTTCTGAAATCTACCCCTTGGTGATGCCCCCAGAGACGGCGCCGGGTTCGCGGTTCAAGGTTCCTCGCTCGGGAATTTTCGAAGGCGGTTACGTCACGGTTCGAGTGAAGCCCAGCCCAGATCCTCGCTTTAAGGTGAGAGGATTTGATCTACGCTGCGATTTTAAGGTCTCCCTCGAGCGAGCAACTCAAGGTGGCACCGAGATGATCCGCGGCCTCTCTGGGCATCTCCGAATGCAAATCCCGGCCCATATCGGCAGAGGGACGGTTCTACGCATCCCCAGTGAAGGATTACCGCGACCGCGGGGTGGTCGTGGCGATCTGTTGGTGCGCATCACCTATCGACCGGCGATTCACATCACTCGATCACTCGGTCGCTAATCGAATGAATCAAACCTGAGGCGGAACGTTACTGTCGGGACTTTCAGCTGCACCTTCGATCGTCTCGGAAGTCTCTTCGGTCTCAGTTGCACCATCGGTTCCAAGAGTCTCGTCAGTAGCGACTGCTTCTGTTCCATCCTCAGCAGTATCTGATGACGAAGAACGACCTGCAGCGAGTTTCTCTCGCCGTTTTTGCTCTTTCTTCGCCTTCTTGTCTAATTCCTTGCGGCGCTTTTCGTATTGATAATTGGGCTTTTGCATCCAGTCCTTGGGAAGTTGACAGGCCCTGAAGCTAAGAGCGAGCGGCGAAATAGACGAAATGCAGTTCTCTTCGGCTGACTTGTTTTTCTTGGCGACAATATCGGACGTCTTGAATCGAAGAAACCTGAGGTTCGAGGGCAAGGAATCCGAGGTTTCTAGGGTGTTTAATCTTATCTAAGACGACGGTTACGGACTCTCACTCGTGGGAGTCATTCATTGCTTAAAACGGTCGATCTCTTAAGACCCTTAATTCCACCCTCAGTTATTGGGTTTTCAGAACCTGTTCAGGTGGCCCAAATTCGCCCACCCGACCGCCCTAAAAAAAGCACACTATCAGCGATATCGCGAGTAAAGTTCATCTCGTGAGTCACCACAATTAAAGTCATTCCATCCTGACTTAACGTCTGAATCACTTTCAAAACCTCTTCGCGTAATTGGGGATCGAAAGAACGGGTCGGCTCATTAAACATAAAGTAGATAGCTGCCGTTATCAGGCCTAATCCGAGATGCGACTTAGGTTGTTCATCACAGCGAGTTGAAATGATCAGCTTGACTGAGTTTTCGATTTTTAAACGGAATGAATCGAGTGATAGCAAGTGGGGTGCAAAACAGAAGGTAGATTAGGCAAGTCTAAGCTCCATCCTGCTTTCAATACACGCCACACCCGGTAAGCTCCCTTGACCCTAGGGGGCCAGATGGCAACCCTATCCTTCACAATCCCATGGGCTCCCTGTCTTTTCTGACCTCTTTTTACCTACCGCTGCTCGCGGTTGGTTCCCTATCGCTGGGCGTAGCTGATTCGCCGTCGGGCCGTACCGAGGCGGGTCCTCTCTTCCATGACTTAGCACTTACCCTGAGCCTTGGTGATCGGGTCGAAGCCATTGGCCCTTTGGTTTGGACGGAGAAAACCCCCACCCTAACCGGTTGGGGGCTCAACCCCCTCGTTTCATATAGAAGCGAGGTTGGGGTGGAACGAACACAGTTCGACTTTCTCTATCCCTTGGTCACCCATGACCGCTATGGGGATCAGGGCCGATGGCAGGTTTTGCAATTCCTTAGCTGGGGTGGAGGCCCCGGATCTGATGGAACTACCGCTCAGCGATTTACAGTTTTCCCCTTTTATTTTCAGCAAAATTCCACCGATCCCACTCAGTCGTATCAAGCACTGCTTCCATTTTACGGCACCCTAAAAAACCGACTTTTCCGAGATGAAATCCGTTTTTTAGCCTTCCCGCTTTGGATGCAAACGCGCAAGCGAGATGTGATTACCGACAATTATTTAGCTCCCTTTATCCACCGACGACGCGGCGGGGCCAATGGATGGCAGTTATGGCCAGTTTACGGACAGGAAACCCGAGTTCCACTTCGGCGAACCAGCAAACTCACCGACCTACCTGAAATCGTGCCAGGTCATGAAAAACGCTTCCTTGCTTGGCCTTTCTTGCTCAGTGAAATCCAAGGAGTCGGATCAGCTAATCCGACGACTAATCGGGCAGTCCTTCCTCTCTTGTCCACCACACGATCACCTAATCAGGATAATACTACTGTTCTCTGGCCATTCTTTACGAAGACCGTTAACCGCGAGAAACAGTTTGAAGAGTGGGGTGCTCCGTGGCCTTTCATAGGATGGGCTAATGGGGAGGGTAAATCCGCCCGACGCTTTTGGCCGCTCTACGGTCGAGCGGCCAATACCAATGTCTCCAGCCTCTTTGTTCTTTGGCCGGCTTACTCCCGTAAAGATCTAGTTACAGAAAATCTCGAGCGAAAAAACACCCGCGGTCTGTTGTATCTCTGGAACGATGTCTCAGAGCGAGATCGTCAAAGTGGGGCGGAGTACCGTCGGCGCTCTCTTTGGCCACTAGTCTATCATTGGCGCGATCGAGAAGGGCGTGAACGTCTTCAATTATTGGCCGGTGCCGAAGGTGCCTTTCCATATAACGAGGGCATCCAACGTGCTTGGTCACCTCTATGGTCGCTTTACCGTTCGGAGAAAAACCCCAAGGCCGATGCCGCCAGTCAGTCTTTGCTCTGGAATTTATGGCGACGGGAGAGTCAAACTGGTAAAACTCAGTCTTCATTTTTCTTTGGGTTCGTAAAAAGCGAGACGACGGCTGAGGGACGCGCTTGGGGTTGGTTTTGGAGAAAACCGACGTTAAAGAAGACGGTAATTCACGCGAAACCTTGATCTGCGGATATTCTCTAACCGAAGAATCAACTCACTACTGGGTTTCGACCGGAATCGCCCGCTAACACAGCCTCAATCCGGCGACGCAGATCCTCATTGATTTCGTCAGCCGAACGTTCCGCATCAATCAGATCAAACTCGTAGTGCAACTGCAGGTGACGGAAGGTCTCACGCATCCGGCTTTGGTACTTGAGAAAGCTTTCAAACATATCGCGCGACAAGCCGAGATCCATCCCACTTTCCCAGTAATCAAGAGCTTGTTGTTTGGCAAAGACGCGTTGGACCAAGATTTCGGGGCGCACCTCTAAATAGAAAACCGCATCTGGAACCAGCGCGATGCCATAAAGATTGCGAAGCCATCCCTCGTCCATGCCCCGAACTAAATCTCGGACCATGAGAGTATAAATGTAACGGTCCGCTAGAACCATCGATCCAGCCCTCAAAGCGGGCATGATATTGTTCTCCAATTGATCCGCAAAATCCGTCGCATAAAATAACGAAAGTGTCGTGCGAGAGAGAATGTTACCCTGTTGAGCTGTTTCCAGTTCTTCGCTAACGAGAGACGACTGTTTCAACCCGACTTGGACGGTATGGTGACCCGATGCTTCCAACCATTGAACAAGGCGAGCGATCTGGGTAGATCGCCCTGAACCATCGGCGCCCTCGACGACAATCAGTTTGCCGCTCAGTTTCTCGATATCAACTCCGGGAAGACCAAGACCAAAGAAACGTTTTGGCGTAACTTTAGGAACAAATACCGCGGCTGCGGTTGCACGAATACGTTTAGGACGGGCCATAGATCAGGTCATTTATCTGCGCTAAATTGGTCCAGTTCAATGCGGCTCTCCACCAAGCGTCGCACGAGGCCTTGTTGCTCTTCAATGCGCTGGTTGGCGTCGATGACCACAAAGTCGAACTCAGTGCTCATCGCCAGATACTGTTCAAAAATCCGGCCCTGAAAAAGACGAAAACTTTCGTAAGGATCGGTCGATAGCCCTAAATCCATACCCGCTTCGTGATGTTTTAAGGTGGGGCGATTATCGAGGATCCGATTCAATGAAACTTCTAAATGGGATCTGAAGAAAAAGGTAATATCTGGGCGGGTCGCAAAACTATAAGCACCACGGACCCAAGCAGGTGGACACCCTCGGACGACATCTCGAGCAAAGGCGGTATAAATATATCGGTCACAGAGCACAATGTAGCCAGCCTTCAGTAAGGGCACCAGTTGTCGCTCATACCGATCGGCAAAATCGGTGGCGTGAATTAGTGAAAAGGTGGTGGGCGTGAGCAAATTCTGTTGCTTGCCCTTACTAGTGGCGCTCTTCACGAGGGCAGAAGAATTCCATTCGCTAAAAAAAACCTTCAATCCACGCATTTCAAGCCAGCGTTTGAGTAGGTAGATCTGGGTCGACTTACCCGAGCCATCGAGTCCTTCCACAGCAATTAAACGGCCGGGGAATCCCTGGCCGGCAAACGTTTGCTTCATTATTTATTCACTCTATATCCAACCCGCCTCACAGGCCAGCGTCAGTTAAGTTCATCGAGTCATTCCGCCGAATTAAGCCTCAAAAAACCGGTCCTGGTTGCCACGGAGCAAACTCTTCGTCACCGATTCCTGCCAACTCACTCTTGGTCCGCTCACCGCTGGCCGTTGCCAGAATGCTCTCAAAAACACGCAACCCTACCTCGCCTATGGACTCGGTGCCATCCAAGATCGTTCCCGCATTAAGATCCATATCATCGGTCATCCATCGATACAAAGGCGTATGGGTAGCCACTTTGATGCACGGTGCCGGTTTGCATCCGTAAACGCTACCTCGGCCAGTGGTGAAAACTCCCACATTACACCCCCCTGCCACCAGTCCCGTCATACTGACCGGATCATACCCAGGGGTATCCATAAAACAGAAGCCAGGTCCCTTTATAGTTTCGGCATATTGAAGCACAGACATGAGTGGGGCCTGCCCTCCCTTGGCGACCGCCCCAAGACTTTTCTCAAAAATAGTGGTTAGCCCGCCCTCTTTATTTCCAGCGGAAGGATTGTTGCTAATGGAAGCTCCATGCAATTGAGCATACGACTCCCACCATCGGACCCGTTCCAATAAGGCATCCGAGACCTCTTTAGAAATAGCGCGTCGAGTTAATAAATGTTCGGCACCATAAATTTCTGGGGTCTCCGCTAAAACTGTTGTGCCACCGTGGCGCACAATTAAATCTGAAGCCACTCCCAGTGCAGGATTTGCGGTGATCCCACTATTGCCATCAGATCCTCCACAATTCAAAGCAACAAACAAACGGTTAAGCGGTTGTGAAGAACGCCGACAGTCATTCACTGCGGGCAATAACCGGGCCACCGCTTTCACCCCCTCCTCCACCGTTTTTGCGATTCCGCCCTGTTGCTGAATAGTGAGGATTATCGGCGACCCTGTTCCATTTTCGGATAGGTCCAACCCCTGTTGCCGCACCATTGCCGCCGCCTGATTTGTTTCACACCCCAAGCCAATAATGACGTAGGCACCGATATTGGAATGCCGCGCCATCCCCGCCAGCACCCTTTGTAGTAGCGCCGTGGTGTCATCGGGAGTGGCGCAACCTGCCTTGTGAGTTAAGGCGATTACCCCATCAATCCGAGGGAAGTCTTGTCGCAAAACATCGAGCGTGAACCGACGCGCGACATAGTGTGAAACGCTTGCGGAACAGTTAACGGAAGAAATCACCGCCACAAAGTTTCGCGTACCAGCGCGGCCACAGGGACGACTAAAACCCTGAAAGGTGCGCCGCTCTTCCTCGGGCAAGAGGGGCCATGGCGCGGTCGGTAAAATGAAATGACCCGCGGTCGAAAGTTCTCCCGTATCCACATTATGAACATGCACATGAGATCCAGCGCGGATGTCGGTTAAGGCACGCCCAATTAATTGTCCATATTTCAGAATTGCCGTGCCCGCTGGCAGATCAAATAGCGCAATTTTATGGGCCGCTGGCACGGCGCTGCAGACCGTCAATCCACCAACAATCTCGCCTGGCAAGAGACGACGGCGGGCCACAGCAACAGAATCGTCGGGATGTAAGCGGATTACAGGTTCACTCGAGTTCAGGCTCATAACACTTTAAAACAGAGGGCGAATTTCAAGTTCAAGAAAAGGGTTCCTGAGTCAACAACGAAAGGACAAATTTCAATTTTTTAAACGGTAGCTTTCAATGCTCTGTTGAGCTGGTTTTTGATAAAAAGAGGGCTTGATTATCTCTGCCATCGAAGGCAGGTGGCGAGAGCGCAAAGGATCAAAAATTGAAAGTGAATAGCGTAAATCTGAAAGGGCAAATCAAACGCTGAATGCGCCATCAATCCGCCCAAGGCAAGGCCAAACAAGAGCAGGAATTCTCGGCGCGCCCCGATTCCGCGCCCTGCAAACACCCCGCCCCAAATAGCACCAAAGATCGACACTACCGTCCCAAAACCAATCCATCCCAGAGTGATCCGCGTTTCCATAAAGTCGTCGTGAGCATAGGCGGCCCACTCAGTTGACTCATCGCGGTAAACATAGTAGAGAGGCATAAAGGTCTCAGCCCCCGAACCAAAAACTTGGAAGTCAGACTGCATCTGGCGAGCGTGTTGATAAATCTCCTTCCTGCCACTCCAAGTTTGTAAATCAAGCCCTAGAAACCGGTCACGCAAGGACTCACCGCCCACCCATCCGCCCAAGGCAACCAACCCCCCAAACATCCCCATTAACAGAAATTTTATTGACCTCTGATGTTGACTGAAAAGCCAAAGGATCAGGAAGCCGACCGCTAGCATTGCTGCCATCAACGCAAAGCCAATTTTACTTTGGGCTACGAACACTCCCGCAGCAACTAATCCGATGAGGACTGGAAGGATTACATGCGACTCACCACCTCCTTTTGCCGATGGCCCGCGCATTTCCAAATTCCGCCCCCTTTGCACCCACCAAAATCCTAACATCACCGGCCATATCAGATTTAGATACTGAGCCCCATTGGATTGGTAAGGAAAAGGCCCAAAGGCCGCGTCACCTGCGTTCTCGTGATTAGGGAAGTACCAGAGCAATAGTTGTGTCTTATCTAATCGCTGCAGGATCCCCTCAAGAGCGAGGGCGGCGGTGTTGATCGATAGAGTCCAGAGAAGAACTTGAATTCGATCGGTTGGAAATTTCAGTACCCCTTCTAGTTTGGTTTTTCGTTCGTTCCGTGAACAGGTCAACAGCCAGTCTCGTGCGGCCCAGAAACTGAGTGTCATCGCTAAATATTTCCAAAAAGCCCTTAAGGTACGCGGTCCATCAAAGCTATGGGGCAACCAAAGAATCGGGTTCCAAAAATGGGTAAACTTAATCCCTGTTGGAACGGCATAGTCCAAATCATAGGTGTACTGAATCTCTGAATTTGGATTCAGAGTGCTGACCAGTACATAGGCCAAAAGAAAAATAGTTCCCCCGCCGGTAAAACGGATAGGCCAAACCGAACCGATCGATCCTTCAATCCAGACGGGGGCATATTGATGAAGCCTCCGATACAAACATTTACCAATCCAGAAAGCGCCTAAGAGGAATCCCCCAGTGTTCATGGTCCAAATAGGCAGGGTTGTGGTGGTTCCGCACGCCCAAGGCGTGAAGACAATCATGGAGAACAACAACAAACCCGAAATGGTATCCATCCATTGGTAAATTTTGGGTGTAGGCTTCAAGGGGAATAGAATTCTAAAGACGGCAGTCGAGCTTGGTACATTCTAAGAGGAGCAAAGGAGCGCCAAGAGGTTCACTTAGTTACCTTGGAAGAATCCAGTGCCGAAATTACAGGCCCCAAAACTCGTACTTCGAAGGGCTTCAAACCCTCGGTCCAACCTTCTTCGTCTATGTCCATCTTTTCTCCGGTCAAAAGACTGGGCTGGCTCGTGTTTTGCCACTCCGTATCGAGAACTCGAAAGTCTTGAATTCGTTCGGTTGTGTTTACCATTATCCAGTAGTTACCCGGCGCCACTTGGCCGTTACCGCACTCAACTTTTCGTACCGACCAAAGAATGGGGGCCTCCAATGCTTCATTAAAATATTCAGAGACCATTTCGGTACTCGGCGGGTACCCTGATCGGGCGGCGGCGAAGATAGTTTCCCAGTGCCGGATCTCCTGCACCACATTGGTTAGAGCTTTCCACGTCTCGGGTCGCTCAGTCATCTCCCAATTGCCGTCGCGGTAAGGATAAAAAAAGAGACCGTCTGCGCCAAGAACTCGGGCTCCCCAAGCCATACTGCGGAGTTCAGCCTCGGAGGGCGGTCGGGGGTGAAAAGGTTCAGGGAAAGGGAAATCTTTCCGGTAGGCGTCCCAATCCATCGCCTGAATAACCGCGATAAACTTCTTGTTAGCCGCATTTGCTGCCGTCGCGCCGTGACGCATGTGTTGAAAAAAAGCGGGAACGGGAATCCAGCCTACTGGATAAAAATCGACCATTAAAATATCGGTCGAATGAAACAACGCCAGATTTGGGCCGCGACAAACCACCAAGGCGGTTGGTTTTGTTGCCCCAGCATTTATCAGGGTATTATGAGCCAATTCTACGGAGTCCGGTGCTAACCCAGCCATATCGGGTTCATCAATCACGTACCAGGCAGACAATGCCAGATGACGGTCCCATTGCCCTATTGCAGTGCGTGCGGCCACAGGATCAAAACTCGGGCCCGCTGAGGTACCAGGACTCGCAAAAACTCCGACGCCTCGGGCCAATGCAGTTTCCATAAAATCGCGGTTTAAGGGACCCGTCACCAAAGAAAATCCCGCAGCACTGACCGCTTCGAGATCGGGGACAGTTTGAACTCCGTAGATACCTAATGGGAAACGATGAGAAGGACCCGGCATCCGCGCCCGGCGGGCAGCCTCTGTGGTCGCAGTGGATGTCGAGCTCGGACTGGTACAGCGGCAGCCAAAAACAAAAAGCGACAAAGCTCCCAAGAAGATCACGGACCACTTCCAATTAGAGTGATTTTTTTTTTGGTTTTGGGTCACTTTTGAGGGCTTATCTAAGGCACCGATCACAACGCAAGTCCCCCAAATAGTAAATCCTAAAGTCGGGTTAGTGGAATCACAAACGCCTGATTTTAAGCATGATGGCTTGTCAAATAGCCGATCATCCAAATAGGGTATAGCGATTGTATGTCCGCATATAACCCTGCTGAGATTACTGCTATTTCCCATCAGTTTCAGATCTATGGTGACCTTCAATTTGTCGCTCCTTGCAAGATCGGACATATTAATGAGACCTACTTCGCCACCTACGAACAAGGGGGTACTACGGTGCGGTATGTTCATCAAAAGCTGAACACTGAGGTGTTTAAAAATCCGGATGCAGTGATGACAAATATTTACCGGACCACCCAGCATCAGCGACGGCGTCTAGAAGCAAGCGGCGTTGCCGATATTAGTCGTCGGGTTCTGACCATTATCCCGACCCGAGCCGGTCATTTATATTATCGGACGACCGAAGGAGCCTGCTGGAGGACTTTCATCTTGGTGGAGAGAGTTAAATCTTATGAATCGGTAACTTTACCCGCCCACGCTTATGAAGCAGGTAAAGCCTTCGGTGCTTTCCAGGGCTCCTTAGCCGATCTCAGTGGCGAGCGGTTGGCCGAAACTATCCCTTATTTTCACGACACCCGCCGCCGTTATGATGCACTGCAACTTGCGATCAAGACCGACGTCTGCAGACGTGTCACGGGCGCGGCAGCGGAGATCAATTTTGCCATAAAACGAGAGAAAATATGCGATATTATTCTCAAAGAGATGGAACGGGGCCGGATTCCAGAGCGAGCAACTCATAACGA
The DNA here is from genome assembly GCA_945898055.1 of Akkermansia muciniphila. Classification (GTDB taxonomy): domain Bacteria; phylum Verrucomicrobiota; class Verrucomicrobiia; order Limisphaerales; family UBA9464; genus SXXZ01. The sequence goes on along the minus strand of CAMDGV010000035.1, from coordinate 15,616 downwards.
TACTAAATTCAATAATGTGATGCTCGATGAGGTCACTCAAAAGGCGATATGTGTCGTCGATTTAGACACGGTCATGCCGGGTTGTGCGCTTTATGACTTTGGCGATATGGTGCGTACCACCACCACCCCAACCGTGGAAGACGAACGGGACTTGTCCAAAGTGGAAATGCAGATGCCTCTTTTCCGCAAGCTTTGCCTCGGTTACATCGAAGCGGCTGGGCCTATGCTAAACCGTCATGAGCGGGCCTTGATCGCTTTTTCTGGAAAATTGCTTACCTTCACGATCGGACTTCGATTCCTGACTGACTATCTGAGCGGCGATACCTATTTTCGAGTTCATCGACCGGAACATAATCTCGACCGAACCCGCACCCAATTTCGACTGGTGGAAAGCATCGAGAAACAGGAGGAGGCTATGCAGAAATTTGCCGACTCCATTTGATCCCCCGGTGATCTGCAGCAACGCTTGGCAGGGTTCGATTTCGCTCCTATCCGAGCCCACGAGGTTTTATTTTCAAAAGGAGACTGAGTCTAGCTAACTAGACGAAAGTCTTTGACTCCTCGGACCTAGTTACTTTGGAGATGAGTCCGGTCTTGGGGATGTCCCTAAAAACTCTGGCATTGTGGCCTCCCCAACCGCCGAGATTCCGTCAGGTCGAACGACCTTCAAAACGGTGTGAAAAAGAATCCATAAATCTAATCCGACACTGGCGTTCTCGATGTACCAGACGTCGAGTCGAAATTTGTCTTCCCACGCCAAAGCATTACGCCCATTTACCTGCGCCCATCCGGTCAAACCCGGTGGTAAATTATGGCGACGGGCTTGCTCTGCGGAATATCGATTTAGATATTGGGGTAGCAAAGGCCTAGGTCCTACCAACGACATTTCGCCTTTCAGTACGCAGAGTAAACTAGGGAGCTCATCAAGCGAGGTAGAACGGAGTTGACGCCCAAAAGGAGCGAGTCGGACAGCGTCGGGCAAGAGTTGATCGGAGGCATCACGTTCATCGGTCATCGAGCGGAACTTGATCACTCTAAAAATTCGCCCTTTCAAACCGGGACGATCCTGTCGGAACAACACCGGCCCCCCCAATCTCCATTGTACACAGAGAGCGGTCAAAATCAGTAAGGCAACCCAGCATGGAGACGAGAGAATCAGCAGCAGAAAATCTAGGATTCGCTTGCTCGGAGGAAACCCCTCAGAGGTCCTATACTGCCCCCAACTAGCCCAGTTCGGGGGGGCACTTCTCGATAAACTATAATTTACTCTCAGCGACTCACGCATGTTAGTTAGAGACAAAATTAAGATGCGTTCACATTGGATTATGCGGCGAGGAAGTGCTCGTCGTGGAGTCTATTCTCCTTATTTTCTCCCGGTGTGTTCCTCAAAGATCTCCAGAATTTGCAGCCGCCAACCTCGTTTCAAAATCCGCTTGAGCCGCTTGCAGTCGAAGTATTAACCAAGCGGCAAAGGCCACGCCTGCTGCAGTGAAAGCCATCACCGACCAACCAGCGGCATCGTGAACCCCTCGGACAGCATCGATCCCTTTTGATGCCCCCTCAGAGCAAAGATAAAAGGTACGGCCCAGGTTGCCAAGGACAGCCAGCAACACCGACAAAACACCCAAAGCCAGACGCCAGCCCCAAGATTTAAAGAGTAAAAATCCAATGAACACTGCGGCCATGATCGATGATTGCAGCGATCGAAATCCGCTACAGGCATCGTCGACCCCGACCAGTCCAGTGGCCAATTGGATAATGCTGCCGTGCCGTTGTGCAGGAATGCCGATGAGATTAAGTAGTTCCACATCCATTGCCGCGACGAAGTTTTGTAGATTAGAAATAATCAACGATTGAACCACTGAGGGCAAGGGGAGAGCAATGAGGAGAAAATAAAAGGCAAATCCAAGAGATCCAAGAGCCACCGGCCCGAACACAAAAAGAAGAGTGGCAGTGATCAATGCCATACATCCAAAAGCGAGGGCCATTAAACTGGCGGGCATTGTTCCGAAGGCTGCCTGATAAAGTTGAAAAAGCAGGAGTGATAGGAGCCCGCAAATGACCAAAGTAACCGATGGAATTGTCCACCGCATTCGAGGTGGAGGCAGATCAGGTGTAACTTCGGTGATCATGAAACCGCAAAGAAGGACCACGATCCATCCAAAATTCATCTCCGGATTGTGGATCCAATACCAGCTAGTTTGGTAAATCAACCAACCAGCGGCTAGCCAAGCCGGAAGTAACAGCAAACCCAAAGCAGACCACCGAAGAGGTACGGTTCGACAATCAATATGAATCATCACTATTCCTTAGAATCTCTAGGGCTAATTACATCTTCCGGTTTCAACCAAAATGGGAGAAGTTCTTGAAGACGCCGATCTGCCGCGGCTAAATCACCGTCGGCCACTGGGGTTGAAATCCGAAGGAATTGTTTCGGCCCAAGCAACGGTCGTCGTGCTAGGAAGGACTCGATCACTCGACTCCAAAGGACGGAGTCATTCCAGCGATTTGCCTTATTTATTCGATCATCAGCCTTCGCTTTCAACACCCGACGACTCACCGAATAATTATGGTCCAACCGATAGGGCAGTGTCTGGCCGCCAACCAATCCAGCAAAATAGACCAATTCCGATTTCCCCTGAACCGAAAATAAACGACGTTCAAACCCAATCCTTCGCCCGTGCAAAACGACTTCGATATAATCCGAATCCACTGAGTTCAAATTCCAACCGGCCTGAACCCAACACCGGTCCGGGGTGTGAACAAACAAACCGATCTCTTTGGGATTCTCCTTCGAACGACGCGCCCCAAAGACCCTAACAACTTGTAGTCCGCGATCTTCCCGCGAGAATTCTCCGTTCACCAATCGATCCGCGACTAAAGTACGTTCGGCTGATTTATCGATTTCTACCGCAGCGTAAGACCAACCCGGAGCTTGAGTCTGTTCGGTTAACCATTGGACAATCTGAGTTTTATCCGTTCGCGTGTACCATAAATGGGGGAATAACCAAACCATCACCACCGATCCGGCAAGTAGGAAAAGAGATTTCATCTCGTCGAAGCTTCCAAAATTTGGGCGAGCTCATCCCAAGTGCGCGGAGGCTTCGGTCGATCAAAAGGCGTCTGGCCATACTCACGTTCCAAGTCCACCAACACTTCCGCCAAATCGAGGGAATCAAGTCCGATCCGTGCATCTAGTAGTCGTAAGGAAAAGTCTAAGCCACTGAGGTCGCCTCCATTCCTGCGGTTTAAGGCGACAACCAATAACTCAATTCGTTTGCGGGCATCCATCGATTAGTTGGAGATTAATTATTTTATTGTTTATTCAGACAGCAAAATCGATGCGAAGGACCGCAATCTTCGTGTTCAATATCTCCCCAAGAACTTATTGATCTGCTGACTCCAATTCGACCAACCGTCGCGCGGCATCAAGAATGGGTTCAGGGTCACGGCGACCAATACAAACGAGGGGATTTCCCGCGTAAATTGACCAAGGAAGCAAATCTCGATGCACAAGCGATCCAGCGGCCACCACGGCCCCCTCCCCGATACGAACCCCTGGAAAAACCACTGCAGAAGTGAAAATCAATGCATGTGCCCCGATCACAACTTGCGACCGATTTACCCGTCGAAACTCCATCGGCACCGTGGGATTGGTAAGTCCCCCTTGGATTTCATCGGCCCCAGTTACAATTCGGACCCCACCACTAATTCCAGCAAAGTCTCCGATATCACAAAACCCGCCACCGGAAATGCTGCAACCAAAGGCGAGATGGACATGGCGGCCTAGAGTGATTCCCTCGCCAGCAAAAATGCGAACGTCCTCATCGATCTGACAAAAGTCGCCCACAGAAATTCGCTCTGGTGAAACAATTCGGCACCCAGCAAAAACGCGAACGCCGCGGCCGCACGAACAAAGGACGGTTGCCAAGACTGAGGGATCTAGGAGAGGCCCCGCAGACATTTCGGGAAGCGAGGGCATTTCTTAACAAGTAGGATACACGGATCGACTAGCTAGAAGAATTACCCTAAATAAAGCCTAAAATCAAGAGTGGAGACAAAAAAGGATCGATTGTCATCGGCCATAAATAGGGGAGATTTATTTTTTATCCAGAGCACCAGTTTCAAAAAGTTTAAACCGATTCTTACCATGGTCAGTAAAGTCCAAAAAAGGTGTTAAAACGATAACTTTTTTACCTCTTAAGGTTGAGAAACTACCCCATTTCAGGCCGTCATACCACCATCGATGGTGATCTCGGTGCCGGTGATATGGCAGGCCGCGTCCGAAAGAAGAAAGCGGATTGACCCCACAATATCTGTGGTATGACCTAAACGCCCGAGTGGCGTACGCCGTCGTAATTGGTGCTGACGTGATTCGTTCAAGCCGACCGTCATCTCAGTGTCAAGAAAGCCGGGGAGGATGCAGTTAGAGCGGATATTTCGGGCTCCGTATTCCCTCGCCAACCCACGGGAGAATCCAACCAACCCCGCTTTAGTGGCCCCGTAGGCTGATAACCCTGAAAATCCAGTCCTCGCCGCAATCGAAGCGATGAATATAAGCGATCCACCCCGAGTTAACATCCCCTTTACCGCAGCCCGAGCGAGTAGCATCGGAGCTACCAGATTCACCTGTACCCCTTGTTGAATGGCTTCGGGGGAAACCAGTGTAATCAAACCGTCCATACCTATGCCCGCATTGGAGACGAAGGCGTCGTAACCATCGAGAAAGCGTGCAGCATTAACGAGGCGATCCACTTCGATCGGAATGGAAATATCGGCGGGATGGAATCGGAGCTGATTTGGAAAACGAGCGAAAAGGGTATCCAAGCCCACCGTAGACTGGCGGGCGGTACCAACGACGTCCCACCCATCAATCAATAACGCTTCGGCGATGGTCAATCCGAGACCGCGAGAGGCACCGGTAAGGAAGGCTCGCCGCGGAACTGAACTAATTTGGGGGTGATTAGTCACAAATAAAACAAGTGACACAATTTAGGTGCCGCTTATTTGGTAAGCATGGGCTTCGTTCTACTTATCGGCAATAACAGGCTCGACCGGCTTCTGTCACGACGAACCCCGGCAGCCGAAGCTGACTGATAAATCAGACCAAAAAATAAGGTCCGTTTCTTTCAAAGCCCTCACGAGTTAAATCCAGAGTTGTTCGGGCTAAGTAATCCGCAAAAAGCCCCTACGACACCCGTCGCTTTGCATTCTTCTCCGGCGGCAAATTATCTAAGATCCATCGACGTGGCCAAGCTGGTTTTGGGAGTTGATCGCGCAAGGTTCCGGCAAGAACCGATTCTAGAGCGCGCGGATCGATGCCAGACTCCGGTGAATAATGGAGGACGATAATTTGACCGGTAATAGCATTCGGTTCAGCCAGCGCAAGAGCGCGGCGAACACCCGGAACTAACTCCGCCATCCGACCAATCTCGTCCAAGTGCACCTTGGTGCCTGCCACATTGACCACTCGATCAGCTCGCCCCAAAATTCGCACTCGGTCTCCGTCCCGTTCGATCCCATCCCCTGTGGATTGCCAAACGCCAAAAACATCCAGTAACTCAAGAATTCCCTGTTCAATACGCCACTTTGACCGACGACGATCCAAGGAATCTACCTCATACCACCCATCGAGCCGATGAGTTTTAAGAAGCACCCCCCACTCGGCGGCGGCATAAATCACTGTGAATCGCGCGCGAGGAAAGCGTGTAGCAAATCGAACCCCGCAGATCGGGCGCAATACTTCGCCGCCCAAAGTAATTTGAAGGGGATCCAATGGAGACAATCCAGTTGGTTGATTCTGAAGTAAAAGGTCGAGGTAAGTGGGGGTGCAGGAAAGTGCCTGCCACGGTTCACGCTGAGCTAGGTCCCAAACGTGGTCCCACTGGGAATCAATAGACACCACTTCCCCCCCAGTCGCCCAAGCCTGTAAAGCCACCTGAACACCGGCAAAACTTTGAGCCTGAAAAGGCGATGCCCAACGCCATCCAGTTGCCCCGGTGGTCGGCCGTACTTCGGCCTTGAGATCACTCCATCGACGCCAGACCCATTTCGGAACCCCCGTTGAACCGGAAGACCGAACTCCGATCCACGGTCCGCCCTGAGGAAAATCGACGTCCTGTTCATCTCCCAAGAGGATCGACTCACCTCGGTCCAATCGTTCAAACACTGCAAATAATGAAGACAGAAGCATAGACCGGTCGGTATTTCACTTTTATGACAGACGAAGATCCTCCGCCCCTTAGTGCAAGCAGATCCTGATTGGAGGCAAACTCTTAGTCGACCGATTCTGTCCCAGCGATCAAATAGGAACACGGCAAAGTACGGGTTGCTCGCCGTGACCTTTATGAAGAACCCTCATCCCTTAAGCCGCTTTTCCAGCCTTTACTGTCTCCCAACCACGGAGACGATAATAGATTCGACCAATCACCTCGTGCAACCATGTGCCAGCTAGTTGTAAATCCCGATTATTTGGAATGATCGTCCAGAGGGCCCCGTCCCGAAGCCGCGAAAAACCCTCAAAAGCGCACCCAACTGGTTCCACACTCACACCCTGAGCCTGGAACACGGCTACGGCCCTCCCCAAATGGGAAGCTGAAGTGACCAAAGCAATCCGGCGCCACCCTAACCGACCTGCTACTTCGGCAAAATGTACCGCTTCTTCTCGGGTGGTCTGGCTGGATGGCAACACATGAAGCTGAACATCCAATGGCATCCGCCGCAGCAACCACGGCCGCAATGCTTCACCTTCGTGAATTTGATCTGGATCCCCAATACGAGTACCCCCACCCAGAACCAGATGGGGCGCCATTTGGCGATCAATGAGGTTTAATCCAGTTATAATACGGTCAAATGAGGCATTCACCTTAAACCCACTCGGTTCGGCCGGACTGGACAAAAAACTTCCGCCAAGCACAACCACCGCATCCTGTTTGGGCAACGATCGGAGTTCATCCAGTGAACGGGGCGTTTCCAGAGTGGTAACCAGCCAGGCCGAGAGTGGGGTTCCTCCAAAGGCAAGAAGGACAAGACACAGCGATCCCAAGACGAGGGCACCTCGACGATTCACCCTCTTAAAAAGCCAAATCGTCAAGGCCATCATAACTAGCCAAGAAATTCCGAGTGGATTAAAAAAAGCCGTTGAGTACATCGCAAGTCAGGAAGTTTAGACGTGAGTCCGCACTGGCTTCAAGAATGGCTTTTATTGGTTAGGTGAAATCCATGGTTGCACCAAGCTCAGTGTGAGCAATGCGGGCTTAGCTAGGATTTGGTTTTCTCTCATGAGCTTTCATCGGGCGACTCGACGTGTAACGAGACGGATCGCTTTCCATCGGTCGAACTAAGTCTCTTCGGTCCAGTCCCTGGAAGTCGCAACCTGCCCACGCCATCAGTGACTTCTCCATTAGAATTGATGCAGTCTTGGGGAGTCCACGGAGTGGCGAGCGGCCTTAAGAATGGATCTTCACGTCAGAGGGCGGGTGTGGTTTTCTATCTTCTTTATGATCAAGACTGCATTTTTATTTGCCGGCCAAGGCGCGCAACAGGTTGGAATGGGCCGAGATTTAGCCGACGCGTTTCCCGAAGCGCGCGCCCTTTTTGCTGCGGCCGATTCTGTCGTGGGTTACGGACTTTCAAACATCTGTTTTAATGGACCGGAGTCGGAGTTGATCAAGACTGAGAACGCCCAGCCTGGAATCTATTTGGTGAGTTGGGTTGCTATGAAATTGCTGCAGGAACGTATCCCTTTATTGACCGCTGCTGCTGCGGCTGGACTGTCCTTGGGGGAGTTCACCGCACTGGCAGCAGCCGGAGCGTTGTCGTTCGAGGAGGGGCTAGAAATCACCCGACTGCGGGGGCGATTTATGCAAGACGCGTGCGAAGCGTCCCCAGGCGGGATGGCCGCGATTATTGGATTAGACGAGGAGTTGTGTCGTGAAGCGTGTGTGGCGACGGGAACCACCTTAGCGAATTTGAATTGTCCAGGTCAGATCGTTATTTCGGGGCCGTCCGAGCGGATTCCAGCGGCAATTGAAGCCTGCAAAGCACGGGGCGCTCGCAAGGCGATTCCATTGTCAGTGGCCGGTGCTTATCATTCGCCTCTGATGGCTCCAGCGCGTCCGCTCTTGGCGGCGGAATTGGCCCGGATCCGATTTCAGCAAACCGGTATGCCGGTTATTTCGAATGTGACTGCCGCGCCCCACGGTTCGGTGGAAACGATCGCCCAATGTCTAGTGGAGCAGCTGACCTCACCGGTCCGTTGGGAAGCGGGTATGCGTCTGCTTTTGGCGGAGGGTGTGAACCGCTTTATCGAGTTTGGGCCGGGCACAGCACTTTCTGGATTCATGCGCCGAATTGACAAGTCGATCGAGGTCTTGAATGTCTCTGACTGTGCCAGTCTAGAGACGACGGTGAAGGTGTTATCAGAGGGCCTTTAATTGCCGTTTGTTGGAAGTTTTTAGAAAAAAGTGCCTCGAAAAAGGGTGCAGATGTCCGTGCTGTCCGGTGGTGGTTTAAGGATTGATTTTGGAGGGATAACGGCGAGCCAACCAACGCACGTCGTTGGGAGCTTTCGTATCGTTCGGAGCACTACCGAACTTATTTGGATCCATGCTAGCGGAATAGGCTTTCATCACTGGATCAATCCATTTTTTGGTTTCAGCATGACCATCGGCGTAATTGAAAGTGCTGGAATCGCCATGAAAAATGGCGGTGGAATCAACGAGTTGTGCTCCTTTAAAATCTTGGGCAGGACTGCCTTGAGCCATGATCCAAGAGCCCACATTTTCTCCGCGTGGATCATTTTCTTCGGCCCAGATAAAACGTTCACTGACACTGCTGAGAGTCGAGATTTTGAGAATTTCGGAGACCTCGCCGTTGAGGGTTCCGATGCCAGAAAGGCTGACGTAGGTGTAGCCTTTGCCGGCCTTGAGTTTAATGCGGGTGTCACCGGGGCAATGGATAATGCCCGGACTCGGTGCATAGGTATTGAGAGCTCCTTGGCGGTAGCCATTTTCGATCCAGAGTTGAATGCGCCTCTCGTTACTGGTTCCGGCAGGAATGACCGCAGCGATGGGGCCGGTCTCGTAACGCCAAGGCACGTCACCGGTGCCATTTTTATTTTGGAGAAAGTTGACCACTCGATCTTGGTTGTCGGTGCTGTACATATTCCATGCCAAAGCGAGTTGGCGTTGGTTGCTCAGACAATTGGCGCCCGTGGCTTTGAGCTTAGCCTTGGCCAGAGCCGGAAGGAGCATCCCAGCCAGGATGGCAATGATGGCAATCACCACCAAAAGTTCTATTAGAGTAAAGGCGTGTGACTTTGAGGGTGATGTCTGGAGTTTCATGGGTGGAAAGAGGAATAAATGTGTGTTCTCAAAGTGAAGGATTGAGTCGCCAAACTCCAGTTACATTTTGATAGTCCGTCTGTGATTCCAGTTTTTGGCACCACGCTCGGAGCAACAGCGCTGAGGTGTCGCCATTGCTCCGGTGGGATCTTTGAGAGGATTAGTAAACGCCCTCGACAATGGTCTTCTCCATGGCACCGAAGGGGCGAACGTCGCCGACCCCGTCCCAGGCATAGGGAGGTCTTGGGGCGCGGCGAATGGCTTCGTCACGTTCGAGGAAGCGAGGCATAAAGAATTCTTGGGTGAGCGTGGTAAGTTCGACCCGGCCAAAATCCCCGTAGGAAACGAGTTCATGGGTGTTCGTGGCTTTAACGACCCGCAGGACGGCGCGAGGTTGGGGGGCGAAGTAGGTGACGCTGAAGGCATCTTCCGGTTGCAAAGGGACGCTGGCAGCGAGGCCCATGAGAGTATTACCGTAGGTGGGATAGAACCCGATCCGTCCCTCGAGCAGTTCTTCAACGATGAAGCGAACTTCTTGGGGTTTCATTGAGGTGCCACCACAGAAAACACCGCGAATACCGGCGTCCCAAAGATTAACCTGTTCAGCGAGGGCTTCGAGGAGTTTAGGGGTGGTGAAGAGGCCAGTGACCTTGCGGTTCTTAAGAATTATCGAGGCCTGATCGACCACATGCGCCATGTATTGTTTGGCGACTTCGTATTGTTTATTGGAGAGCAACTTTTTTACGAAACGCGGATCGAGATCGATAAAGTAACAGGAACTGCCTCGGACATTGGCCAGATGCTCGATAGCAAGGCGGAGCCGGCGTGGTCCGGTGGGACCCATCATTAGCCAAGCGCCACCCCGGGGAAAATGGGCGTCGTTGATTTTTTCGCTAAATTCTGAGTAATCAACTTTGTAGTCGTTCCAACCGATGCGTTGTTTGGGCATACCGGTGGTACCGCCAGTTTCAAAAATATTGAAGGGCTTCCCTTTGAATGCCGCCGGCACCCAAACCTCGGGTTGGAGATCCCGAAGGGATTCATCTTGGAAATGGGGAAACTTCAAGAGATCAGAAAACGACTGAACTTCTTTTCGCGGATCCCAGTTATTTTTGGCCCAATCGAGCCAGAACGGGCAGCCCGTATCCGGACTAAAATGCCACTGGATTATTTCGCGAAGGTGCGAATCGAGTTGAGCTTGGGCAGCGGCGACAGCTTCAGGAGCGACGGTTGGTATCGGCATAATGTATTGTTGCTGGGGAGACTTTACTGTGTGTTTGTCGTTTTTAAACTGCGAAGTTGACCAGAAATCAAAGAGAGTTTTTCACGGGTAAGAAGCGGATGCTTTGAAATTGACCTTTCTCGAGAGCCTCTCTCGACGTAAATTCAACTGGCTTCGTCATGTTCAATTCTTCGCGTACATTCATTGCAGACCATGTTTCCGGCATTCCACGTTCTGGTATCCGAGACTTTTTTGAACTGGTTCAAAACACCACCGGCGTTATTTCGCTGGGAGTCGGAGAACCTGATTTTGCGACTCCGTGGCACATTCGTGAAGCAGCAATTTACGCCTTAGAACGGGGTCGAACCCAGTACACCTCCAATCTAGGACTGCTCAAACTGCGCGAATGTATTTCTACTTACGTCGAGTCTAAGTTCGGCGTTCGCTACGATCCTAAATCTCAAGTGCTCGTCGCGGTTGGGGTCAGTGAGGCTTTAGATTTGGCCCTGCGCGCCACACTTAATCCAGGTGACGAAGTTATTTATCACGAACCCTGTTATGTGAGTTATTCGCCCAGCGTTATTCTTTCGCACGGGGTTCCTGTGCCCGTGATTTGCCGGGCCGAAGATGGATTTGCGGTGACGGCCAAGGCGATTGAGGCCGTGGTGACCCCGAGGTCAAAAGTGTTAATGCTCTCTTTTCCGACCAATCCAACGGGAGGAACGATGACTCGTGCGCAGTTGATTGAAATCGCGGAGGTGGCGCGGCGTCATGATTTGTTGATTATCACGGACGAAATTTATTCTGAACTGACCTTTGAAGGGGAGCATGTCTCGATTGCTTCATTGGCTGGAATGGCGGAGCGGACCTTGTTTTTGCACGGTTTTTCCAAGGCCTACGCCATGACCGGTTTCCGGATTGGTTACGCGTGTGGTCCAGTTCATCTGATTGATGCGATGATGAAGGTGCATCAGTATGCAATTATGTGTGCCAGTATTATTGCGCAGGAAGCCGCAATTGAAGCTTTGACTCACGGCGAAGCGGCGACTGCAGCGATGCGCGACCAGTACCGTTTACGGCGTAATTTTATTGTGAAAGCTTTAAACGACATGGGATTGCCGTGTCATTTGCCTCGAGGCTCGTTTTATGCCTTTCCCAATATTAGTTCGACAGGCTTGGGATCAAAGGAGTTTGCCATTCGACTGTTGAATGAAGAGAAAGTGGCCTGTGTGCCGGGTGGGGCCTTTGGTCCGAGTGGAGAGGGGTTTCTCCGTTGTTGTTTTGCTACGGCTTTCGACCAGATTCAAATTGCGATGGATCGAACCTCGAAGTTGGTGGATCGATGTCGTAAGGGTTGAGTGAGTGATTCCGTTTTTTCGAGTTGTTTCTTGTCGAAGTTCTTTCCAAGAGAAACGGTTTAAGGTCACTATTTGGTGACACTTATCCTGACCTTTTTATCCATTTATGAATTATCGTCACGCGATCAATCGGCGCACTTTTCTCAAGAGTTCGATCGCCTCTATGGCCACGGTGGCCATCGTACCTCGTTATGTTTTGGGAGGGCCTGGGCATAAACCGCCGAGCGAGATTTTGACCCGAGCGGTCATTGGCACCGGCGGGATGGGAATGGGGCATGTAAAGTCGATCAATACGGAGTGCAAGCTTCTAGCTGTTTGCGACGTTGATTCCGTGCATCTAGCGGATGCGGTGAAGGAGGGGGGGGCGGACTGCAAAGGTTACCATGATTTCCGCGAGGTTTTGGAGCGCAAGGACATTGATATCGTCCATATCCCGACCCCGCCGCATTGGCATGCGATTATTTCGATAGCAGCAGCCAAAGCAGGTAAGGATATTTGGTGTGAAAAACCGATGACCCGGACCATTGCAGAAGGCGAAGCGGTGGTGGCAGCCGTGCAAAAGTACAAGCGGATTTTCCGTCTCAATACTTGGTTCCGTTTCAAGGACTCCTTTTATGGTATGGGAGTTCCGGTAAAAGACATCCGAAAGGCAGTGATGCACGATCTGTTGGGGGGGCCGCTGAAGGTGACTTTGAATGCCTCCACTGGGTTTGACTGGAAATTTTATTGGATCGGTCGGACAAATTTAAAGCAAGAGATCGTGCCCGCTCAATTGGACTACAATTTGTGGCTCGGGCCGGCGCCAGAGAAGCCGTATCATCCGCACCGGGTGCACGGTACTTTCCGAGGCTATTGGGACTATGATGGGGGAGGACTTGGCGATATGGGGCAGCATTACCTAGATCCTGTTCAGTACATTATGGGTAAAGATAATGAGAGCCCGATCGAAATTGAATCTGATGCGCCAAAGCAGGATTCGGATGCCGTGGGCACTTTCCGTTACATCCGACTTAAATATGCGGATGGCTCGGAAATTATTTTGGACGGTGAGGACCGAGATAAAGGGGCTGCTTTTATCGAGGGACCGAAGGGGCGAATCATGAAAGGAATGAAAACAAACATTCCTAATTTTGAAAAAAGGGTAAAGGAATTAGCGGATCCAGAGCCGATGCTTACTGATTTTGTTCAAGCAGTGAAGACACGCAATCCCTTCGCTTTAAATGAGGTCAATGGGCATCGGTCCTGCACGTTGATTAATTTGGCGAAGATTGCACTCCAGACCGGTCGTCCACTTCATTTTGATCCCAAGAAACAGCGGTTTATCGATGATCCGAGAGCGAATTCCTATATTAGCCAACCGATGCGTGGTAACTGGAAACTGAGTTAAACGTGTTTTAGGCGTCCGCTGCTGGAGGTGAGTTTGCCGACTCAAAAACGAGTCGGCTGCAATGTTTTTTTGCCTTCGGCTCGAGCCCAAGTGGAATCTCGTTTATGAGCTTCCTAATCGGTCGACGGCTTCCTAGGATTCGCTGAATGATTCCCCTTAAGACGTTTGGATGTTTGCTTGGATGTTTGTTCGGATGCGGAGGGTTGGCAGTGGGATTACCTTTGCTCGCAGCACAGGGAGACTGGCCCTCGTGGCGTGGCCCGACCGGGCAGGGGAGCGTTGCCGTGGGGCAGTTCCCCGAGCGGTGGACCGTCGAATCGGTGGCTTGGAAAGTAGAACTTCCGGGGAAGGGGACGTCGACCCCTGTTGTTGGCGGCGGTCGCGTTTATCTGACTTCGCCTGCCGAGGGCCAAGATGCCTTCTTAGCCTTTGATCTTCAGGGCCGAAAACTCTGGGAGACACGGATTGGTCCTTTGGCCGATCCGAAGCATCGCTCATTGGCTTCGAGCTGCAATGCCTCGCCCGTGACTGATGGGCAGGCGATCTATGCTCAATTTAAGAGTGGCCACTTTGCCGCAGTCGATCTCGACGGTAAAATTCTTTGGAAGATTAATCTCGTCGAACGGTTTGGAGCGGAAAAGATCTATTGGGATTCAGGAATCTCTCCAGTGATCTCTGGCGAACTGGTGATCCTCAGTCGAATTCATGATGGCGAGTCTTGGGTCGCTGGGTTTGATCGGAAGACTGGAGAAGTGAAGTGGAAAACGCCTCGTAATTTTGCAGCACCAGCGGAGAACAACAATGGATATTCAACACCGCTGCTGATCGAGCAGGCTGGCAAGGCGGTCGCGATCGTTTGGGGTTCTGATCGGGTTACGGCACATACCGTTAGCGATGGACAGTTGGTGTGGAGCGCAGGCGGCTTCAATCCGGCAGGGACCGAATTCTGGCCGGCGATCGCTTCGCCCGTGGTCCATGGGGATATTCTCATTGTGCCTGTGGGCCGTGACGACCGTAGTGGTCAGGCGAACCTTTATGGTGTCCGTCTGGGAGGTCAGGGGGATGTGAGTCAATCTCACCGGATTTGGGAGCGGCACGATATCGGCGTCTTTGTTGCCGCACCCGCGGTGGCTGAGGGGAGAGTGTATTTGTTGCGGCATCGCGGCGAAGTGGTTTGTCTCGACCCGGCGACGGGAAAAACCCTTTGGACGGGAGTATTTCCTAAGACAAGTGCTCCGTACTATGCCTCCCCCGTGGTGGCCAATGGGATCCTATATGCGGCTCGTGAAGATGGCGTGGTCTTTGCGGCGCGGGTGGGGCAAACCTTCAAAATTCTATCAGAAAACCCGATGGGAGAACGGATTGTTGCAACGCCGGTGCCGGCTGCTGATCGATTATTTCTGCGCGGGGACAAACACCTTTTCTGTATCTTGGGATCAGCAAAGTAATTATTCAGGGATGCTTGCGAGACTGTTTTGTTCGAGGAACTGAGAGAGCATCTTGGTTTTTGTGGGAAATACTCTATTCCGCTTCACCTCGAGGATTGTTTTCAACACGCTTACTTGATGCAACACGCCCTTGGATTTTTGAATCTAGTCACTGATGCCAAATCCCGGATTCGGGAAATTTCTATGGATGAACTAAAAGTGCGATTGGACGAGAATCCTCAGCTAGTGCTTCTCGACGTGCGTGAGGAAAGTGAGTGGGCAGCGGGCCACGCCGTCCAAGCAGCGTATCTCGGAAAAGGAATTTTGGAGCGAGATTTAGAAGCGAGATTTCCCAATAAAGAGACAGAATTGGTGATGTACTGCGGCGGTGGTTTTCGCAGTGCCTTGACCTGCGATGCCGCACAGAAAATGGGTTATTCAAAGGTAAGTTCCCTCATCGGGGGGTACAAGGGTTTGGTGTTGGCCGGGTGGCCAATGAATGGGTGAGCGCGTCCAGTGGGCATGGTGGAAAGTGGAAGTGGAACCGGAGACAGCCTCTTAAACTTCGTTTGTCACTTCAGTTGATGAAAGGTTGCCTGAGGCAGCATGATTCGCGGGCTTTTAGCGACCACTCAGGTTTGGAGTTCAGTCGGAGCGAGTCGGAGGAACAGTTGGGCTGCGGAATCAGCAAAGCGCAATCCGGAACGGGTAAGACGGAAGTGGGTCGCTGTTTGTTCTGCCCACCCTTTCTGAATCAGTAGAGCCATTTCCGTGACCCACTCTATTCGTAAATCGAAACCGGTTTGAGAGAGAAAAGTGTCGAACGGCCATCCGGCGTTCATCCGCAAACCAAAGGCGGCCATTTCTCCCGCTCGACT
>CAMDGV010000034.1 GCA_945898055.1 Akkermansia muciniphila | reverse complement strand
AGGTAGCCTGCCCCATAGTTCCCCCTCTACCGAGGAATAGGTAGCCTGCCCCATAGTTTACCCCTCCTCAGCGGATACGCGTGCCCTACTTCGGTCCGCCCGAGTTGTCTTGGCCGCGCCCATAGATGCGAAGGGACCGCCTGCTAAAGGAATAGGTAGCCTGCCCCATAGTTCCCCCTCTACCGAGGAATAGGTAGCCTGCCCCATAGTTCACCCCTTTTCGGACTATCCCAGTCATGCCACTGTTCTTACCTTCGGAAAAATGAATCGTTTTGAAACCAAACTGGCTGCCCACCGCCTGACTTTGCGGCGGGGACAACTCCAGACGCTGCAGATTAACGTCGGTCGCAAGTGCAACCAAACTTGCACCCATTGCCATGTGGACGCCGCCCCGTGGCGCACAGAGATGATGCCGGAATCAATTGCGCTCCGCGTCGGCGACTGGATTCGCACGTATCGCCCCGCCATCGTTGACATCACCGGCGGTGCGCCGGAGTTGAGCGAGCATTTCCGTTACTTCGTCGAGACAGCTCGTGCGGCGGGCTGTCAGGTTATTGACCGAAACAACCTCACCATCATCGAGACGCAATCATTTGCCTGGCTGCCACAGTATTTGGCGCAACATCAAGTCGAAGTTGTGGCGTCGCTCCCGTGCTATTCTGCGGACAACGTGGATACACAGCGCGGTGACGGCGTTTTCGCCAAAAGCATTTCGGCGCTGAAGAAGCTAAACGCCGTAGGCTACGGCACGAAGTTGCCGCTCAACCTTGTTTTTAATCCACTCGGCGCAAAACTGCCCGGCCCGCAAGCGGAACTGGAGGCGGACTTCAAGGATGCTTTAGCCCGCAAGTTCGGAATCGTTTTCAACCAGTTATTCGTCATAACCAATCAGCCCATCGCCCGCTTCGCCGAGGACCTTCGCGCACACGGCCAGTGGGACGCCTATCTGGACCTGCTCGCCAACCATTTCAACCCGGCGACGGTCGAGAACTTAATGTGCCGCAGCACAATCAGCATCGGCTGGATGGGAGAGGTCTTCGACTGCGATTTCAATCAGATGTTGAACATGCAGGTGCGCAATAGCACCCCGCTTTACCTATGGGACGTAACGCCGGAGTGGCTCGAAGGTGAGGCTATTCAAACGGGCGTTCACTGCTTGGCTTGCACCGCTGGTTCCGGCAGCAGTTGCACCGGAGCGTTGAAATAAAACTGTTTTTTCGACGTTTTCGGGGGCCGCCACCGAGCCGGCCTCGCCGCTTTTAGCGAGATAAACTAAGGCCGGAACGGATGGATGCCACGAAGGCGGCGGCGGTGACTCGGTCCATCCCAGAACCACAAGGTCCCAACGCAGCTCCTAGTCCCGATGAACCAGCGGCTGCGACGATTCATGCGGCAGGAACCCGACGTCGCACCCATACTTTTCCAGGCATTTCGGTTCTCCCCACCCGTTCGGCTGATTTTCCTTCGCCCCGTGCGTCGCATCTCCTTCGTTCTTATCATACAGTTCCATTGAATCTAACTCTCCCCTGACGCCCCAGTAGTGCCAGACCGACACGACGACTCCCATTGCCCCTCAGTGGGTAATTTCTACACGTAGCCGTCAGGCAACAACCCCTCCTCTCGCTGCCTCTTGGTCAGCTTCACACAAAGACCAGAATTAGGGGCAGGCTAGCTGTGCCGACTGTGATCAATAGAAAAGAGCTCATGGCGCCCGCGCTGCGGAGGAGAAAACCTCCCTACAAAGCACCCCTCTTTTTTGGAGATGCACTAAATTCAGGATTCGACCTCAGACTAAATTGAAGGAACCTTATCACCCGTTGTGCCTGACCCTATCCGCATAGGCTCTGTTCCTTACCTGAACTCGGCGCCCTTAACCCAGGGCATGGAGAACCGCTGCTTGTTCCTTCCTCCTTCCACACTTGCAGCCCGGTTACAGGACGGTTCCCTCGATGTGGCCTTGGTAAGTGTCACTGAAGCGCTTCTAAAGCCCGGGTTCCAAATCATCGACGACGTCGCTATCGGTTCGGATGGACCCGTTTTTAGCGTCTTTCTCGCCCACCGTATTCCCATCGAAACCGTGCAATGTGTCCACTTGGATCCAGCTTCTTGCACCAGTGTAAGCCTTTTAAAAATCTTGCTGGCTGAACGGGGGATCTATCCTGAGGTGATTCCGTTGACCTCTTATGACCAAGCGAGTGCGGTGGACGCTGTGTTGCTTATTGGGAATCCGGCCATCGAATTTGCTCGGAGCCCCTTTTCCTACACTCGGCTCGACCTCGGTGTCGAATGGCAGCGACAGACAAATCTCCCGTTTATCTACGCCGTTTGGGCTGTGCGCGACGCTGTTGCCACCCCCGCATTAGCCACCGAACTACGCCAGGTTGCAGCACAAGGCATCGCTCGGATCCCCAATATTATTGAGGAACGAACCGATTTTGATGCTGACTTTCGCCGCGCTTATCTCGGGGGGCACATTCGCTACACTCTTGGTCCTCGCGAAAAAGCCGGCTTAGAACGTTTTCGCCACTTACTTGAACACCACACCGGACGATGCACCTATCCTCCTCGTTTTTTTTGAAACTTAGTTTTCTATTGGCTATTGAAGGTCCGCCGCCCACCGCTCAAGATTCTCCACCGGATCAAGCCGATCATTCGGCATTCTAAAGATCATGAAGGTCGTCGTCTTTGCACATATCCCACCCCCTCATCACGGCCAGAGTCAAATGGTGCAACTTATGGTGGATGGATTCCGCAAAAATCCCTCCCTCGGAATTGAGGTCATCCATGTCGACGCCCGACTTTCCGAAGACATGGCCGATGTCGGGACCGCACGAGGCGGCAAAATTCGACTTCTGATTCGACACTGCCGGACGGCCTTAAAACTCGGCGCGAATCATCACTGCTCAACTCTTTACTACATTCCCTCTCCTCCACGGCGGACCCCTCTTTATCGTGACTTCATCGCACTCGCCATCCTGCGGTTCCAATTTAAACGCATTATCTTTCACTGGCATTCGGTTGGTCTAGGCGCGTGGTTGGGATCCACCTCCCACTTCTGGGAGCGATGGATAGCCCGTTGGCTCCTTGGCGGGGTTGATCTTTCAATTGTCCTTGCTGAATCAAATCGACTCGACGCCGCTAAACTAGCCCCGAGGCGGATCGCGGTAGTCAGTAATGGAATCCCAGATCCCTGCCCCGATTACTTTACTGATCTCGCAGAGATTCGGCGTCAATTGGATCAACGCGACTTAGTTCGTGTCCTTTTCCTAGCACATTGTACCCGAGAGAAAGGGATCTTTGACGCCATTGACGCCGTGGTCCTTGCCAATCGCAAGTCGCTAAATCGTCGGTTTGTTCTGAGGGTGGCTGGGGGCTTTTTATCAAAGGAAGAAAAGAAGGAATTTCTCAAACGTCTCGCTGAACCCGCGGTCGCTGCAGTCGTCAAATACGTTGGCTTCGCGGTTGGACCAGTAAAAGACCGGCTTTTTCGAGACAGCGACGTCTTCCTTTTTCCGACCTACTTCGCCAATGAAGGTCAGCCCGTCAACTTGATCGAGGCACTCGCCTATGGACTTCCCTGCGTCACGACTCGTTGGCGCGCTATTCCTGAATATTTTCCTGACAACTATCCAGGGCTCTGCAAACCACAAGATATCGTCTCTATTGCCTCGGCTCTCGGACGGACGGCCGGCGTTGGTTCCTCCGAACTAATGCGAGACACCTATGAGAGAAAATTTACTATAAAGGCTCATTTGCAGGCGCTCGCCAAAGCATTTCAATTGGTCTGATCCCACGCTCGCTTCAAGAAAAGCGTTCCTTACGCTCCGTAGGATCGTGGTCCTTGTCACGCTTCCAAGCCACAAGTACACTCTCCAAACTTCCTGAGCTTCACTTTTTTTGACACTTGAAATCTTTTCTTCACTCTTTGTGAAACACGCGATTAGCCTCCTTCGGTTCGGTCTCTTTGGCTTCTTCTTAGCTACTTTTTGCTTCGGTGATCCTCTGATCTCAACCGGTGCCCTCTGGCGCTGGCGGGCCGGTACCAGTGAGGCATCCAACCCAATTGACACTTGGCGAAGTCTTGGTTTTAAGGATGCCACTTTCACCAATGCCTTAGGTCCGTTTTGGTATGGCGACCGTTTAGAAGGCGGCACCGAACTTCTGGGAATGCAGGGCGTTTATAATTGCCTGTTCCTTCGCAAGACTTTCGTCGTAACCAATCTTGCAGAAATCAACGGACTCCGATTAGAGGCTTTGGTCGATGACGGCTTCGTAGCTTGGATCAATGGAACTGAAGTGCTCCGAGTCAATATGCCGGGTGAGACCGGTTCCCCAGTGTTGATCGGCTCAGCAGCAAATAATGCGTTAGAACCGGTCACGTTCACGTCTTATTCCTTGGCCACGCCCAAGAACTATCTAATAGCCGGCACCAATGTGCTCGCCGTTCAAGTTTTCCAAAGTAACCTAAACAGTAGCGATATTGGCTTCGACGCCTCTCTCAATTTTTTCCGGGCTGATACCCTTCGCCCCACTCTCGTCGAGAAGACACCCTTCGCAGGCTCGAACTTGGATCATTTCTCCTCAATTTCCCTCCGTTTTAGCGAACCCGTTTCCGGGGTCGTGGCAGCTCATTTGCGGGTCAATGAGATTGGTTCGACTTCGGTCACCACAATTGATGACACCACTTTTGTTTTTAACTTTACCCAACCGCCTTACGGACCAGTGACCGTATCTTGGAATTCTCTTCAGACCATTGCTGATCGAGCGGACCCTCCTAATTCTTTTACCCACAGCGGTCTCGATTCGGTGTGGTCCTATTTTTTAATCGATCAAACAGCGCCTATTCTTGTGGGAACCGTGCCGTCTAGAGGCGCCACCGTTCGCGCGCTGGACTCGGTAACTGTTCTCTTCAGCGAACCAGTTCAGGGAGTCGAAGCCGCAGATTTACAAATCAATGGGATCCCCGCCACCGGCCTTTCTACCCTAGCGGCCAGTCAATACCTTTTCACATTTCCAACGCCTCCTGCCGGGATCGTCCAGATTACTTGGTCAAATAACCACGGAATCACTGATCAAGCTCTGAAACCCAATTCGTTCGCGAACAGCGATTGGACCCTTCGGCACGATCCTAATGCCTTAGAAGCTCGACCTTACATTAGCGAGTTTATGGCTTCGAATACACGGACCCTCAAAGATGAGACCGGCCAGTATTCGGACTGGATCGAACTCTTTAATCCTTCAGACGCCACCCTGGATCTCAAAGATTGGGCTCTCACTGACTCGCTTGACGGCCTCAAAAAATGGCGGTTCCCATCCACCAACTTACCGCCTGGCGGATTCTTAGTGGTCTTTACTTCTGGGGCTAATCGACGCCTTCCGGGCTTACCGCTCCACACCAATTTTCAACTCTCGGCTGGTGGCGAATTTCTCGCCCTCGTCCGTCCTGATGGGGTCACTCTGGCCTCGGCGTTTTCACCTGCTTATCCGAGGCAACTCCCCGACGTCTCTTATGGTTCAATTCAGGTGCCACGAGGCAATTCATGGGATCTAGGAACTCAAGGTGTTTATTTTCTCCAACCGACGCCCCGCAGTCCTAATGCCGCAGGAACCGCTCTGCCCGGCCCCATTATTGATTCAGCGGCCCATCAACCGCTCGTGCCAACTCAGGCTGAAGAACTCCAGCTAACCACTCGGGTCCGTGCCTCGTTTCAATCAGTGGGCGGTGTCGCTTTGCATTACCGCGTGCAGTTTGGTGCTGAAATCACTGTGCCGATGTTCGACGACGGTCTCCACGGTGATGACAAGGCCGAGGACGGCCTTTTTGGAACGACCATTCCCGCTGGAGTGGCCACCCCAGGTCAGATGATCCGTTATCGAATCACCGCGACCGACTCCAAAGGCGCCTCATCACGCTTGCCGCTTTTTACTCATCCCACGTCCACAGAAGAATACTTCGGGACACTCGTTCAACCGACCAACTTCGTTACCCGCTTACCTGTCTTTCATTTGTTCGTTGCGCCAGGACAATTGAGCGGAATCGATAGCGAGGGCGGTGGCCGTGTGTCCTTTTTTCACGACGGCGAATTCTATGACAATATTTACATGGAACTTCGGGGAAACACCTCCGCCGGCTTAAATAAAAAATCGCATCGGCTCGAGTTCAACCGCGGACACGCGCTGCGTCATGCCAATTCCGCTGAGCGAACCCGCAAATCGGCGCTCCTCGCCGAATATCTCGATCCAGCCTACTTACGCCAGCATCTCTGTTTCTGGTTGCTCAATCAAATGGGCGATCCGGCCCCGTTCCACGCTCCCATCCGGGTTCAAATGAATGGCCAATTTTATCAATTGGCTTTCCATGGAGACGTCATCGGACAAGAACAGGTTGAGCGATTAGGTTACGATCCTCGGGGTGCCCTCTACAAAGCCGTAGGCAACTTAGTCACTGACTTCTCTAGCACTGGGGTCTTTCAAAAACTGGAGCCGGATGGGGAGGTGAGTCGTACCGATTATCTGCAATTAGCCTCAGGCATTCGGGAGAGTTCTTCCGTCACTGTTCGACGTAATACGGTCTTCGATCTGCTCGACGTCCCGCAGGTCATTAATCATCTCGCTGGAGCTCGTTGGTGTGCTGAGAACGATGATGTCTGGGCCAACATGAGCCTGTACCGCGACACCTTTGGGGATGGGTTATGGCGAAATATTCCCTTTGATATGAACGCTTCTTGGGGACAGCTCTACGGTGGAAGTAATCCTCTCGAAGCCACAGTGGACGGTTCAAAGAGTCATCCTCTCTACGGGGGATCCAGTACCGGTGGGAATTACAATCGACTCTACGATGTCATCGTTCGACTGCCAGAGACACGGCAAATGCTGTTACGCCGAGAACGCTCGCTTCTCGATCAAATGGTGCAGCCGCCCGAGACGCCGGTTGAGGCTAGGATCATCGAAAACCATATCCGGAAGATGACCAACCTGATCTCGGCCGAAGTCACCTTGGACCGCACTAAATGGGGCGCATCTCCTTGGGCGCCTGGAAAGACATTTACTGCGGGAATCGATGATTTAATCAACCAGTTCGTGGTGCCACGACGTCGACATTGGTACGTGACCCACAGTATCACCAACACCGCAAAATCGATCGGCATTGCCAACGTCAATAACGCTGGCATTCCCTTAGTTCAACCCGCTGACGCTTTCCCGGAATTCGCTGAGGTCGACTTCAATCCGGTTTCAGGCAATCAAAATCACGAATACGTCGCCCTCACCAATCGCTCCGCTCTGGCCCTAGATCTCTCCGGGTGGACCCTGAATGGAGCGATTTCGTTCACTTTCAAACCCGGTACAGTTATCCCCTCCAATAGTGCCCTTTATATTTCACCCGATGTCCGACAATTCCGCTCTCGCACCACTGGTCCACGCGGAGGACAAGGTTTGTTTGTCGTCGGACCTTACTCGGGCCAACTTTCCGCTCGGGGCGAGGCCTTGACTCTTAAAACATCGGACGGACGGGCCGCTGGGAGTTGGTCTTATCCCGGTGCAGAGAGCTTGGCCCAACGGTTCTTACGAGTCAGCGAGTTGATGTATCATCCATCGGCGCTCCTAGGAAATCCCATCTCACCTGAGGCCTTCGAGTTTATTGAACTACGCAATATTTCGACCACCGAAACTCTAAACCTGGCCGGCGTACGTTTCACCGACGGTGTCGACTTTACCTTTCCTAGCGGTGACGCCGCCCGACTCCTTCCAGGTGCCAGACTTATTGTCGTTGCCAATTCAGTCGCCTTTGCTGCCCGCTACGGATCACAACTTCCGGTGATCGGCAATTACATAGGGCAACTGGATAATGGAGGCGAGCGTCTGCGCATCCTCGAACCAACCGGTGAAGAGATTCTCGATTTTGTTTATAAAGATGGAATTACCTCAGCCGATGGCGGCGGGTTTTCCATTGAAATAAAGGACGAAGCCGCCCATCCAGAAACTTGGAATGAACCCAGCTCTTGGCGTTCAAGTCTCCGACGAGACGGCTCTCCGGGTACAGGCTCTGATCCCGTTCTACCAGTAGGAGCCCCTCTCATCGTTCTTCAACCTGTCCACCTTGAGACCCTCGCTTATCAGCCGCTGACTCTGAGTCTTGAAGTAACAAATACCGCGGTCCTCCCACTGGTCGTTGAGCTTCGACGAAGTGCTGTTGCCACCACATCTTTGCCATCGGTATGGATTACTAATGACAGTCACAAGGTCTTTTGGACACTTGCCGGTGCCGCTGTGGCTCCCCCATTGAGCACCTATTCTTTTCGGATCACAAATCCGGTCTACCCAATTGGGATTGTCTCTTCCACCGCAGAGATCACCTACTTGGTGGACTCAGATGAGGATGGGCTTGCCGACGGATGGGAAACTCGTTTTTTTGGAGCACTGAATGCCCAACCTAATACCGATAGTGATGGCGATGGATTGAACAATCGCGATGAGCAGGCGGTGGGCAGTGATCCGACCCTAAGTAAAGAGGCTTTCCTCCTCGAGATTACGCCTTTTGATTCCGGCCTCATTCTTCGCTTCCGAATGTCAGCACGGCGGACCTATAGCTTACAAATGATCGAAGCGCTCGAAACTTCCCAATGGCAGAAGCACACTGATTTTCCTGCGCAAGACACCCATCGTGTTGTTGAACTCTATGAACCACCTACTTCACAGCAACGGCTCTACCGTTTAGTCACACCACGACAGCCCTAAGAATTAGAAAAATCTAGACCCTGCAAAGAGGTCGCCTGCCCCCTTTATTCACCTCTGAACGGTGTCCAAAAATTGGAACTAAAGCGTGGCATCGTAGAACGACAATTACCTTTCCCTTGGCGGCGTCCCCAGCAAGGCGTTCGGCGAATCCGGACCGGGGATCTTTCGCCCCGCTGCAGTGGCGAGCTTCTGGGCTTTGGCTAAAACCTCCCGCTTTCGCTTCCTCTCAGCTTCCTTCTCAATCACTTCGGCTTTCAATCGCGCGTCGACAAAAAGTAGCAGGTTATGGAACAGGCAGAGCAACTGCGCTGGCGCCGCCTTTGCGATCAACGAACTGGCACTTTGACACCGCGGGGACACCTCAGGTTCCTGGGTGCGAGCAGAACTCTCGGCCGGACAGAAATGAGGGTCGCCCCCCCTCCGAATATCGACTTCCTCAAGCCACTCCCGCGCTTCAGCAATCAGCGTTGTCGACCTTGGAAACCTTCAGACTCTTGTCCCCATGTTCTTGTCCCGATGCTCCTGGTCAGGCTTCGTTGCGACTGATGCTGGTTTTAAGCTGCCGTCTTTAGGTTTGAAAAATCGCCTTCGTTTCGGAGCAATCAAACGGGTTGGTCGATGAATCAATCTTATCCTTTTTTCGTTATTCGTTTCTAAACAGTCGATTTAGCCGATTTGCGGTCTCATGAGCCTTCAAACGACTCCCTACCCCTTAGGAAATTTCAGTCTCAGACTTTTCATTATTTGCGAACAGTGGGCAAGATAGGCTATAAACGACTCTTCTGATGCGAATCACCAACCTCAACCCAGACGCTGACATCGGGGCCAGTGCTTGGATGACCACCCTGGACGGGCATTCCCTCCTCATGGATGCCGGCACGCACCCCAAGCGCTCAGGGATGGCTTCTCTACCTCTCTACGAGAAGGTCAAAGATCTCGATGTCGACACCATTGCCCTCTCTCACTGCCATCATGACCATGTAGGTTCTCTTCCCGTAGCCTTAAGGTATTTTCCCCAAGCAAGCGTGATGATGACCGAGCTCAGCTACTTCATCGTCGAACGAATCCTTCACAACTCAGTCAATGTGATGACTCGCCAACGAGATGAATTGGGAATTCGAGAATACCCCCTTTATACCCACGAGGAGATTGACGATCGGTCCTTTGTTTTTCAGGGGTTTGGCTACCGTAGGGAAATCGAATGGGCTCAACATACCGCCACCCCACCCAGTGGTCGTAAGCGAGGACCTACCTTAGAGTTCTTTGATGCCGGGCACACCTTGGGTTCTGCTGGAATTCTTGTTCGTGGTAAGAGTCAATCGGTTTTCTATTCTGGCGATGTTTGTTTTCACGATCAAACACTCCTCAGAGCTGCCGATTTCGAGGGCGTCCGTGCCGATGCCCTTATTCTGGAGACAACTCGCGGCAACCGCGAAGTGGATGCAAATTTCCGAAGGGACCGGGAGCTGGATCGGCTCGCTGGAGCCATCGAACGCGTCCTAGCCCGCCGGGGCACGGTTCTCATTCCCGCCTTCGCGTTGGGTCGGACTCAAGAAATGCTGGCCTTTCTTTCTCTTTTGATTCGTGCCCGTAAGCTGAGGGACCAGCCTATTTTCATCGGTGGCTTGGGCCGTGTCTTTACCGAAATCTACGATCTCCAGTCCGGTCGAACCAATCGGTCGCACCCCGCTCTGAAGCTCACCAACTCCCTCAACCTCCAAGTACTGTCCGCCACCGACGTCGACTCCATGTCACTTCGAGGTGGCAGGATTTTCGTCATGACCTCTGGTATGATGAGCGAAAATACCGGCGCCCATGCTCTTGCCGCTCGCTTAATGGAGGATGAGCGCAACGGTATTTTCTTCGTTGGTTACGCGGATCCCGAGACTCCAGGAGGACGCGTCAAGGCAGCTAAACAGGGGGAGAAGTTTA
This sequence comes from Akkermansia muciniphila, assembly GCA_945898055.1. Classification (GTDB taxonomy): domain Bacteria; phylum Verrucomicrobiota; class Verrucomicrobiia; order Limisphaerales; family UBA9464; genus SXXZ01. The sequence continues at coordinate 33,407 of CAMDGV010000034.1, read as the reverse complement.
TGTTTAGCCCGTCGGTTGGGACTCTTTCTCGGCGCTGCGAGATCTTAGATTTTGACCTCACTGCTCATGCCAACCGCGACGATCTATTGGGTCTTGTGGCTGATGTGGATCCTCGGACGGTTGTCCTCGGTCACGGTGATGAGGTTGCTCGGAATTGGATGGCCGAGGCAATTCTTCAACGCCATCCACGAATGAAAATTCTCCAACCGGGTCCTGGGGAAACAGTCGATATTTAATGTCGACGGGGTTTCCCGCTTTCCGGCGACTCCATGACTGACCGACAGACCCTTCTTTTAGTGTTCGGTCTGGTGTATCTCAGCGAGTGCGTTCTCTGGATGCGCCGAGGCGGCGTTCTCTTCCGCCGCGGTCTAGGCCGTTGGACTGCGTCCACTGCGAGTGGCGCAATCCAAAATGACAGGGGTGACCTCCATTGGTCTTGGCCTCTTCCTCCTTTTGGTTCCCTCTACGTCGCGCTCGGTCTTCCATTTTCACTCGGCCCCCTGGGAATTCTTAACTCGTCCGCTGCCTGTTTTCATCCTACCGGTCGTCCCCTGACTTCTCCAACCTTCCTCCAATGGAACGAGATCAAAACCGTCGAGGTCAATGGCTGTGTTCTTAAACTCAACAATGCTGTCTTTTGGAAAGCAGATTCTATTCACTCAGCCCTCCGACTCGGTTTGCTTATTAGGTCCCTTCAGAAGGGTGACCCAAGCCAATTAGAATCCACCCTCCTAAATACTCTAGAAACCCTCTTTAACGAGGAATTGATCCGTAAACGACTGGCCACCGCTCAGTCCGCTCTCAGTTCCCTCCGCTTCACTGCCACCCTTCTATTTTGCCACCTGTTTGCGGTTACCCCAGTCACCCTTGTTTTTTTTGACTGGTTTCCCTCTCTCTACTTCCTTGTACCTCCGCTCCTGCTCCTTTCAGCCTACCTCTCGCGGTCGGCTGTGCTGGCCCATCGACAACTGTATCCTGAAGCCCATGACGACCGCTTCCGCCTTGGTTTTATGTCTCTTCTTTCCCCTGCCGCAGCAATCAGGGCGATTGACCATGTACAAAGACCTCTCTTAGAGGACTTTAGCCCTGTCGCAGTCGCCTCAGTTTTATTGGATAAACTGTCTTTAGAAACCTTCGCTCGTCCCGCTTGGCGAGACCTCCGCTTCCCTCGCCTTCCCGAATGCTCTATTTTAACGCCCGCTGCTCAAGAAACAGAATTGTGGTTCCGTCTGACTATGACCGCACTCACCCGTAAATCCCTTAAGCAGGGAGGCCTTGACCCAGACTCTTGGGAACTTCCGGCGATTCCCACTGATCCCTCTCACACGCTGTTTTGTCCACGGTGTGAAACCCAATTTACCTCCAAGGCAAAAGGGTGTCGTGAGTGTGGTGACCGCCCCCTTTTATCCCTACTTTCAAACCCAAGTCGGCCCCAAGTCGGTGCGGACTCCCACCCACTTCCGGACCCGTCCTCTCACCAATCAGAAGTAACCAGGGAAGGAGTCCCGATCAAAAAGCCCAATAAACCCTAGATTTTCGACTCTTCTTTTTCCCATCGGCTCAACATGACCGTCCAAAAACCACGCGTTGGCTCGTGACGAATGCCTTCCATGAATTTCAAAATCTTCGGTCTTTCGAAAAGAGAAAAATTGGCGAGCTGTGATCCCAAATCGCCCTCGACTCGTGGTATCTGCCAAATGAGGATGATTATCAGGCTGACTCACTCGTTCGGTCTGCAGGAACTCTTTAAGGGATCCCTCTATCAACTCCGCGGGTGGATCAAGCCAAACTCCAAAGGTCATAAACCAATTCGTCATCTGGGTTGGAGGATAGGTCGGGCAGAGAAAAACCGACCCTGCAAGATTCTGATTCGTTGCCAAGGTCAACGCCCACGTATTGGTGGCCTCCAAAGCCGTCTGGAGGCGGACTAAACCCCGATGATCCTGAGCATAAAGAGCAGTACTCAGGCCACATTGACGCAGATTACTCTGACATCGAACCCCGCCCGCCTTGGCTTTTGCCGATCCCAAGGCCGGTAACAACATCGACGCCAAAATAGCTATGACCGCTATCACCACTAGCAGTTCCACTAAAGTAAACCCTCGCCGATCTAGAGTTGAAGATTTCATTTATAAAGCCACACGCTAGAACTCCTTGAGCCTCAAAGCTAATGCTCTTTAATTCCAGCACATTTGCGCTGTTTTTCGCCGCCTTCTACGGACTCTACTGGCTCTGCCGGCATTCTATGTCCGCCCGCAATGGTCTCATCGTTGCAGCGAGTTGGCTTTTTTATGGCTGGTGGGATTGGCGTTTTCTCGGGCTGCTCATTGCTTCATCCCTTCTAGATTATCGTCTAGGAATCGCCATCGAGGAGGCTTCAGGCCTAAAACGGAAACGGTTTCTGTCTCTCAGTGTTTGTGTGAATCTCGGCCTTCTCGGGGTCTTTAAGTATACCGAATTCTTTGTTGAATCCTTCGCTCAACTTATCCGCTCGTTCGGCGGCACTCCTGATTGGCCTACTCTCCATATCATTCTCCCCATTGGCATCTCTTTTTACACTTTCCAATCCTTAGGCTATATTCTCGATATCGATAAAGGAAAGGTAAAAGCAGCCCGCGACCCCCTACAATTCCTCGCTTTTGTCGCTTTTTTCCCTCAACTAGTCGCTGGACCGATCGAGCGGGCTTCCCGTTTATTACCGCAGTTTGCCTCCCCTCGGGTGATTACACTTGCTGGAATCCAGTCGGGTCTTTGGCTGATTCTCATCGGCCTTTTTCGAAAGGTTGTTATCGCCGATTCTTTTGGTCCTTTAGCTAATATCGCTTTTAGCCAAGACCCTCACACCACGGGTAGTATTGTCCTCGGGATCATCGCCTTCGCCTTTCAAATCTACGGGGATTTTGCAGGTTATTCTGACATTGCGCGCGGACTAGCTCGACTTCTTGGATTTGAATTAATGGAGAATTTTGCCCTCCCTTATCTCGCCACCAGCTTGCGTGATTTCTGGCGACGTTGGCATATCAGTCTTTCCGATTGGCTGCGCGATTCTGTTTACATTCCCTTAGGCGGTAATCGTCAGGGCACCCCTAAAACAGTGCGAAACTTGATGCTAACCATGACCTTGGGGGGATTCTGGCACGGGGCCGATTGGCATTTTATCGCTTGGGGCGTTTGGCATGGGCTCGCTTTATGTTGCGCTCTTTTTTTTCGATCAATCACTACCCGGCTGCCTCTCTGGATTCGCTGGTTCGGAGTCCTCGGGGTCGTTGGTTTCGGATGGCTTCTCTTTCGAGTCCCAGACCTTCACTCCGCCCACTTAATGAGCCTCGCCCTCCTCGAAGGATCTCGACCCATCTGGTTCCTCAGCGGATGTCTCTATCTCCTCTGGTTCGGACTTCCAGCAATAGCGATTGACCTCGCTCAACATCATTTTAAATCACCCGATTGGGGAGCCTATCTCTCTATGCCCGCCCGAATTCTCCTGCAAGGCCTCCTCGTTTTTCTCATCGCTGCCGCTTGGAAAACAGAGCCTTCCTCTTTCATCTACTTCCAATTTTAAGGAATCTCCTGAAAAGCCATACCTTTGAGGTTACCTCACGCGGACTAATTCACGCTCTTTTCCCGCCCTTCATTGGGGTTTGTCTTCTGTCCGGCCTCCTCCACCTCGCCTCCTTTTTTGGCCTCCTTCCCCCTCACGCTCCTCTACAGGACATGGAACATACCCTTCTTTGGCTTCAGGTGAAGGCGTCTCGCAAGGTGGCCGAAGTCGTTCTAGTGGGTGATTCCTCCTGTTTAATGAATGTTTCAGGGCGAAGGCTCGGAAGTCAGCTTCAGAAATCTGTTCTAAACCTCGGTACCATGAGCCTGCTTGATCTTCCCGCTTTTGCCGCTCTTGCTTCTCACTCGATCTCCCAAGTGCCTAGAACCTTGGTCCTTTTGGTTCATCCCGACTTTCTGATGCGCCCAGCTGGTGACATCGAGCTTCTTACCGATTTTAAAGAGCTTCTAGACCGGGATCCTCAGACGGCGCTCGTTCGTCCTTCAAGAGATTCCTTCTGGGACCTTTCTTCACTCCTAGGGGTTCCTCTTTATCGAACCCATCTGGAGACTTACCTACGTCCTTTTCCCTTAACCGGCGACTTCGGACGGCACTACGGCTTTAACCAACAACTGATCCACTTTGTAAGGTCGGAAGGCGGGGCAGTTGATCCTAGGAAATACCGACTCAGCGGCCCTCGTCCGCCCCTCCTTGAGATCTCAAGCCGCCTCGAGAAAACAGCTCGATTAGCACGAAGTCAGCTCCCCGAAGGAAGTGCTCTTTTTATTGGAATCACCCCAATCCCCGAGTCGGAAGCGTCACCTGATTATCAGACTCGATATCTCCGTTGCCTAGCAACCCTCACCCTTTGGTTGAGCCCTTCTGGCATCCCCCTTCAGACTTTACCGGCAACTCTTCCGGATGCGGCCTTCGCTACTCGCTCCCATTTGTCTGAATCAGAGCGATATCCCTACACTGAACTTTTAGCCCAAGCCTTAACGGAAGCGGAGGCTTCCGTCAGCCGACCTTCCCAATCCACTAAGATCAAAGAAGACCCTCTTGTTCCACGTGGAACAAATCCGTAGTCGGGTTGATCTCTTCCATCACTCTCGCTATTCTCACGCCGATGTTTGTCTATCCGAAGCACTATGATGTCATCGTGGTGGGCGCCGGCCACGCGGGGGTTGAGGCTGCGCTGGCCGCTGCCCGCATGGGCTGCCAGACCCTACTGCTGACGATCAATCTGGATACCATTGGGCAAATGTCCTGCAATCCAGCTATCGGCGGACTCGGAAAGGGGCATCTGGCGCGTGAGATTGATGCGCTTGGCGGGGAGATGGGGAAGACCACCGACATGACCGGTCTTCAATTTCGCATGCTGAATACGCGAAAAGGCCCGTCAGTTTGGGCCCCACGCGCCCAATGCGACAAGAAGGCTTACCAGTTTCGGATGAAATGGGTTTGCGAACGTCAGCCGAATCTCGATTGCAAACAGGGCCAGACCCTCCGACTCTTGCATCAGAAAGGTCAGGTGATTGGCGTCGAGACCGCTCTGGAAGTTCAATTCCTAGCGACGACAGTTATTATTACCACCGGCACTTTCCTCCGCGGATTGATGCATGTGGGTTCCAATCAGCAATCGGGAGGTCGCGCCGGCGAGTCGGCCGCTTTCGGCCTTTCTGGATCTCTTCAAGAAATTGGCCTGGAGCTTGGCCGCCTCAAGACCGGTACCCCACCTCGGCTCCTCCGTAAATCTATCGATTTCTCAAAAACAGCGATTCAACACGGCGAGTCTCCTGTTCCTTGGTTCACCTTTTGGAAAGAAGACCTCTGGGACGTCCCTTTGTTCCACGTGGAACAAACCCCTTCTGCTCCCCCTCCACTTACCTCTCCCTATCCACCTGGTTCAATCCTCGCCCTAAACGCAGGTCAGTTGCCCTGCTATATCACCCACACCACCGACCTAACTCGGGAGCTGATTCTGGCAAATCTCCACCGATCGCCCATGTATTCTGGGGTGATCGAGGGGGTAGGTCCTCGATATTGTCCTAGTATCGAAGACAAATTTGTTCGATTCGCTGATAAAGCGCGTCATCAGATCTTCCTCGAACCTGAAGGAATTGCGACCGATGAGATCTACGTCAATGGCTTCTCAACCTGCCTCCCCTTCGACATTCAATATCAAATTGTCCGGTCGATCATTGGCTGTGAAAACGCTGAAATCATCCGACCTGCTTATGCGGTCGAATACGATTTTGCTCATCCCACCCAACTAGACGCCTCGCTCGAAACCAAGACCTGCCATAACCTTTTTCTTGCAGGTCAAATTAACGGGACCTCCGGTTACGAGGAAGCCGCCGCTCAAGGCCTTATTGCTGGGATCAATGCGGCCCTCCGATGTCAGAATAAGTCTCCGCTTCTTCTGCGCCGTGACCAGTCCTACATTGGGGTGCTCATTGATGATTTGATCACCAAGGGGACCTCCGAACCTTATCGAATGTTCACCAGCCGGGCCGAGTACCGGCTGCTGCTTCGTCAGGACAATGCCGATGAACGATTAAGCCCACTCGCTCACCAAATAGGCCTCCTGCCATCCTCTAATTATGACCGGTATTTAAAAAAATCGGCTGCTATTGAGGAGGAGATCCAGCGACTTCAAATCACCCGGGTCGGCGAGACTCTTCTTGCGGACCTTCTTAAACGACCGGAAATTGACTACGCCGCCCTCCCCCTCAGCCGCTCCGACCTTCCTGAGGAAATTGTTTTTCAAGTTCAAACCCGCATTAAGTACGCGGGCTATATCAGTCGACAAGAAGTTGAGGTCGAAAAGATCAAAAACCTCGAAAATCGCCGTATTCCTGCGTCTGTCGACTATTCACTTGTTCCTAGTCTCCGGATTGAAGCCCGTCTGAAATTCGAAAAGATCCGACCTTCCACACTCGGTCAAGCAGGGCGTATTAGTGGAGTTACCCCGGCCGATGTCAGTCTCCTCATGATTTGGATGAAGCGGTTCATCCAGCCTTTTCCTCAGTCTTCTCCTGAGCCCGCCGACCCCTCTTGCTGTGCGGCCGAGGAAAACATCGAAGTCCCTTCAGCTCATAATCAATGTTGCGGAGATCTTTAACTCTCTATCTGACAGCTAGTTATGATGCTTCTTTGTCGTCATTTTCCTCTCTTCACTCCGCCGATCGCTTGCCCCATGGCTGTTACTTTCCGGGTGTGATTCTCTCTCATCGCCAAAAACATTCTTCCGCTCGATCGAACGGAGGGTTGCCCAACCGACTTACCTCATTACGATCCTGTCATGTCGGTTGCTCCAGACCCTAATCCGCTCAGCCCCGAACCGCCCCCTTCGACGCTACCGTTGATCGCCCTCCATCGGTTTTTTCAAGCGAGCCCCTCCCTTCACTCACTCTTTCGATTTTGGTCCCTGGTTGGAACTTTCTTCTGGCAGAACCGCTGCCAAATGCGGGCTGCTGCCTTAGCCTACACCACTCTCCTGGCCTTGGTTCCCCTGCTCGCCGTTTCTATCAGTATGCTTGTTGTCTTTAAAAGTGATAATGCCGAAGCACAAATCAACGGTTGGATCGAAAATCTTGTCCTTCATGTTGCCCCAACTTTAGGTCTATCTGAAAAAGAGGATTCAAATTCTGCTCGGCAAGCCGTGGTTACCAATATCATCGGCTACATTAGCAATATCCGGTTTGGGACAATTGGTCTCACCGCGATGATTGGCCTCATTTTCGCTGCATTGTCCCTCATCCGAACCGTTGAGGTCGCTTTTAATGATATTTGGGGAGCCTCGAGCCCTCGCCCCTTGTGGAATAGTCTCATTCTTTACTGGAGCGTTCTTACGCTCGGCCCCGCTGTGATCCTTCTCGTCACCACCTCTTCCTACGTTCAAGTCACCGTTGACCATATCCAATGGATCCAACAAATCCCCTTCATTAGCCTCTTTAATACAGCTATTTTACCCATTGCGACTCTTACCATCGCTTTCGGGCTTTTTTATCTCTTAATGCCCAACACCAAAGTTGAAGCCAAGGCTGCCCTCGTCGGCGCCGCCGTCGCCGCCCTTCTCTGGTGGGGAAATTCCCAACTCAGCGCCCTCTACAACACTCGAGTTCTCGCTTACTCAAGCATCTACGGTTCTATTGGCGCCGTCCCTCTCTTCCTGTTTGGCCTCTACTTTTCTTGGATCATCCTGCTCTTCGGTGCTCAGGTTGCCTACATCTACCAAAATCGTCTCGCACTCTTCCACGATGGTCAGAGGGATCGTCTCAACCAAAAGGGTCAGGAGTTCGCTGCTGTTCGCCTGATGACCGAAATTGCCTACCGTTTCACTAAGGGGGAACCTCCTCTCGGTATCGCTGACCTCTCCAATCTCCTCGGCATCCCTCCTAAAATCTCGGCCTCGATTCTTGCGACCCTTTGTGAGTCTCAGATTCTGCACGTTACCGCCACCCCAGTACCTTCGTTTGTTCCTACTCGCCCTATCGACCTTATCTCCATTGGATCGATCCTTGGCTCACTTAGAATTGCCCACGGTCAAGATCTTATTTCATCGCCTGACCGTCATCGGTCGATTGTCCGTGATCAGCTCTCTTCTATCTACGCAGCCGAGTTAGATAAATCGCTCTCGGTCTCACTCGCTGAACTCATCCGCCCCATTTAATTTCCCCGGTCGTCCCCTTGGACAATTCCCTCTATTTTTTCAATCAACCTTCATTTCGGAGAAGCCTCATAACTAAGCTCGGTCTTTGTCCCGGTGCGGCTATCGACTATACTTAGACTAAAAATCCATTGGTCTTCAACTTCCCGAAAGTGGGTGACTGAAAATTGCTTGAGGCGAATTTGCCGCTCGTCATACGCCTCGGCGCTGAGAATCACTCCTAGTCGAACATCCACCCAACTACGGACCGACTTATAGATTTCAGGTCCGTCCGAGCGGCTCTCAAGAATATCGCAGATCCGACCATTACTAAGCTCCCGACCTATAACTCTTTGATTTTTCCAATGGAGAAATTCCATTCCTAAATCCTCCCTATAAAAATCGCTCCCGGCAAAACGAATTCCTCTTTGGTAATTCTTAAGCTCGTTGGTTTCCATTCCATTCGACTTATAGAACGGCGGCCGATTGACGGTGTGTTGTATACTTAAAACCTCCGCGCGACTCGCCGGCGCACTGACTTCATAGCGCACTTCCCATCCATTGGTGTTGGGCACGGTATATATAATAACTGGCACACTTTTTCGACCCTCTAAACCTCTAATTTTCAGCACTGCATAATTGGTTAACGCTCTTTCTGGCCTCATCTCCCTGAGCCTCGTCGCTAGCCTTTCCCCATCAGACTGAAGGCCCACCACCTCTGCTCCAAAACAGTTAGAGAAAAATTTAATTAAGAACAGGCTCATCCAGCCATATTGCAATAATCTCATACTGCTTTCCCTCTCTCAGGGTCGCCCTTGGCTAAAAATGTGAGGGTCGCTCGTTCACCTCGACGTCCCTGTACCTTGAGACCGGTCAAAGTACCCGGCACTGTCGATGAACAGCCACAGGGGAACGCCTTGGAAAACCGCCGTTGCCTCATCCGCCTCCACCTCCAAACAAAGGTCACCCCTGTTAATACAACGATTCCTAACGCCGTAGGTTCCTGCCACTCCATAAATCGAGGATACAAAACTCTTTCCACAAGGCAATCTCTCGGCACGTCTTGATTGACCAAAAAGCTGGGACACCTTTGGCTTAAGCCATGGCTCGATGGTCGTTCAATAATTGGCCCCCAACTGTGCTCAGCACATCTCTGGCCTCTCGGTTGGCACTCTCTAGTTCTCGACTCTGGTGCCTTCCGGTCCTGCTTCCGATGCTTTTTGGCGGTTGCAAATCAACCCCTCAACCTTCGGGTCTGCCCTCCTCTGTACCCATCGTCGCCGGTTATCGTTCACTTAATCGCAGTGTAGGCCGGGTTATCCAAGTCCATGACCGCCTACGGTTCGTTATTCTTGATTACACCCTAAGTCAAATTCCACCGCCTGGTTCACGTTTAGACCTTTATCGGGGCACCAACATCGTCGGTTCAATCAAGCTCTCGCATTGGAGAAACACTTACACCGCCGCGGGGGACTTTGCGGAGGGCTCTCCCCAACTCGGTGACGAGGCTCGCCCTTCTTCAAACCAAAAGTAGTTTGCCCTTTCAATCTCTCCACTCGGTCGACTCGACTTAATCTACCTAATCCACCACTCGGATCTTTATACCGTCAACAATTCTATCGCCTGAAGCGACGTCACTAATCACCACCAAAGTATCCCCGCTCTTGATCAATCCTGACACCATCAATTGCTCAACAGCAGCGTCGACTGTTCGGTCCGGTTGTTGATGATTGAATTTAATCACCCGCGGAAGAACTCCCCGGCATAGCGTCAAACCATCGGCGTCGGCCCATCGCTCAGCAAAAGCATAAACCGGTGATGACCGCGCCCGCATTCTCGCCGCGTACCGCGCCATATGGCCCCGCTGAGTAAAAATGATAACTCCATCGGCTTTTAGATCATCGGCGAGAGTTATACCGCTCCGCACTAGCTTCTGTCGCGTCGAGGTTAGATTCGCCTCTAAATGGTAGTTCGATCCACCGCTCCGTTCGATCCGGCGAGCAATGGTATCCATGACTTCTATACAGGCTATGGGATGCCGCCCCACCGTCGTTTCGCCGCTTAGCATAATCGCATCCGCCTGCTCGTAAACAGCATTTGCCACGTCAGTAATCTCTGCTCGGGTTGGACTCGGGCTGTGGGTCATACTTTCTAACATATGAGTGGCCACAATTACCGGACGCCCAATTTTTTGGCATTGTTTGACGATTCGGCGTTGGATAATCGGTAACTCTTCATAAGGACATTCAATTCCTAAATCGCCACGTGCCACCATCACTAGATCTGCGGCCAAGGCTATAGCGTCAAAATTGTCGACCGCGAATTGGTGCTCAATCTTGGCCACAATCTGCGGTTGATGATTGTTGCTCGTTTCCCGAATAAAGGCGCGGAGCAGCTCGATATCCTCCGCCTGTCGAACAAAACTCAAGGCGATGAAATCCACCCCTACCTCCAATCCTAACCGTATATCTTCGCGATCCTTGTCGGTTAACGCCGGAAGTGAGACGTGGATTCCAGGGAGATTAATATGCCGCCGGCTCCCTAGGCTGCCCTCAGTCAAGACTTCGCATTCCACGCGAGTCGTCGTCTTTGACCGAATCTTCATTTTTATCTCACCGTTATCTACGATCAGATTATCCCCAACGTTCACATCCGCCGCAAATTGATCATATCCAACACTCGTCCACTTCTCTCCAGGCACGGTGTCTCCCAGGACTGTAAAATAAAAAGTCTCTCCGACTGAGAGCTCAATCTTCTCTTTTACGTCTCCGGTTCGAATCGACGGACCTTGAGTGTCCATCAATATCCCTATTCCCACTCGGTTCAACTCTGCTAGCTGGCGAATACTACCGACAATTTGTCGCACCCACGCAGGGTCGGCATGGCTCATATTCAGTCGAAAAACATTTACTCCCGATTCAATTAGTCGACCCACCATTTCAACGGACTGTGTGGCTGGTCCTAGAGTCGCGATTATTTTAGTCTTTCGGTAGGGAAGCGATTTCATAGCGTTGCGATTCTGACATTCCATCCTGTTTCGTCCAGAACTCCTCGATAGATTGCCCTGCTGGGTCGTTGACCATGTCTTGGCTTTTGTCGGTCTTCAGGGAATTCTTGATCCATTCGATGTCTGCGAATTATCACATCCTTTTAGAAGCGACGATTGTCCACCTCGAACAGCTACGTTCACAGGGTGTCAATTCGGTTGCTGTTTCATCCGAGGTCCTCACCGCGCTAGCCAGCAAACATCTTCCGTCAGTTGCTCTCCCTTTAGCGCCTCGTTTAACCAATAACACCCTTCCATCCCCCGCGGTACTTTCTCTGTCACCGACCCCCTCTCAACTGTCGCCGAGTAGCCTTAACTCCATTACTCCTTTAAAACCTTTGGGGTCGTCATCTCGCTGGGCTAAAGCGCTCGATTCTAATCCGCCCAGTGCGGTCTCATCGGATCGGCTCCCTCAAAATCAATCCATCGTTAACAAGGCCGCTGCCTTCGATACTCTACGTCATCAGATTCTTTCTTGTATCCTTTGTCCGAATCTTGTCTCAACTCGCGCTTCAGTGGTGGTTGGGACCGGATCAATGGAGGCCAAGATCATGTTCATTGGAGAAGCGCCCGACCTTTTGGATGATCGGGTTGGCCTTCCTTTTGGAGGCGAACCTGGAGAAATGCTAACTCGAATTCTGACCGCGATGGGTTTGAATCGAGAGGCGGTTTTTATCACCCATATTCTTAAATGTCGTCCGGACACTCAACTTGGCGACTCGGGCAATAGAAAACCTAAACTTGATGAAATTGCTCGGTGCCATCCTTGGTTGGCAGCCCAAGTAAAAATTATCCAGCCTCAAGTAATTGTCGCTTTAGGATCGACTGCGACCGAAGCACTCCTCAACCGTTCCTCAGTCGATTTAGCGAGATTACGAGGACAGTGGCAGGATTTCCAGGGGACCCCAGTGATGCCAACCTTCCATCCCGCTTATTTAATCCGAGCCGAAACCATCACCAACAAGCGATTAGCCTGGGAAGATATGCTCTTGGTACTCGAAAAAGCAGGCTATCCGACAACCTCGAAACAGAAGGGGTTTTTCCTCCAGAAATCTTAATTGCAACCCCTTTTCACTCCGCCTCCTCTTGCTTAGCTGATCCACTACTAAAATTTCTCTCCATCCCATCACAAAGTAGCGCAAACGAGACATCCTTCTCTGTTAACCCGCCGCTACTGTGGGTTGTTAAACTCAGTTTAACGGTCCTCCACGATATTCTAATGTCCGGGTGATGTTGAACCCTTTCAGCCTCTTGCGCCACGCGGACAACGAAGTCAATCGCTGCGGCAAAAGAGCTGAATTCCAGCGTCCTTTCAATTGACGGCCCTGTTTCGCTCCACAAGGGTATCGCGCTCTCCAAAAGACTCCTTGCCCCCTGCCCTAAAAGAGGGATCGCCGTCATTAGAACCTCTTCCTCGACCCCTTTCTTACCCGTCAGATCAGCGGTTCGCTCGACAAATCCACTCTGCTTCTCCACTTTCTCCGAGCTGGATTCACTACTAAATTTGAGTCGTGGAGAGATTTCCATAAACAAAAATTCTACCCCGCCTTCTCACCACTGCAAGCCTTTGAGCCCTCAAGTTCCTCACATGCGATTACCAGTAACCCGCGAATTCCCTCTCAATATCTCACCAACAACTGTCTCTTCGGGTTGTCTCCCAATCTCTTAACAGGTTTTTCCACCGAGTTATGCTATCCTCGAAGCCCCTGCAGGACGCCCTTTTCTTGACGTCCTGAGGCTTATTCACAACCCTTAATAAAGACTTTCTCTTTCAGATCTTTCTCAGAATAATAACTCCAATGAAACTTACCGTTGCCAAGGAGCAGCTTCTCATCGGTCTCTCGGCAGTTCAAAACATCGTCGGCTCTCGAACGACGTTGCCGATCCTAGCTAACGTGCTCCTCTCGGCTGGGGATGGGCGATTGGAACTGACGGTCACCGATTTGGACATTACCGTTTCCTGTTCAGTCGCTGCCGACGTTGAATTATCAGGTAGAACAACGCTTCCCGTAAAAAAGTTTATTGATATAGCACGTGAACTCGTGGCAGGACAAATTGCAATCGAGGTTAACGATAAATCGGTGGCGGTAATTAAAGCGGGAAGTTCTTTTTTCAAGGTTAATGGGCTTGCAGCAGACGAATTCCCACCAATTAATACCTTCGCAACTAAGAAGTCGGTTAAGCTGTCCTCGGATAAGTTGAAAGGGATGTTGAGAAAAACCAGCTTTGCGGTTTCCGGTGACCCTAGTCGGCATCAGTTGAATGGAATCCTTTTTAGTTTAAAAGATAATCGGATGATTTTGGTGGCTACCGATGGGAGACGATTGGCTCTTTGTGAAGAGGAATTTGATCTTAGCAGCGAAAATCAAGCTGATTTTATTGTTCCGACAAAGGCGATCAATGAAGTAGGACGGCTTCTGGGAACAGGCGGACAAGTTGAGATTCAATACTCAGAGAACCAAGCGAGTTTTAAAATTAAACCAGCGATTGAGGGCGGCTTCACTTCCACACTGATGACAAAACTAGTGGATGGAAGTTATCCGAATTATCGACAGGTAATACCGGCTGCGCCCCAAGAACGGATCCCGCTACAGCGAGAAGAGTTTTTAAAAGCACTTCGACTTGCGGAGATTATGACTTCAGATAAACAGAATTCGGTTAAGCTAGCCTTTAGCAAAAATCAATTAACCATCACAGCTAATGCTCCCGAAGTCGGTGAAGCTCGACAGACCATAGCGATCAAATATGAGGGCAAAGATATGGCGATCGCCTTCAATCCCGGTTATATGATGGATCCGTTAAAAGCTGTTGATAATGATGAGGTCTATTTTGAGCTTATCGACGAATTGAGTCCAGGGGTCTTAAAAACAAACGAACCGTTTTTGTATGTTATAATGCCGATGCGGATGACCTAAAATAAAATGAAAACTCTACATATTTTCGCTTTATTTGTAATTAGTATCAGTTTAGGAGCGGGGTGCACGAGTCAGTTAGCAACACGAGCCAGCACGAAATTTGAAGGGTCGGTCGGGCTCCAACTCTATAGTTTACGGGGTCAATTTACTCGAAATGTGCCCGAAACGGTGGCCAAAGTTCAAGGGTTTGGAATAACGGAAGTTGAACTAGCCGGCACTTATAATTTAAAGCCGAGTGTCTTTAAGAAGCTATTGACCGAGGCTAAACTAAAACCGATAGCGGGACACTACTCTTTCGATAGATTTAGAAAAAACCCACAGGCATTGCTAGATGAAGGTAAAGAATTAGGGCTCTCATACATTGGAACAGCATGGGTGAAAGGCAACGGAGATTTCACCCCGGACGATGCGCTAAAAACGGCAAAAACACTCAATAAAGCGGGGGAAATTTTTTCGCAAGCTGGAATTAAAGCTTACTACCACTGCCACGGCTACGAGTTTAAGGTATTAGATAATTTAGGACGAACTCCGATGGATATTCTGATTCAGGAGACCGATCCTCGTTATGTAACTTTTGAAATGGACATTCTCTGGGTTCAATTTCCAGGTCAAGATCCGGCAACGTGGCTAAGAAAGTATCCAGACCGATGGGCAATGCTCCATTTAAAAGATTTAAAAAAGGGAGTTGTAACCGGTGACCAAGGAGGTGGAACAGATCCAAATAACGACGTCACTTTAGGAACAGGTCAAATGAACTGGCCAAAAATTTTGAAGGCAGCCAAAGAGGTTGGAGTTAAACACTATTTTATTGAGGACGAATCGGCGCGAAGTGTTGAACAGATCCCTGCCTCCTTAACTTATCTACGAACCGTCACTTGGTGAAGGAAAGCCTAAGGTTTAATTGAAGCGATTAACTTAAGATTAGAAAGCGGCTATCTGAAAAGAGGCCGTTTAGTTAGACGTCGGGCGGAGGCGTCGGAGATTTTAAACGATACCGCAAATAGTCTCTTGAAACACCCAGTTTACGAGCCGCTTGAGACACATTACCGGAAGACTGTTCGAGGGCGGCACTAATAACGCAGAGAATCGCGTTTTCTAAAGAGAAACCAGAGTCAGCAAACTTAAAGTCAGGATTCCACCAAATATTTGCTGGTTGAGATTGGTTTATTAAATGGCACTCATCGAGATCTCCGCCAGAACCCATGAGGGAATCAAATTTCAATTCTTCGCCCTCTTCGAAAACAAGAGCCCGTTCCAATTCGTGCATCAACTCACGAATATTTCCTGGCCACTGATATCCGATGAGTCGTCGACAACCCGCCGCTGAAACTGGCCGTAAAGGGAGGCGGTGCTTTGTCGCAATCCGGGATAATAGGAGCGTAGCCAAAGTAAGAATCTCTTGGCCTCGCTCGCGAAGTGGAGGAATTCCAATCCTGAAAAGATCCAGCCTGTGGTAAAGATCAGCACGAAAAAGGCCCTCAGCGACAAGGAGCTTCGGATCGCGATTTGATGCGCCAATAACTCGGACATCAACCGAGATCCAGCGGGAACCGCCAACCCGCTTAATCCGGCCATCTTCGAGGACAGTAAGCAGTTTAGCTTGAATCGACAGCGAGAGACTTGAAAGTTCATCTAGAAAAAGAGTCCCTTGGTGAGCCGCTTCAAAAAGTCCAATTCGCGTGCTGCGAGCATCAGTGAAGGCGCCCTTTTCATGACCGAATAATTCCGATTCAGCCAGCGAGTCGGGGATGCTAGAACAATTTGTTTCAACAAGAGGGCCAGAAGAGCGTGGACCTTGGGTATGAATCCACCGAGCAACCGTGGTCTTGCCTGTTCCTGTTTCACCCAAGATGAGAACAGGGGGAAGTTGAGTCAGGAGTCGGCGGTCGGAGGCCAAGATCTTATGAATCTTGTCCTCTATACTTGAAAGAGAAGGGCCAAAGACCAATGGAGAAGCGAGAGAAGAGCGTTGTTCAAGACGACGACTTGTCGCCTGAAGCTGACGAACACGAGCGAGCGAGAGACCAAGAGCTTGGGGCTCAAACGGTTTCTGTAAGTAATCAGAAGCACCGAGGCGAAGTGCCTCCACCGCACCACTGACTCCACCTTCGGAGGTCATAACAATGACATTTGTATGGGATCCGAAGACTCGCTGATGAAGGAGGTCTGTCCCTAATCCATCCGGCAGATTTACATCAATTAAAGCATAGTCAAAGGTGTCGGCAGAAAGAACGAGCCGAGCGCGAGTCAAGGAGTCGACTGCAGTGACCTCAGCGCCCATTTTCTCAAGTGTAGCGACGAGATGCCGACGCCAAAGGGGTTCGTCCTCGAGAATAAGGACAGTCAAACCTGAAAGGGGAACAGAAGACATAAGATGAAAAACATCTAACCACTGGAGAGGCTAACAAGGGGCAAGAGTTAAAATAAATACAAGGCTGATTTGGGTAATAGCTCCCTCAAAGAACGATCCCTCGATGGGTGTAATTCCCCAAAAGGAATTTAATCGACGAAATTTAAAACTGACTAGGGTTAGAATCTAAAGGAAAAGCGCACCTAAAAGCCCATGAGTCGCTGGCATGATTATTGCGAGGGGATGGAGTCGGTTAAAACAAAAAAAAGACAAGACAGCTCAGACCTTCAACTCCACACACTAACGTTATGAAATTTACCCCCTACACTCTTCTGATCGCAGCGGTCGCAGCGATTGGACTCACCACCCAAGTGGCGAACGCACAATCCGACGGTAAACCTAAGGGCAATGAAATACCTAAGGAAGAGAAACAAGGACCACAGGTAAAGGTGCCCAAGATTGAAGTTCCAGCTAACTTAAAGGATAAGCTTCCTGCGGCACTTCAAGCCCAGTTAACCAGTTACCGAGAGCTTTCTAAGACCTTCATTGATCAACAGCGTGCTTTGACTGCAGGGATTCGCACTGCGACCGAAGAAGAACGGAACACGGTCCGAACTCAACTTAAAGCGAACCGAGAACGGTTTTTGACCGATACCAAGCAAGTCAGGACTGATATTCGAGACCAATTGAAGGAAGTGCGGCAAGCGGCTAAAGAGCGTCAGGGAACACCCAAGACCCCGGGAGAAGGCCGAGGCCGAAGCGGTAATCGTCCCTGAGGCTAAACTAAGCTTTATCGAATTGGGTAAAAGTTTCAGAATCACAAGAAGATCAAGGCAGACGGACCTCTAAGGCCGCCTGCCTTTTTTCTTAGAACCTCGAACGAGGGCGAACTCGATGCAATTTACGATTCAACGGCTCAGTCTAGGGGCAGTTTGTTTAATCGCGTTAATGAGAGAGCTGAGCGAGAGGGTCGAAGCGGGGCCATGGCAAGCGAGCCCGATTCGACAAAGAGAGGAACAAATAGATCCAGATTCCCTTCTTTGGCAGTCGGCCCTGACCTTAAGAACAAGTGGGGGGTGGAGGGATAATTCTTTGCTAGCCGGCACTAATTCTCAGGCGACGCCCTTTGCGGGTTGGGGTCTCGAATTTTTTCTCTTCCGGATGCCAGTTGATCAGCATCGCTTTACGCTGATGTTTATTGGCGATGATCGACGCTATGTGAAACGCGTCGAATTGGACACCGCCGGAGGGGTAGTCAATGGAGAGACCGTGATGTCAACTCATGCCGACTATAGAGGTATCTTGAGCGACAACTGGAGTTGGAATCTCCTCGGCCAACATTTGTATGCCGATCAAGTTTTTGACGCATCAACCCTTGAGGACGGCAATGGAGGAATGAGGGCGACCGTCCATGGATTTACCGCCAGTCCGTCGATTCGATGGAATCCAATCGGAGGATTCCGAATCGACCTTGGATATCAGTGGCAGCGACAGAATTTTGAACAACCGCTGGACGGATTTTGGGCAATGGGGCCAAAAGCAACCGTGGGATTGGATTATGGATCAAAGGGTTCAGTAGAAGTGGCGATCAGGCAAGACGATCGGGCCTATGATTCTCGACCGGCTGCTAACCTCTTAGGAGTCCCTCAATTAGGAACAGTTGCTTACTTCACTCAGCGGCACGCCGAGCTGGTGTTTAAAAATAGGTGGATTGATCGACCCCGTATTCAAAGCACCCTGAGGCTGTTCTATTTAGGCAATGGGGATCAAGAGGTGGGATTTTATGACTTCGACCGCTTTGGGATAGGGATAAGCCTCAAGGCTGATTGGAAAGCGTGGACAATGGCCTGGGGATGTCGTTGGAGCGAGTGGAGTTATGAACGTCAATTTGTGTCGCCGGCACCGGAAGATTTGTTCAAGTACCGACGTCGAGAAGACCTTGAATTCAACGTTCGTCTCGAGCGACGACTGGGGAGCCATTTGACCCTCTTTGTTGAAGAGTTATTTGAGACCCAACGGTCTAATGTCGAACTTGAGAACTTTCAGTCGCACACCGTCCAGTGTGGCCTCGAGTGGGAGTTCTGAAGCCATGGATGGAAACTCAAAAAAGGCTGAGTGTGATGACATTAACTGACCTCAAACAGCTGCGTCTTAAGGCATTTCTAGGAATATTAGCCGCATTGGCTGTCTTATTAGCCGCGCTGGTTCTAACCCAGCTAGGGCTTCGAGAGGAGCTGCGAGAGTTGTTAGTTCAAAGAGAAGGCAGAGTCATTGTAGGCCTCTTTGAAGGTCGGATGTCCGCCTTGAAAGCTGAGGGAAATGAAGACCCTCTTTTTGCCGCGGTTGATCTGGCAGCAATGCCGCAGTTATCGGGTTTGCGAAGTGTCGCTTTATATGATGCCGAAGGACGGTTCCCAACCCGTTTGATTGGTGCGGAACTGACCCTGGCTCCATCGGTCTCGGTCGAGCAGATCTTGGCAGAACGAGTGAGGGTCGAATACGTCGTTGGAGCCGAAGATCAACCCGCTGTCTTGCGAGTGTTTGCAGCACTCCGAGATGAAGTAGGGCAGGGAGTGTCTAGTATCCTAGCGCTGGAGACTGAGGCAGAGGATCTTCGGGCAGAGTTTGGTCGAATGGATGAGACGTTGAAGGGGAGAGCAGGGTGGATATTGCTGGTCTCTGGGGGAGCGCTCTTGGCGGTGTTATCGGCTGCATTTTATAGCCTAGCTCAGGCGAATAGACGACTGGTGAATCAAAGAATCCGACTGGAGAAGGCGAACCGTGAGCTAACCCTAGCCGCTCGAACAGGAGCCGTGGGGGCCGTAGCGTCCCATCTGGTGCACGGTCTGCGGAGTCCATTGACGGGTTTGCAGCAATTTATCAGAGGGATCTCAAGGGAAGGAAACAGCGCCGAAGAAGCAAGAGAGGCGGAGGCGGCGCTGCGACGAATGAAAGCCATGATCGACGAAGTAGTGGGAATTTTGCGTGACGAGGGAGGGGTGAGCGACTTTGAGATTTCGGTAGCGGAATTACTTCCTATGGTGGCCCGTCGAATGCCCGAGCATCGGGCGATTCGAGGGGTGACAGTGGTGGTGCGCAGTCAATCCCAACGGGTGCTTACTAATAAAGTTGGCAACCTTCTTTTGCTAATCGTCGAGAATCTTTTAACCAATGCGGCTGAAGCGTCGCCCGATGGTAGCACGGTCGAAGTCACAGCGATAGAGGGTGAAGGGGGGCGGCTTGAAATACGGGTCAAGGATCAGGGAGAAGGTCTCTCTGAGACATCCCTAAACACCGTATTTGAGCCGGTAATATCCACAAAGCCGGGAGGGTCAGGATTGGGGTTAGCAATAACCCGAAGGTTGGCGCTCTCGATTGAGGGAGAATTGATTGTCCAATCGACAGGCTTAAAGGGGACGGTCTTTCTTTTGACCCTTTGAGAGGATTTAGGATGAGATCCAGCCTCAGGGAGCGGGGAGCTGATATTTTCTAGGACTCGCCGTCCAGGCTCATTCTTTGGGTGAGCTAGCAACGGGGGGAGACAAAGAATCAACCAGAGAGGCGGTTGATTTGTTCCATTGCTCGTAGGTGAACCAATCCTCTACTCGCTGACGAGCCCACGGAGTTTTTCGCAAGAAAGTGAGACTCGATTTGAGGGACGGATTAAATTGAAAACAACGGATCGGAATACGGTTAGCCATCTCAGACCACCCGAAACGAGTGATCAACTGTTCAAGGATTGATTCCAAGGTGACACCGTGAAGGGGATCGCGAGGATGAACCGAGGGTGAAGGCATAGGAATTTTTTGAGAGAGAAAGGGACCCATCGAGAAACCGAGAGCCAAGAAGTAACAGAAAATCAGTGAAGAATCCCAAGGAGAGGAAAGGATTTTCCGTGCGTAGGGGTAACCGTTTGGAGCGTTGGCCTACTAGGCGACCTCTGATCTGTTGGGCAGAGATCCTGAGCTAGAGTCAGGTATCTCGTCAGGACAGGGGCAAGTGATCTGGATTAACCAAGACCACTCCCGAGAGAATTAACAACGAGGGGGAGAAGCCAGCCGCGCTTATTTGAGATTGGTCGCGGAGGGACCTTTTTGTCCTGCCGTGATATCAAACTCGACCGGTTGACCTTCTTGTAAGGTCTTAAACCCAGCCGCGCTGACTGCACTGACATGGACGAAAACGTCCTTAGTTCCATCCGCAGGAGTGATGAATCCGAAGCCTTTGGCTTCATTGAACCATTTGACCGTACCTTTGATTTTTGCCATCCGGTTACAGACTACCCACGGACACCCGACCAAGGTCAAGCGCCTTTGCAAGATATCGTAACAAATCGTCAGAGTTCACTTGTCAATTTGAAGGAAGAAAGGGCACTAGGAGGGGGAATTTGTGCCCTTTTTGTTATCAATTGAATCGGCCCTGATCAAATCATTGTCCGCCCGTATCGATGATGGCCGAGGAGACTCCGCTGAAAGTGGAGAGTACCCGCCGTTTCCAAGGCAAAGGCAAGTGGCGAGAGGGAATGAGTGGACGACAAAAAGTTCAGAATGAATTTATGGAAACCTCAATTCTTGACTCTGGAGCAAGTGCACTGAGTGAATTTTCTTAGGTAAAAGTGAAGAAGTCGTTGACCTAAGCCTGCTGGAGAATATCCATTGGAAGAAGTACCTAAGCACTGAAGTAACAAATCTAACAAAAGCTTCAAATTTTATTCCAATCAAGAATCCATCATCCGGTGATATTGGCGCCGACAGAACTCGGGATCTCTCCTTAGGCAAGGCGGGATTGATTGCACCGGCGAACCAAGGGCAGGAAGGTGATAGCCTAGTCACTGAGGGAGGGAGGGGGACATTGCAATTTCTCCGAGGCGTAGCGCGGAGTCCGGTTCAGATGGGGGCAATTGTGCCATCAGGAAAGGCTCTAGCCCGAGCTATTGTGGCCCATGCACAGATTTCCGAGGGGCAAGTAGTCGTGGAACTTGGAGCGGGGAGTGGGTCCTTCACTCGCGAGCTCTTAGCACAAAATCCTAAAATATCACTGACGGTTTTTGAGATGTCAGTTGATTTAGCCGCTGGTCTGAGGCGGGACTTCCCTCGAGCCCAAGTAGTGGCCTTGCCGGCTGAAGATCTACCGAAGGTCGCGGCGGCCCTCGGCATCTTACGGATCGATCGAGTTGTGGGAGGTCTACCGTGGGCGTTGTGGGGGGAATCCCGACAGGCCGCAGTTTTGGATGCCATCGTACCCTTCCTGACGCCCCAAGCTCGAATGGTGACATTCCACTATGTTCATAGTCGTTCGCTCGGGCGGGTAGCGACGACTCGCCGTCTTTTGCAGGAACGATTTGAGCAAGTGACTTACAGTGAACCAGTCTGGGCTAATGTTCCGCCGGCTTTTGTTCACATTTCTCAGGGCGTGAAGATTCGCGGTTGAAAGTCTCGGTGCCGATAATCCCAAACGCAGTCATGCTGGATCAAAACGGCTCGGGAGGTTCCCGAAATCTAAGAAGGCAGTGACTGAAAGGGCCAACCCCCCCGAAGAATTTAGGAGCCAACGGATTTGAAGGAGACTCAGGCGCTGACGGAGATAAAGTTATCCACGGATGTGAACCCAGCAATGCACGTGAGGTTCACCGCGAAAATACCAGAGCAGATTGGGTCCCTCGATTTGCCAAACATCCCAGACGCCATCGTTGCCTAAGTCTTGCTGTTTGAAGTAAGCCAAACTTAATGAGTCGATTCCCTGGGCATCCACTAACTGCATGGCTTCGGTGGTGTCGGCAGGTCGGAAAGGAGCTAAAAGATCGACCATCACCTTGCGCACTAACTGACGTTGGTCACCGGAAAGTTCTGAACCCGGGATTCCGGGGAGACCGGTTTTTTTTCCACTGAGAGTAACCGTCTCTGAGGCTCGTTCGGGGCGACTAGTCCCATCGACGAGAGCCAAAGCACGCTGCCGACCATCGAGCGCTTGGTAGAGCTCATTAGCTCGTTGAGCTTGGTGCCAGAAAATATTGCCCGGGTGGCTGGAAGCTTCACGATCTTTAGAGCCCGCTTGGTGACCATAGAAAATGGGTCCACCAAAGGCGGCACCGGCAACTGAATTGCCATCACAACGGCGGGTACAATGGCGACCGGTTAAAACAAATTCAAACTCCCCAGAACTGGGTTCACCAAAGAGGGCGACCGAGGTACCGCCATTGAAACCTTTGCCCTCACTGTCATGGACCATCTGAGCCATAGCTCGGTCGGCAAATGAGGGTGCGTGTAACTGAACAAAAATTTGTTGAACGAGATCCTGTTGATCGGGTTTTAGTGACTCACTAATCGGTTTGCCGGTAATCAACCAATTATTATCGACCTTATTGCGGAGGGGATCAGAGAAAGGAAAACAAAGCCGCGTCCGTTGCTCTGCGGAAAGGGAGCCAAAGAGTTGAGCGGCGAGGGTCTCCGATTTCTCTTTCGGACTAGGAGCCGCCAGCAAAGAGGGGAGACCCAATCCTACGGTGGAAGTGGCAGCCAAGCCAGCGACAGCGGTCTTGAGAAAAGAACGTCTAGGGAAGGGAATTGAAGACCCAGCTGGGTAGACAGGAGCAGAGTGAATTTGGTCGGGCATAGTCAGACCGTAGATAAGTAGGGTGCGGAGGGAAAGCTTAGAGTCAATTTTCAACGCCAATTTAGGGCAACGGAGAAAACAGCAACCGCAGGTGCCTCTTTAGGGAGAAAGCTTATTCGTAAGCCCACAGGGATAACTTTGATCTCAGTCAAATGGCGAGGGTATCTGAATGGAGCGCTTTTTGGAAAAGGCGAGGGCTTAAGTTGAGAGCTTTTTCGATGTGAGATTTAAAGAAGATCGCGATTCGAGTCTGGACACCCCGAGAACTTAGTCAAATCGTGGGCCTACAAGATGCCAGCTGACTTCGCACATTTGCATTTGCACACGGAGTTTTCACTTCTAGACGCCACCTGTCGGTTGGACCGTCTGATGCAACGGGCCAAGGAATTAGATTTTCCGGCGATAGCCATGACCGACCATGGCAATATGTTTGGGGCGATTGAGTTCTACAAAGCAGCAAAGAAGGCGGGGGTGAAGCCCATCATAGGCTGTGAGGTTTACATCGCCCCAGGGTCGCGTCTGGAAAAGAAGCAGGGCTCGGGAGGGATGCGAGACGTTTACCATCATCTAGTCCTGTTGGCCAAGGATCTGACTGGCTATCAGAATTTGGTGCGATTAGTGACGTCGGCCAATCTCGAAGGCTATTATTATAAACCGCGCATTGATAAAGAACTGTTAGCGGCCCACAGCACCGGCTTGATCGGGCTTAGTGGGTGTTTAGCGAGTGAAATACCCGAGGCGATTCTGAAAGACGACTTGAAGCGAGCAAGAAACTCAGTCGATTTTTTTAAGCAAGTGTTTGGGGCTGGCGATTTTTATCTCGAACTCCAAAATCATGGGATTGCTGAGCAGGCCAAGGTTAACCGTCAGCTTTTGCCGTGGGCAACGGAGTTCGGGTTAAAATGCGTGGCCACAAATGATGTTCACTACATCCAACGCGAGCACGCGCATTCGCACGATTGTCTTATCTGCATTGGCACTCAGGCACTGTTAAGTGAAAGCAAGCGGATGCGGTATCAGAAGGATCAGTTTTTTCTGAGATCAGCGGAAGAGATGCAAAATCTTTTTGCCGAGACGCCCGAAGCCGTTCTGAACACGGTTGAAGTGGCAGAGAAGTGCAATCTAGAGATCAAGTTTGGAAAAGGAGCAGAACATTATCCCAGTTTTCAACCGCCCGAAACCTGGACCCGCGAAGGTTATCTCCGAAAGCTGCTCTGTGACGGTCTTCATCGCCGTTATTCCATTCATGCTCGGGTGCAGGGAAGTTCTTTGGTGGTGAGTCATATCGAAGATATCCGCAAGGTAGCCTTCTTATTTCAACCGACTGAAAATCAGCCGCCCTCGGAAGCGGGAGCCGCGGTCTCGTTGAACACAGTTCCGGAGACCGAGCCGGAAGCAAACACCCTCGATGACCGACGACTGGCCAAAGCGATCGAAATCTTGATTCGACGATTGGATCTGGAAATAGGGGTGATCGAGAAAACGGGATATGTTTCTTATTTTTTGATTGTTGGAGATTTTGTCCGCTGGGGTCGCGACAACGGGATATCGTGTGTGGCGCGCGGTTCTGCAGCGGGATCCTTGGTCACCTATTTGTTGGAAATCGCCAACGTGGATCCGTTACGTTATGGCCTTCTTTTCGAGCGTTTTCTGAATCCTGAGCGAGTCAGCCCGCCGGATATCGACATCGATTTTGCCGACGATCGTCGTGAAGATGTCATAGAGTACGTCCGTGAGAAATATGGGCGGGACGCCGTGGCTCAGATTATCACCTTTGGCACGATGGGAGCCAAGTCAGTGATCCGAGACGTGGGGCGGGTAATGGGGTTAAGTTTTGGCGATACCGATCGGTTGGCTAAAATGATCACGGACGTGAAGTGGGGATTGAAGGATGCCTTGGAAAAGAATGCAGACTTCAAACGAGCGTACGAGAGCGAAGATGTCACCCGCGAACTCATCGATACAGCGCTTTTGCTGGAAGATCAAACGCGGAGCGCTGGGGTTCATGCGGCCGGCGTTGTGATAGGGGCCCAACCGTTGGTTAACCTTCTTCCCCTTAAACAAGATGACTTAGGCGGAATTGTAACCCAGTACGCCATGGGACCGGTAGGTGACCTAGGCCTGTTGAAGATGGATTTTTTGGGTCTCAAGACCCTTACCGTCATTCGTAATACGGTAGAAATGGTTCACGAAAACAGCGGACTAAAAATACCGATCGATGATTTACCATTGGATGATATCAAGACTTATGACCTGTTGAACAACGCGCAGACGCTAGGGGTATTTCAATTGGAATCGAGCGGTATGCGGGATCTTTGCAAGAAATTTAAGATCGCCTCCATCGAACACATTACCGCCCTGATATCACTCTATCGACCGGGGCCGATGGATCTGATTCCTGATTTCATTAAACGCCGCCATGGGGAACAGGAAATCGTCTATCCGCACCCGTTGCTCGAACCCATTTCAAAGGAAACGTATGGGGTGTTGATTTATCAGGAGCAAGTGATGCAAACCGCCCAGACTCTTGCTGGTTACACCTTAGGTGGCGCCGATCTTTTGCGTCGGGCGATGGGAAAAAAAGCCCTCGATGAAATGGTCAAGCAGCGGCAGAACTTCGTAGATGGCTGCGCGCGGACCCACAGTATCTCCTCATCCAAGGCCAACGAGGTGTTTGATCTTCTGGAGAAGTTCGCTGGGTACGGATTCAATAAATCCCACGCGGCAGCTTATGCGATTGTCGCTTACCAGACCGCTTGGTTGAAGGCCAATCATCCGGTGGAGTTTCTCTGTTCGATGATGACCAATGATCAGAGTGATACAGCGAAACTGAGTTTGTTCATCGCAGAGGCAAAAAGTTTTGGGATACCGACTTTGGGGCCCGATGTGAATCAAAGTCGGTTGAAGTTTTCGGCGTCGGCGAATTCTGAAGGGCGCGGAGGGGTCGCCATTCGCTTTGGATTAGAGGCGATTAAAGGGGTGGGCGATGCCGCAGTAAAAGCGATCTTGCAAGCGCGGGAGTCGGGTGGCCCCTTCATCTCTTTGGCGGATCTTTGCGGCCGAGTTGAGCCAAGAGCTTTGAATCGTAAGGCTCTTGAGTCACTGATTAAAGCAGGTGGGTGTGATGCTCTTGGAGCAAACCGGGCCACAGTCTTTTTTGAGATTGAAGCAGCACTCGGACGTGCCACCGCGATGGCGTCAGATAAGGCCCGAGGACAAGTGTCGTTTTTTGATACTTTTGAAACGTCGACCGAAGGAACAACTAAAGCGGCCAAGAGTGCGGTCCTCGATGAATGGCCCATTGCCCAGCGGCTAGCTGAAGAAAAGGAACTAGTCGGTTTCTATGTCAGTGGCCATCCGCTAGGTCCTTACGAAAAACTTTTATTTCGGCATACCACCCATTCCATCGAGCAACTTGGAGCCTTGGCAAATCGATCGATGACTCGGGTCGGAGGTTTAGTTTCCGCGGTACAGAAAGGCTCTTCAAAAAAGACCGGCAAACCTTACGCGATGGTGACACTTGAGGACATGAGTGGGACGGCCACCATTCTGGCGATGAATGAGGCGTACGATAAGTACGGGAGTTTGTTTGTGTTGAATCAGCCGTTGCTGGTGACAGCTGAAGTGAGTACCGGGGAGGATAAACCAAAGCTGTTCCCTCAGGAAATTATGCGACTTGAGGAGGCATCAAGAAAGTTTATCCAGCGGTTCCATTTACGGCTGGGGGTGGAGCAATTGATTGGGACAAGGATGGAAGAACTGCGAGCAGCCATTGAAGCTCACAAGGGGTCGGTACCTGTCTTTCTCTGCCTCCAAATGCCCGACGGAGCCTCGGTTTGGATAGAACCGAATGACCGTTATCAAGTGGAGGCCTCGGAGGCCTTTGAAACGGCGATGGTTCAAATGTTCGGTGAAGAATCAGTCCAAGTGAAACTGGACAACAGTCTTCCGGAGCGTGTTCAACGGAGATGGGAACGTAAGAGTGGCGGGGGTGACGAGGGCGGAGACTAGTTTCAGGAAACGAGGGCCAACTTAGCAGTGACTCGAGTCGAGGCCGCAGTGATGAAGCGCAGCGCTAGACTCTCGCTCACTCTCCAAAGTTGAGTTCGATAGAGATTAAAATAAAGACTGGAACACTTTGCCAAAGTGCAGTCCGGGATTCGGATTGATGAGGGCAGATCGGATCAGCGAAAACAGATCCGGCGAACCGCTTCATCAAAGCCGTCAGCACCCGCTATAATCTTGATTTCGACGCGCATAAAGTAGACTGGGAGATCCCTGCGATCCAGCTTTGGAAATCGGACCGCATCCTTTTGGGTGGTGAGAAGCATGTCCGCTCGGCGTTTTTTTCCACGGTTCACCGCATCCAAGACCTCTTGTTGGGTGAAGCGATGATGATCGGCAAATCGGCGGGCTAAGACAATTTCTGCTCCTAGTTCGACAAGTTTAGATTCAAAACTTTCAGGTTGGGCGATGCCGGTGAGGCTGGCGACCTTACGGCCAGCAAGAAGGCCTAAGCCCTGGCGTTCCCCGGTGAAAACGTCTTCGAAGTAAAGAGGATGATGAACGCATTCGATGATATCAGCGCGGGGATTGATTCCACGTATTCGTTCGCGTAGTGCTTCTGTTTTACCGTCGCTTTTGGTGAGGAAGATCACATGAGCGCGGACAAGATGAGACGGGGGTTCGCGTAAGGTTCCACGGGGAAGCAAGTAGCCATTGCCGAAAGGTTGTTGGCAATCGATGAGGACAACGTCGGTCCTTCGACCGGCGAGTCGCCAATATTGAAATCCATCATCGAGCAAAAGAGTATCGCAGCCATATTTCTCCACCGCATAGCGACCTGCTTTGACTCGGTCCTTATCGACCAGTACGACAACATCACGCAGGTTTGAGGCTAACATGTGGGGCTCGTCGCCGGCGGACTCCGAATCGAGAAGCAAGGAGTGGCCATCTGAAACAATGCGGGGAGGCGTGGTATCCTCTCGGAGGAGTAACTTATCCATCAGTAGTTCGGTAAAAGGTTTTGGTCGTGAGCGATAACCCCTCGACAGAATGGCAACCTTTCGACCCGCATCCTGAAGGGTGCGAGCAAACTTCTCGACGGCGGGCGTCTTTCCAGTGCCACCAACCGTCAGATTGCCAATCGCAATGACCTGCACCCCGAGTGTGGAATCCCGAAAAAGCCGGAGGCTATAAAAAAGGCGGCGGAGCTTAACAATCCCGGCAAAAAGATAAGATAACACCAGCAGCAGATAGCGAATAGCTCTTGCTTTACGGCCTTGAAGATCCCCAAGAATGACAGCGAGAAAATAGGTTTCAGCCTCTTCCGTAAACTTTTGCCATGAATCACGCACTGTGAAGATGAGTTTGCCATTGGGTCGGTCGAACGGGAAGCCTGCGGAGAATTATGAGGAATCAAATTGTCAGCTAAAGCTGAAAGGCTATATTGAAAGCCATCTCCAAGCCTGTTGCTCGAACGTAGATGAAGAAAATTGAAGCCATCATTAAGCCATTCAAACTGGATGATGTGAAAGCTGCCTTGACCGAGTTGGGCATTGAAGGAATGACAGTTACTGAGGTCAAGGGATTTGGCCGGCAGTTGGGTCATACAGAGATCTACCGAGGCGCCGAATATACCGTCGATTTTCTTCCCAAGCTGAAGCTGGAAATTGTTACGTCCGATGAACAAGTTGATGTCGCTGTTCAAGCGATTATTAAGTCGGCTAAAACTGGAAAAATTGGGGACGGAAAAATTTTTATCTTTCCACTGAACGAAGTGATCCGCATCCGAACTGAGGAGAGGGGAAATGCTGCTGTTTAGTGTAATGGTTACAAAAAAACAAAAATCATGCCCACACCCGTAAAAAAAACTAAGACAACGTCAACCCCAGCCGCTCCCGCCGTCGCTAAGGTACCGGCCGTAGTGGCCAAGCCAGCGGCTAAGGTTGTCGCTAAGGCACCGGCCGTAGTGGCCAAGCCAGCGGCTAAGGTTGCCGCTAAGGCATCGGCCGTAGTGGCCAAGCCAGCGGCTAAGGTTGTCGCTAAGGCACCGGCCGCAGTGGCCAAGCCAGCGGCTAAGGTTGTCGCTAAGGCACCGGCCGTAGTGGCCAAGCCAGCGGCCAAGGTTGTCGCTAAGGCACCGGCCGCAGTGGCCAAGCCAGCGGCTAAGGTTGTCGCTAAGGCACCGGCTGTGGTGGCCAAGCCAGCGGCCAAGGTTGCCAAAAAATCGTGATATAATTTCCCTAAAGAGGACCTTTTTTTGGCGTTTTCTCACGATGTGAATAACGTGAGAATAACCCGTTAAAACTTCTTCTCGCTGCCTCGTACAGTTTGACCTAAAAACTTCAGCTGTGGCGCGGAATTTTAGGAGGCTGTGGCGGTAGGTTTTTATTAATAAGAAACTACTTAACTAAGATGAAAGCGTTGGAAACAAAGGGTTTCCAACGCTTTTTAAGCCTCTGAGCAAATCCGAATTGCCCTTACTTACCAGTGACATTGTTCGTTTATTCTTTACATCGAAATTTCTGCCAATTGGCAGAGTACATTTCTGTGAAGCTCTTAGGTGAATAAAGCTGTTAAATGGTTTAAAATCGCCTCTTTTTCCCGTACATGCCCGACACCGCTCAAGCTATTTGGTCCGCAGCACAACAGACCCTTCGAGGGATGCTGAAGACCGAACTTTATAACCTTTGGTTTGCGCCAGTAGCCGCCAGTCAGATTGACGGAGATCTTTTAACCTTGGAGGTAGCCGATGAATTTTGTGAATTTTGGTTAAAGGACAATTATCTCGATGTTTTGAGATCGGTCGTGAGTCGAGCTGCCATTCGTCCTATTCAGATAGCCTTTGCTGTCCGAGCCGCTGAAACTGCACCAAGTACCAAACAGGAGACGGCTTCGGCTGAGGTGGCATTGGCGGCAGAACCCTCACCAAAGGTGTCGGCGGGATCTGTTAAAGACGTCGGCCCCCGTAAACCTGAGGCTTTCTTTAATCCAAATAACACCTTCGAGACTTTTGTAGTGGGAAATAATAATCAGCATGCCCACGCGGCTTGCATCGCTGTCGCCCAAAAGCCGGGTCTCACCTATAATCCGCTTTTCCTTTTTGGTGGGGTGGGGCTGGGTAAAACCCATCTGCTGCAAGCGGTGGGACAACACGTCTCGGCTAATCGGAAAAATCCTCGGATTGGCTATCTTTCCTGCGAACGCTTTACCAATGAATTTATTGAGGCCCTTCAAAACGGACTCCTGCCCAAGTTCCGGAAGAAGTATCGCGAAATGGACGTACTCCTCATTGATGACGTCCAGTTTCTGGCCGGTAAGGAACGTATTCAGGAGGAATTTTTTCATACCTTTAACGCTCTTCACGACGCCCATAAACAGATTGTGATGACCTGTGATCGGCCTGCTAATGAGATTCAAGGACTCGAACAACGGCTGACCTCTCGGTTCGAATGGGGAATGACCGCCGATATTAAGGCCCCAGACGTCGAGACGCGGTTGGCTATTTTACACAAGAAAGCGGCGGCCCTGAGTGTCGAACTACCGGCTGAAATCATCACCTTCCTAGCTAACCGGATTCGCACTAATATTCGACGTCTCGAGGGTGCACTCGTCAGGGTTGCCGCCTATGCCCAGTTGACTGGGAAGCAATTGGATATCGAAACGATTGAAACCCTCCTTCGCGAGATTTTGCAGGAAGAAGGAAAGGTGGCGGTTTCGGTGGGTGAGATTCAACGGCGTGTGGCCGACTACTTCGATATCCGATTGGCCGATATGTCGAGTAAGCGACGACCGGAGAGCATCGCGTTTCCTCGGCAGATCGCTATGTTCTTAGCGCGTCAATTGACTGATCACTCACTTAGTTCGATTGGAGATGCGTTTGGCGGACGTGACCACGGCACTGTTTTGCACGCTTGCCGTCAGGTGCGTGACCGCATGGAGGTCGAGGCTAAGGTGCGTCAAGATGTGGGATACCTTGAGAAGCAATTGACCCGCTGAGCTCGGTGGAGGGATTGGTATTATTGAGGGACTTGTGTCGCTTTGGCGAAGTGGTGCCTTGCCTGTGCGCGCCGGGGTGATCTAGCTAGGGTGATCTAGCTTGTCGCCAGACCCCACGGCCTTCACCCTGACACTATGATCCGCTCGCCAACTCTGAAAGCGGTCTCGGCAATCCTGCTGGCGTTGGGCGCCTTGGCGACATTTCACGTTGCCTTCATTTTCCCTGCCTTTTGGTGGTTGGTCTTAGGACACTTGGGCTGCCTATTTGAACTGAGGAAATTGTCTACCCCCCGACACGCGTTCTACGTCGGGCTGGTGATCGGGTTGGGCGTGTATGTACCGCAGATGCGCTTCCTCTGGGATATCTTCAAAGCCGCCGCCATCCCGCTTTGGCTCATCCTCTCCCTGTTTCACGCCGCATTTCTCCTGGTTTTGAACCGGGTCGAGGTTCGGTGGGGTAGTCGAGTGGCCAGCCTGCTCTTGCCCGTGCTTTGGTGCGGTATCGAATACCTGCGCAGCGAGGTGTGGTGGCTGCGCTTCGCTTGGTTTACGGCCGGCGAATGCTGGCCGCCGGGACTCGCTCCGCAGGTCCTTCAACGACTTGGGATTTACGGTTTAGGCTTTGGGGTTGCCTACGCCGCCGGCCAAGGGGCGATGCTGCTCTCGGCAACCGATCGCGCCTCACGTCGAGGGGCCGGGCTCGGCCTATCGAGCGCTTGCGCCCTGTTCGCCCTGGTAACCCTGTTTCCGGCGCCGAGGGAAGATCAAGCCACCCAATCGCTGCAAGTCGCTGGGATCCAACTGGAGTTCCCAGCGCTTCCGGACCTCCTCAAAGGCCTCGACTCACTGACTCGGTCTCATCCGGAAGCCGAGTTGCTGATGCTCAGTGAGTACTCTCTGGAAGGCCCGCCGCCCAAGGCGCTGAAGATCTGGTGCCGGCAAAACCGCAAATGGCTGGTGGTTGGAGGCAAGCAACCCATCGAGACCTCGGCTCCCGAAGCCATGACCCCGGCCATTGCCGGCACGAATGGAACCGCAATGGCCACGCCCCTTTCCAGCAGCGGGTTGCCCTGGTTCCGACCCCATGTTTCAAAGGAACGTTTCTACAACACAGCCTTTGTCATCAGCACCAACGGCGAAGTCGTTTTCCAGCAAGCCAAGTCGCGGCCCATTCAGTTCTTTGTCGATGGTGAACCGGCCCCATCGCAGACGGTCTGGGATTCGCCGTGGGGCAAACTCGGCATCGCCATTTGCTACGACGCCAGCTATCGGCAGGTGATGGATGGCCTCATCAGACAGGGTGCCGTCGCCCTCTTGATCCCCACCATGGATGTCGAGCAGTGGGGCGCATACGAACACCAACTCAATGCCCGCATGGCGGTGATACGGGCCGCTGAATACCGCGTGCCGATATTCCGCGTGGCCAGCTCTGGTGTTTCCCAGATCATCGATCGGGAGGGCCACGAAACCGACACAGCGCCGTTTCCGGGCCCCGAAGCAACCTTGGCGGGCACACTCCGCTTCACCGCATCGGGTGGTTCCATTCCTCCCGACGCCGGGTTGGCACCCGCGTGCACTGCTGCAACGGCTGCCGTGATTCTCTGGCTCACCCTCGTTTCTTGGCGAAGGCGTCGAGTTCCGGGAACTGATAGATTGCATGAGAGCTAGCTCTGCGCTTGTCCCGTCTTATCTTCCGGGGCAAGCGCAGACCTAGCGGCCGCTCGGAACAAAGTTCAAAGTAGGCCTCTCCCCATGAAAAGACATTCGAATTCTTCACCGTCTCTAAGCGTGGCATCGGACCCACCGTTGCCAGTTCCCATTGCAGCAGATCCTCTCCCTGAGGCTCCACCAACTCAGCCGCCTCCCTATCGGCAAATTAAACTCGTTCTCGACATCCCGGCCGGCGACCTCATGGTGGCTCGCAGGGTCGATGGAGCGAAGCCTCAGACCTCAGAAAAATGGGGGTAAAGCCTAGGAATCAGGTGCGAGTTCAAATCCCTAAATTTTGAGCGATTTTTTGCGTAGGCAGACTTATCGTGACGAATGCCAGACGATGAAAGTAGCGATCTGTTTCCTGAGTTGGTCGCTGCGGTGCCATCCACACTGGTCGCACCGACCGAGCCGGTGATTTCGATTCAGACCACGGCTTCGGATCGCCATTCGGCGTCGAAACCCGCCCGCTCGGCACCCCTGCCGCCCTCCGGTCAATTGATCCTCGGCGCCGATAAGCGCAATCCCCTGCTCACCGTCTACCACGATGGGGAACACCAGCAACTTCTGGTCTACTACGGCTT
>CAMDGV010000033.1 GCA_945898055.1 Akkermansia muciniphila | reverse complement strand
AAAATCAGGGTGGAAAAGGGTTCCTAGACCGAACCGCCACTTACTTCCCCAAAACACCTTGGGGATCGACTGGCGTCAAATTCTTCGATTTTAACCAAGATGGTTTGGCCGACTTGTTCGTGACTGATATGCACTCAGATATGACCCGCCAACAAACCGAAGAAGCCCTAGGATTCCGACCGGACATAGAAAAAAAGAAGAGCCAAGCTTACTGTGCCATGCAATGGACCGAGGCTTATCTGCAAGGCTCATCGAATAACATTTTTGGTAATGCTTTCTACCAGAATTTAGGTCACGGGAAATTCAAAGAGATTTCCGATCAAATCGGAGTCGAAACCTATTGGCCTTGGGGAATCAGTTCGGGGGATTTAAATGCAGACGGTTACGACGATCTCCTAATCACTGCCGGAATGGGGTACCCGTTCCGATACGCCATTAACTCAGTTCTCCTTAATGAATCCGGCAAACGGTTCTTTGATGCCGAATTCATGCTTGGAATCGAACCGCGTGCGGGTGGGCGATTGGGGAAAGAATTTTTCACGCTCGACTGCTCTGGCAACGATCGCACCAACAACTTGTGCCAAGGAAAATCCGGCGTAATCGCTATTCCGGGGAGTCTGTCTCGTCGATCCTCTGTCTTTCTCGATTTGGACAATGATGGCGATCTCGACGTGGTCATCGGCGAATTTAATGATGCGCCTCAAGTGTTGATCAGTAACTTGAGCCAACGTCGAGAACTCCATTTTTTAAAAGTCCAACTCCAAGGCACTCGGTCCAACCGCGATGGCTTGGGCGCAAAGGTTCTCGTTCAATTCGAAGGCCGGACACTCACTCAGTTTCATGACGGTAAATCCGGTTACCTCGCCCAAAGCTCGCTTCCGCTTTATTTCGGGTTGGGCGATTCCAAGGTAATCGACTTTGTTGAAGTCTACTGGCCCAGTGGCGAACGGCAGCGTGTGATCGCCCCTACCTCAAATGCTCTTCTCAAGTTAACCGAACCTAACTTGAAACCCTAAAAACCTGTCGAATTAAGAAATCCAAAAATCGATCCTCAAAGAATCCGTAACTAGTTTTTGGAAAGTAAGCGTACGCCAAACCCCATGGTTCCCTAGTTGCCGAAAGTAGAATATTCCACGATCGAAGGTGAGGGCGAAAGATCGACCAAAGTCCCGTCGATTTTTCTCACTCCTCCTCTGATTCAATATTGTGCGACTGGCTTTCAGCACAGTCGCGCTCCGAACGCCCGCCGCCGGAGCGCGGCTGTGTCGCCGAGACCATCCGCAGCAACTTCAAAACTTCATCCGCCGAGCTAGGCCAGCCCAGCGTACCTGATTCGAGGCGCTGAGCGCAAAGCCACCCACCCGACTTATCCCAGAAAAGAATTTTAACCCGATGACGACGCTGCTTGCTGAAGACAAAAAGGTGACCCGAAAGAGGATCCACTTGCAGCGACCCGCGAACAACCTCGGCCAGCGGATCGAAGGACTTGCGAAGATCGGTCTGACCGGCCGCGAGATCGACCCGAGTGTTGGAGAGAAAGCTCAGCATCTGGGAAGAATATCAAGAATGGACGGCAATGTTGAGGGCCCCACCGGATGGGGCAACAATTTCCGGCCAGTCGGCGGAACTCGCCGAGGCGGACGGCGTGCAGAGCACGGGAACGAAGGCCTGACTGTTTAGGGGGGCGATGGACTGGGTTGGCTACGGTGGCTGGCTTGGCTGAGTGATCCGTAGCCAGCGATCCATCGAGAGAGGACCAACACCCAATCTCGCAGCAAACTCAGCCTTCGAGAGTCCCGAGCTTTTAGATTCAGCGATCCGCAGTTGGATTTCAGCAAAGACCACGAAGCTTCCGAGACGGTACCATTGAGTGTACAACGACAATTATTCTTCCCCCTGGGAATAATAATCGTCGTTGTACAATTGAGTTCATTCGCGCAGGCGACACCCAAGCGGGACGAATTGGGAACCATGGGGTTGGGCGCACGCTTACAGTAAAATCCCCAGCGCTTGGCCGCCGGCCCGCCGGCCTGCCTCCACCGCCTCCACCGCCTCCACCGCCTCCAGACGCACCGGCTCAATCTCCTCTAGGCGCGCCGTCCACGCCGCGAGTTCCACCCAGTCCGCTCATGTCGGTGCCGCAGACCGTTTACGCCGTTGATGGAGTTGCAGGGGCGGCAAACAGATCCGTCCCAGCCCTCCGAGTTTGAGCAGGAGACTACGTGCCGCAAAATCCTTCAGCCGTCCCTGAGCGTCCACCCGTCCCCACTGCTGGCACAATTTATCTGCGATCCGCTGAAGGCTCCACCCGGGATGCTCCTCAATCCATCCCCGTAACCACTCCACTTCCTCAGATTTCATCCGGCGCCCTTGCACTACCAGTTCTTTAGACACCCCCTGCTTTCTGAACTCTTTTGGTTTGGTAGTTCAGCCCATTCACCGAGAACTCGTGAATGCACCGTTAGTTGCAGCAAGTTCCCAACTTCAGTTGATGAACTACCTGTTCAAGGTCAGAGGTCCATGTCTGAAAGTCATGAGGATACTGATTAAACTCAGGATAAGCATCGGCAGATATATAAGCCAGCCTAACGCCGGGAGGGTGCGGATGCCTTTGAATCGAATCATCACTTCTGTACACAGAATTGCCGATGAAAACGCCAGAACCGTGGCCCAAGCCGAGCCGACCACCCCAAATTGAGGTATCAGAATTAAATTCGCCAACAAGTTCACCACCCCTGCCACCACTGATGACCACATCACCACGCGTAGCTGCTCATAGGCTGTAAGTAAAGGTGACCACACTATGTACCAGAGGGGTACAATCGATGTCACTGCTGCCAGTGGCCAGATCAGATCTGTCAACATCATGTAATTTTTCGGGAGCCAGTTTGGACCCTGCCACGATAACAGAATTGATCCGAAAAGACAGCACATCGACCAGACCCAAAGTGCTGGTGTGACCTTTTTCTGGATGAAATGGGTCAGGCTAGGCGTCTCGTTTCTGATTCGCATGGCGATATAGCGTGGGCCCACCAATTGGCCTGCCACCTGAGGGATCTGCTGCACCATGCCGGATATTTGCACTGCCAAAGCATAAAGCCCAAGTTCCGCCTTTCCGACATATCTCTGAATAATCAGATAATCCAGCATATTTGTGCTTAAAAGGCCGGTGGCAACTGTGGGTATCATTGGCCACGAAAATTTCAGGATTTTCTGGCATGTGGGCCAATCCGGGCGTCGAGGCCGACCGATCTGGTGACGAACCAACCAAGTCGCCACACAAGCGGCAGAGATACTTCCCAAAACATATCCAGGTAAGACATAGATAACGCTAAGCTGCCCAGTGATATATAAAACACCGATTGTAACTAGTACTATTGATCGCTCAAGCGATAGCAGTGGATAAAGCAGGCGATGGTGACTTATGGCGGGCATGACGCGCTGCAGGTGCGACCAATAGACCTGCGAGGGCAGGTAACACAGGATAAAGATCAAGCCTTGAATAGTCAGGCCAATGAAGTTTTTGAGAAACAGTCCCCAAATGGGCGATGTCAGAGTGATCAGTAGAACCGCTGAGAAGGCGATCCATAGCCTGTTCCAGAAGAACTGGTTGATTTGGCCCACATTCAGAAATTCTTCGGTCCCATACCTTAACAACGCCTGAACGGTCCAGTCTGTGCCCAAAAGGGCCAGAAACAGGCTGGTGCTGGTAAGGCTGACAATCTCTCCGTAAGACTCTTTCCCCAATAGTTTTAGCAGCACACTTGTTGTGCCGAACGAGATAATCGCGACCAAACCATTAAAGCCGATCATTGATAAATAGTCGGTGATGGACTTTACCGAAAGGAAATTGCTTTTTTGATGGGGAGGGGAACACTTCATTAAAATAGGAATTCTACAAAAAAAGCAGTTCTCTCGCAATAATTCGTCCATCTTTAGAGCAGTATTCTTCGATAAAGTGATTTTATGTGTCGGGGCCGGAACAAAAGGGGACAGGTGATATGGCGGTTGGAACTGGCCCTCGATCAAGGGGCCAGCCGTTGGTTTGACTAGGGGCTATTAAAAAACCAAATCGCAAAACGCCTCACCAACCTATCTCTCCAGCAAATTCTCCAGCAGTTCAATAAGGGGCTGATCGACGTCACCGATGCCTCCTTCCAGCTACAAATCGCCCGCACCCACCTTTACCGGCTGCGCACCCGCTTCCTCAGCGAACGATCCCGCTTCACCGCCAAGCTCTCAGGCGTCGACCATTGGCCCGACTGGCCGCCGGAAGCCATCGCCCTCCTCAAGGAATTCATCCCCCTCCAAAAGCCACCCAACTTCCAGCTCGTCGCCGACGAACTGCAAATCCGCCTCGGTTGCAAGCGCCATCGCGAGTCGGTCGCCGCCTTGGCCAGAACCCATTTTCCAGAACTCATCTGTCAGCCGGAACCTCGTCCCAAAGCCCGACGCCGCTGGGAACGTTCACGCATCGATGAACTGTGGCATTACGATTCCTCCATCCACCAGTGGTGGCCCGCCAATGAAAAGCAATCCCTGCTGCTCACCGACGATGATCATTCCCGCAAACTCCTGGGCGCCGTCTTTGTCCCCATCGACACCACTTGGAATCATTTCAAGCATTTTCGCCGCCTTTTTCTCCAGCACGGCTTGCCGCTGGTCGTCTACACCGATGGACTGAGTCTCATTGGCCATGATTCCATGGCCGATGACCGAGATCCTTATTCCGAGTTTCAACGCGCCTTCTACGCTTTGGGCGTAACCCATCTGGTCGCGTCCAGCCCGCAGGCCAAAAGCAAGATCGAACGTCGCTTTGGCACCCTGCAAAAATGCTTGGTCGCCATCTTGGCCTAGGAAAAAGCCAGCAGCTCTGCCGCCGCCCAGATCGTGCTCGACCGCGAGGTGCAACGCCAGAACGCCACCGTTTGCCGCACCACCAGCCTCAGCCCGAATGCGGCTTGGGAGAAAGCCTTGGCAGAAAAGCGCGCCGTCAGGCATCTCTGTCCGCCCGCAACCCTGCTTGACCTCCATCTGGCCCGCCAACTCAAACGCCGCGTCAACGCCGACAACTAGATCCCCTTTCTTGGCCAAAGCTGGCCCATCGCTCCCACCAAACGTGCCTCAATCACACTTATCCATCACCCACTCAGACAGTTCTGGGCCGTCACTCAACCCCCAAGCCCGCCCCTCAACATCTGGCCCGAAATCCTTGGAAACTACTCACTCTAAAATCTGTCCCCTTTTGAACTCCCGCCGACATTAGTTCTATTAATTCTTGCCAACGCCAAAGCCCCGTCTGTACAACTAAATCTTGAACCCAATCCTCGGTACCGTCCATCGGCGTTTCAGGACGTTGAACCGGCCGTTTGTCGCCCTGACCAGCCTCGGGTTCTACCTGTTTCTTACCGGATTTAGTCCAGTCGCCGGTGGATCGGGCCGCCCGCCGTTGACACCACTGCCAACTCAACTGTTGGTCCAGCGGGGCGATACCACGGTGAGCAATGTAACGCGGCCAACGCGGGGCATATCCTTGGGATTTGTCGATGGCACGTTGCTCTTTGATGCCGATCAATTGCAACCGGTGGCGGCTTGGTTCGGCGGGTTCGTGCGCAGTACCGAGCAGCCTTATTTCGGTTTGTATTGGCATCCCGCGGGACCTAGGGAAGCCGATCGGACATGGTTCCCGATCCTGCCAATCCAGCTAAAACTCGCCGGCGGGGAGACGTGGTCGGATTTTGAGCGGCCCCTCGAAAGCGAGGTCAATGCAGGGTCGTGTTTCAAGGGTTATCAAATTGGGAAATCCAGCATTCGCCTGAACTATCGCCTCGCTTGGGGAGACGTACATGTGAAAGTAACCGAAGACGTTTTGTTGGAGACGCGCGGTCCTTGGGAGGGAGTGGTGCGGTCATGGACTTTTCAGGCGCTCCCGCCCGGTGCACGGGTCGCGTGGGAATTTCCCACGACCGGCGATTTGGGTTATTTCGGGCCAAACGGCCTGCCTGTCACTTTGGGAGCCGACGTAGCGGAAACTCCCGTTTCCGGATTTCGAACGGACGAGCGGATACTGCTCTTCGTGGCCAGCGGTGGGGCCGGCGCACAGTGGGAATCGATGGCGACAGCCCGGCGGCTGATTTCTGCCCCGGCTCAAAAGGGAGCTCCACTCCTGCTGCGAGTGGATAGCTGGCGCCAACGTGACCGCGACCCCACGGGGGCACCGACGGTGGAGACACTGGCCGCGTTCGTGCAACATGCGCCCAAATTGATCGACGCCTTCGATCTTCCGCCGAAACCGCCCTCGCCAGTTCCCGGTTACATCCCGGTCGCCGGAGAGAAACTGGTCGCGACCGAAGAGAAAGTATCCCCGACACGTGCCGCCGTAAATCACCAAGAGAATATCGAAACCTTCGCGGCGGTGAAAACGCGGCGCGTGCGGCTTTCCATTGCGGCCACGGAAAACAAACCAGCCGGCATTGATGAAATCGAGATTTACGGTCCAGCCGCGTCGGAAAATCTGGCGCTTCGGGGAACCGCGAGCGCGTCTTCGGTTGTTTCGGGATACCCAATTCACCAAGTGGCGCACCTCAACGATGGCCGGTTGGGCAACGAACACAGTTGGGTGGCGGGCGCTGCGACCGCTTGGGTTCAGATCGAATGGGTGGAACCCGTGGAGGTTGCCAAGGTGGTTTGGGCCCGGGATCGCACCGGGGTGTGCAAAGATCGATTGGCGGTCGATTATACCGTGGAGGTTTCCTCGGATGGCCTGAATTGGAGCACGGCTGCCAGCTCAAAGGATCGCGAGCCATTTAGGAATGCCGTTACAATCCTGCCGGCCGCCTCGCCCGGATATACGATGCAGGCCATTCCAGCACCCTTTCCGGGGTGCCGCCCGTCGGATGTCGCGTTCGACGCGGACGGAGTCATGTACGTGCTCGCCATTACGGAAGGCGAAGTGTGGCGGACCCGGACGCCGCCGGAAGCGCATTCAGACCAAGTTCGGTGGCAGAAATTCGCCAGCGGACTCAATCATCCACTGGGCCTACAGATTGTTAACGGACACATCTATGTTGCCCAGAAACCGGAAATTACGGAACTGCTCGATCGCGACGGCGACGGAGTCGCTGATCATTTTCGCACTGTCGCCAGCGGATGGGGATTATCGCAAGGCTGGCACGAATACACTTTTGGCCTGGCCGTGGACCGAGAACACAATTTGTGGTTTGGGCTGAATACTGGCTTTTTTTGGACCAATCCCGGCTATGTCAACCCGGGCCGATACCGGGGGAGTATTCTCCGCATCGACCACGGCACTGAACGGCTCGTGGAAGTCGCCAAAGGGTGTCGCGTGCCTAACGGGATCGCCAGTGGGCCGGACGGTGGCATCTTCTTCACCGACAATCAGGGGGACTGGATTCAAAGCTGCAAACTGGCTCACGTAGTACCCGGCCGATTTTATGGCCATCCGGAGTATAAGGCCGACGCGCTAACCAAGGATCGCTCTCCCACTGGCCCGAGCGCAGTCTGGCTGCCGTACAATCTTAGTCGTAGTTCCAGCGGCCCGGTGCATGACAACACGGAGGGGAAGTTTGGCCCGTTCGCTAATCAAATGTTCGTCGGCGATGTCGGTTACGGCGCCAATCCCGGCATCATGCGGGTGGCGCTCGAACGGGTGGATGGCGAGTGGCAGGGAGCTTGCTTCCGTTTTATCGACAACCAACCCTACGGTTGCGAGCGGATGAAATTCGGCCCCGA
Organism: Akkermansia muciniphila; assembly: GCA_945898055.1. Taxonomy (GTDB): domain Bacteria; phylum Verrucomicrobiota; class Verrucomicrobiia; order Limisphaerales; family UBA9464; genus SXXZ01. The sequence goes on along the minus strand of CAMDGV010000033.1, from coordinate 43,057 downwards.
TAACCAACTCTATCTTGCCTCACTGACCACCGGCCTCACGCGGGTCCGCTTTACCGGCACCGGACCTCTAGCCATTCAGTCGATGCACATTCGGGCCCGCGGTGAAGGGTTTATTCTGCAGCTTACCCGACCCTTAGCCATGGGCACGAAGCTCAACCCGGAGCAATTCCGTTTCCGCCGGTACCACTATTTATATACCGGCAACTACGGCTCACCGGAGGCGGATATCCAAAAAGTGCCGGTGACCGCTGCAGAGCTATCGGCCGATCGCCGACGTATTACCCTGAAGTTGCCGGTAGAAACTTATCCCATTGGCATGGTCTATGAAATGCGCGCTGACGAACTCCTGGGTGAAGGTGGAGAAGAACTCAAACATAACCAAGCGTGGTACACGGTGCAGCGTTTACCGCATTGAGAATCTGGCGATCAATCATTTTCCGCAGAGCGTCAAAAAACCGATTTCCTGCTAGGAGAGCGGTCAACAGTTTATTTGTGTATAAATATAAAATCGACTCGCAACTCGCTCACGCAGCGTGACTTGGTTGAAAGTGTACGCCCAACCCCATGGTTCTCTCGTTGCCGAAAGTAGAATCAGACCTCAGAAAATTTGGGGTAAATCCCCAAAATCAGGTGAGACTTCAAACCCCTTAATTCCGGGTAATTTTGCTGAGGATTGCTCAGGTTCCAATCCGGACTTTGAGGTCGAGTTCCGAACGCTGCGCGCTCATTCTTGCTGCACTCGATACAGCGGACGGTGCTCGAGGTGTTTTGCGAGAACCACGTGAGTCAAAAGGCCGGGGCCGCAGAGTCCTTTTTCAATCACCTGCGGAGGCATCGGTGCTTGATCGACGAACGCGCCAGAACGGGGCGGGGGAAATTATCTCAGGGACCAACTCTCCGAACCAAATCCCGAAGCTGGTTTACCTCGACCGAAGCAACCCGCTGTCCGCTATCGCCGTGGGCACCCTCCCGAAAGCGTTGCTGGCCCCCGCAAGTCTGGCGTCTCAAATAAAGAAGGGTTGATGAGTCCTCTCTTTGAAAAACCATGGGGTACGGATTTTAAGGATCAGTGGAGTGTCGGAGCCAGTGCGACGACGACGGGCGAGAGGTCCGCTCATCGCGGTGGTTACCTCGAAAATCGGTAAAACGAGTGGTCAGAACCTGATCCATCAATAGAGGATCGATTCCACAAAATCCGCCAATAGTGAAGAAAACTTAGTGCAAATGAACCGGCGACATAAAATAAAGTCGCCCTTGCGGGAGTGCTGACTGCAAGGGTAAACCAAGATCCAACTTTACAGACGGAGCGCGGGCTTGACTGAGCAAGGAAAGCAAACCGCCAAATCGAGGGGACGCTTGATACTCTACCAATTTCGCTTCCTCAATTCCGGCCAAATCCAGCGCGCGATCCACCGCAACCTCAAAATTTCCGAGCTCATCCACCAACCCAATTTCCAAAGCTTGATTTCCAGAAAGAATCCGACCGTCAGCAAAGTCTTGCCAGTTGACAGATAAATTCTTGCCACCCTCACTCTTCTCTTTTTTGTTGAGTTCGGCCGCACGACGTCGGCCCTCTCGAATCACCGACTTAAATTTCGCATAACTTTCGTTGATCAATCCCTGCATAATCCGGCGTTCTTCTGGCAATTCGTCCTCAGGTAATTTCTCCCCGCTCATCATATCCTTCAATCGACCACTCTTGGTGATCTCCGGTCGAATGCCCACTTTATCCATCAATCCTCGATAATTATAGCTGTGAAAAATCACCCCTATACTACCGGTTATGGTCAGTTCATTGGCCACAATCCAACGACACGGGGCACTCACATAGTATCCACCCGAAGCCGCCAAAGATCCCATGGAGGCAATCACCGGAATCGAATGAACCTTCTGAAATGCTTGCAGTATCAAATACATCTCGTCGCTCGCCAAGACCTCGCCGCCGGGTGAATCTACTTTAAGAATGACCGCTTTGACCCCCTCCGCGGCAGCTCTTTCCAGTTGGTCACGTAAAAAGTCTACCTGAGTCCGATTGATGGATGGATTGAAGCTCCCAGAAATCACCCCTTCTATGCCGACCACAGCAATTTGATTCTGAGTCTCCGCATCTTTTAATACAATCTCCTCTAACTCAGCCGCAGCCCGACTCATCACACTTCCGTGGAGGCTAGGTCGACTTGGCTTCGATCTGACCACGGCGACAAGCACCGCAATTGATATCACCGAAAGCAAGAGGAGCAGGAGCCCAATCCATTTCCATCCCCTGCCCTGCTTCCGAAGCGGAGCCATCGGCGGCGGCGTTGTTACCGAGGTTCTTGCCTGAGGAAACGCCAAGGGTGGGGGCACGGCAAGCAACGGCGGGGGAGTTGCCTCAGAGCCATGCGAGTGTCCCGAGGTTACCGAAATCGGATCGTTCGAGTCCATGTTCCCAACACTTTAGAGTGAGTTGTTCCGAACATCAATCGCGCAGCCGAAAGATACCGTCACACTCATTTGAAACAGACGACAAGGAAGATCACCACAGGCCAAGTCAACCCCCTGCGACCGCGAAGCGGGCGGAACATAAAACAAAAGTGATTCGACTCTTTCGACGGCTTATTTAGTGGCTGTTCTCAGCATGAAATTGGTTTTAGACCGAAAGCCCTCTGGCTACTTTGTCCCATAAAAGGACTAGCCCTCTGCGGACTACGATCGGGGTGGCAACTCAAGGGGCCTGTCGAAAAGAAGCGCCATCCATGAAATTGCGAGGCGGAAGAAGTCCCTTCACTTCCTCTAGCAAAAACGGTCACCTCGCTATCGGCAGAAGCATACTAATAACCGTCCCCACGCCGGGGCGTGAGCGAATCCGAACTCGGCCTTGATGAATCTCCACCACCCTCGAAACAATGGCCATTCCTAGTCCGTTACCGCGCGGTTTCGAAGTCTGCAGCAACGATGAAAAGGCTCGCTCGGATTGCTCTGGAGTCATCCCGACTCCGGTGTCTTTGAATCGAATCAAGACATGGGTCGCTCGGTGCTGCCGTCCCATGGGCAAGGTCCGAGTGCGCAGTGCCAAAACCCCCCCTTTTGGCATGGCCTCGACCGCATTGAGAGTCAGATTGAGGAAGGCTTGTTCCAGTTGGGTCGCATCCCCCGACAGCAGAGGCAACTGCACATCCAATTGCCGAACCAACTCCACCCCCGCAGATCGCAACTTGGCTCGGGTCAACAGGACCAGATCATCCAAGAGATAATTCACGTTTACTTGGGTCAATTCCGGTTCGGAACTGCGAGCAAAATCTAAAACTCGGTCTACAATCCGATTTAGATGATCCATCTTCTCGCCCATGATCCGAACGTCGGTTTGACGAGGGTCACCTTCAGTAAAATGCAGATTAAGTGAATGATGCAGCATTTTCATCACGGTCAATGGATTTCGGATCTCGTGAGCAATTTCCGCGGCCAAAAGACCCAAGGCACTCAAACGTTCGCTCTGCCGTAATTCCTCTTCCACAAAGGTAATTCGATCATACATGCGGGCTTTTTCGAGGGCCAAGGCGGAAAGTTCAGCATAAGCAGCCAAAGTGCGGACTTCTTCATCAGAAAATAAATAAGGTTCACCTGTGTAGATGTTCAGAACCCCGATTGCTTTACCCTTGAAAAGAAGGGGAACACTCAGAAGGGAAACTAACCCCTCGCTGCGAGCGATCCCTACGTTCATATAACGCCCCGAAATCTGAATATTCTCTATCTGCAAGGGCTTTAGTCTGCGAACCACTATTCCCACCAGACTCTCCTCCAAACTTACACGAGGTTTGGAGATATAACCCTCGCCGGCACCATCGTGAGCCCGCAATTCCAACCCATCTCCCGCCGCATCCACCATCATCAAAGAACACATCTTGGCTCGCATTAAGGAACGGGCTTCTCGGGTTATTACCAAGAGGGCATCGCCCACGGATAAAGTAGAATTAATCAACTGCCCCACTTTAACCAATGAATCCAGCAACTTCGCTCGTTGACGGGCCGATTCATAGATCCAAGTGTTCTGAATCGCCGGCGCCACAATTTCAGCCAATTGACCTAAAAGAATCTCGTCTTCCTCGGAAAAAGCGTCGATTCGATCTGAGTCCACATTGATCACCCCACGCAATTCTCCTCCCACTCGGAGGGGAACCGCTAGTTCCGAGCAAATCGTCTCTTGGAGCGGGACGTAGCGTCTCTCTTTACTGACGTCACCCGATCGAACCGCTTTCCCAGTATACGCCACGTGGCCGGTCAGACCTTCACCCACTTTTAATCGTAAATTCCAGACCGCTTCCGGTAACCCGCGAGCGACCTCAATTTCCAGAAATCCCGTGGTTGGATTAATGAGACAGACCGTTCCCGAAGTGGCTCGCGTGAAATGAATGGCTTCATCCAAGACAATCTGCAACGAGTCCTTTAATTCCAGAGTCGAATGAACCCGTCGCGAGGCCTCATTCAAGGCCTCAATCCGTTGGAGTCGCGCACGGAGTTGTTCTATTTCGTTCTTCATCAGGCGTGTTCAGCGCGCACGCGCGGTGAGGATCAAGCCAGTGAGGGCAAAAAATAAATTAGGCAGCCAAGCGGCCAACCATGGAACCATCCGACCATTCTGGCCCAGGGCAAAGCCAACCCGTTGCAAAACAAAGAAAACAAAAGCAATAGCGATGCTGCCAGCGACTCCATAAAATAAATTCTGACGCCCCGACGGTACGGCAAAAGGAACAGCAATGAGGACCACCACCAAGCAGGTCCATGGAGCTGCAATTCGGGCGTGAAGTTGAGTCTCCAACCAAGCACGCATATCGGGCCTCATATCAGGATGCAAACGCCGATAATCGAGTACCTGCCGCACCGTGAGTTGGGGTCGGGCCAGCGCTTTGACTCGATTAAAGCCGGCGACACGAAATTCACTGCGCAGAATATCTGGTGACTCATCCAATTCAGGGACCCTCTCCATTCGGGGCACAACAAATGGCTCGCGATCGCGCGGGTTTCGAAAAATATATTCTGTGCCATTAGTGAACCGCCAACCGGAATCATCCCACGAAGCCCCCGCGGCAATAAACTGGCGTTGCGCTCCGACACCCAAAGGTTCACGGACCACAATTCCCAACAGTTGTGCTGTGCGTGGGTCATAGGAAACCGCCGTCCAATCCAATCGCTGCGCTTGATCAGAAAAAGCAATATTGGTTCGAACCACCGCATTCGACACAAGAATGGATCCCCCTTCCCACCCCTGAAGAGCATTGGTTACTGGCATTTGTGGGATTGGAGCAAAGGTGGTTTCCTGCCACGCCGGATTTATATCATCCGCTCGGCGCCAGAGCCGTTCGATGACACCGCTCAACCTCCAATCTCCATTGGTCCAAAGGGCCGAGTCGATGGTCACTTCCCTCCGAGCACCCTCGCCCACTGGCAAGAGCAATCGAACCGCTCGAAGGGATCCCGAGCGCATTTCTACCCCCCCGAGGCTCCATGAGCGTTTGGCCGGTTGATTATCAAAATTCAAGGGCCCTCGCCAATCCGGTGCACCCGAGACGCTGGTCACGGTTCCCTCCAAGAGACGCTCTTGCCGTTCGGCAGAATCGGGCATTAGATGCTCGGTCAATCCATACAGCCCCAGACTAGCCATCAACCCCACCGCCAAATAGGGCACAATGATTCGCCAAAGCCCAATCCCAGCCGCTCGCATCGCGGTAATTTCCTGATGACGAGTATGCCCAGTAATGGCGTATAAAAGGGCCAATAACAATGCGATCGGCAGCAGGGTATTCAGCAGTGAAGGGAGGCCGATAAGATAATACTGGACGACAGCTGATACCCCCATCTTTGAACTTCGGAATTGTTCAAGGGCACGGAGTAAATCAAAAGCGACCCAAAAAACCACGAAGCCACACAGGCACACCAGCAGTGGTACCAACAATTCTCTAAGTAAATAACGATCGAGCAGTCGCATCGAAGGCCCCAAAGTTAGCTGAACTAAACGACGGGGGGAAGGGCGCGTTGACGCGGTCGCTCTCACTTCGTAATATCCTCCCATGTCAGGTTTGCTTGAGTCCCTTATTGAATTGATCCGTCGCGCCTCAGCTGAAATTCCCGATGATGTAAATGCGGCATTGGTCCGTTCTCTTGAATCAGAAAAAGTGGGAACAATCGCCGCCAATGCCTTTAAGATTATTGAACGAAATATCGAACTCGCTAAACGGAAGTCCCAGCCCATTTGCCAAGACACTGGCAGTATCTTGTTCTACGTTGATGGCCCGGTGGGTTTCGACCAGATCACCTTTGCCGAAACAGCCTCCGAAGCGGTCAAACAAGCCACGCGCCTCGGCTATCTCCGCCAAAACTCGGTCGACTCAATCACCGGCAAAAACGACGGCACCAATGTGGGACCGGGTTCCCCAGCCCTCCATTTCCATCAGCATCGCTCTTCTGATACCCAAGTCCGCCTAGTGCTCAAGGGGGGTGGGTGCGAAAATGTGGGCGCCCAGTACTCGTTGCCGAATGAAAAACTACACGCCAACCGTGATCTCGACGGTTGCCGTAAGGTCATCCTCGATGCTGTCCTGCAAGCGCAAGGCAAAGGGTGTGGCCCAGGAATTCTGGGAATCTGTATCGGCGGCGACCGCGCCACCGGTTACGAGCGCAGCAAAACCCAATTTCTACGAAGACTCGATGACCGCAATCCCGACGCTGTCCTCGATACACTCGAGCAAGACGTACTCAAGACCGCAAATGAACTGGGCATTGGCCCGATGGGTTTTGGAGGACGCACCACCCTTCTTGGCGTCAAGATTACCTCAGCCAACCGTGTGCCCGCCTCCTTCTTTGTGAGCATCAGCTACATGTGCTGGGCCTTTCGCCGTCAAGGAATCGAACTCAACTCACAAAATTCCATCGCCAAATGGCTCTACTAATCTTTCTGTCGTAAGAGTGCGCAGGGTCAAACTCACCCAGTTAACTCCACATCACCAAGAAATTAGTGATCGAAAGAGGTTAGGCCTCAGTGGAAAATGAGCGATACCCAGCGTCGCCCAGCAGCCTTAGTACTTTTTCGGTGGCCCCAGCTTCAAACCTTGATTCGCTTAGCCGGTTTCCTTCAGAGCATTCTCAAAACGAGGGCGATTTTAGTTCAAGTCAGAAGTTTTGACGGCACATTAAGTTTCCTGTCGGCCTTTAGGGACGACTTTGATGCACTTTCAGGGGGCTTGGATCCATTTTTTGAGGGGCACCGCCCGCACTCTGTTGAACGGAAGAATTTACTCCTTCGATACATTCAAATAGCCTACCAACTGTGGCTATAAGATCATTGAATCGCATTTTTATTGTTGGGTATCTTTTCGCCGTTGGATGTCGGGGCGAGAGAGAAATTTCCAACCCCTCCGCCGACAGAACCTTCCGCAGTCCTCCAACTGCTTTAGATCGTTATGTTGCGACTCCAGACGCCTCTTACACGTGGAAAACAGTGAACTCCACCTCGATTGGTGACACGCGGATTACGCTCATCGACATGACCTCGCAGACGTGGTTGACCACCAATGAGGTGAATCGAACCCATTGGCGGCATTGGTTAACGGTGTTTCACCCGAAGGAGGCCACTTCTTCGACCGCCCTCTTATTTATTTCTGGCGGCGGTAACACTGACACTAAACCACCCAAACCTAGCAATGAACTCATCCAAGTAGCTCTCGCGAGCAAATCGGTCGTTGTCGAACTCAAAATGGTTCCCAATCAGCCATTGATTTTTGGCAATGACGGCAAAGAACGAGTCGAAGACGACTTAATTGCTTACACTTGGGACAAATTTCTCCGAACGGGTGACGAACGTTGGCCTGCGCGGCTTCCCATGACCAAGTCGGCAGTTCGGGCGATGGACACCGTCACCGCCTACACGGCATCGCCCCAAGGCGGTGGAAACGCGATAACTACTTTCGTGGTGGCCGGTGGTTCCAAACGAGGATGGACTACTTGGACGACCGCCGCTGTGGATAAGCGGGTGATCGGCATTTGCCCCATCGTCATTGATCTGCTCAATATCGAGGACTCATTCCGTCATCATTTCTCCGCCTACGGCTTCTACGCACCCGCCGTCGGTAACTACGTCGAACAGGGGATTATGGACTGGCAAGGAACCCCCGAGTACCGAGCCTTAATGAAAATCGAAGAACCCTTCGAGTACCGAGATCGGCTTACTCTCCCCAAACTAATGCTCAATGCCTGTGGCGACCAATTCTTCCTGCCTGATTCCTCCCAGTTTTATTTTGATCGCCTGAACGGGCCGAAGTTCCTCCGATACGTCCCCAATACCGATCACTCAATGCGGAACTCCGATGCCTACCAAACCCTTGCAGTCTGGCATCATGCCCTGATCAATAAGACGCCTCTACCCCGTTTCTCTTGGACTTGGGATAATTCTGAATCCATTCGAGTGACGGTGAAGGACACCCCAAAGACGGTAAAACTCTGGAAAGCCACCAATCCAAAAACGCGCGACTTCCGCTTAGAAACACTCGGCCCAGTCTGGACTTCAACCGATCTCCGCCCGAATGACAGCGGGGACTTCACTGGGACGGTCAGTAAGCCGAGTGATGGATGGACAGCTTACATGGTGGAACTGAGCTTTGATGTCGGTGGTCCTATGCCGCTCAAACTAACCACTCCCGTTCGAGTAACCCCCACCAATTTACCCCACGCCGCACCGGTTATAAGGGGCCTTAAAAAGGGGTTCCTTTCTGGAGCCCAGAACTAACTCAAATACCCAGTGGAATTCAAACATCCTCACTCTTGAACACACTCCATCAGCAGATGTACTCTCCGACCTCGGATCGAGGCTCGGTGCCGTCTTTTAACAGAGCGAACCCTAGATCCGAGTCGAGTAGAGCGATGGCGGTGAAGTCCGTTTTTCAATGCCTCATTTTAACTAAGGTGCAAACAGCCTCGTGATTTAGCCTCGTGATTTTTTTTCGACCAAAGCTTCGAACTCTACTGGTTCTGGGTCGCGCCTCCAATATCCCAACCGTCTGGTCGAATGTGCTCGCCGGATGGTTACTTGGCGATGGCGGTACCTCTGGCTTCCTTCTCCTTTTCCTTACTGGAGCGTCGCTGATGTATACGGGTGGGATGTATCTCAATGACGCCTTCGATGCTGGCTTCGACCGAGAATTTCGCCGAGAACGCCCAATCCCTTCGGGGGCAGTGACCGAGATCTTTGTCTGGCGTGCTGGTTGGGGAATGATGGCTTTAGGTGCAGCCTTCATTGCTGCTTGCGGTTGGAGTTCTGCCCTGCTCGCACTCCTCCTCGGTGGTTCTATTCTGCTCTACAATTGGGCTCACAAACACGTGACCTTTTCGCCAGTGCTGATGTCCCTCTGTCGGTTCTTCCTTTTTCTTGGCGCAGCCAGCACCAGTTCTAAAGGGATCACCGGTACCGTTGTTTGGTCGGGCCTCGCTCTGGCCGGATGGATTATCGGACTCAGCTATATCGCCCGTCGTGAAAGTCGACGCGGAGCCATAGCGTGGTGGCCGATCGCACCTCTCGCCTTCCCTTGGATTTTAGCGATTCTCCTCAATGATGGACCGGGGCAGTGGCGTGCTCTGGTCTATTCGGGACTCCTCGCTTTTTGGGCATTTTGGTGTCTGCGATACAGCTTTCGATCTCAGCAACGCGCTATCGGTCGCACCGTCGCCGGACTACTCGCCGCCATTTGTCTCACTGACCTTCTCGCCCTAGCCCCAGAACCCAGCCTTGCCCTCGTTTTCATTGGCCTATTTGTTCTTTCTCTTGTCGGACAGCGTTTCATTCCCGCCACATGATTTAAGCGGTTGTCCCAAATCATCAGAAACGGAAGGTCACACCCACAAAGGGATTATAGTCTTTAGCTGACTCGGTAATGCCAAAGTTACAGCCGGCGTCTAACTGGATATTACCGGTTAATCCGTAGGTTAAACCGAGGTCAAAGTACGCCTCAAAAAACCCCGCAGATTCCAAGTGAGTCACAGTAAATACCTCGGCATAGCCGGCCAGATCTCCCACTAAACTATGCCCGATGGTCACCGAATTACACCAGTCTAGGTGGATGCCAGAGAGTTCATCGTTTCGCACAATGTCACCTTGAGTTTGCAGGCCTAAAGAAAAATTTGAGGGGAGGGTTAGAGCAAAGGGCAGGATTACACCCCCTTCGACCGCTCCATTCCCGAAACCACGACTCGCCGTAGGAGCCTTTACATAAGGCATCAAGGCGAAGGCGGTTCCCACCCCATCGTTGCCCCATAGATTTAGTTTTATTCGAACAGTGACCTCCCCAAATCCGTCCGCCTGCTCCCAATTCCCTTTGCTAGGATTGAAGGTTCTACTTCGCAAATAGGGATCCAGCAGCACTTGCAAATCGAGATTCCGAAAAAGGCCAGCCTTCAGGTTCAAGGCCGCAAAAGAACACGCCTCTTCAATGACTCCTCTATCTGGGCTTCCTCGATCTCGGTCTCGACTGAAGGAAAAAATATCCGACTCAATCTGAAAATGACCGGCATCTACGGTGTACGGACTTTCTGTCTGGTCAGGGCGATCGGTGCTCAGTTCGCGCATTTGATCAGTCGGCACGGGATTCAACAAATGAAAGAAGAAAGGCCCCTGTGCCGTGTCGTCCGCGAAAAGGACCGTCGCTGCCCCCATTGAAACAGTGAGCCAGACCCTACTTCCTAGAGTAACTTTTTGAAGTGCCACTCCCTATAATTGAACTCCAACCACAACATTAAAGGTAGAATTTTCTTCCTCAACGAAAGCCTCCATCGCTCAAGGAGGAAACCCAAAGGACAACTTCACCGCCGCGTATTCTGGATGCACCGTCCCATCTTTTCTCCGAATGATTAACGGAGGCTCCGTCCAAGTTTGATGACGGATCCGTTCCGGCAAATCTTCTAATCGGCTCAGGGCAAAAAGTCCTAATAAAGGGGCTTCACCCTCCCTAAAAATAACCGGCCGCATCCGCAATACTACCAACCCAGCCGCTAATGCTCCCGCCAGGATCCGGGTATGCTGCTCAGCCGGTTGAACTGGAAAGATGCAGGCAAAAATGCCACCGAGATTCAGATGGCGAGACGCGGTAAGGCAGTAGTCGGCTACCGTTCCCCGCAGCTCAAAACGGCAGGCCGCCTTTTGAGGGTGAACACTTTCCACACCGCTGCCAGACGGGAAATAGGGCGGGCTCCCCAAAACTAAGTCAAAACGTTCCTCCGAGCCTAGGAGAGCCGGATCACGAAAATCACCTAATCGCTGATCAAACCGATCGGAAATGCCGTTCCAAAGGGCCGACTTCTGGGCCAGTTCAACACTCCGAGCTTGCGCTTCAACCGTCACAAATCGAGTACCCGGTAACCGCCAAGCAGCAATCATTCCCACCGTTCCCAAGCCACTTCCCAACTCCAAAACATGGGAAGCCGACGGACACCAGGTCGTGCCATACCACGCCGTCAAAACGTCGTCGGTGGAAAACCGATGACCCTCAGCCAATTGAAAAAGTCGGAAGTGTCCGCTGATCGAATCAAGGGTTTCATCGACGGCGATTTCAGGCCCTTCGCCCCGCGCGCCCGGCGGAATAGCGCCCGGTTTTGCCCAACCTTTAAAATGGGTCTGAGGAATCATTGCGAACTTAAACGAGACGGTTCTTTTCGATCTGAATCGTCAACGGCGAAAACTCGGTCGCGACGCCGTGTTCTTCTTGAGCTTTGTCTTTAACCTATAAACCCAAAAGAAAAACGTCTAACACCCCACCGAACCGCTAAGAAGCGGTCTCTCGCTGTGATGCCGTTTTCTACCTCCCAAAATCTAAAGGTCGATCAGATTCTCGCAGACGATGAAAGGGTTCAACAGTCTATCGATAAAACTACCGATACCCGTCAGAGACAGCCTCTAATCGCGCTTTTTCCGAGATCGAGTTGAAAGTATGAAATCAATGGGAACCCGACTCATCTGCATGAACAGTGCCGAATTGGCATCGAACAAGGTATCTCTGGTAAACAATGGCTAAACTGTCATTTGAAGCAGTGAACTGACAGTAACCAATCGAGACGCGACAAAACCCTTCGGTTTTTAAGGCCGAAGGGTTTTAGTGATCGGATCAACCGTAAATTAGTGGCTGCTACCGAACTCTTCTTTATCCTTGACCGCCATAGCACCTTTGCCGATGCGGTGCCGAAGATAAGTCAATTTCGCACGACGGACGGAGCCCTGACGTTCCACCTCAATCTTATCGACTCGGGGTGAATGGGTGGGAAAGATACGCTCAATACCCTCGCCATAACTAATACGGCGAACGGTAAAAGTCTGATTCAATCCACGACCACGAATACCAATGATCACGCCGGCAAAAATCTGGATACGTTCCTTATCGCCTTCGACGACTTTGGTATGGACCCGGACGCTATCGCCCACGTTAAATTTTGCGGCTTCCTTACGGAATTGCTCGCCCTCAATCTTATCAAACAATGCAGCCTTGTTCATGGCAATCTTTCCTAAAATGTTACTGAATTCTTAACTGGATGGCTTACGCCATCGATATTTTTCCCAAAGATCTGGTCGCCGTACCGAAGTCCGTCGCATTGACTGCCGGTATCGCCAACGAGCGATTTCAGCGTGATTCCCTGTCATCAACGCCTCCGGAACAGCCCATCCACGAAACTCAGCCGGCCGTGTATACTGCGGATACTCGATTAGCCCGTCGCTAAATGACTCCTCAGTGGCACTCGCCTCATCGCCCAATGCTCCAAGCAACAACCGAGTCACTGCATCGACAATCACCATCGCAGGCAAAGCCCCGTTGGTTAGCACATAATCGCCGATACTGAGTTCGTCATCCGCTAGATGCTCGCGTATTCGTTCATCAAAGCCCTCATAACTGCCACAAACGAGCAGCACATGCGATAACTGCGCCAATTCAGACGCAATCGCTTGAGAAAAAGGTCGTCCACTCGGTGAAGTTAAAATCACCCGTGTCTCCCCTTTTTTCAAGGCTTCTACTGCTTCAAAGATCGGTTCCGGTTTCAAGACCATCCCCGGACCACCGCCAAACGGACGGTCGTCCACTGTCTTGTGCCGGTCATGAGTCCATGATCTCAAATCATGAATTCCTAACTCCAAAATTCCTGAGGTTCGGGCCCGCCCAACAATACTGCCCTCAAGTGGCCCCACGAACATCGCTGGGAACAGAGTCAATATATCAATTTTCATGGCCCCGCCCTCTCCCGCTCTCTCCCGTCATCTATGTCCCAAATACTCCACCAAAACTAATGGTGAGGCTGATCGATTCAACTCGAAATCAATCTTCAACCAGATCCACCGTACAACGTTGCCCCGATTTAGTTGCTCCAATTTGCAACAAAGATCGGATCGCTTGAATAGTGCTGCCTCGACGTCCAATGACCTTACCCGCATCTTCAGGAGACACCCGCACTTCGTAAACGGTCACTCCCCTCCGTTCGATGGGTTTAACTGACACTTCCAGAGGTTCATCTACAAGCGAGCCCACGACAAATTCAAGGAACGCCTGCATATTTCCTTTGAATTAGGCGACGACCGCGGCAGCGGCAATCTTGACGGACTTCTTAATAAAGGAGGACACGGTATCAGTGGGTTGAGCACCGACGCCAATCCAGTATTGAGCTCGGTCCAGCTTCAACGTGTAATTGGTGCCTAACTTCTGAGGTTGGTAGGTACCCAACTCCTCAATAAATTTGCCGTCACGCGGACTACGGCCGTTTGCAACCACAATGCGATACACTGGGTTGTTTTTATTACCACCACGCTTCAATCGAATGCGAACCATAGAAAAATGCTTTTAAGCTCCAGCCTATCCGGAACGGTCCCTTATGGGAGCGAGAACCTTACTCACTAGCGTGTCAGGAAAGCAAGATATGATTTCATTAGACTTGAAGTAGACTCATTTGAGCCCCTGACCCAAGGCTCCTTTCCGTCGGGTTTCCGTGGTCGATCATCCCCATGACCCAACCTCTCCGAATGAGTTCATTCGAACTGTCGAGGCAACCAATATCCACGACCCTGCACCCTTCTATTTTAACGGCTTCCAACCGGAGATCCAACTCGTTACACTTCAACTTTAAGAGAAACCCATGAGCAAGCAGTTCTTCCCAAAGATTAGCCGTATCGCCTTCGAAGGTCCGGATTCCAAGAATCCTCTGGCGTTCAAACACTATGACGCCGCTGAGTTAGTGGAGGGGAAACCAATGAAGGATCATCTCCGCTTCGCCGCGGTTTATTGGCATACAATGCGTGGTACTGGCGGCGATATGTTCGGCTGGGGAACCGCCGAGCGACCTTGGAATGCAGGAGAATGCACCGCCAAAGAGGCCATCAGTCGAGCGCGCGCTTTCTTCGAATTTGCCACAAAACTAGGCGTTCCTTACTATTGCTGGCATGATCGGGACCTCGCCTCTCACGGACGAAATCTAAAAGAGGCCAATGCTCAATTTGATACGGTGGGTCGCGAACTAAAAAAGCTACAATCCGACACTGGGCTTCGACTCCTCTGGGGTACTGCTCAAAATTTCGTTCATCCTCGCTACATGCACGGTGCGGCCACCAGTCCCAACGCCGATGCTTTTTGCTTCGCTGCCGCGCAGGTCAAAAAAGCGATGGAATGGACCCACGAACTCAAGGGTGAAGGTTACGTATTCTGGGGTGGTCGCGAAGGGTATTCCACCCTCCTTAATACCGATATGAAGCGAGAACTCGATCACCTCGGGCGCTTTATGCATATGGCCGTCGATTACAAAAAGAAGATTGGCCTGACGAGCCCCTTCTACATTGAACCCAAACCGAAAGAACCGACCAAACACCAATACGATAGCGACGCTGCATCGTGCCTCAACTTCCTCCGGGAATACGGTCTTCTCGAACACTTTAAACTCAATCTAGAAGTCAATCACGCTTGGCTCGCTGGTAAGACGATGGAACACGAACTCGAGGTCGCTGGTGCCGCTGGCGCTCTCGGCTCTATCGACGCCAATATGGGGGATTATTTTCTCGGTTGGGATACCGACCAATTTCCCACCGACCTCTACTTAACTGCCAAAACCATGCTCAGCATCTTGAAGTATGGCGGCCTCACCACCGGTGGAGTCAATTTCGACGCCAAGGTTCGTCGCGAAAGTTTCCAACTCGACGATTTATTTATGGCTCATATCGCGGGCATGGATGCCTTTGCTCGCGGCCTAAAAATCGCGGCTGCCATCCGCAAAGATGGACGGATCGGCACCTTCGTCCAGAATCGTTACCGCACTTGGGATACCGGCATCGGTGCCAAAATCGAATCGGGTAAAGCCTCTTTCTCTGACTGCGAAAAACACGCGCTTGCACTCGGTAATGTCACCGGCTTGGAGTCCGGTCGGCAGGAATTACTCGAGGCTATCCTTAACGACTTCATCTGATTCTATCGCCAACGGCTTCGACAAGGCCACCGGCTTACGGCGCGACGGACACTCTCCACCGCGCCCTTTTTATTTCTGTCCCCTTTCGATTTCGGTTTTGATCTCAATTCAGCTTCACTACCCACCCTATGAGCAAGCGGTTCTATCTCACCACCGCGATCGACTATGTCAACGGCGCACCTCATCTCGGTCACGCCTACGAAAAAGTCGTCGCCGATGTGATCGCACGATTTCACCGTAGTATCGGTGATTCCGTTTTCTTCCTGACTGGCTTGGACGAACACGGTCAAAAGGTTCAACTCGCCGCGCAGCAGGAAGGCCAGTCACCTCAGCTCTACTGCGACACCCTCGCCGATCAATGGTTAGCCTTTGTCGATCGTCTCAATCTGAGCCACGACGACTTCGTTCGCACCACTCAACTGCGGCATTCCAGCGTGGTCCAAGCCCTGCTTCACCAACTCAATGACGCCGGCCATTTTTACAAAGCGGCCTACGCCGGTTTTTATTCGGTTAAAGAAGAGACTTTTCTGACCGAAAAAGACCGTAATCCCGATGGCACCTGGGATACTCGATGGGGTCAGGTCAATGAATTGATCGAAGAAAACTGGTACTTTCGGATGGGGGTACATCAGCAGTGGCTCCTGCAACATATCGAGGCTCACCCCGAATTCATTCAACCGGATTATCGACGCAACGAAGTCCTCGGCTTCCTCCGATCTCAGGTCCTCGGTGACCTCTGTATCAGCCGCCCTGAATCGCGCCTTTCTTGGGGCATTCCGCTCCCCTTCGACCCTAGCTTCGTCACCTACGTCTGGTTTGATGCCTTGGTAAATTATTTCTCGGTACCCGCCTCACTCGGAGATCCCCAGGCGACCAACCCACTCGGTGCACGCTATCCGGGCCGGCCAGCCTCACTCGAAGTTTGGCCCGCTGACCTTCATTTTGTCGGTAAAGACATCCTAAAATTTCACGCTGTCTACTGGCCAATTATGCTCCACACCCTTGGGGCTGCCCTTCCCAAGACTATTTTAGTCCACGGTTGGTGGCAAAAAGACGGCCAAAAACTAAGCAAAAGTACCGGCAATGTCGTCGACCCACTCAGCGTAATCGACGAATGGGGGGTCGACGCTTTCCGTTACTACATGACCCGAGAGCTCGGAATTGGTCCCGACGGCAACTGGACCGACGACGGCTTTAAAGCGCGCTATAACTCCGAGTTAGCCAATGGGCTGGGTAACCTGCTGAACCGCGCGGTTAATATGCTCAATAAATACCGCGCAGGAATCGTTCCACCTCCCACCCCAACACTCGCGCCTGATGTTCAGGCGGCCGTTGAATCCACTCGACTGGCCTACGTTCGCCATGATCCACAAGAAGCCTTGATCGCCACTTGGACCTTGGTCAATCGTGCTAATCTGTTCGTCGAACAAACTCGCCCCTTCACCCTTGCCAAAGATCCCTCCAAGGCGTCTGAACTAAACGATGTCCTCTATAATTTAATCGAGGCCTGCCGAATTCTTGCCGTCCTCATCTGGCCGGTGATGCCGACGATTGCAGGGAAGATCTACGACCAACTCAAAGCCTCTGGGGAACCCTCAAATTGGCAAAATAGTGCTTGGGGCAAGTTGACCGAAGGGCATCAGATCGGTGAGCCAGTGCCGCTATTTCCTCGAAAGGATTTACCTCCAAAAAAATAGCCGCCGATTGACCGCTCTGCCCCACGTCAAAGGTATCCCCACTGAAGGATCAACTTGAACTGGGCCAAGGAGACTTTCCTTGCTTTAAGGCACCTTTACTTTGGCCAACAAAATCTTCACCAAGCTCTCAGTGCTCACCTCATCCGCCTCGGCCTCATAGGTCAGGAGGATGCGGTGACGCAAGACATCGGTGGCAATCAATTTCACATCCTCCGGTGTCACGTGATTCCGCCCCTCGATTAAGGCACAAGCCCGCGCCGCAAGGGTCAGATTTATCGTCGCCCGTGGACTCGCCCCGATCCGTACAAATCGTTTCAATTCTGGCGCGACACCGGTACCGGCAGCAGCCTCTCGGGTTGCCACCACTAACCTCACAATATAATCACGGACCAACGGGTCGACGCGAATGCCATTCAAAAGGGCTTGATAAGCCATAATTTCCTTGGGCGACACCACAGAATTGACGATGACCTCCGGACGCGTCGTTGCCATGCGGTCCAGAATAATTAACTCCTCAGCTGCGGTCGGATACCCCACCACTACCTTCAACATAAACCGATCCATCTGAGCTTCAGGCAAAGGATAAGTCCCTTCCTGTTCAATCGGATTCTGAGTGGCTAAAACCAAAAAGGGTTCCGGTAAGGCCCAAGTCTTATCACCAATCGTGACTTGACGTTCCTGCATCGCTTCCAAGAGCGCCGATTGAACTTTACTGGGTGCACGATTAATCTCATCGGCCAAAATTAAATTAGCAAAAATCGGTCCCTGCCGAGTCGAGTAAGTCCCTTGCAACGGATCATAAATAAGTGTGCCAGTAATATCGCCGGGTAAGAGGTCAGGGGTGAATTGAATCCGCGAAAATTTACAATGGGTCGCCCGAGCCAAAGTGCTCACACTGGCCGTCTTGGCTAAACCCGGCAATCCCTCCAGCAAAATATGTCCCCCGGCCACCATTCCCACTAGCAACCGATGGATTAACTCATGCTGCCCTACAATCACTTTCCCCATTTCGGAACGGACCCGCACAAGGTGCTCACTGGCGGTCTTAAGTGAATCCATAAGGGGAACTAGAGAGGAATCGATCATAGAAATAAAACGAGGACAAAATCCAAGCAGTAATCGAGCCCTCAAGTCCAGCTTAGGGATTGATTGGGGCAGATTACCCCAACTCATTCATCTGCGGCAGAATCTTGTTAAGAGAGATTCTTCGAGTCGACTTTTGACTCACAATTGAGGGCTCTTGTTTAGAAAATAAGAAGCCCGCCCCCCCATGGGGTCATCCACCGACTCGTTCTTCCGGCACACCCTCAACGCCGGCAATCTCCGAATCTTTGGGCGAATCCTTCGGCAATGACCCTTGGCAAAACAAGTTGGAGCCATCGCAAACTCCCTCATCCTTCAATCAAGAACAAAAGCGTCCTCTTCCTTGCCCTGAATTTAACCCACCGCTGAAGGAAGGGGTGGGTTCACCGCCGAGAGTCTAATCATTTCAGCACCCCACTTTGGCGGTAAATCTGAACTTGATCAGCCCCTTTTTAATGACCATCGCTGTAAAGGCCCCCTTTACCATGCGCCTATCGCCTCGATTTCCTTGAGTAAAACGGTCACCTGCTCTGCCCCCAGATTCCGCAGCGGCAGTCGAACCGGGCCCATCGGGATTCCCCGATAAGTAAGCACCGCTTTAAGGGACGGAAGGTAGCCGTGGCGTGACAGGACATCGACCAAGCCGACCGACTGAAGTTGGGCCGCCCGCGCCGTTTCAAAATCCCCATTGGCTGCTGCCGCCAGCATTCGTCGATAGAGCGGTGCGGCAATATTGTAGGTGGACCCCACCGCACCCGTCGCTCCAAACCCGAGGGCGGCGAGCAGGATTTCGTCAGAACCAAAAAAGAGCTCGAGCCGACCCGCAGCAATCGCGACGCAGCGTTGAAGTAAAGGCAGGTCGGAATTGCTATATTTCAACCCACCAAACGAGGGAATTCTCTCCATCGCCTCCGAAAGGAATCGGTCGGTTGGCAAATGAATCCCTGTGATACTCGGGATCTCGTAGTAATAGAAGGGAAGCTCTGGCGCCGCAGCGGCAATTTGGGCGCAGCAATCGACCAATAGACGTGTATCAGTTGGTCGAAAATAGCACGGAGCGACGGCGGCAATTCCGTCAGCCTGTAGTTTCCTCGCTTGATCAGCCAGTCGACAGGCATCCGCAAGACAGTTGGATCCCACATGGATAATTCGTCTCAATGAACTTCGATGAAGCACTTCACACCAACGGGCCGCCAGCTGTTGTCGTTCTTCAAGAGTCAGTGAAGCCGACTCGCCGGTAGTGCCTCCGATAAAAACACCGCTAACCCCGTCGGCAGCAAGTTGAGTGGCTTGCTTTTCCACAGCAGCGAGATTCAGGGAACCATCGGCGGTCAGTGGTGTAGGCGGAGCGGCGATTAAGGGGATTGACGGACTAAAGAAGGGGGTGGCGATCATACGAGGTCAGAAAGTACAATTAAGAAAGTGGTGCTGTTCAAAGAAATGGGCTCGACCTGTTTTCAATCAAGAACCAAAGGCTCTCGTTGAATTGGAGCGCTATTAAGGAACAGGAATGGTTGCATGGAAAAGAAAACCTTCAGCGAGATATCCCAGACGATGCAATAAAGGAATGATCTTATGTCTTTTAACAGTTCCAAAAGAGAGTCTGACAACTCAAATAAACTACCCCGAAGGGAGGCAGAAAACTGAGTACCTCGCGCGCCGTGGGAGGTCTGTTTTGGTCATGAAAACTGCGCAATGACCCGTTCTACAATCCACGGAAAATTAATTGAGCCAGTCAGAATCAACTCAAATTTAATTACTGCGATCTGCTCTTGCTAGCCCGGAAAGAGCGGCAAGGACGGCTTCCTCTCTCAGAATTAAGACTGGAGTTAAAACCGCTAGTTTTGAAGTCTGCTCGACACAAGTGCCCCCCAAGTCTAGCACTCTGTCAAAAGAGGTTGGCCAAATTTTGGCTTGCTCAGTTTGCTTCGATTTGAGGACAAGTGAGTTTGTGAACAATCCACTTTCTCTTCAACTCGCTCCCCAACGTTGGGCGGTTGGCGCTCTCCTTGCTTTTTTCTTGGTTCAAACTGCGACCGCGGCCATCGCCATTAAGAGTGGGGATAAAATCGCTTTTCTTGGTGACTCCATTACTGAGGCAGGTTGGGGTAATCCATTCGGGTACGTGCGGTTGGTCCTGTCTGGATTAGAAGCGAATCAGGTGAAGGCTGAAGCGGTTCCTGCCGGAATAAGCGGTCATAAATCCAACGATATGCTCGCGCGTTTGCAGCGTGATGTCCTCTCGAAAAACCCTCAATGGATGACCCTTAGCTGTGGGGTGAATGATGTCTGGCACGGCAAAAACGGCGTTGCACTGAATGAGGCTGCCTTGACGGGTGGAATCTATGGGCCGGAAGCAGCGGCGCGCGGGACGTATCAAAAGAATATGGCCGCTATTGTCGATCAGGCGAGAGGCAAAGGAATCGAGATCGTGATGTTAACCTCGACCGTGATTCATGAAAAGCTGAGCAATCCTGAAAACGCCAAATTAGCGCTCTACAATGACACCCTGCGAACCTTGGCTCAGGAGAAGAAACTACGAATGGCCGATCTGAACGCACTCTTTCAGCAACGTCTTCAAGCCGAGAATAAACCGGATCAAATGGTGCTGACCAATGACGGCGTTCATATGGCCTTCGAAGGCGATAAACTGATGGCAAGAGGAGTTTTGCAAGCAATGGGATTAAACGGTTCTCAGCTCAAAAAAGCGGAGCAAGCTTGGGCGATGGCTCGCCAAGCCGCAGACGATGCCAAGAAAGCGACAAAAGCCGCGGCATCGAAGTGATGGCACTGAGTCGCGGTGGACTGGTCTGCGATAAAATGGGGCTAAAACATTTACTGAAAAGTCTGAGCAAGGATTTGATCGCGACCGGAAAAGTAGGTACTACTCTGGTTAGTCATGCCTATTTCACCTCACCCCGTTCGACGACTCTTCCGGCTGCTGTTGCTGGGGGCCGGGTTTTCAGTCGTCTTGCTGCAGGCAAAAGTGGATTTCAATCGTGAAATTCGCCCGTTACTTTCTGAAAATTGTTTCAAGTGCCATGGGTTTGATGAGAAGGAGCGAAAGTCCGGACTCCGACTCGATCTCCGTGCTGAGGCAATCAAGCCTTCAAAGTCAGGAGCTCAAGCCATTGTGCCGGGTAAACCCGATGGAAGTGAGTTATTCAAGCGCTTGATCACCCAAGATGCCGATGACCAAATGCCCCCAGTCAAGAGCGGCAAGAAGTTGACCGCCGCCCAAATCAAGACGGTGAAACAATGGATCACCGAAGGTGCCGAGTACCAAGCCCATTGGTCTTTTGTTCCGCCGAGTCGACCTGAATTACCTGAAGTAAAGCGAGCGAATTGGTCTCGTAACGAAATCGATCGTTTTATTTTGGCGCGCTTGGAGAAGGACAAACTTCGGCCTCTACCTGAGGCAAACAAGGAGACCTTAATTCGACGGCTATCCCTCGACTTGACCGGTTTACCCCCGACTTTGGCTGAAATCGAAGCGTTCTTAGCCGATCGAGGTGCCAATGCCTATGAGCATTTAGTGGATCGATTGCTGAAGTCACCTCGGTATGGCGAGCGTATGGCAGTGGATTGGTTAGATGCCGCACGTTTTGCTGACACCCATGGATACCACTTGGACTCGGGGCGCGACCTGACCGCATGGCGTGATTGGGTTATTGAATCATTTAACAACAACCAACCCTTTGACGCCTTTACCATCGAACAATTGGCTGGAGATATTTTGGCTGAACGACTGACTGCCGAAACTGGACGGAAAGAAGCCGGCGGATTGACGGTTGCGGAGCTGGAATCCAAGAAGACTAAGATGCGTGTTGCTTCAGGGTTTAATCGCAACCACATGATCAACTATGAGGGAGGAGCCATCGCCGAAGAATATCAGCATGCTTACCTCGTCGATCGAGTCAATACGACGTCGACAGTCTGGCTGGGGCTCACCTTTGCCTGCGCCCAATGTCATGATCACAAATACGATCCGATCACCCAAAAAGAGTACTATCAGTTTTATGCTTTCTTTAACAATGTCCCAGAATCGGGATTAGACGGGTATAGCGGGAATGCTAAACCGTTTCTGCAGCTTCCTACGGCGGCGGAATCAAAACGATTAAACCAGATCGATGAAGGTCTGAGGCAAACCCAGACGGCGTTTAATGAAGCCGAAGCCGCGTTACCTCCCTTGCAGAGTCTTTGGGAAAAAGCCTGGCGCGAGAAATCTCCTGCCACTCCCACCGACAGAGAAAAGCCCATTCTGGAACTTCTCACCAAACCTTCTGAGTCGCTGAACGAAGCACAACGAAAACAGTTGAGTACCTTCTTTCGCGAGACCGCAGCACCGGAGAGTTTCCGGACCCTATCTAAGGCCTTAAGCGACCTTCGCAAAGAGCGTGACGGACTCAATAAAGCGATCCAGACCACGATGGTGATGGGTGAGTTGGCAACACCGCGAGACACGCCGATGCATTTACGAGGACTGTACGATCAATTAGGTGAGAAGGTGTCACCCGGAGTGCCAGCAAGTCTACCGTCGATCAAGACTCAGGGACGGGCCGATCGATTGAACTTAGCAGAGTGGTTGGTGTCGCCCGATCAACCGTTGACTGCGCGTGTCGCGGTGAATCGATTTTGGCAACAATACTTCGGCACTGGCTTTGTGAAGTCAGCGGAAGATTTTGGTTCGCAAGGTGAACAATCCAGTCACCCAGAGTTGCTCGACTGGTTAGCGACTGAATTCATGCAAAGCGGTTGGAACGTAAAAGCGTTGAATAAAAAAATCGTGATGAGCGCGACCTATCGGCAGTCGTCCCGCATGAGCTCCAAGACCCATGAGCGAGATCCGGAGAATCGTCTGCTGGCACGAGGCCCCCGATTCCGGCTTAAAGCGGAATTTGTCCGCGATCAAGCCTTAGCAGTAGGTGGTTTATTAGGGGAAACAATTGGAGGCCGTAGCGTCCGACCGTATCAACCCGGTGATTTGTGGCGCGAACTTTCTCAACGAGCCGATAGCGCCAATTTTTCCGCCCAATTCTTTGTGCAAAGTACGGGAAGCGATCTTTATCGACGATCAATGTATACCTTTTGGAAACGAACCTCGCCTCCTCCGCAAATGTCGACTTTTGACGCGCCGGACCGCGAAGTGTGCACCGTCAGGCGTCCGCGAACAAATACCCCCCTGCAAGCTCTTGTTCTTTTAAACGACCCTACCTATCTCGAAGCCGCCCGTCATTTGGCAGAGCGAGTTTTGGGAGCAGTCCAAAAAGAAGATGAACGCCTTGCCTTAATTTTTCGGATGGCAACCGGTCGAAAGGCGGAGAAGAAGGAACTGTCTATCTTGCAAGCAGTATTTATCGATCAATTAGCTCGGTATAAAGCCAGTGAACCCGCGGCAGTAGCCTTGCTCAAGGCAGGTGATTCAGCGTACAGCACCCGGTGGACTCCTGCGGAACTTGCCGCTTGGACCTTGGTGGCCAGTACCGTTTTAAACCTCGATGAAACAGTGACCAAAGGCTGAGTAATCCAAAGGCCTAACCATGAAAACACCAGAAAATGCCGATGCCTTTCGTCCGACTGAAACCTCTTTAGACCCACGCATGACTCCTCAACTACGTCAGGAATTTGCCAGCTTACTCAACCGAAGAGCCTTCTTTGGTCGCGGCGCGGCTGGGATCGGTGCGGTCGGTCTGGCTTCAGTGTTGAACCCCGATTTGTTTGCAGCCAAACCGACTGACTCAAATCTGAAATCCTTGGGAGTCTTGCCTTCGCTCCATTTTGCTCCGAAGGCAAAGCGGGTGATTTTTCTGACCATGTCAGGCGGTCCCTCTCACATTGATCTCTACGATTACAAACCAGATCTCAAGAAGCATCATGGTGAGGAATTACCTGGTTCCGTTCGGATGGGGCAACGCATTACCGGTATGACTTCCGGTCAGAAATCTTTTCCCTGTGTTGCTTCGATGTTTGATTGGCGGCAGCATGGTAAATCAGGACTTTGGCTTAGTGAGTTGCTTTCGAATATCGGTTCAGTAGCCGATGACATCTGTGTGGTCAAATCCATGCATACTGAGGCTATCAATCACGACCCAGCATTTACTTTTATCCAGACCGGTAGCCAACAACCGGGTCGACCAAGTCTCGGGGCGTGGTTGAGTTATGGTATCGGTAGCGAGTCCAAGCAGATGCCCTCCTTTATTGTGATGGTCTCGCAAGGAAGCGGTAATAAGACGGATCAACCGCTCTTTTCCCGTTTATGGGGCCCTGGATTTTTGCCAAGCCAACATCAAGGGGTTCGCTTTCGTAGCAGTAAGGATCCGGTCCTTTATTTGAGTAATCCAGCGGGGATTGATCAGAGCGGGCGGCGGGCCATGTTAAATGGATTGAAATCCTTAAATGAAATGGCCGCCGAATCCTTTGGTGATCCCGAGATCAATACACGAATTGCCCAGTACGAAATGGCTTATCAGATGCAGATGGCTGTACCCGAAGTCAGTGATATTTCCACAGAACCACAGTCGACCCGAGACTTGTATGGGATTGTTGATAATCCGACCGATGGCGGTTTTGCACGGAACTGTCTTTTGGCACGTCGAATGATCGAAAAAGGGGTTCGATTTGTGCAACTAATGCACCGTGGTTGGGATCAGCACAGTGACTTGCCCGGGCAAATTCGTGGTCAGACAAAGGACGTAGACAAAGCGAGTGCCGCTCTGGTTAAAGATTTAAAACAACGAGGACTATTAGACGAGACTCTGGTGATTTGGGGCGGTGAATTTGGTCGTACCGTCTATTCTCAGGGACAACTTTCAAAGGACAATCATGGCCGAGATCATCACGGTCGTTGCTTTTCACTTTGGATGGCCGGTGGCGGTATCAAGCCGGGAACGACTTATGGCAAGACCGACGATTACTGCTACAATATCGTCGAAAATCCGGTTCATATCCATGATCTAAATGCGACTCTCCTCCATTGCCTCGGATTGGATCATCAACGGTTAACCTACCGTTTTCAAGGCCGCGACTTCCGCCTGACCGACTTGCACGGAACGGTGGTAAAGGGAATTCTCGCTTAATAATGGAGGGTCAACGAGACGATAACTGCCGAAGGGCTCAGTCCAAGGCAAAATCTCGCTTGAAAATCAACCGCGGCTGGCGGTCAACCCATCCCCTCCTAATCCCTTTTCGACTAATCACTCTTTCGAGACACCTCCAGTATCGGAATCACCTTCTTCCAAATCGGCACAACCCGTTTCATCTCGTCGATTAACCACTGGCATGCCGCAAAAGCCTCCGCTCGATGAGCTGCTTCCACTTCAATCCATAACGAGATTTCTCCCACACCCACGGGGCCTAATCGATGCACCAACCGAACGGAGTGCAAAGGCCATCGTTGATCCGCTTCGTCGAAGAGTTTGTGAAATTCGGCCTCAGCCATCGGCACAAAAGCCGAATACTCAAGGCCCGCTATCGGCTGACGCAACTCGGTGCCTCGGACCACACCTAAGAAGGTAATCACCGCACCAACAGGATCCTCGGGGCGTCGGAATCCAGCAGGGTTCCCCTCCAAAATAACCCTTTCGGATAAAACGAGTTCTCGGTGCATCATCAAAAAGTTTACCAACCGATTAACGAACCAACCTCATCCACCTGAAACAGGAGGGAAAAGGGAAACGCTATCTTTAGGCCGTAAGAGTTGGGTGGGCAAAGAATACTCCACCCCCACAGCCACCAGCGTTGAATTTTTAAGGGCTCTAAATGGAGGAAAATGAGTGTAGAAAACCTCTAAAGCCTCATCGAGCGTGGCTCCTTCTGGAACCTCAATCTCAGTCTCTTTCATCCCAGCAACCTCAGCAAAATAGGACCAAAAAATAAAATGTAAGGTCATGGACTCAGATGTTAAATATCCAGATTCGCCCGAGAGCTTGTCTTGGGTGCCGATCCAGACTTTTTCGCTGATTTGTCCGGGTTCAGCAGCGAGTGTGTCACCTCGTAGATTTCCGGTTTAAGGACGCCGAGAAAAGGTAAATTGCGGTACCTTTCCGCATAATCAAGCCCATATCCGACCACAAATAAGTTCGGCAAAATGAAGCCGACATAGTCAGCATCAAAAGGTTCCGTTCGACGCGACTGCTTATCGAGCAAAACACAGGTACGAATCGATTGTGGACCCAGAGTTCGCAACTTGGCAAAAACTGTCCTTAAGGTCTTCCCAGTATCCAAAATGTCGTCAACCAACAAAATATGGCTCTTTCGCAGGTCCAGTTTGATTTCCTTGGTGTAGACAAGTTGTCCAGATTCAGTACCAGATCGATAACTAGAAACCCCCATAAAATCGACCCTCAATGGAAAAGGCAATTGCCGAAGGAGATCCGCTAGAAAAAGGACCGTGCCGCTCAAAAGTGAAATAACAATCACCTCTTGGCCGGCAAAATCCCTCGTGATAGCCCGTCCTAGGGCCGCAATACGTTTTTGAATAACGGACTCCGAAATCAAAATACCCGCAAGATCCGCCCGATAATGGGGCGGAATTCGGCGACTAAGTCGCTCGGTCAAACGAGGCTTACTGAGGCGCATAAAGCCCTTTTCTAATTGGTTCACCACGAAGGAGGATCTCTTTTTCTTTGGATCGATTCCAAGTCTAACCCGCAACGTCAGCACCGGAACTTCACCTGTTTAAGCGATGATGCAATGGATCAATCCAAGGCAAGACTTCGATCAAATGTGCTTTGAGTCTTCCGCATCCTTGGTCACATAACCCGTATCCTGACGCTTCAAATTTACCTCATTCTTTTTGAGGTAAGCCGCAAAAACGGTATCTGCATCCATCCCCAATACCTGCGCTAAGCTAATCACAAAGTGCAAGAGATCCACTACCTCCACCCGCGCATTTTGCTCATCAAACGTCTGGTATTTCGCCCACCATTTCCAAGGCACACTATCGGTCAGTTCAGCTAACTCTTGGCTCATCGCTCGAGTGTAATTTAACACCCACTTGGTTTTATCAGCCTCAGACATCGCATCGGTAAAAACACCGATCCTTTCATTCAATGATTTCTGCATCCGGAAGAGTTCACGCAATTGGTCTGGTTCGGTCATAGGTCAAAAGGGTGACTGGATCTTCTCCTCTGGGGAAGCCGTGAACACCAGAAACCGTCCCAAGATCCGATCAAAACCTCTTAACGAGGTGTCGGGATAAACGAGCGACCCGCCGGCGCTCGCTTCGAATCGGCTGAGTTCACAAAGAAAAGGACGGTCTCATCAGGACGCGCTAATTGCAGCAACTCTCGTGCGGTCCGCTCAACCGTGCGTGGATCATTCCGCAGCCCATCGATCCGTCGCAAATGAGTCGCGTGCATCTGAGTATTCTGAGACTCCGTCTCTCTCCAATCCGCTAAGGTCTTCCTCAAAAGGCGATTGGTTTCAATCAAAGGGACGTACTGCGCTAAAATGAACCCTAGGATTCCGATAAATAGGCACCAACCGAGACCTCGATTGATGACACCCATCCACCCGTAATCCACAGAAGCTGAAGAACGTTGTCGTTTCATTTAAAAGTCCGTTTCTAATGGGGCAGCCACCTTCCTCATCAAAGGGGCCGCCTCTGCTACTTTTGCCAAACACTGAAGGTAAAAGGCGCTGCAAACCACAATTGAGAGGAATTAAGACAAATTTTTAGCCAATGGCAATCAACTCAAGGCTCAAACTCATACTTTCTTGCAAAAGCAGCTTTCCTCAGCTTCAAATCATTTTAATACGTTGGTGAACTGATTCGCTGAAACTAAACGCCTAATGAAACTGTCCCTTCCATCATTCCTTCTCTCAACCGCAGTCGTCACTTTGGTCGCAGCGGGTTGCGCCACTCACTCCGCCGCTAAGCTCAAGAGCATTGAGGAAATTATGGAAGAGGGTTTTAAGGGTAAAGAATCTCTTGCCTCCCGCATTTCTAAAGGACAAGGCAACGATGCCGACTTCGCCTTGATGGCTAACCTGACTGCTCAACTAAAATTGAACCACGCCCCACGGGGCGATCTCAAGAGCTGGACCGAAAAAACGACAGCGCTCAACCTCGCTGCTATCGACCTCGTCAAAGGTAAAGCGGGAGCCGTGGTTGACTTTAAATCTGCTGTCAATTGCAAGGCGTGCCACAGCCTCCATAAACCTGAGTAACCTTTCTTTCAAGCCGACACTCCATCGATTCTAAATCAGGAAATTCTTGGATTTCCTCGAGGATCCTTGTCGCAGTAGGAATCGCTTGTTTGGATTTCAATCGCATTCGTTCAGTCTATGAATCTCCAAACCGCGAACCGACCGCTCGACCGCCGGCAATTCCTCGCCACGACGACCGCCGGCTTGGTGATGACCTCGGCCGGTGGAACTGCGGATCTTCCACAGTCGCCCCAAAGGGATTTAACTCGCAAGATTCGAGCCGGTGTTCTTGGACTCGCCTATTCTCATGCAGCAGAAAAATGCCGCCTCCTGCGCGAGTCTGCAGATTACCAACTTCTCGGGGCTTGGGCCGAAACAGCCACTCTCGCGGATGAGTACAGGGCCAAGGGAGTCTCCATCCTCACTCAAGCAGAGGTTCTTGAACGGGCAGAAGTCATCTTGGTCGAATCCGAAGTCTCTCAACACGCGAGTCTCGCCCGAAAAGTTCTGGATGCCGGGCGTCACCTTCATTTGGAAAAACCCCCAGCACTCAATCCAGGTGAAATGGAGACCCTCATTCGTCTCGCTGATGAGCGGAACTGCCTGCTGCAGGTAGGCTACATGTGGCGACATCATCCCGGCCTCATCCACGCTTTTAATCTCATCCAACAAGGGGCGCTCGGAGAGGTTTTCCTAATTCGGATCAGCATCGATAATCAACTGGATGCGACCCGACGAACCGAATGGGCAAAGTTTCCTGGTGGCGTCCTTTTCGAATTAGGCTCCCATGTGATTGATGTCGTGGTCCGACTTCTCGGACGCCCCGACCGCGTGACTCCCTTTCTCCGAACCTCCTCCTCTTCAAAGGCGGATAAACTGGCCGATACGACGGTCGCGATACTGGAATTCCCTCGCACAACAGTGGTCATCACGAGTACTGCTCAACGCCATAATGCCAACGAAAACCGCTCGTTCGAATTCTGTGGAACTCGAGGCAATGCACTTCTTCAACCGATCGAACCGCCTCAATTGAGCATTGATCTAGCGGCCCCGATGATCGATCTCCCCAAGGGACGATCGACCGTAGCTCTTCCTCGATTTCAGCGTTATCTCGGCGAATTCAATGAACTAGCGCACAGCATCCGCTCTGGAAATCCTCTCGCCGTTTCTTTGGCAACCGAACATATCGTCCAAGAAACACTTCTTCGCTGCGTCGGAGTGCTCTGACCTTCTTTTGATTAGAGGACATCAATTTGACTAAAAGCTGAATCGAATTCCTGTTCGCTGCTCACCAACACAAACCCAGCGACGGATCGCCTCCCCGATTGCGCCGACGACAATCTCTCTCTATGATCCGGCCACTTTATGTCGAGGCGGCAATATCCGTTCCACCGGATTGAACCTAAGTGGCAGCGCCAATGGGCGGCACAGCAAACCTATCGCGCATGGAATCCAGGCGATTCCATTCCGGAGTCTCATCCCTTCGGAATTCGCCACAGGCTCGGAGGACAATCCCCGACTGCTGAGTCGTTACCGCCCAAGTACTATATCCTCGATATGTTCCCCTACCCGTCTGGTGCGGGGTTGCATGTGGGCCATCCAGAGGGTTACACGGCAACCGACATCCTTGCTCGCTACCGGCGCTCTTTAGGTTTCAATGTGCTTCACCCGATGGGTTGGGATGCTTTTGGCTTGCCGGCAGAACAATATGCGGTCCGTACAGGTCAGCACCCTCGAATTACTACCGAACAAAACATCGCTAATTTCACCCGTCAGATTCAGTCATTGGGCTTTAGTTACGACTGGTCTCGCGAGGTTAATACCACCGATCCAGACTATTTTCGTTGGACCCAATGGATCTTCCTTCAAATCTATAATTCTTGGTTCAACCCCGCCACCCGTCGCGCGGAACCAATCTCATCGATCACCTATCCCCAGGGCGTGGCATCCAAAGCCCAACGTCGGGCTTATTGTGACTCTCAGCGGCTCGCCTTCATTTCAGAAGCGCCGGTTAACTGGTGCCCAGAACTCGGCACTGTCCTCTCCAACGAGGAGGTGATTGATGGTAAAAGTGAAGTCGGTGGTCATCCCGTCATTCGCAAACCCATGCGACAATGGAAACTCCGCATTACTGCCTTTGCCGAACGTCTTCTCGAAGATCTAAACACCATCGAATGGTCCGATTCTCTCAAAGAAATGCAGAGAAATTGGATCGGCCGAAGTGAAGGTGCCGAAGTCGATTTCCGACTCGTCGGTCATTCAGAAAAAGTCCGTGTTTTCACAACTCGCCCCGACACTCTCTTCGGCGCTACCTACATGGTGCTGGCCCCAGAACATCGATTGGTTGAACAGATCACCACGGCCGCTCAACGCGCCGCTGTCCAAGCCTATCAAACCGAGGTCACGCGCAAATCAGATCTCGAACGGACTGAGTTGGCCAAGGAAAAGTCCGGGGTCTGGACGGGTGCCTACGCCCTTAATCCAGTAAACAACGCAGAAATCCCGGTCTGGATCGCCGACTACGTCCTAGCAACTTATGGTACCGGGGCCATTATGGCGGTTCCTGCGCACGACGAACGGGACTTAGAATTTGCGCAAAAATTTGATCTTCCGATCATTCAAGTCGTTCAACCTCCGGATTCTAAAACCCAATGGCAAGGGTTCTGCGATGAAGGGACGGCCATCCATTCGAACAGTGCCGAGATTCATCTCGACGGACTTCTAACGCGTGCAGCCAAACAGAAGATTACCGACTGGCTCGAATCCTCAGGGCGCGGTGCTCGAACCATTAATTATAAACTGCGCGATTGGCTCTTCAGTCGCCAACGCTATTGGGGTGAACCTTTCCCTCTTGTTTGGAAAAAAGACGACGACGGAACCCTTTACCACGAGGCTTTGGAACTTCACCAATTGCCACTGCTCCCGCCCCAACTGGATGACTACAAGCCCACTGCCGACGGCCAACCGCCTCTGGCTCGCGCCATCGACTGGTTAACGCTACCGGACGGATCGCTTCGCGAAACCAATACCATGCCGCAATGGGCGGGTTCCTGCTGGTATTACCTCCGCTACCTCGACAACAACAATAACACTGGGTTCGTCGGGCACCCTGCGGAATCTTACTGGATGGGCACGGCTCAAAACTCCCCAGCGACCCCAGGTGTTGACCTCTATGTCGGCGGGACAGAACACGCCGTTCTCCATCTACTTTACGCGCGATTTTGGCACAAAGTTCTCTTCGATCTTGGACATGTGTCCACTTCTGAACCGTTCTTTAAAC
This sequence comes from Akkermansia muciniphila, assembly GCA_945898055.1. Classification (GTDB taxonomy): domain Bacteria; phylum Verrucomicrobiota; class Verrucomicrobiia; order Limisphaerales; family UBA9464; genus SXXZ01. The sequence goes on along the minus strand of CAMDGV010000033.1, from coordinate 11,404 downwards.
TGGTCAATCAAGGCCTTATTCAAGGTGAAGACGGCCAAAAAATGTCCAAGTCTCGAGGTAATGTGGTCAACCCAGATGACGTCCTAGTCGAGTACGGGGCCGATGCCTTTCGACTTTATGAGATGTTTATGGGACCGCTCCAAGATACTAAGCCTTGGAATACCAAAGGGGTTGAGGGTGTCTATCGCTTCCTTGGACGTGTTTGGCGCTTATTCATCGATGAAACATCAGAAACAGCTTTTGAACAACTCGAAGCTCTCGCGCCACAGCAGGATCGAAGCGAGGAATTGCTTCAAAAACTTCACCTTTCCAAGGCTGTTCAAGCAGTTTCTGCCACACCAGCACAACTGAAGACCCTGCATGAATGCATCCGCAAGGTCACTTACGACCTCGATCATCTTCAATTTAATACCGCCATCTCTGCCATGATGGTCTTTGTCAATTCAGCCATCACTTGGGAGGTAAAACCCGTCTCGGTTCTCCAGACTTTCCTGCAGCTTCTCGCTCCTTTTGCACCGCATATCGTCGAAGAACTTTGGGGGCGCTTGGAGATATTTTCGCCTCCAACCTCACTGTCCTACGCTCCGTGGCCTCAATTCGATCCAACTTTACTGATCGAAACTGAAATGGAACTACCCGTTCAAGTGAATGGCAAACTCCGCGATGTTATACGAATCTCTGTCGACGCTTCTCAAGCCGATATCGAAAAAGCCGCCTTGATCGCCGAAAAAGCACTGCCTTTCCTTGAGGGAAAAACAATTCGAAAACTCATCGTCGTCCCCCGTAAAATGGTCAATATTGTGGTGGCTTGATCCTGCTGCCGCGCGACCCGTGAAATACCTAACCCCCACCGAACATCGAGTCCTTTGGGTGATCACCGCCGTTCTCCTTTTGGGGATTGTTGGCCGCCTTTGGATTCAGACCCAGCCAGTCCATCCCTTGCCTCCTTTGCCGCATCTCTCTACCAATCTCCCGAACGGAGTGACCCACTGAATTTAAACACGGACTGTCACGCTAACACGCATGGACCAAACCCCAAAAAAAGATCTGCTCAGCTCTCTGCTAGTGAATGATTCTCGGTACACTCGGGACGCTTATGAGTTCTTGCGCGAGGCACTGGAATTTACCCAACGACAGATTAAACGCCCACCCAACGCCGCACGCCATGTCTCAGGACAAGAACTCCTCGATGGAATTCGCGAATTTGCCCTAAAACAATATGGCCCAATGACCCAACTCGTCCTCCAAGAATGGGGCATTTATCGCTGTGAAGATTTCGGGGAAATCGTCTTTAATATGATTGATTATCAAATCCTTAAAAAGACCTCCAACGACTCGCGCGAAGATTTCAAGGGCGGTTACGAATTCAATGACGCCTTCAAAAAGCCTTTCCAACCTCTCAGCACTTCACCTTCGCATTAGCTCCCTGAGCCACCCCCGTTTTTAAGTGCGCGCCCATCGCCTCTCTCCTTTTATTTTTCTACTCCGTTCATGTCTCCCATTCCTCATCCGATCGAACTCCTCCGCTTTAACACCTGCGGCTCCGTCGACGACGGTAAATCCACCCTGATTGGGCGCCTTCTCTATGACTCCAAATCGATCATGGAAGACCAATTGGAGGCGCTAGAACGTTCGGCCGATATTACCGGTGGAGGGCAGATCAATCTGGCCAATCTGACCGACGGTTTACGCGCCGAACGCGAGCAAGGGATTACCATTGATGTCGCCTACCGATATTTCGCCACGCCTCGAAGAAAATTTATCGTCGCCGATACCCCCGGCCATGTGCAGTACACTCGCAACATGGTCACCGGCGCTTCCACAGCTAACCTTTCCATCGTCCTCGTTGACGCTCGATTAGGGGTGATCGAACAATCCAGGCGCCACACCTACATCGCCTCTCTTCTCCGGATTCCTCATTTGGTCATCGCGATCAATAAAATGGATCTCGTGGGTTGGTCTGAAGCGCGTTTCCTCGAAATCCGGGCTGAATTTGAGACCTTCCTTCCCTTACTCGATATCAAGGATGTTAAGTTTATCCCGATTAGCGCCCTCAACGGAGACAATGTTGTCGAACCATCGCAACACACCCCGTGGTATGTCGGCCCGACTCTCCTTGGCCACTTAGAAACCATTCACATCGCCAGTGACTGGAATCTTCATGGACTCCGTTTTCCGGTTCAATGGGTCAATCGCCCTAATGATCCCACCAATGCCGACCTTCATGATTTCCGCGGTCTCAGCGGGCAAATTGCGGGCGGCATTCTACGTGCCGGTCAAAAAATCATGGTTCTACCCAGCGGAGTCAAAACTACGATTAAACAAATCTGGACGGTCAATGGACCTGTCGACGAAGCCTTCTGCCCGCAGAGTGTCACCGTTCAACTCAGCGATGATATCGATGTCAGTCGTGGAGATATGATTGTCGGTCTCGACGCCCTTCCCGGAATGTCGAGCGATCTTCAAGCAAAAGTCTGTTGGATGAATTCTCGCCCTCTACAAAAAGGGCGAAAGTATTTCCTCAAACATTCAACTCAAACGGTTCAGGCGATCATTACTTCGCTCGAGAGTCGGACCAACATTCGAACCTTTGATTCCGAACCAAATCCGGATGAATTAGCCATGAACGACATCGGCGAGGTTCGAATCAAAACCGCCAAACCTCTTATATTCGATGGCTACGCCTCCCATCGCCTAACTGGTTCCTTCATTCTCATCGAACAAGGTACCAACGCCACAGTCGCCGCTGGTATGCTTCAACCTCCTATTGAAACGGTGAAACCCGAGTACAACGACTTCGCTATTTAACTCAGTCAAACTCGGACACTGAAGGTCTCTTAAGCGTCAGCGGACGCCCAATCCAATGGTTCCCAATCCTTCATTCGCCGGTAGAGCCTGCGCGGATGAACTCAATTGTAATCTCTCGAAAGCGGCGTGGCCTGGCCGAGATCTAAGTACGGATCGCTGACGGAATTCTTGTGGCGCATTCCACGTGCAAAGAACCTGCCCTTGCCGAATTCCTGCGTCGAAAATGGAAACCGGCGAAAGCCTCATCGGGTCGGACACCCCTGAGTTATCCCCCCCGCCTTCCAACGTGGACGATCCTCCTGTTACCCATAAAAGAACGAAGGTGCTCTTAGAAGCCTAATGACCCATCCCCACCCGCGGATAGGGAGAAAAATGGTGTCAGAAAAAATGGTGTTGCAGATTCTCAACTCATCGATAATTTTTTAATTAACCCATCCGTAAGACCTTTAAATTTATGCCTCTGATCCAAAAAAAGTCGTTTAGTACGAGCGTCATGTCAGGTCCAAGTGCACATCGATCAAAAGGCTTCACGCTCATCGAACTGCTCGTCGTGATCGCGATCATTGCCATCCTAGCGGGGATGCTTCTACCTGCCCTTGCCAAAGCGAAGACCAAGGCGCAAGGCATCGGCTGTATCAGCAATAACAAGCAGTTAGTACTAGCTTGGCACTTGTATTCTGGGGATTTCAATGACGCTTGCGCCAACAATTACACCATTCCCGGGACAGAAGACGCAATCAACCGCCGCCTCTTTGACAACTGGGTCAACAACGTTATGACGTGGGGGAGCAGTTCCAGCGTTTTCGATGTCAGCAATACCAATCTCCTGTGGGTTCAGAATGGGGTCCTCGGAAAATACACTGGAGGTGCCGTTGGCGTTTACAAATGCCCAGCGGACCGATTTGTCAGTTCGGAACAGCGCAAGAAAGGTTGGTCACAACGGGTCCGGAGCATCTCAATGAACGCGCTCTTTGGACTGTCCGATCCCACGGGTGGGTCGGCCAGTGGCCGCGCATGGCTTGATCCGCAGTGGCGGCAGTTCCTAAAAGTGACCCAAGTGCCCAACCCTTCTAATACTTGGCTCACGGTGGACGAACATCCCGACGGCATCAACGACGCGTTTTTCGTTGCGGGTTACGGGGCGACTCAGTGGGGAGATTTTCCCGCCTCCTACCATAACCGGGCCTGTGGGTTTTCCTTTGCCGATGGCCACGCTGAAATTCGCAAGTGGATTAGCAGCACCTCGGTGTACCCAGTGACAACCCAAGGCATTTCAGCCAAGCCCTTCGATGCGCTTGGGAAGCAAGACTTCCTATGGTACCAAGAACGAACGGGCTATACGAAGTATTGAACGGGCTGAGCACAGGGTGAACCGTCCTCATTTTTAAACCCCGATGATCGCCTGAGGATGTTTCCATGCAGAGTTAGTCGATCCGTTAACGCCGGATCGCCGCGTTTAGCCGAAGCGTATGGTAACGGTCGATTGCTGGATCCTGAAGGGTGATGGGGCGGCCGGTTGGGCTTTGAACTTCGACCCGTTCTACGCGGGAGGCCGTACCTAGGCCGAAGTGCAGGGTATTCGCAGACTGGGCATGATGCGAATCGCCGGTGATCAGTTGGCGCACCATAACGCGTCCGGCCGCATAGACCGTTGCCGTTGCGCCCACGGGTGAAACGGAAGACGGATACTCTGGGAATCGGAATCCAATCCAATGCCCAGTCTTTTCAAAGGTATTGCGATAAATCCTGACCGACCGATTCAACTGCGGCCATGGTTCAAAACTAGTGACCACCAGATCCATGCGGCCGTCACCATCAATGTCATCGGCCACCACACTCCTCGAATCCAACTCCAATGCGACGCCCATCAAGTGGGCCACCTCGACAAACGAGGTTCCTTGGAGATTCAAGTAGAATCGGTTCTTTTCATAACCACCATAGGACGAACCTCGACCTCGCAGTCGTGTCGCTTTACTGCGAAAGTATGTATCGACAACTGAGCTCTCCCGGGAATTGGCGACATGCGTATCATGCAACCAAAATTCAGCTTCATAGTCTCGGACCGATTCTCGACTCTCCATCCCGTTGGCGATGTAAAGGTCAGGGAATCCGTCGTTATCGAAATCCAAAGCATTGCAACCCCAAGACCAACCCGAGCGCGCCACACTTTCATGATCGGGAAATCGTTCGAAACCGCCCGCGGCTAGTCCTCGAAAAAGGCGGCTCCCAAAGGTCATTTTTGAACGGATACTGCGCTCTGTGACCGGAGTCTCCCGCCACAAGCCCAAGTGTTCCAACCGATCCGCGGTCGGCGAAGGCATCCCGGTCACCAACAGATCTATCAAACCGTCGGCATTCAGATCGCTCAGAACGTGCCCCATTCCAAAGGCGTGCGATTCCGGAAGCCAGGAGGAGGTGGCTTCGATGAACCGGCCGGTTCCGTCACCCTGATAGACATCGAGACCCGCAAAATCGCTGACCACTAGGAGATCAAGATGCCCGTCGCCATCGAGATGGGCGAAGGATCCGCTCAAAGAACGCCGGTATCGCTTCGGACCTAAGCCCGAGCCTGCAGTGATGTCGGTGAAGCGCCGAAGACCGTCGTTTCGGAGGAGATAGGCAGGATCTCCATCATTGGCATCGAAATAGGGAGTGGGCATCTGACCGCCCTGGTAAGGCATCTTGTACTGGCCCAAAAAAACATCGAGATCTCCATCGTGATCGATGTCACCACAGGTCAGGACCATGGCACTTGACACGCCTAGTTCTGATTTCCAAGCGAGTTGCGCCGGTTGTTCGAAGTAGAGCCCGCCGTTCCCAGGACAAATCGTCAATCCCTCGCCCGTGACCGAAAGTAAGTCCACTTGGCCATCTCCATCGAAATCGGCAAGCAACGCGGCTCCGACAATACCCTGAGGATACAAACACAACTTGGAAGAAATGTACGTCCCATCGGCCTGCCGCCGATACACTCGATTCCGAATGGGAAGCACTATTTCGGAAATGCCATCATCGTCCAAGTCATAGACCAAGAGGGGTTCGTTGGAAAACGGTTGACTGCCCATCGCGATGGGTTCCTTCAGAACCAACTGGAATGGCGGCTCACCCGATCGTGTTTTGAGTTTAAGCCCACGAGCGTCGATGCGCTGGACGGCGGCGGGTTGGTTGGTGGTGGTTGATTCCCACTGCACGACAAGATCACCTTCCAAAATCGCCCGTTGAGCCAGGCTCGATCGAGATAAATGAGCGGAAAAATTGAAATGGCTCTCCTTGGGTTTCCCACCTCGCGTCGTTTCAAAGCGCACGTGGCGAAACTCTGTTTGGTTCAAAAACCAACCGCCTCGGGAAAGCTCGGTCAATGCCTGCCCCCACTCCGCTGAAGACAGGGCGATGCTGGGTTCTGTGAACCTTCTTTGAGACATCCCATGCGGCCATTGTGCCAGAGGCTCCCAGGTACCCAGGATCAGTTCTTTCACGGGAAACTGGGCGACCGCTGCCCATTTGTTGGTGGCGGATTGAATCTGATCCCAGAGATCCTCGAAGAGACGACCGCATTCCTGCGCGAGAATTTCCTTAGCCCAAAGCGTTTGATTGAACTGCTGCTCCTGAGCCTCTAGCTGAACCACCGCCTCCGTGAGATTTGGGTCGAGGCTGCTCGTTGTTGCTGGGGTTGGCACCGCGTCCACGTTGGGACGGCGCTCACATCCCAACGCCAACACAAACGCGCAGGCGACCCCTAAGAAGATGATTCGCCAGAACCGAATGTGGTGCAGGTCGAAAACAGTACCCATAAGACGGCCTCATTAGCCCTAGAGGATCAAAAAGCAACTCCAATCAAGATTTCATAAGCCGACCATCCACCAGCAACTCGCAACTTGGCTCAGGTGATAATCGCTGCCCGAGGCCATCAAAGCTGACCACCGCATCCTTCGCCAGAACCGAATGTGGTGCAGGTCGAAAACAGTACCCATAGGCCAGAGTGCAGAATTAGAAGCCTTGCGGGGTTCCGGTCGCCTCACGACTGCGGTTTTTTCAGAAATCGTGACCTGACCCCAATGCTCATTATTGTTGGATTCTTGGTTCCTTTACCTCACTCGCCTGAGCCGCAAGGGCCAATGGGGGACCAGGAAACCTCTTCTTCACCCCCGCGTGCCATGCGATGAAGAGCAACACGGCGGTTCCGAGCGTGACTGGAAGTGCGGCCTGATTCGGCGGTTGCACCCCCGCGTAGACCAGAGCGATGACGCCGACAATGGTGATGACGCCAATCGTTTTGTATTTGCGCCCACCAAGATCGAATGGACCCATTTTGTTCCATTTTTTGCCGTGAACAAGGATGCCCGCGGCCGTAGGCATGACATAGGAGATGTAGAGGAGGATGATGCTGGCAGCGGTCAGAGTGGTGTAAGCTGGCGCATACAACGTGGAGGCAACGGTCGCACCGGCCCCAACCCATATTGCGGCCACAGGTACGTTGTGATGTGAGGAGACCCCGCGGAGAAGTCTCGGGAGGCCTCCGTCCCGGGCGAAGGCGAAGATCATCCTCGAGGTGGAAGTCAGGCAGGCGAGGCCACAAAGATAATTGGAAAGAACAATGCCGATCTCGAGGGGGATTTTAATCCATCTGGGGACGATGGCGTCCATCAGCCAAAAGAAGATGTTGGCGCCTTGTTGGGCACCCGCCGGGACGTTAGGCAGAGCGATGACGAAGGAGGCAACCATCACGAAGCCGAAGATACCGGAAAGGAAGACGGATCGGAGAATCCCTCGGGGTACGTTCACCGCGGCCCCGATGGTTTCCTCGGAGGTATGCGCGGACGCGTCGAAGCCGATGATCGTCCACATTGGCCAGAGAAGCGCCAGCAGCAGGAGGAAACCGGTGTTGTCGTTTGCTGGCCAGACGTTGCCGCCGGCTGCACCGCTAAAATTGGTGAAGTGGAAGAGCCGACCTAAGTCGCGAGACGGAGCAAATGACAGCATGGTTATCGTGAGCGCGATGGACACGACGAAGATGAGGTAGCCGCTGAAATCGGTAAGCCAGCTCGTAACTCTGATACCGAGATGGTTAAAGAGAGCATGGCTGCCGGTCATGAGGGTGACCCCGATGACTTGGTGGAGGATTCCCAGCTTCGCGGGATCTAAGCCGAAGAGCGGGAGGATCAGATTGATGAACAGGGTGTAGGCTCCCACATTAACCGCTGCGGTCATGAAGATGGCTCCGAGCAAATTGAACCAAGCAGTTGCCCAGCCCCAACCTTTCCCGCCCAAGATCGACGACCAGTGGTAGAGCCCACCTGCGGTTGGAAAAGCGCTTGCGACCTGGGCCATCGCTGCCGCGACGAGCAATGCGAACAAAACTCCGATCGGCCATACGACGCCAGCTGCTACTCCACCGACCGCGCTCGTACCCAACTGAAGTGAGGTTATCCCGCCGGCCAGAATACAGATGATCGAAAACGAAATGGCGAAATTGGAAAAGCCGCTCATGCGGCGCTCGAGCTGCTGCTGATAACCCAGTCTCGCAAGCAGCTTCATATCCGCGGAGATTTCAGCCTTGGAGTCGAACTTGTTCTTGGTAGACATGATCAATGGGGTTGGGCGTACCTTACACGAGCGTAAGCGTACGCCCAGCCTGATGGTTCCCAATTCATCCTACTTGGGTGTAGCCTGCGCAAATGAACTCAATGGTACCGTCTCGGAAGCGTCGTGGTCTTGCTAAAATCCAACTACGGATCGTTGAATTTAAAAGCACGGGACTTTCGAAGACTGAGATTGCTGCGAGATTGGGTTTTCATCAGGGCGTTTGACTGGCAGACCCATAGGATTGGGTAGGAGTTGAGGATCAGTTGCAGGGCGCGGCTTGGTTGGCGATGGTATAGTTCGAAGAAGTGCGCCAAGGGTTGGCCTTGCTCGGAGGGAATCAGGGCCAAAAGGACGTTGTGGGTGGGGAAGAATAATTGTCGTTGAACACGAGAGACTCGCAAAAGTGGTATTCCCCCTGCCCTCGGCCCCATCGTTCCACTCCCAAGTGGGCCAATTTCTTGGGTGGAATGAATTTTGCCTAGCGGCGCTGAGACCGGTTGGCCTCAGGCAAAAGGCACTGGTGGCTCAGAAGTAACCACTGCAGGTAAACTGCCGACTGGGGACTGATCATGGCAGGCGAGCAGAAGCTGGGCTAAATCTCCGGTGAGGAATTCGATCTAGCAATCCCTTTAAAGGTTCCCGTTCGGGAATTCCTCGGAGCGCTCGGACGTTTATAAAATATTAATTCCCGTTCGGGAACATTTCACTTGCCAGCCCATCTAACGCGGAATAAATTACCGAAAGGTAACATGGACATCGTTGACTCCAAAGCTCTCGGTGAGGCGGTCCGTTTGGCCCGGAAGCGGTTGAAGGTCACCCAGAAGGACCTCGCATTGGCTTCCGGCACCGGTCTGCGTTTCATCATCGAGTTGGAAAAGGGAAAACCCACCTGCCACCTCGGCAAAGCCTTGGGAATTCTTCAGGCCCTCGGATTGCGCCTCAAAGTGGTCGAATCATGAAGCGCCTCGTCGTTTATCTCAACGGCGTGCGGGTGGGCGTCCTTTCCGACGCCGAAGAGCCGGCATTTGCCTACGACGCCGACTGGCTGGCAAAGGGCCAGGGCTTTCCGCTATCGCGACAATTACCCCTCAAGAAAGAACCCTTTTCCGGTCGCGCGGTCCGCGCGTATTTCTCGGGCCTTCTTCCCGAGGCGGAACCGCGCGATCGCATTGCTTCGATCCTCGGAGTCAGCAGCGGCAATGACTTTGCGATCCTAGAGCGGATCGGCGGGGACTGCGCCGGAGCCGTTTCGCTCCTTCCGCAAGACGTGCCAATGGCTGCATCGCGAACCGGGACGCTTCGTTGGCTGGATGAACCAACTCTGGCATCTATCGTGGAGCGGCTCCCTCAGCAGCCTCTCATGGCGGGTGAATCGGGACTTCGACTTTCTTTAGCGGGGGCACAGGTCAAACTTCCAATTATCCTCGCGGAGGATGGCGCTCCAGCCGAAATGCGGATCGCGCTGCCGTTGGACGAAACACCGAGCACGCACATTCTCAAACCGGAGCCAGCGCGTTTTCCCGGATTGGTGGCCAACGAAGCCTGGTGCATGGCCCTAGCGCGAGAGGTCGGACTTAGGGTGGCTGAGTGCCACCGACGGATCATCGGCAAGACCTCGTGCCTCATCGTCAAACGATACGATCGGGCTGCGGGACCAGATGGCGGTGTCCAGCGATTGCATCAGGAGGATTTTTGTCAGGCACTTGGGTTTCCCGCCTCCCGCAAGTATCAGCAGGAAGGAGGGCCCTCTCTGGAGGACTGCTTTAGCCTGATCCGTGAGTGGTCGTCGGTACCGGTGGTCGACATTCGTGACTTTCTGGACGGGGTAATCTTTGCCGCGCTGACCGGCAACGCCGATGCACATAGCAAGAATTTTTCATTCTTGTATTCGGCGAGAAAGCGCCGCCTGGCACCGCTCTACGATCAGGTTTGCACCCTCGCTTGGCCGGAGCTCTCGAAACATCTCTCGATGAAGATCGGAACCGCGGGAACGCTGGCGGAGGTATCGCCGGAGCATTTCCAGCAATTGGCCAAAATTGCCGGACTGAGTTGGCCCATGGTGCGTCAGCGCTTGAAGGAAATGGCTGATCGCCTTGCGGAAGCCTGTCGTCGGTTCGATGGGTCACCCGAAGGTAAAGCGGCGGCGCAGGTTCCGAGAGTTATCGTACTGGAACGAGCCGAACGTATGGCGCGTTTGGCTCAAAGGGCTTCCTGAACGCTGTCATGGTCCAACGTGGCCATCGCATTGGCCGTGATGACGGTTCGTCCGAGGGAAATCTGAGTTTTGGTTGGTTCGGGCTTCACCGGTCCTCCTGAAAATGCAAAAGCCGCCCGGGCAATGGGCGGCTGCCAAGGCTACTCGTTGACGGGTTCTTGTCGTCCGTTGGCGTGAATCCACCGGGGGACGAGGTCGGCGATCTTCTCCACGAGGGGCAGGTCATCGCGACCGAAGCTGTCGGTGGTCTTCCATGACTCGTCAGCGTTCTTGTAGAGGCGGCCAAACGTGACCAAGTCCTTGTGCCGGTCGCAGAGCTGTTCATCCAAACCGCGGCTTTGACCGAGCTGAGGCGGATTTCGTGGATGGGCTTGTTGTTCATGAAGGGTTCTCCTTTGAATCGAGAGGGTCCATCCCCTCTCTTCCAAGATGCGGAGAGAGGAAATGGAGACTCGCCAAAAGCGAGGGCAGGAGGTGAAAACAATTCTCCCGATCTCCAACGCTACGACGTCTTGCTTGGATCGGAGGTTCCCGATGTCGGCTGATCCCCTGAGCCTGCTGCTGCGTTCCTTCAACCTGACCACCATGGCCAAGCGCTATCCGGAGACGCTGGCCAGTGCCCAAGCCCAGGGATGGGACTGCCGCCGATTTCTGCTGGATCTGTGCGAAGCCGAGGCAGCAGATCGCAAAGAACGACGGCGGGAACGCCTGCTCAAAGAGTCTGGACTGCCGAACGGAAAGACCTTGGGAACCTTGGATGAGGAACAACTGCCGCCCAAAATCCGCCGACAGTGGCCA
>CAMDGV010000032.1 GCA_945898055.1 Akkermansia muciniphila | reverse complement strand
TGCTTTATGATGGCACATTAAGAAAAAGGGCCGATCTTTGGGGCGTTGCTCCAACAAACGAATGGCTTGGTCGGTAATGATGTCGGTGACATAGCCCTTATAAATCCGGTGCCCCGTTCGATCATACAAAACCGGGTCGACATAACGGCCCTGTCCGGGCAAAATATTCCAGTCGTCAAAACCTTGCGGTTCCGATCCCAAATGCCATTTCCCCAACATGGCAGTGTAGTAACCGGCCGTCTGAAGGCGATGTGCTACGGTCACCGTCTGAGAATCTAGACTATTAAATGTGGGTACCCCGTTACGATGGCTATACTGCCCCGTCAAAATCGAAGCCCGACTCGGCGTACAGATTGAATTAACCGCAAAACAACGCTCTAACCGCACTCCTTGAGCTCCAAGCCGATCCAGATAAGGGGTCTTATTAACCCGACTCCCATAAGCACTGATGGCTTGAGCCGAGTGATCATCCGTCATGATGAAGAGAATATTGGGCCGTTCAGCACCCGCCACCGAGAGGGCCCCCATCGAGAACAAAAACAAACCGACACGCAGCGCACAAATCGATCTCGACCGAAGGGCCAATTGAAGGAACCGACCCAAACCAAGAACTGAGTCGATTGAACTTGGAGACATGCAAAGAGGTTAAATTGAGAATTTGAAATTGGAAGCAATGACTTCACTCAACTTCAAGGCACGGCACCCTCCGACCCTTCCGATGCGCAGGGCCAAATCAGTTTTATTCGATCAAAGAACGCCCTCGATCGACCCGAATTAATAGGAATTTGCTTTTTGACGCGGAGGGTAAGGAGATTTGGTTTTTGAATGCTGATTTACCCCCTATTCTCCTCCAAAATAAGCTGTCAAGGTGTCTGTTGGCTTACGTCTTAGCTCTTTAAGAATGTCCCCATTTGGCCCGATATGGGGAACTGGATGCGATCGCGTGGCATAGATGGAACTCTGGAAACCAGATGCATGCTGTGAAGCAAAAGGCGGCCAATGCGTGGGGGCTTTACGACATGCTGGGAAATGTGTGGGAGTGGTGTTCGGACTGGCACGGCGAATATCCGACCGGGAGTGTGACAGACCCGACAGGTCTGGGATCGGCCTCCATCCGCGTGATCCGCGGGGGCAGTTCGGGCGAAGACGCCGGGTTCGTTCGCTCTGCCTTTCGGGGCTCGTTCATCCCGGGCGATCGGTACTACGTTCTGGCCTTCCGCCCCGTCCTCAGCGCAGTTCGGTGAATCCATCCGATCCCAAACCAACCGCCCGCTTCCGGATCTACCAATCCCGGCAGGTTCAGCGACGCTGGAAGACAGCCCCAGCTCGGTTGCCCGAGGTTCCATCGGACCACTGGCTGCGTCTTGAACTCCGCCTCAAAAAGCAAAATCTAATCAATTCCGGGAATCCTCGCGTACTGGTGAGCGATGGCATCGACTCAATAGGGGGCACTAAGGAAGCGTGGTTTTTGGGAAGCCATTCAAGGACCTTGACTGCATCTCACGAATGTTGCACGAACGCTTCCGAAACACGAACTTGCTCCTTCCCAAGCAGGTATCTCTAGCGACCCAAGAAGTCGGTTCCTGCGCCCACAAGGCTACCCAACCACTCAAGAAAGGCGATACTCCCCTACCCCAATCTAAAATTTCAGTCTTAAACTGAGACCAGCCAGTCCCACTTCTACCCTCCAGTTGCCGTCTCATCTACCCTCGCAGAAAGAAGCTGATAATAAAGGATCTAATAATTGCTCAAGGACTTGCCGATCAAGTGATCTCTCTGCTTATCCTCTCCCTCTACGGATTCTCAGATAATCGAGTCAATCACCTTACCTGCAATCCCAGTTAAGCGGACATCTAACCCTTGAAACTTTAAGGACAAACGAGTGTGTTCAATCCCTAATTGCCTCAACACTGTGGCATGGATGTCGTGCACATCCACCGGCCTATCCACTGCGGCATATCCCAACTCATCGGTGCCGCCATAAATTATTCCAGGTCGGATGCCGCCACCACACATCCACAAGGTAAACCCTGCATTGTGATGATCGCGACCACTGCCTCCTTGGCTCATGGGAGTTCGCCCGAATTCACCCGCCCAAACAATCACCGTGTCCTTCAACATATCCCGCTGCTTCAAATCCGTGATCAATGCCATACAGGCGCGGTCCACCTCTTCTGCCTTATACGCAACACCCTGCTTCACACTGTCGTGATGATCCCAATCCTTATGGTACAATTGAATAAATCGCACGCCGCGTTCCGCCAAGCGACGTGCTAAAAGACAGTTCGAGGCAAAAGATCCATCGCCTGGTTTACATCCGTACAATTCTTGAATGGTCGCAGGTTCAGAAGCGGCATTCATTAGCTCAGGAACACTGGATTGCATCTGAAAAGCCATCTCGTACTGGGCAATCCGCGTGCTAATTTCTGGATCATCGACAACGGCATCATGCTGTGCATTGAGTTTATTTACCGTCTGCACGACCTGTTGCTGGGCCTGACGAGTCACACCCGGGGGTTCACTGAGGTACATGACCGGATCACCCTTCCCACGCAAATGCACACCTTGAAACCGACTTGGCAATAAACCTGCCGCCCATTGACGCGCGGCAATGGGTTGGTTCTGTCCGCCACGACCGAGCGAAGTCAACACCACAAACCCAGGGAGATTCTCCGCTTCAGATCCCAAACCATAGACCGTCCAAGATCCCATACTGGGGCGTCCTGCAATCTGTGATCCCGTATTCATAAACATGTGGGCGGGATCATGGTTAATCGCCTCGGTGGTCATCGATCGGACCCAGCAAATCTCGTCGGAGACCGACCCGATGTGCTTAAAGAGTTCGCATAATTCTACCCCTGCTTTTCCAAAGCGTTTAAAGGGGTGCTGAGGTCCATAACAGACTAGTTTTTGACCCTGTAACTGAGCGATTTGCTTACCTTTTGTAAAAGAATCTGGCATGGGTTTCCCATGCATTTCAGCGAGCTTTGGCTTTGGATCAAAGGTTTCCAAATGCGACGGACCGCCCGCCATGCTCAGCCAAATAACCCGTTTGGCTCGTGGTTGAAAGTGTCGGGGAATCACCGAACCAGCCAACTTCGGCGTCCCACCAAGACCGGCCGCTTGAAGGGACTGCGGACGCAACAAAGAACTCAAGGCGAACAGGCCTAATCCTTGAGAGGCTCGGCCTAAGAAAACACGACGGGTCCGTTGTTGATCGAGAAAGAGACGTTGAAAAGAGAGTTCATTCATAGGTCAAGAGCGGGTGATAGTTTCGTGTAGATTTAACACTGTACGTGCAATATCGGTCCAAGCGGCCAATCGTGCTGCATCGATACCGGCAGGAATTGCGGCGCCTCCGAATCCAGCATACCGAGTCGCCGCCGCTGGATCTTTCGCAAAGCTTGTCTGCTGAGTCTGCAATAACTGCCCCAGCGTGGCTAGTTCCTCCCTCGAGGGATCTCGAGCTAAGGCGCGGCGCCAAGCCCAAATTAAGCGAGAGCGATCGTCCCCGCCGCCTTCAGTCAGGATACGAAGGGCGAACATCCGAGCGGCCTCGACGTAACTAGGATCATTCAATAATACCAAAGCTTGCTGAGGAATATTCGAACGATTCCTTTCTGCGGCGCACTCCTCACGGGTTGCCGCATCAAAGGCTAACATACTGGGATGCATAAACGAACGTTGCCACCAAGTGTAGACTCCTCGACGGTACTGATCTGATCCCGCACTCGCTTGATAGGCTCGTTGAGGAAAGTTTAGATTTTCCCAGTAGCCATCCGGCTGATAAGGACGCGCACTCGGCCCCCCAATTTGAGTAACCAAGAGGCCTGAGAATGATAAGGCGGTGTCCCTGACTAGTTCAGCATCAATTCGCCAGCGATTCTGGCGCCCCAGATCTCGATTCTCTGGATCACGCGCCACCTCCTCGCGTGAAGCCGTCGATACCTGTCGGTAAGCTTGACTCAGCACCAACGTCCGAACGAGGTGCTTAACATCCCACCCGCTTTCACGGAACTCAACCGCCAACCAGTCCAACAGTTCCGGGTTTCTGGGGGGTTCCCCTTGCGCACCAAAGTCATCCAAGACTTTTGACAATCCGATACCGAAGAACTGTTTCCAAAACCGATTCACAACGACCCTCGCAGTCAACGGATTCTCGGGAGAAACCACCCATTGGGCTAAATCTAATCGATTTAAACGCCGTCCGCCCTCAGTCCGCCCCGCCGTTTTTAAATACCCTGGAAGAGCGGGTTCTATCACCTCCCCAGTCTCAATCATCCAATTGCCTCGAGGCAGAATACGTACCGTTCGAGGTTTATCTGTTCGTTGGGTGATGAGGGTTCGGGGAAGCGACTTCTCAAAATCGGCTACCGCTTTCTCAGCATCCGCTTTTTGCTTTCGTAGGGCGGCAAATTCGGGAGCTTCCAGCTTAAATTTATCCCTCAACGCTGTCTGTTGTGCTGGAGTCCGTTTGGCGGCCGGCACCTGAAGCTTTTCAGCGATTTCTTTTGGTAAAAGTGGCCATAGCATGGGCTTTAATCCTCTCGAATCGGTCGAGGTACTCAGACGGAAACAACCTAATGTATGGGCTCCGTGTCCGTGATTCTGCTGAAGTTCGATTTCCAAACTCTCCCCAACCTCCAGTGCCACTCCATCGCGAAAACCCAGTCGCAACTCAGCCGCCTGCCCCGCATTGGGCAGGATAGCCCAACCGGCAAAAACCCCTTTCACGTCGCCATCAATCACCGAAGCCGCAGACCAAAGCCTATAGGGATTTTGTTCCACTAAAGTACTCTGCTCGTGGTTGGCCCAAGCCGTAGCAAAAGGCAAACGTCGCACTTCTTTGCCCTCCTTAACGACTCGTGCAAGAACTTCGGTCAAAACAAAATTTCCGTTACCGGAGCGCCCCGGTCCCTTGGAGGGCAATGATTTATCAGGTAACACCTCCAACCGTAGCCCTTTTATACCTTCTGCAAGACCAGCAAGAACCAAGACCACAGTCTCCGTATCCGGCTTGGGCCCACTCGCCAAAATCGACCGATCTTCGCGCACCGTCCACTGGGTCCCATTCAAAGCACGAACGGACTCGGGAACTCTGGCGATCCAAAGTGCCTCCGATTCCAACGCACTTAAATTTTCCCGCTGCCATTTTTCAAAAGCCGCATCGAATTCTGGGTGCGGTGCCTCAAAGGCAGATCCCGCCCGCCCCGCTTCATCGGTCAACTGTTTCAATGCCTTCCCTTGAATCTCATCCGGCACCAGCATGCCCGGTTCACGTGCCGCAATGATCCCCTCCTTTACGTCCGCAAAAAAAGCACCCATCGAGTAAAAATCACGCGCACGAATCGGATCAAACTTGTGATCATGGCACTGGGCGCAACCTAAAGTCTGCCCCAACCACACCGTGCCCACCGCCCGCACTCGATCGGTCAAATACCGCGATTCATAGTCCTTTTCCTGAGCCCCCCCTTCCTCGGTTGTGAGCAAAAGTCGGTTGAATCCAGAGGCCACTAATTGATCCTGAGTTGGATGAGGTAAAAGATCACCCGCAAGTTGCTCCACCGTGAAGCGATCAAAGGGAAAGTTCGCATTGAAAGCTCGAATCACATAGTCACGATAAGGCCAGATATTGCGAGGCACATCTGAATGATACCCGATGGTGTCAGCAAAGCGCACGAGATCCAACCATCCAATGGCCATGCGTTCACCATACTGTGGGGAAGCCATTAAACGATCCACCAAACGCTCGTAAGCCCCCGGTTCGCGGTCAGATTCAAAGCGACTTACCATCTCGGGCGACGGCGGCACACCGATCAAATCCCAGTATAAACGCCGAGCCAATATCCGCCGGTCAGCCTCGGGCGACGGCCGCAATCCACGGGCCTTCAGTGGTTGAAGGATTAAGGCATCGACCGCACCCACCCCGGCCGGCACCTTGGGTCGCACGGGGGGAGTATAGGCCCAATGCCCCTGATAGACTGCCCCTTCAGCAATCCAACGCTGAAGGAGGGACTTCTGGTCCGCAGTCAAGACCTTGTGCGATTCCGGCGGGGGCATCTGTTCGTCGGGATCCGATGTCAAGAGACGACGCATAATTTCACTGCTTTCCGGATGATTCGGGACCAGTGCTGTCTTGCCTGATTTGGCCGGTTGCAGTGCCGCCTCACGCTGATCTAATCGCAACCCTCCCTTCACCTTCTGTGCATCCGGGCCATGACACGAAAAACACGCATCAGAAAGAATCGGGCGGATATCTCGGTTGAAAGTAAGAGGCGCCTTCGACGACTCGCCAAAAAGGAGACCTGTTCCTAAAAAGACACCAAAAAACGACAGGGAGAAAAAGGGGAAAGCTAAAGGTCTCATTGCTGAAGCCAAACTCTGACAAAGAAGGTTCTAATTCCAACTCTGAAGTGCTCTAGGTACTCACTTTAATCGACACGAAGACCGGAGGTCGGCCACGGCTTATTTTTTTGATACGAGCCAATAAGCAACTTTATCATCCAACTCCTTTTGCCGAAATGGCTTGGCAATATAATCATCCATCCCGCATTCCAAACAGCGTTCTCTATCGCCCTGCATAGCGTTTGCGGTCATGGCAATAATCGGAATGGTCGCACTCCCCGCTTCCCCCTTTCGGACTCGACGGGTTGCCTCATAGCCATCCATCTCCGGCATCTGGCAATCCATAAGGATCAAACTATAGGGCATCTGTCGCAATGCCTCGAGAGTTCTGACTCCATTGGTCGCGATGTCGCCATGGAACCCCATTTTTTCTAGATGCTTGAGCACTACTTTCTGATTCACCAAATTATCTTCCGCAACCAAGATTCGGATTGGGGCCTCTTCTGAGGTTTTTATCAGACTTCCAAGATCTTCTACTGCCTTTAAAACTTCACTTTTCTTCAGGATCGTTGCACTGACCTCGCCGTCCAAGAGACTCCTTGAATTTATCCGAGCCAGGGTCTGATAGAGGATTTCGGGTCGAACCGGCTTGGTTAACCACGCTTCAAAAACCAGTTGATTCAATTCCAGCGCTTGAACGCTGTTGCACACAGGGGAAAGCATCACCCGACGCGTGCTCGAAATCGTAGGATCAGACTGGATCAAACTCGCTAGTTGCGCTCCATCCATTTCTGCCATCACAAGGTTCAAAATGACGACGTCAAAGGGAGTGGATCGGGCCACAGCAGCCTTCAACTCCTCTAAGGCAAGTTCCCCGGACTCAACAAAAAGAATTGAACCAAGCTTCCAGTCAGCCATCTGATACTGAAGAACCCCTCGATTCGTTCGATTGTTTTCCACTACCAACACCCTCAGTGGGGCTAACGAAAGCGGCGTTGACGGCACTGGCACTAATCCGGAGTGCTCTAGTGCCAAGGTAAACCAGAAGCGTGATCCTTTTCCGGGCGAACTCTCGACCCCGATAGTGCCCCCCATCATTTCCACCAGACGCCGACTAATCGCTAATCCCAACCCAGTCCCCCCAAACCGGCGGGTGGTTGAAATATCAGCCTGAGTGAATGACTCAAAGATCTGCTCCGCCATTTCCGCACTCATTCCAATTCCAGTGTCCTGAACAGACACTAAAATCTCCGACTGGTTACCCGCCTGAGACTTAAGAGTTATCTCGATCAGAATTTCTCCAGCAAGCGTGAACTTGATGCTGTTACCTAGCAAATTTAGGAGGATTTGCCGGATTCGACCCGCATCACCGTGCAGAAATCTCGGTACCTCGCGTCGAATAATTAACACCAACTCCAACCCTCGCAATTGCGCTGATTCCGCCAGCAAAGTCGCACACTGTTCCACGGTCTCTACCAAATCAAATTCAACGACCTCAAACAACAATCTACCGGCTTCGATTTTTGAAAAATCAAGAATGTCGTTGACGATATCGAGTAGAGAATCAGCGCAGTCGCGGACCGCCGATGCAAACTCCAGTTGCTTATCAGTTAAAGGCGTCTCACAGAGAAGACTAATCATGCCGATGACCCCATTCATTGGCGTCCGGATTTCATGACTCATATTTGCTAAAAAAAGAGCCTTAGCTTGACCACTCGCCTCGGCCGCATCCCTCGCCAAAACGAGTTGCTCTCTTTCCTTCTTTCGGTCGGTAATATCGAGGGCGAATCCCACCCATCCTAACCTTCCATCCAAAGAGCGAAAAGAGCGTCTCCGGGTCTCCATCCATCGTTGACCGCCGACACAATCAACAACTAAGTCGGTCGAAACTAAACTCTCTTTATCCAAAACCAAGGTTTCTTGATTAGCTAATCCGCCCAACACGAATTCATTCAGGCTCAACATCAACTCTCGGTCCGTCCGACCTTGAAGGGTCGCTACCGGCAATCCGTGATGGTCCGCTAATCCTTGATTCACTAGCAAAAACCGACCGTCAGAGTCTTTCGCACAAACCAAACCTGGAATCAAATCCACGATACTTTGGATCATTAGCTGTTTCTGTTGCAACTCGAGTTGACTCGACTCCAACCGTTGCTCCAATTCACGGCATCGCAGTACTAGTACACCCTCCTTCCTCCGTTGCTCATCTCGCTTTTTGTAGAAGCTCCAAATCCAGATCAGTCCAGTCAAAGACAGTAGCGCAAAACAAAAACACAGTACCTCCGTCAATTGCAGGGAGGATTTATAGTCTCCACCCCTTGATGCTTCACTCTGGGCTTCGGCCCTGCAGAGTCGCAGAACTAAGAAAATCCAACCCCTTCCAATCCAAGAGCGAAGGGGCAAAAAGTGATCAGTCAACTTTAAGGGAGAAAGGCCATCCTCTGGACGGTGGTGGGAACCATGGCCCGAGTAGATTTTCCACGAAAAAGAGCGGTCAGACGCTGGCCAATCGTGATTGAGATTCGGATCTTCAAGAGCAGTTGATAAACCCAATCGACTTAAAAAGAGGCCCATTCCCCGCGGTGAAGTGAAGTGTTTTTTGTTCAAGCAAATATCTCTCGAACGATTCGACCAGAAACATCGGTTAATCGAAAATCACGCCCCGCGTAACGATAAGTCAAGGCCTCATGATCCAGTCCCATCAATCCCAAAATAGTGGCATGCAAATCGTGTACGTGAACTTTCTGATCGACACAATAAAACCCGTAATCGTCGGTAACCCCATAACTAAACCCACCCTTTACACCGCCGCCAGCCATCCATTGGGTAAAAGCATGCGGATGATGATCTCTCCCATCTTTTCCTTGGAGGGTCGGCGTGCGCCCAAACTCTCCTCCCCAAATCACCAGCGTTTCGTCGAGTAACCCCCTTGATTTTAAATCCCGGAGCAACCCGGCGATAGGGCGATCTACCTCGGCAGCCAAGCGCCCGTGGTCTTTGGTTAAGTCTTCGTGCTGATCCCAATACCCGTGGGTGACTTGTACAAATCGAACCCCTCGCTCGCTGAATCGTCGAGCTAACAAGCACTGACGCGCAAACGAGGCTGTCCCTGGATTATCGAGGCCGTACAGCTTTCGAGTCGCCTCGGTTTCCTTCCCCAAATCCATGGCCTCTGGGGCCTCTCGTTGCATGCGAAAGGCCAGTTCAAAAGATTCAATCCGAGCCTCCATCGCTGCATCACCACCCACTCGATCCAAATGATCTCGGTTGATTTCACCGAGCAAATCGAGTTGCGCTCGTTGGATCCGCTGATCGGTTTCTGGATGGTGTAAATACTTGATGGACGCTTGAGCGACAGGCATCCCACCTCCAATTGGAGTTCCTTGGTTCACCGCCGGTAAAAACGCACTCGACCAATTACCCACTCCGCCATGACCAAGGGTGGGGTTAATGGTCAGGAAACTGGGCAGGTTCTGGTTTTCTGACCCTAATCCGTAGGAAACCCACGACCCAAGGCTCGGCCTCACTGCGGTGTCGGAACCCGTATGTAGCTTCAAAAGCGCCCCCCCATGCGCTTCATTTGTTCCGTGAACGGATCTCAGCAAACACAAGTCATCAGCACACGCCCCCACTGATGGAAACAAATCACTCACCATGGTGCCACTCTGACCATAGGGGCGAAATTCCCAAGGCGACTTCCTCAAATTGGAAGTTTTTGCAAACTGAATTCGAGGCTTGTCAAAGGGTAACGGTTTACCGGAATCCCGAATCAGCAGCGGCTTATAATCAAAGGTATCCACGTGCGAGGGACCTCCGTGCATAAAGAGAAAAATAACCCGTTTGGCGCGTGCCGGGAAAAGCGGCGGGCGCACTGCTAACGGACGGCCCAGTCCGGGAGTGGCCTTCGACTCCAAGGACGACAGCAACCCCAGCAAGGCTAAACTGCCAAATCCACCGCTACATTCCCGCAGTAACTGACGGCGGGATCGTGGCGATGTAAAAAATGCACTCACACGTAGGTTAAAATGACCAACCCCAGTAACTGAATTGTTCTTTCAGTGATTGACTTCTAACTTTGCGACGACCGGCCAAGATACTTCAATAAAAATCATTAAAAGCAAAAAACTGAGAACCTGAAAGCAAGCGGCCCAATAGTTTCACCATAAGCTCGGCTACTCTCGGTAAACAAATTCATTCGAAGCAAAAAGAACCTGACACCAAGCGGCCCAAGATTGAAGAGATATTTCATCACTCCCTAAAGGCTCTAGCGTCTTTAGAAAAGACTCTGCCATTCGCTGTTCGGTCAGCGTGGGGAGACGTCCCCAAACTCGTTCTACAGCCAATTTAATCCGATCTGTTCGATCCGATGGACTCGAAACGATCACCAAACGGGCCAGCTTATCTGCGGCAGATTTAACCAGTGGGCTGTTCAAGAAGAACAAGGCTTGATGAGAGACCACCGTCGGTGTCCTTCGAGATGTTCCCACACTAGGATTGGCAAAATCAAAAAGGGTAAAGACGTCGTAAACTCGATCCCTTACCACTGGTAAATATACCGATCGCCTGAGGGTTTCCGCACTCACGGTGTCTTCGGGTGTGTATTCATCGTTTTTCCAATTCACCAATGATCCCTCAATCGCCAAATCCAACTGACCGGAGACGCTTATGAGTGCGTCTCGTATCATCTCAGCTTCCAGTCTCTGCCGAGGAAAACGCCCGAGCAGTCGGTTGTCTGGATCCAAGGCGACGGCGGTTGCTCCGAGGGGGACGACTAATCCCGTTTGCCTCCAAGCGGCGCTCTTCAAAATTAGACGGTGCAGGTACTTAACGTCCCAACCCGAACGAATAAACTCCTGCGCCAACCAATCGAGCAACTCTGGGTGCGATGGAACTTCACCGCGCACGCCAAAATTATCCGAGCTTCGCACTAATCCTTCCCCAAAGTGCCCTTGCCAAATTCTGTTGACCAAGACGCGCGCCGTCAGCGGATTAGTTTCATCGATCAGCCAACTGGCGAGTTCGAGTCGCCCGCTGCGATTTTCCGAAATAGCGCCGGCTCTAGTTTGACCCACCCCGCGAATAAATCCTCGCGGCACCGGATCTCGGGCGAGATTTAGGTGACTCCCTCGAACGTGTATAGGTAATGAAACAGGTTTACCTTCTTCTACCGCGAGTACCATGGCCAAAGGAGGAGGCGCGTTGGCCGTCATCCTCTCCTTCTCGTCTTCCAATGCTCGGATCCGATCACGAACCGACGCTGGATAATAAGGTCGCGGATCAGAGGGAAGAGCAAAAACCCCTCCGGAGCCTATTAAAAAATCGCGCAGTTCAATAAGAGCATAAAAACGCGCCTCGGATTCGGTTAAGCTATTAAAATCCCAATGCGCCACACTGCCCTCCAATGACCCCGAACCTAGGTTCCGAAAGCGAGCCTCAATCTCCGCTTTGTTCAAGGCTCGAGAAAATATCCAAACGTCATCGAGCACCCCTTTAAAGCCCCCATAGCCGTCCCCGCGGCGCCCCAATACCAGAGGACCTTTTCCAGGAACTCGAGTTCGCCCAACGACGGTTTTTCCGGCCGGCTTGCCATCGACAAAGAGACGAAAAGTCGAACCGTCGTAAGTCAAAGCGAGATGATGCCACTGCCCTGGTTTTAGCAGTCCCTCTGAGCTCCAAACCGTAAAAATATTCTTAGGCCCGCCGCCCACATTTAAATAAGCCCCGGCTCGAGCACCATCGAGCACTAGGGCGTAGTGCCCCTCCGATTCTTCGTTACTATTTTTGCTAACCAACCAGCGACGCGCATCTCCCTGAGTTGAAAATGAAGGGGTCTGAAACCACGTTTCAACGGTGAGTTGATTGGGTTCAAGAACTGAAGAGGAATCGCGCTCAATAAAAGTGCTCCCAGTTGCGCGAAAGCCAGCGCCCACCTTGCCTACTGCCACCCTCTCGTTTTGGTTTTGCCCGGTAACTTCAGCCTCGGAAAATGCCGCTGCTAAGGCCCCTGGATCATTCGCCAAACGACGTAAAGTTCGACCGATTTGATTAGATGAAGACTCGGACAAAAGCACAGACTTTAAACGCTCCAGCGCGACTGGATTTGGCAAAGACAGATCCTCAACAGAGTGACCAGCAAGACTACGATCAACCACCTGAGGAAGCAGCGCCCGCCAGCGATCAAGCAGTGACTGATTAGCCTGTCTCAGTGCGAAAGCTAGGGATGATTTGACCGCTTCGACCTGCCGAAAATAGAACTCTCGAGCGTCCAATGCCAGACGGTCGGTGATCTGGCGCTCGTTAAATTTTGAAACAAAGTTCAGGTTATCCATCGTTTTCGTACTCCGAAAAATACCGGCTAAGGCGTAATAGTCTCGGGCAGAAACAGGATCAAATTTGTGATCATGACATCGAGCACAACCGACCGTTAGTCCTAGGAAAGCCCGAGTTGTTACCTCGATTTGTTCATCGACCAAATCCATCAATAGTTTTGGCTTATCCTGCTCAGCTAACATTTTTGGGCCTAGCACCAGAAAACCGGTCGCCGTCCACCGATCAAAAATCGACTTCTCATCCACGCCATTGGTGGACACTAGATCCCCCGCAAGTTGATCAATAATAAATGAGTCAAAGGGTTGGTTTCGGTTAAAGGATCGAATCACCCAGTCCCGATAACGCCAAGCATTGGCCATCACCTTATTTTCATCCTGGCCATTGGTATCCGCATAACGGGCCACGTCCAACCACCAACGCCCCCAGCGTTCACCGTACTGGGGCGAGGCTAAATATCGGTCCAACAATCGCTCATAGGCACCGGGTTCGGTATCCTGCAAAAAGGCATGGATGGCACTCATCTCAGGTGGCAAACCGGTGAGATCAAAACTCACCCTCCGGATCAAGGTACGACGCTCTGCTTCGGCCCCAATCGACAACCCTATCCGAGCCAATCGTTCCTCAATGAAACGGTCAATCGGATGGGCTGATTTGCCCGCTGGAATTCCTTTCGCTTGAATGGGTTGAAAGGCCCAGTGCTCTGTGTTGGTCCGGGAGGCAATCACTTTAGCCACCCCCATTTGCCCCTCCCTTGGGTCGAATGCACCGTCGTCAATCCATCGAACCAAATCCGCAATCACCGATTCCGGTAGTCGACCTTTAGGCGGCATCTGAAGTTCTCTGTCTCCATACCTAATGGCGCGAATTAAAGGACTCTCGTGCGCCTTTCCTGGCCGCAACACCGGACCGGAGTCGCCGCCCTTCAAAACTCCCGCCGCTGAATCCAAGAGGAGTCCACCTTTCCGTCGAGTTCCGAGTTGACTGTGGCACTCATAACAGTGCTCAACGAGCACGGGTCGGATTTTTTGCTCGAAAAAATCGATTCGATGATCCGCCGCGGTCAGTACACTACCGCACCACCCAACGCCCAGCATCCTCAGCCAAAAGGAAACGTTTCGGAGGGTAGGGTAAGGCATCTGCATCGCGTCAATTTTCTAATTGGATTGTACTTCGATTGATTCAGGTTGCCTCGAGACACCTACTCTCAAATTTCTGGCGTTCTCCTGCTTACTCAAGCCACATCTAACCTGCTAATTTACCTACTTATTCGAGCGAACCTTCAATGAATTTAAGGTGTGACTCAGGCGACGGCTAAAATCAACGGGATCCTCTACGGTAGCCCCATTTGCACGCGCATCTCGGCACACCGCTCGATCGGCGCTGACGACCCAAAGAGGCACGCGGACCGCCTCGGACTTCCAATATCTCAGATGCTCTCCAATCACGGTGTCCGCCCGATGTTCTCCCGTTCCGCCCGACCACTCAATCTCAACAGTTCCTAACACCAAGTCGCGGTCAGACCGAGGGCTATCGGTAACAAATCGGATGCGGGCTAAGGTAGCTTGGCGGCCTAATTGCTCCAGCAACGGTCGCAAACTTTGAAAAGTCTGAGGGAAACTAGCACTGTCCCCAGACACTCCCAACTCCGCAAAGGCTTTGCCAATCCAGTTGTAGGTGTCGACCAAAATAAAACCGGCCGACTTTCCCTGAAGCACAGCACTGAGCTTCACTAACACAGGCGCCACAGTTGGGCGCAGAGGATCTTGCAATGCCGACCGACGCTCAATCGCCCGTTGCAATAACCAAGCGCGCCCTTCCTCATCCAGCAATCGAGTCGCGACCATGGCGGTCATCCTTTCTGTCATCGCGTTCAACTCTTCACCACTCCGTGCCAGCGCAATCTCCACCGCCAAATCCTTGGCCCAAGGCTTTCCAGAAGGAACTTCTCTCAACACTTGACGCCGCTCACGAATGCCCGCGTCCAATCTTTCCCTCAATCGGGGCCAATCGCTCAATGGATTTAAGGATTCTTCAACCGTCGTTTGCATCCTCGACCGTATCTCTTCCAGTTGATGAATTTCCCCCCGAATCTGAGCGTTATTCCCGCAATGACGGTCTGACTGAAGCTGCCGGTCCAACGCTCGCTCCGCATCGGTTAAAAGACGCTTCAAGGTGTTGTCTGAAAGACTTGCCTCCGTCGTCGATTCCTCCACAGCGATTGCCCGAGCCAACCAAGGGCGGGCTTGAGCGGTCAAACTCTTTGCGACTTCATCTCGAATCTTTTGGTGGAAGTCCCACTCGAGGAGTCGTCTTGCCTCCATCGATTCAGCAAGCCGGCCCTTCAGATTGACAATTTCCTCCTCCTTCACCGACAAAACTTTGCCCTGTTCAACCTCTGCCGCAGTGAACTTTCGTTGCAGCTCTTTCACCCGTTTCTGCAGGTGGACGGCCTCAGATTCCTCTTTCCCCTTGGCCGCCTGGGTTACCGCGAGCGACGGCAAACTAATGACCGAAGCCGACTTCAGCGACTGAGGCAGAAGAGTCGAGGTGAGTGGCAAAATCCCGAAGGGTGCAAAAAAATGGAGCTCGATCAGATGGTTCCAGTGCTTTTGAGCCTCCGCCAATGCAACAATGGACGAGGGAGTTAACAAGCGAACTTTTTCCGCCAAAACGACGACTTCTTGGCGAGAATCCATCCACAGGGTCAGTGCAATAGGTTCAACTCCACCTAAAGCAACCAACGTCGACAAAGCTGGTTCGATGCCCTCGGGAGAAAGTATTTGGATGAGCTTAGAATAGGGTAAAACCCTTCGAATTTCAGAGGCCCAATCCTTAGGCACTAGCGCATAATCCAATAAACGAACTCGGATCTGTTCCAGAATCTGAGCCTTCTTTCGAAATCCTCCCGGTAAATGCTGGCTAATGTTAGAAATCCAAGACTCCGGCAGGGTCTTAAACGCCTCTTTCAAAGAGGGCCTCAGCCACTCTGGAACTTCATTACACTTGGAGCGGTCGAGGGTCATTGATTAATTAAGAAGAGGACGCGGAAGTCAGAGGAAAATCATCCACTAAATTGATCAAAGGCTAAACAAAAAAGGGACGTACTACCTCCTTCAGTAGCACGCCCCTTGGTACTCATTTCATGTCACTCCACCGGAGGCACCAGACCATCCTCGCCGTCGGTTGTCGCTGCGTCCTCCTGAAATTCACTAATAACTGGCGCAATAGCTTGAAGAAGATCGCCCCCAGCCAGATTAATGAGTTTGACCCCCATGGTGTTTCGACCCACGTCACGAATTCCTTTGACTGGGATGCGAACCATCTGGCCCTTGACGGTGATTAACATTAACTCGTCCGAATCCACCACCGTCAATGCTCCCACCACTCGACCTGTTTTATCTCCAGTCTTCATGGTGATGATTCCTTTTCCACCTCGGCCTTGGGGTCGGTATTCGTCGAAGGATGTCCGTTTACCAATGCCATTGCCGCCAGCAACCAGTAAAGCGGAGTCAGGTGAGACCAGTGCAAGAGCCACCACACAATCCCCCTTCTCTAAGGCAATACCTCGGACTCCACCCGCGTTTCTCCCCATCGAGCGGACGTCACCTTCGCCAAACCGGATGCTCATGCCGTCTCGAGTAATCAAAACCACCTCATTCTCACCCGTTGTCAGACAGACCTCGATCAGATCATCCCCTTCATCGAGGCTTATGGCAATAATGCCACCTTTTCGGACATTTTGAAAATCACTGAGTGAAGTCCTCTTGACCGTTCCCATCCGAGTTACGAAGAACAGCTCATGACTTTGCTGCCAAGTCTGGTCTTCACGATTTGCACCATACTTCGAAAGGACTCGCACCATCGTTTGTACCCGTTCGCCCTCACGCAGTTCGAGGATGTTAACAATATTACGCCCCTTAGAAGCTCGACCTGCGTCGGGAATCTCATGAACTCGCTCCACAAAAACGCGCCCCAAATTCGTGAAGAACATCAGATAATCATGGGTGCTGCAGGTGAATAACTTCTCGATGAAGTCCATATCTTCGGGCTTCTCTGATTCACGAGTGGACATGCCAATCACCCCTTTGCCACCTCTTTTCTGTGGGCGATAACTCGAGACATTGGTCCGTTTAATCAACCCATTATGGGTCATCGTCACAATCACTCCCTCATTAGCTATGAGATCCTCAATGGCGATCTCTCCTTCATCAGGCACAATCAGCGAGCGACGCGGATTACTATGTCGATCCTTAATCTCACGGAGTTCCTTTTTGATGATCTCCATCACACGCGATTCACGTGCTAAGATATCCATCAGGTCCTTTATTTTCTCAACTAATTCCCCGTACTCCTTAAGAACCTTGTCAATTTCCAACCCAGTTAACTGGTAGAGTCGAAGATCCAAAGTGGAATCCACCTGACGTTCAGAAAGCCCGTAGCGACCGCGAACGAGGCGTGTCTCGTTGCGGATCAAAATGCCCCACCGTTCCACTTGGGCTTGAGTCCATTCAAAGGCCAACAGTTTAACCTTCGCTTCCTCTCGATTTTTAGAAGCCCGAATGATGCGGATAAACTCGTCGAGATTAGAAAGAGCACAAATATACCCCTCAAGCGTCTCGGCCCGTTCCTCCGCTTTTCGCAACTCAAAGCGGGTCCGTCGCAAGACTACTTCGCGCCGATGATCAATATACGCAGCAATCATCGCCCGAACGGTGAGCATCTTGGGGCGACCTCGATCAATGGCGAGTGCGTTAACGCTAAAGCTAACCTCAAGTTGGGTGTGTTTATAGAGATTGTTGATTACCACCTTCGCAATCGCATCCCTCTTCAACTCGATCACCAACCGACAATTCTCATCCGACTCATTCCGAATCGCCGAAATCTCCGTGATGATTTTCTCGGTCACCAACTCTGCAATTTGCGTCTCAAGAGCGGCTCGATTGACATTATAAGGAATCTCAGTGATCACCAACTGTTCGCGCCCCCCCTTTAGTTGCTCGATGCCGATAGTTCCCCGCACCTTGATGCTACCTCGGCCCGTTTCAAAATAGGTTTTAATCCCCTCCAGACCGCAAATGATGCCGCCCGTCGGAAAATCAGGCCCCTTGATCAGCTTCTGAAGCTGAGCATTGGTGATGTTGGGATCATCAATCTGAGCACAGATGCCCTCGATTACTTCGCCGAGATTATGCGGTGCAAGATTGGTAGCCATACCCACCGCAATGCCAGTCCCCCCATTGACAATCAGGTTAGGAAACGCCGCGGGAAACACCGTGGGTTCGGTCATCCGTTCGTCGTAGTTCGGGACAAAATCAACCGTGTCCCGCTCCATATCCTGCATTAATGCAGCCCCCAAATGGGTCAATCGCGCTTCAGTATACCGCATCGCCGCCGGCGGATCATTTTCAACCGATCCGAAGTTTCCTTTGCCCTCAATTAGTTTCTCACGCATCGCCCAAGGTTGAGCCATGTGGACCAAGGTCGGATAGATGACCGCCTCACCGTGCGGATGATAATTACCGGAGGTGTCACCGCATATTTTGGCGCATTTGTAGGGTTTGCGACCCGGGAAAAGCGACAGCTCATACATGGCATACAAAATCCGTCGCTGGGACGGCTTTAGACCATCGCGCACGTCAGGTAAAGCGCGCGAAATGATCACCGACATGGAATAATCAAGGAACGAAGCCTTGATCTCCTCAGCCACGTTGATCTTGTTGATCTTCTCGCCAACCGAATAGGCACCACCACTGGGTGGCACGGGAGTCTTTTCATCAGCCATAGTCTAAAAAAAGTTAAAAGTGGGTGACCGTTTCTGGTTTGGATCATCCGAGGATCCAAGCCCAATTGGACGGTTCAAATAAAAATCAAACGTCGAGATTCCGAACGTTGAGGGCATTATCCTCAATGAATTGGCGGCGGGGCTCAACCTGATCCCCCATTAAACGAGTAAACATTTGTTCCGCTTCCACCGCGTCGGTGAGATCAATTCGTAATAGTTTGCGCCGTTTAGGATCCATGGTCGTATCAAAAAGTTCTTTAGCGTCCATTTCGCCCAAACCCTTAAATCGAGTAATTTGGATACCTTTCTTGCCGACCGCCTTGACCGAACTAAGGATCTCCGGCACGGCAAACAAAGGCGTTATTGTTGCTTTGTCTCCCTCACCTTCCACAAGTTCGAAGAGAGGAGTGTCCTGAGCTGAATACTGTTCAACGGGCAACCCTTTCTTGGAAAGCAGAGCCAACAACTCACCCACCGCCTTGGCCTCCAAATGCAAACTGTGATAGGCACTGCGTCGGGTAGTTCCCTTTTTCTCCAACTTCTCCCGCGTCTCCGCATCACCATAAAGATCGGGATGAAGACTCTTGAAAGCCTCCAGTTCTTCGGCGGTAATAAAAAAGTGGACACGCTCCTCGTTTCCATCCCGAATCTTCAGCATATGATCGGGTAAGGCTCCATCCCCCCCCCGTTTCTCGATGTACTCGGAGAAACTCCCACCGCGTCGCTGAATGAAAACTGCGTGCTTATCCAAAGCCTCAAGGATCGACAACAGTTCTTCCAACTGCTTGGGCGTAAATTCAACTCCACCTTTTACCGTGCGCAACCGAACTTCCTCCGTTCCTATCTGCAGAAGAATCCGGTTAAGCTGCAAATCGTCATCAACGTACTCCGTTCGCTTCTTTCGAGTCACCGAATACAAAGGCGGTTGGGCGATATAAACATAACCATCTCGAATCAACCGCCCCATTTGTCGATAAAAGAAAGTCAGCAAAAGTGTCCGAATGTGAGAACCATCCACATCGGCATCGGTCATGATAATAATCTTGTGATACCGTAAACGATCAAGATTAAAGGCCCCTTCCCCGTCTCCTTCACCAATTCCGGTACCGATCGCGGTGATCATGGTGCGGATTTCGGTATTCTGAAGCACCTTATCCAAACGCGCCTTCTCCACATTGATGAGCTTACCCCGAATCGGAAGGATCGCCTGAAACTTTCGGTCACGACCCTGTTTGGCTGATCCACCCGCTGAGTCGCCTTCGACGATGTAAAGCTCTGTATTCACTGGATCACGGTCGGAACAATCGGCCAGTTTTCCGGGCAAACCTCCACCCGTCAGCGCTGATTTACGCACCGCCTCCCGCGCTCTTTTGGCGGCTTCTCGAGCCCTCGCTGCATTGAGCGCTTTCTCCACGATTCTCTTAGCCACCAGCGGGTTCTCATCGAAGTAGTTCATTAACCCTTCGTAGGCCGCTGACCCAACACTACTATCCACTTCCGGAGAAATCAGTTTAACCTTGGTCTGAGACTCAAATTTTGGATCGCTATGCTTGATCGAAATGACTGCGGTCAATCCCTCGCGAACATCGTCTCCAGTAATTTGCGGATCCTTATCCTTCAACAGAGAATTCGCCTTAGAATATTGATTGATTGACCGGGTCAAGGCATTGCGAAAGCCTGTTAAATGGGCTCCACCATCCGGATTATGAATGGTGTTGGTGTAACAAAGCACCTGCTCGTTAAAGCTATCGTTATACTGCAGAACAATTTCCGAATGGATCTCAATATCCTTCTCGTCGTTTTTCTTCTTTTCTTCCTTCCGAATGGAAATCGGCTTGGGATGCAAGACCGAACGGTCCTTGTTTAATTCTCGAACAAATTCCTCCACGCCGTCCTTGAAATAAAACACCTCGGGTTTGCCCTCCGGTAATCGCTCATCCTGAAAGATGATTTCCAATCCCGAATTGAGACAAGCTAACTCCCTCAAGCGCTGGGAAATGCGGTCGGCCTTGAAGATCACGGTTTCGCGGAAGATCTCCGGATCCGGCATGAAGGTAATCAAGGTGCCGGTTGAAGTCGATTTACCCACGATTTCTAAAGCAGAAATCGGTTTGCCCCGCTTGAAACCCATCCGGTAAATATTGCTATTCCGACTTACCTGTACCTCAAACCACTCCGATACGGCATTCACACATTTAGCACCGACTCCGTGAGTTCCTCCAGAAAACTTGTACCCTCCTTGACCATACTTTCCACCCGAATGCAGGGTAGTCAGGACCAATTCAACCGTCGGAATTTTCTTAACTGGATGAATATCTACCGGAATACCCCGACCCTCGTCTCGGATTGAAATCGAACCATCCACGTGAATTGTGACCTCGATGCGCTTGCAATGCCCCGCCAAATGCTCATCGACGGAATTATCCAACACCTCAGAAACACAGTGATGCAAAGCCCGTTCATCAGTCCCACCGATATACATGCCAGGCTTTTTCCGAACTGCTTCCAACCCTTCAAGGGTACCAATTTTTGAACCGTCGTATATGTCGTCAGGGAGGATTTGTTCAGCCATAGGAAAACCGGAAAGAAGAGAGTCGAAAACTGCATTCCGGAAGGGAGAAACAATAGCCTAAAATGAAGGCGCCGACAATGGAATTCAAGGGACTTTGACTCCAACCGATTGGGGGCATTCTAACGCGCGAAACGACAGGTCGGAGACAGATCGTTGCCGTTGCGGACCCGACGTCTAAGGCTCACTCCGAATGATCACAAACCAAGCATCATCCCACTTCTCCTTGTCGTCTCCTGCTAAAATTAAAAATTCTCCCCGCTTCAAAGCCTCCATAGAATGAAGCACTGTCTTGATTAATTTCGGTTCTTTGCCTCCGACAGCACTATTCAAGCGCACCTCGATCTGCCCCCCCGCGGCCGCCTTCAGATCAACTAAGCACCGATCGAGGGTCACTCGCTGGGATTCCTTTGAGTCTACGACCAATGTCTTAGCCTTGACCACCCAGTAATTTTTCCAACGCAAATGACGCAGTTTCTCACGCGCTTTCGTGTCCAACTCCGCCATTTCCTTTCCTTCTTTACTCTCGGGTCGAACTCCATCCGTGCCCCAAGCTAACTCAACTCTCAACTTCGAGTCCGCTGCCCACATTGAGAAAAAGCCACTCGAAAAGAGTGCCACGACGATCAGAAAAAAACGAGGGAGAGTCATTAAATCAAGAGAGGCCTAGCAATGAACAAATCTAATCAATCCAATGTATGGTAACGCCATCACTTTCCGAACGAAAAACAACCGCCGACGAGTCGGTTTGCATCGAGTCAAAAGTAGAGGCTAACAGCGCCTCGTCCCGATCGGAGCGGATTGAAACCACCACCATCACCGCTGCAACCCCCACGGCCGGCACTAACCATCGAAACCAATTCAAGGCCGTCGATACTGGCCTGATTTCATTCGAAGCCCGCGCTTGGTCCATCTGCCGTTTAATCTGGCTCCAATAGAATTCACGACTAGTGGGCACCTTTAAATCGGGCTCATTGGTTCGCACCAACAGACTAATCTGTCGCAAGCCTTCAACCCATTCGCGAGCCTGAGAATCGCTGGCCAGCAATGACTCCACCCTATGATGACGGTCCGGTGATAACTCACCATCAACGTAGGCCTGCAATTCCAACTTCAAGTCACTCGTTTTCATTCAGATCGTTCCCGTTTGATACCACTCAGCAAAGTCGCCAAACGGCGACGCGCATAAAAAAGTCGGGACATCACTGTCCCCATCGAAATACCAACGCGTTTGGCAATCTCTCGGTATTCCAACCCTTCAAACTCGTGCAGGACCACCACGGTCCTATGCGCTTCTGACAGTTGGCCCAAAGCCTCATCAATGCGGCGACGCAACTCAACCTGTTCCATTCCAGCCGTGGGATTCGAATCAATAATTGGCATCAATCGCTCTACCCCGCCTGACTCTTCTTCCAATTCGTCAATTGATTCAACTCTGACCCTCTTTTGACGCCTTAATTGGTCCAAGCAAAGGTTGATAACAATCCGCGTCATCCAAGTTGTATAACTAGAATCGCCCTGAAACTGCACCAACCGTTGCCACGCCTTGACCCATGCTTCTTGGGATAATTCCAAAGCTTGATCCTCGTTACGCATCATAATCATGGCGCGGGCAAAAATTTTATCTCGGTGACGAAAAATTAACTGTTCAAACGCCTCGGTATCTCCGCATTGAGACCACTTGACCAACTCTTCGTCCGAAGCAGACGGATAATCATATTTCAACGGCGCGGGCATGGACGCGAAGGAGTGGACCGTATTCAGTGTAGATTCAAGTTATCGAAAGAAACCTTCTAGTCCCTTCGAATGACCTGCGAAAACGTCGGTTTCACAGCTTACCTTTACTGCTTGGGATTTGTCCCTCAATCCGTGGGTCCTTCTGGCAAGCACAGTCGACCGCGCGAGCAAACGCCTTAAAAAGGGCCTCAACTACATGATGAGGTTCACCACCAGTCAAAAGTTCGAGATGCAAATTACAACGAGCTTCATTAGTGAATCCTTGGAAAAATTCTTTGGCTAAACCAAATCGAAAGCGCGAAGAGTCATCCTGCTCTCGATCTTCCAAAGAAATACGGCGCTGAGCCAAACTGTCCATCCCGCGCCAGACCAGATGGGGGCGACCGCTGAAATCGATCACACATCGCGCTAACACTTCGTCCATCGGCACATAGGCTTCGCCCGTAAATGGATTGCGAGGATCAAATCCCGTCCCATAACGACGAAGGCCTCGTTTGTCTCCAAGTGCCTGCAAAAATGCTTGTCCCAAGGCGATGCCACAATCTTCCACGGTATGATGCGCATCCACTTGTAGATCTCCCTTACAGCGCAATCGAAGATCGCAAACGGAATGTTTGGTGAACGCAGTTAACATGTGATCGAAGAATCCGATTCCTGTTTTCACACTCGCTTTACCTCGACCGTCGACACTCAACTGCAAGTGAATTCGGGTCTCACTAGTAACTCGATCAATCTGAGCCTGACGTTTCAACATTTGCGACTTATCGGTAACTGGTGAACTCCATCGCAACAAGTTTTTTGTTTGACGGATGCTATTCTCACCCGAAGGTAACTACTTCCAATGAATCGTCGCGAATTTTTAACCACCACCAGTTTGGCCTCCGCCGCCATCATCACCTCGGGCCAATCCCTCGCTGAATCGACTGTAGCGAACGGAGCGAATTCCGTTTATGAACTCCGAGTTTATTCAATCAATCCAGGAAAGGCCTCTGCTCTCCATGATCGTTTCCGGAACCACACGCTGAAACTTTTCCGCACCCATGGCATCGAAAGCATCGGTTATTGGATGCCAGTCAACGCCGCCGACGAGCGCCTTCATTTCCTACTCCGCTATCCCAATCGACAGGCGCGCGAAACAGCTTGGAAAGCCTTCATGGCAGATCCCGAATGGAAAGCGGCCTACAAAGCCAGCGAGGCCAACGGCGGCTTGGTCTCGAAAGTAGAAAATCCGTTTTTAATTCAGACAGAGTACTCGCCTGCTGTTCATACCGGCAACGTCTCCAAAGGGGGGGTCTGGGAAATGAGGACTTACATCACCCATCCAACCCGATTAACTCACCTCGACGCTCGTTTTCGCGACCATACGCTGGGTCTATTCGCAAAATACGGAATGGGCAATCAAGGCTACTTCCACAAAATGCCCGACCAAGCTGGAGCCGATGCCACACTCCTTTATTTCCTAACCCACCAATCACAAGACGCTGCTAAGCTCAGCTTTGGGGCGTTCGGAAAAGATCCCGCTTGGAAGGCAGCCCGTGAAGCGAGCGAAAAGGCCGCTGGAGGCTCTCTCACGGTCGATAAGGGCGTAAATTCGGTTTTCCTCAAACCAACCGATTATTCCCCAACAACCTGAGGCTCAAAATATATTTAAGCTAAATAAAGAAACACCCAGCGAAATCACTTTCGCTGGGTGTTTTTTTCTGACAAGACCGTGAAAAGACCTCGCCAATTACCGCTCTTCAAGCCGGCGAATCGCAATATTCCGGAAGGCTACTGGATCACTGTGCCCTGCGAATCCGAAATGCCCCTGTTTTAATTCTTTGCCCGGATGGGCACTGTTAGCCATGTACGAACTAACCTTGGACAAATCGGTGTCGAGAATGACGAACCCATTGAGTTCAACCCGGATCTTCGAACCTTCAACCCGTACTTCCTGAAAATTCCACTCGTTCGAAGCACGCAGATAACCTGGGTGGGCGGCAGTCATTCCATAGGCCGACCCATGCACCTGGCGCGGATCTAATTTGGCGTGGTGCTTGGTCTCATAATCAGCGGCCAATACTTGCAATTCGGCCATTCCCGCATAAGCCGGATCCCCCTTGCCTGGATAACGGATCGCCAAGCCGTTATTACAGCCCGAAGGAATCAAAATTTCCACTCGAGCAACAAAGTCAGCAAATTCCTCTGTGGTGTATAAATGTCCCCCACGCCCCGCCTTGCAACGAATGCTACCCTCTGCCACTTCGTGATCGGCGATCGCACCTGACCACCCCGTCAGATCCTTCCCATTCCACATCGACTTAAACCCCTCATTATTAAAACGGGCTAAGACCTTATTGGCTTCCGCAGTTCCGACTTCGCGAATAAATACATTGCGCCAACGAATCTCGCCACCAT
This sequence comes from Akkermansia muciniphila, assembly GCA_945898055.1. GTDB lineage: Bacteria > Verrucomicrobiota > Verrucomicrobiia > Limisphaerales > UBA9464 > SXXZ01. Next base: position 25,999 of record CAMDGV010000032.1, on the reverse strand, counting down.
GGGTCTGCAATTGAATCGGCCCTCGCGCGGGCACAGGTACCTTGCGATCGTAGTAATTCTCCATAATCGCGTGATCGACTACTTTTTCCCCGTTGAGCCATACACTCACTCGCGAACCCACCATTAGAATCCGAAAGGCATTCCACTGCCCGAACGGCTTATCGGCCAAGACGGCAGGATCTTTACCGGGAGCCCCTGGCGAGTTGTTCCAAAGCCCTCCCGAGCCTTTGTCAGCGCCAATAGTAAACTTAGATTTCTCGGTATAATCCCAGATCTGCACCTGAGGTACACCTCGCAAATAAATACCCGAATCCGCCAATGGAACTGTCCGGTATTCAAGGAGCAACTCAAAATCGCCATAGTCCTTCTCGGTGGTGGCATAAGCCCCGTTGCCGCCGTTCACTAATTCCCCGTTCTCCACATGCCAATTAGGCTTGCCTGTCTTGGGATCCACTTGGGTCAATGTCTGACTCCATTTGGCAATCTGTGCAGATCGGTCGCTTTCCGACAGGGACATCAACTTCCGATGGTCATAGGTGTCTCCACCTCGAAACCCTGTTAAATCCTTCCCGTTAAAAACTTGAGTGAATTCTGGGGGAGGCTCGTTTAATGCAGCCAAGCTGGCGCCCCCTCCAAAACCGAGGGCGACGACGGCGACGAGGGTGGCGGAGGTGGCGACAAACCGTCGACGTGTGAGTGGAAAAAGAGTTTTCATTGGCGACAAAGAGTTGGTGACAAGAGGTGCTAATCGTTACCGCCTTCTAGGTCAATCCTCCGTAACATATTTGAGCAAATTGACTCTTGGACCTTCCCACCCTCCACGGCATCCTTTCCCTATGCTTGAGCCCGAATCGGTACCCGTTGATATCCAGTCCGAAGCTTTTCTTCGCCGACTCATGCGCCGTCAGTTGATTCTTTCGAGCCTTTGTGCTGGGACTTTCCTAGTCGCTCTGATGGCTTTACCTCTGGTTAATCTGTTTGCGCCAGTGCTCATGGCCCATCGAATCGGAGGTTTCCCTCTTACTTGGCTGATCCTCGGAGTCCTCTTCTTCCCTTTCGTCTGGGCTATCGCGTGGATTTTTATCCAACGTTCCATTCGAATGGAAGAGGAAGAAGCTCGTTCGGTTCGTCCGCCAAAAGTCTAACCATTTCCTTACTTAACTGATCCCATGGACCTCCTCCGGCATCTGCTCGATATCCTTTTGCATCTGCAGGATCATCTTTTTAACCTCACCCGCGACAATGGCCCCTGGATTTATGCCGTGCTGTTCGCGATCATCTTTGCAGAAACTGGACTCGTGGTTACCCCATTTCTTCCGGGTGATTCCCTTCTTTTCGCCGTGGGCGCGGTGGCAGCTAATCCAGAATCGGGTCTCAATGTTTGGATCGCCGGATTGACTATGATCGTTGCAGCTATCTTCGGTGACACACTCAATTATTCCGTCGGAAGTCTTGCGGGACGTTTTCTTACCGAGCGGTTTCCCAAAATTATCAAACCGGAATACTTGAATCGCACGCGATCGTTCTTTGATGTTTACGGCCCGAAGACAGTCGTTATCGCCCGATTTATCCCGATCGTCCGCACCTTCACTCCCTTCGTAGCAGGTATGGGTGCCATGCACTACCGAAGATTCATGGCCTTCAACATCGGTGGAGCAATTGCTTGGGTGGTTCTTATTCTTCCAGCCGGTTGGTTTCTCGGTCAGTTCGAGTTTGTCAAAAAACGGTTCGAGATCATCGTCATTGGCATTATCTTTATTTCTCTTTTACCGGTGCTTTTTGAGGCGTGGAAAACACGTCGAGCGACCCCTAAGCCCTAATTTATTCTAGAACCTCAAGTACTTACAATTGAGGCCACTTTGCCAAGAGCTGAGTCGGTAAATTGATTTACGCATTCTCTGCCTTGCATTGACAGGGAAGGCAAACTTGTTTAACTCGACACCGCAGTCGAAGTCCAGCGTCGACCAGAACGTTGGGCACGGGGGAACCACAGTCGAAACTTCGGCATGGGGCGCAGCAGGGGTAAACCCAGCGGGACATTTCCGAGTCCTAGCCCGTCAGCTAACCTCGTAGGCAGTTGGAAAGGCAGTCCCTAAGCGCAGAATCCGTCGGGCGGATTTGCGAAAAAGGCGGCCTCAGGTCGTCGGTTTATCGCACTATCTATGAATTCGAAACGCCTTCGCCCCTCCTTGCCACCCCCACCCAATCAGACTCGAAATTCCACCGGCCGGATCATCCCGGACGCCTTAATTGATCTCATGTGCCTCGCATGAGCACTCCCATCCCCTGCACCGGTCGACGCCTTGCCGGATTAACTCTTGGGGCACTCGGTATTGTCTACGGTGATATCGGCACCAGCCCTCTTTACGCAGTCAAGGAATGCTTCGCGAAAGGACATGGAGCGGCGGCTACCCCAGCCAATATACTGGGGGTGATGTCCCTCATTCTTTGGGCGCTGGTTCTTATCGTTGCGATTAAATATCTCGTGTTTGTCCTCCGAGCTGACAATAAGGGCGAAGGCGGCATTCTAGCCCTACTCTCCCTCGCTTTCCCTGAACGTAAACGGGGCCATCGCAATAAATTCGTCAGTTTTATGGCCTCTTTAGGCGTTGCCGGGGCCTGTCTGCTCTACGGAGATGGGATTATTACGCCCGCGGTTTCTGTCCTCGGTGCCCTCGAAGGACTCACTGTCGCCACTCATAAGCTGGATCACTATATCGTTCCTCTAGCCGTCCTTATTATTATTCTGCTGTTTGTTGCCCAACAAGCTGGCACTGCGAAGGTCGGACGCATTTTTGGTCCAATTACTCTGGTTTGGTTTATCACGATTGGGATCCTTGGAGTTCGAGGCATTCTTCTAAATCCCGACGTCCTCAAGTCCCTCAACCCGATCCACGCACTTAATTTTCTTCTCGACCAAAAATCCCACGGACTGGTGGTTCTCGGTTCGGTCGTTCTAGTTGTAACCGGCGGGGAAGCTCTCTACGCCGATATGGGACACTTCGGTCCGCGCCCGATCCGAGTGGCTTGGTTCAGTATCGTTATGCCCGCATTGACCCTCAATTATCTAGGTCAAGGGGCCCTACTTTTGAGCCAGCCAAGCCTTGCGGATAGTGCGTCCTTCAATCCTTTCTACCAACTCTGTCCTCGTTGGGGACTGTATCCGATGATTGGATTGGCTACCGCTGCCGCTATCATTGCGTCCCAAGCTCTTATTTCGGGGGCTTACTCGCTGACCATGCATGCCATCCAACTCGGTTACATGCCTCGATTGGTCATCGAACACACCTCTCAAAAGGAACGCGGGCAAATCTATATGCCGCAAGTAAATTGGGTGCTGATGATTGCCTGTATTTGGATCATTGTTCAGTTTAGATCTTCCAGCAATCTGGCGATGGCCTACGGGGTGGCGGTCACCTTCACTATGATCACTACCACCTTCCTTTTTTTCTTCGCCTGCCAAAGGCTGTTTGGTTGGTCACGCACTCTGGCGACTCTCATTAGTGGTGCCGCGCTGATCGTCGAACTCCCCTTCGCCGTGGCTAATCTACTTAAAATTGAGAACGGCGGATGGTTTCCCCTCGCTGTCGCCTCAGCTATTTTTGTTTTGATGAGCACCTGGAAACGAGGGCGTCAACTGGTTTGGGAACGGGTCCGTGCCAACGCTATGCCCGCACTGAAATTTATCGACGATATCAAGCGCCGAGATCCTTCCCGAGTGGCCGGTACGGCCGTCTATCTGGCCGGTAGTTCCGAAGGCACACCGATCGCCTTACTCCACAATCTCAAACATAACAAAGTACTTCATAAACGGATTGTTTTCCTGACGGTTATCATCGAGGAAGATTCCCAAGTAGAAACGAGTGAACGTCTCACGGTTGAACGTCTCGAGGTCGGGTTTTGGAGGGTCCGCGCCCGCTATGGGTTCATGGAACAGCCGAACATTCTCAACATCCTTGACCTCTGTAGCGCCCATGGACTCGAGTTTAAGGAAATGGAAACCACTTTCTTTCTGAGTCGCGAAACCGTTCTCCCGACGCGCAGCCGAGCTGGGATGGCCATCTGGCGAGAACATTTGTTTGCCATCATGTCCCGCAATGCAACCAGTGCCACTGCCTTTTTCCGCCTACCTGCCAACCGAGTTGTCGAACTCGGTATGCAGGTCGAAATCTAAATTCCGAACCTCGACTCTCAACTGCTTTCTGAGGTCAATCCGCACTTATAACCTCAAGGAACCGGCCCAATTCAGCCTCGGTATTATAGTAATGGGGCGACACACGAATCACCCATTGGCCATCCGGCTGTTTTCGTAAGGAGGTGATCACCTTCGCTTCGGTCAATCGCCTGTGGAGATCCGACATAGGCTCGCCTAGTCGGAAAAAACTAGTGATTGCGCCGGCATTCTCCGGTTGAACATCCCCTCGAACGACCTCAAATCCTGCCGCTTGAATCTGGGGAACCAGCCAAGCTCGTTTGCGCAGCAATTCAGCACCAATGGCTTCGACGCCAACCTCGGCCACTAAATCTAAGGCCGCCTCAAGGCCAAAAAGCCCCATAAAATTGGCCGAACCTGCTTCATAACGTCGCGCGCCTTCATGAAACTCCATCTCATCTTGGGTCAGATAGTCTGGGCACTTTACATTATGCCAACCATGAACCACCGGTTGGATATAAGGTTGCGCTTCTTTGCGAACGTACAGAATGCCAGCGGCACAGGGCCCCAAAAGCCACTTGTGAGCGTCCGCCGCTAGAATATCAACATGGGTGGCTAAGGTCGGAAACGCGCCCAAAGTCTGAATACCATCCAAACAAAAAAGGATCCCTCGACTCCGTAGCATCTTTCCGATGGCTTCAATGTTAATCCGAAAGCCGGTTAAATAATGGGCACTAGCAATGGCCACCAAACGGGTGGCCTCATCAATCTGCCCTTGCACATCCACCAATCGGATCCGACCCAATTCACGGATGTTCATGAATCTTACTTCGATACCGCGATCGGCCAAAGCCATCCACGGATAGACATTGGAGGGATAACAATCGTGGTAGATCAGAATATTCTGACCTCGTTTTACTTGGAGCCCTGCCGCCACCTGGCTCAATGCCAATGAAGTAGGACCGACGAGGGCAATTTCACTCGCTTGCGCCCCAATCAAATGGGCCGCCAGTTTACGAATCCGAGATACCGTTCCCAAAGAAATTGCTTCTTCTTGATCATCCACCGTGCACCGCCGGGCATATCCCCCAATGGCATCGGCAACCCGCCGAGGCAAAGGGCAAACGCCCGCATGAGCAAGATAGACGGACTGGGTCACCACCGGAAATTCGCGGCGCCGTAATTCCTCGTTTGCTAACACTTCTGAAATCGTCACGAAGCTCAATGTATCCGAAACGACCGGTCGATGACCAGTCATGGCTCACTCGGATGCCCTTATGACTTTTGGGCCGCGGCAGGTCGGACGCGCATATTGATCATCTCAACGCCAATAGCGAAGGTCATGGCGAAGTAAATGTAGCCCTTGCTGATATGTTGATGAAAACCATCCGCCAACAACATCGTCCCAATTAGAATCAGAAAAGCGAGAGCGAGAATCTTAATGGTCGGATTCTTCTCAACAAATCGACCGATCTGATCGACAAAAATTAACATCACAATCATGGCAATCACCACCGCGGCGACCATAATCGGGATCTGATTAGACATCCCCACAGCGGTAATCACCGAATCTAGGGAGAACACGATGTCGAGTAGGAGAATTTGCACGACAATAGCCGCAAACGACGGCATCGACTTTTTCGTTAATAAAGTCTCCTCGCCCCCACCTACTTTCTCATGGATTTCTTTCACTGACTTCCAAATTAAAAAGAGCCCTCCTACTGCCAAAACCAAGTCCTTCCCGGTATTAGGAAATTCGAGTCCATAGGGAGAAAAGGTCCACAAATTATTACTCAGGCTCATCACCCAACTCAGAGAAAAAAGGAGCAGAATCCGAGTAAAAAGTGCTAGAGCAAGCCCGGTGCGACGCGCCTTGGACTGCTGTTCCTTGGGAAGTTTTCCAGCCAGAATGGAAATAAAAATCAGATTATCGATACCAAGCACGATCTCCAACACGGAGAGTGTCGCCAAACCAATCCAAGCTTGGGGAGATTGAAGCCATTCAAACCAATTCATTCGACGGGTGAGAATAGAGATTGACTCACTATTCGCGAGTCAAACCCACTAAAAATTTAAAGAAATGGCAGTCCGCAGAAAGAATCTAAAATGGAATTGCGCACATTCGATCAAGCGATCACCAAATGGTATTTAGTCCGAGGATGTCGGACGAAGAGCAGGGTGCAAGTCCGACCCGAAGTCGAACTGAAAACCTCAGACAGGACGCTGGAGAGTCCGTAAAAGAGCTTGGGCGCCCACCGGTTCTTAAGCCGAGAGAATTAGCCGAACTTCAATCCGCCCCTGACCGCCATGATTTAAGGTCTGATCCTAGCGCTAACGTCATAAAACGACGACGAGGAACGAGGCCCTCAGATCGATTACCCCTTTCGCACGAAACATGCTTTTAGCCCGATGGCTACTCCGTCGATTCTGCAGGAGATTTCGTGATCACCCTCGACGAGGCGAATCGGTTTAGACTTCGTGCCGCCTTTGAGGATCTGGGATGAACCTCGAAGCGGCAGGTCCTTAATTAGAACAACAACATCACCGTCCGATAGCACCGTTCCATGAGCGTCTTTGATGATCCGAGGGCCTTCGACGATGTCGGGAGCGATCTCAACGATGGATTCCCACTCATGACCGCAGGTGAGGCATTCCCAGCGGTTGGGATGTTGGAGAAGATCAGGCATACTGCACATTGAACAGGTAGGACGACTCACTTAAAGAGGTTAAAGATTATGGGGGAGGACTCAATGGTGGAGGTTGTTTTGGGAGTCTTTTGGAATTGGGCGCCTACTTTTTGTCCTATTTTCGGCTACTCGAAACCGAGAGTTATCGTAAATGGGAGATCCGACTTGATTGGTTGATTCGGCGGTCCAGACGGAGAAAGCCCAACAAGAATGAAGGTGGGAAATGAGGGGGTAATAAAAGAAGCACTGACCCAAAAGCCGAGGACATCTCACTGCGAATCGAAATTGGATTAAGCCGCAGCTTGGTCGGGTCGTTTGCTAATGAGGGGAAGAGCCTCCCCCCGCACCACCGCACCATTAACCACCACTACTGAGGTCACATCCGAACTCGGCAATTCGAACATCACATCGCGCAATAGTTTTTCTACGAGTGCTCTCAAGGCCCGTGCCCCAGTTTTTTTCCGGACCGCCTGCACCGCTAATTCTTGCACTGCGTCCCCAGTAAAAATGAGTTCATTTCCATCGAGGGCAAATAGCTTTGATAGCTGATGAATAAGAGCGTTCTTCGGTTGGGTCAAAACGGCGCAAAGTTCCGATTGATTCAATTCATCTAGAATAGCGATCACGGGAAGTCGGCCAATGAATTCCGGGATGAAACCAAAAGAAAGAAGATCCTCCGGTTCGATCTTCCGCGCCACCGACTGTTCACCGAATTCTCCTGTCCGTTGCTCAACTGAAGTCCCAGTGCCAAAGCCCATCGAGCGTCTGCCCAAACGACGCTGAATAATCGGATCCAAGCCCACAAAGGCACCGCCGCAGATAAACAGAATATGCGTGGTATCTACTTTAATATATTCCTGCTGAGGATGCTTTCGCCCCCCTTGAGGTGGAACATTACAGACTGTTCCCTCTAGAATCTTCAATAATCCCTGCTGAACCCCCTCACCTGACACATCTCGAGTGATAGAAACATTGTCGGTTTTACGAGCAATTTTATCAATTTCATCGATGTAAACAATTCCTATTTGCGCTCGTTTCACGTCGAAATCAGCGGCGTGAAGCAACCGTAGAACAATGTTTTCAACATCTTCACCAACATATCCCGCCTCAGTAATAACTGTCGCGTCAGCAATGGCGAACGGAACGTCGAGAAGTTTGGCGAGAGTGCGAGCCAAAAGGGTCTTGCCACACCCAGTAGGGCCCAGCATTAGAATATTGCTCTTCTCAATCTCAACGTCATCCGCTGCTCCTTTAGCTCCCTCTTTTTTGGACAAAATCCGCTTGTAGTGATTATAGACAGCAACACTCAGGGTGCGTTTAGCATCGTCCTGCCCGATCACATGGTTATCCAAATGCCGCTTGATTTCTGCAGGCTTCGGCACCTTAAGAACCCGCACTGGGCTTTCTCCCTCGGTCTGAGTCTCTTTTTCTAAAACCTCCCGACAAACCCCAACGCAGGCGTCACAAATGTAAACGCCAGGACCGGCGATCAAGCGCTTCACTTCCGCCTTCGACTTCCCACAGAAACTGCACATGGTAATCTGAGAGGCTCGTGCCATAAAAACTATCTAATTTGGACTCTCCAGACAGAGAACTCTGTCTTTTTTAACTAGCAACCGGCGTAAAAGACTTAGGCCTTGGAATCAGCATCGACGGGTTTCGGAAGGTCCTTTCGACTGCTCACAACTTCATCAACCAATCCAAAAAGCTTAGCGTCGTCCGAGGTCATAAAGTTGTCTCGATCACATGCCTTCTCAACCACTTCATAAGGCTGACCGGTATGTTTAGATAGAATGTTGTTCAACCGCTCCTTCAAACGAATCATGTACTTCACTCGGATTTCTACATCACTCGCCTGCCCTTCGGCTCCACCCAAAACCTGATGAATCATAATATTGGCGTTCGGTAGGGCAAACCGCTTCCCCTTAGTTCCTCCGGCCAAAAGGACCGCGCCCATGCTGGCAGCTTGCCCGACGCAGTAGGTGTTCACATCGCAACTCAACCACTGCATCGTATCGTAAATGGCCAACCCAGCAGTGACACTACCGCCGGGCGAGTTAATGTAAAAATGGATGTCCTTTTTAGGATCGGTCATCTGTAAAAACAGAAATTGAGCGACGATCACGTTAGCCACCATGTCATCTACTGGCGTGCCTAGAAAAATGATGCGGTCGACCAGCAGCCGACTGTAAAGATCATAGCCTTTTTCACCACGACCAGTCTGCTCGATGACGTAGGGAATATTAACAAAGTTGCGCATAGTTTTCGAACCCGAGAAATAGCTTATGCTGAGGCAACCAAGGCGTCAAGACCCCCCCTTTGGGCTCATCGATTCCACTAGGGCGTTGCGGATTTCAAAGCCAAAGATAACAACTCGATTTTGTGAGCGGAAGTTCGCGGCGCAGCAGTCTCCCGCCGGATTTTAAACACCCTTTCACCTGACTCGGATACTCACGGTGTTTTTGAACCGGGAGAGGCCGACCTCGAACTTTGTTTCCAGCGGCCGCTTCCTTTTCATACCCACTCTTATTTAGGGAAGCGCAGTGACTCGATAAAAATGCCCACCTGGAACCAAGGGCGCTGGATCTGGAATAACCTCTAAGGCTCCGGTTCCTGTGAGTGTTTGAAGAACTCTCCACCGACCTTGGTCGAGTTGATCACTGATTTCTAAACGATACTGCCGTCCCCTAATCGTCGGTAGTAACAGTTCGAAGATCTGCCCCTGCAAACGGTATCCTAAGACCACTGGCCCCAATGGAACCGTCGCAGTCAAAGTGAAGGTGGTCTCGTCAAGCAGAACTGGGTTACCGTTATCTTGAACTCGGACCCGGACAGGGTGCGGACCAGCTTGGAAAGCCTCAGGATTCCAACGAATCTCCCCTTTCGTACTCACGGTAAGATTGGCCGGTCCAAAGACCAAACTATAGGTCAGTATCTGACCAACGTCCGGATCCGTCGCTGTGATTGGTAAGGTCAAAAACTCACCGACCGCGACACTCCCGTCCAGCACGGAAGCAAATCTCGGAGGTCGATTGCCCTGAATCTCAGTCCCTGGGGTCGGTGTGGCAGGACGGCTTCCACCCGCCATGGCGTTGGGATCTGGTCCGGCTGATTGGTCGGACTCCAGCCCAGCGTATCGGAGGTAATCAACCACCGCCCGTCCGCCCGGTTGCAAACGGCTTAGCAAGACCACTCCACTCGTCGGATTAAGGCGAAATGAAGTGTGCCATTCGCTGCCGACAGTTTGATCTGGTTCGCCATCCGCAAAAATCACCGTCAAACTGTGCGGCGGTAGAAAAGCTCCCGCAGGAAAGCTCCAGCTTCCCAAATCCCCAGAGGTTACACTTAAGGCCCAGCCCTCAAGATTGACCGAGTTATTACCCGAGTTAGCCACTTCAATCCAGGGTTCCCGGGCCCCTTTACCATCCAAGATTCCTGTGCTGTTGCGCGCAAGTACTTCAGTCACAAAAACGGAGGGAAACTCAGGCAAGGCGAGCCCTACCGTATTGAGTTGGCCCGGCGTGAATGAGGGAACATCTCCCCCCTCCAAATCCAATGAACAACCGAAGACGATATCGGAACTTCCCGCACTGATTTGGTGCACTTCGACAGCCAAGACATTCAATCCCGCCTTGAGAGCAGTTGCCGGTACGGTGAAGGGCCCATCAACGGTCGCATCGGTCACAGTCAACGTGGCTAAACTATTGAAATCAATCAGCCCTGTCGGATCCATTCCCTGTCGAAAAACCTCCTGTCCATTCAGGTAAAAGATCGCTCCATCATCTAAGACTGTTTTCAACACCAATCGAGCACCCGTCGGCACCGTCGGCAGTACAAAGCTCGTGCGAAAATAATAGGTAATCTGACCTAAAGTCAGTGCGGTATTCTTGGGTTGAGGCAACTCCGCACTTTCGACATAAAGAAGACCCCGTCCCACCGGCCATTTACTGTCCACAAAGTCAGCCGAATTCCACTTGGAATCCGCAGGGCCGGTCTGGAAATAAGACCATTTATTGGTCATCACCACCAGATCACGACGCCCGTTGAAGCTGGCTGTCGACGACCAATTCCCCAGCCGAGTATTGTCGCGTTGATTATCTACTAATTGCAATGAAGCCCCCGCACCCCGAGCTGCTGCGGGCCAAGGGTCAGTCGACTCAAATCGGAGTTCATCCAAAATTATTTCTCCTTGGTTTCCCTCGCTCGGTTGAACGAGACGAAGCACATCTCCATCCGCTCTCAAACGACCTGTCCACACACCACTCACGGTGGGCTGAGATCCGTAGGCACTGCGAAAGGCCGCCAACTGGCTGGCAATACAAATCATCGCACCCGGCGCGAGGGTCGTTCCCGCAGGAAATGTATAAGACAGATCGAGCCCAGTCAGGCGCAGTCCATCTAAGACCCACGCGGCATTCTTCGACGGATTAACCAATTCCACATAGGCAGCATTGGTAACCGATGGATGATGCATCACCTCATTGATTACCACGCGAAAACGGGGACGGGTGATCACTCGAAAGGACTGTAAGGCGGACAACGTCCCCGGCCCATTATCGGTGACTCGGAGACTAATTAGGTTGGTCGATGCACCCGCTTCGGCATCCACTAACCAATCAAAGACCCCAGTGACTGGATCAAGACGAGCTCCAGTTGGGGTATTTGGTTCCAGCGAATAGGTAAGAGTCTGGGCCGGCCGATCCGAATCGGTAGCGACTGCCATGAATGAAACTGTCTCACCCTCATTTACCCATTGATCGGCTACTGGATTCAATTGGGGGGCTTGATTATCTTCCAGCACCGTGACACCGAGGGCGTATTGGTCACTCAAGGCCGGGGTACCAGTTTGGGTCACACGTATCAGAATCAAATGACTCCCAGGCCCATCCTTCTCGCTGGTGTCCCAAGTCAGCACCCCAGTGACTGAATCGAGACGGACACCCTCCGGTGCACCCGCAGGCAAACTGTAACTCAGTACCACAGGCGTTGCATCGGGATCGATGGCCCGATTAGTTACCACCAAAGTTTGACCCTCAATCACCGAGACCGGAGCCAACTGGACAATCGCTGGGGGACTATCTACTTCGTTCACTGTCACCGAAAAAGTCCGGTCGCTAACCGCCTCAATTGAGCCTAGCTGCGAAACTCGGATTGTCAGTGAGAACACCCCTGGACCTTGAATCTCATTGGGCACCCACTCAAACACCCCGGTTGTCGCATCCAAAACAGCTCCGATTGGGGGATTAACGAGGGAAAATCGAAGGCTCTGAGCCGGTAAATCAGGGTCAGATGCTTCTGCAGTAAAGGTAAGCAACGACCCTTCATTCACGACGCGATCTGGTAGCGAACCGAGGATCGGCAAGCGATCGACCTCATCGACTGTCACGGTGATCCGCTCGACTGTCGACCGCGCGGGAGTTCCGTTGTCGGTTACCCGAAGACTCACAAGAAAAACCCCAGGTCCTTGAGCTTCAGTGGGTCGCCAAGTGAAGACTCCGGTCACGGCATCTAAGGACATCCCCAGAGCGGCATCCGCTCCTAAACTATAGGAAAGAACCTGACTGGCATCGGCATCGGTTGCTTGAACAGTAAATTGCAACAGAGCCTCCTCATTCACGCTTCGATTCCCGATAGGCAAAAATACTGGAGGTAAGTTGCCGCCAGCGATGACATTGGGTTTCTTGGGTGTTGGCGTAACGAGGACCAAGAGCGGCCCCGTTGCGCCGTCTGGGAAACGCCCGTTGCTAATGTCCTCTACCTGATTGCTATAGCTAAGCCCATCCACCAAACGGCCATTCGGATCAAACAACCCTAGTTGCTCAACCGCTGCGGCTAATCGGAAGTTGACGTGCAAATCGCCATTTAAAATAGTATTTTGCGCGGTCTCATTATCGGCCCAAACCTGTAAGAAACCTCCAGCGGGTATCGTATATCCGGCTGGAATACGGAACTGAGTCGAATTAGTAAGATTATCGGTTAGATAAAACCCAGTCAGATCGACGGCGGTCGTACCACCATTATATAACTCAAACCAATCATCATATTTCCCATCGACTGAATCTTTGATCGAAAGCCCATTGGCCGCCATAAACTCATTGATGGTAATATGAGCTTCCGTGACGGCTGGATTATTAGAAGTACCCGGTGTAACAAACTCAAAAACCCGACGTGCGAACCCTTTCCCATCGGGATAGGATCCATAACTCCGGTTTGGATTAACCGCACCGTAATCGATGAAGTCCATCACCGCAGAGACAGCAGGCGAGCCTTGCTGACGAACCAGAGCCACGGAACCGCCGGAAGGCGATAGCCGAAAGTTGGTATGAGGGGCGAGAGGAGTTGATTGAGAAGTTTGGCCATCAGCCCAGACGACCAGAAACTTATTAGCTCCAACCACCGTTCCAGAGGGGAAAGGCCAACGGTTCGGAAGTGTATAATTATCGGTAAGGAAGTATCCAGAAAGGTCTAAGTCAGTGCTGCCACTATTGTAGAGCTCGATATAGGGTTCGTGTTCACCCACGTTATCGAGAGGCCCCGTAGTATTGACCGGTAGAAGTTCGTTCAACCAAACCAAGGGAAAGGCGTCCAAGGTGAGACGCTCAGCATTAGCAGCGCCTGGAGTGGCTCGATTAAGTGCATTCGTAGCCGTCGCGATCCAGTTACCGGGACGCCAATTATCGATGCGAGCATCTAGTAACTGCAACGATGGACCGAAGCCCGCGGCATTGGTAGGCCACGGTAAACGATTGCTGTAACGAACCTCATCAATCACGAGATCATTGGTACCTCCAGTGGGATCAGGACGCACCAGCGCCAACCGTTCTCCGTCATTATCTAAAGTACCGGGAAACACCCCCAATAGAGGCACGGAACTACCATAGGCGACGGAGAAGCCAGCAGCATTCCCAGCAATGACTTTGAACCCGCCAGCCGGAATAATTGAACCAACAGGAAAGGTATAACCAACTCCTTCAAATCGAAGCCCACTTAAATCAAAAGGAGTGTTAGGAGAGCTATTATACAGCTCGAGAAACGAGGAACTGGGGAGTGCTGAATTATACTGGATCTCGTTGATGACTACGAAGTCTTCAATCCGCGGCAGGACTCCAGTGGTGATGATCTGTTGGGAGTCCGAAATTCCAGGAATAAGTACTCCGAAGCGATCGGTACCCGCGATTGTCAATACAGTAGTCCGCTGTAAAAGAGGTACGGTCAGGCTCCATGTCGTGTAACCAGTCCACGTGACCGGATAGGGCACATCATTCACGGTCAAGTTAGCTAACGCTAGAGGGGCTTTACCGGTCAGAACCACGGTCGTCGCGGCGGTGGTAAAAGTATTGCCGCCATTGCTAGTGATCTCCAATAACGGCACATCTGCGGCCTTGTAAGCTTTCAGAATCGTCTCACGACGTGTCGCAAGATAATTTTGAGCCCCCGCATTTGAAGCCGATGAAACTCCGTTGTTCTTTAAAACCGAGGCACGGGAATTTGCCTCCCTCGCCACCCGCTCAGGCAAAAGGGGGCCGTTAATTGCATCCCGATAAGCTTGCCACAAGCGACGGCGCATCGCGAAGTCGTCAAACATCCGATTGATCACCGGATCCCCTGCGCCCCAAAGGGCGTCCGTCGGACCATTACCTCCGCCGTCGAGAGCGAAATCCACATCCCAAGGGAAGAGCTTCCAGGTGGTGCCGTCCCGTTTGTAGGCGTACATATTTTTGCCACGCCCCATCCCGTAGGAATCCCAGTTCCCAACAATTCGTTCAAAAGCAAAAGTACGCATCCATTGGTCGACATCGACGGTGGAGAAAACCCGCGACGGATAACCAGAACCTGTCGCGTTCATCGTCTCTACGAGATTAAACAAGTTCGTAAAATTATTTGCAGAATCCTGGACGGCTCGCTTCCGGAAACTCCATCGGTAACGTGCGGCTTTCAGCGGCGCATTAGCCACTCCTGGCGGTGAACTGAACCGTTGAAGGCTGGCGTCCACATTACTGAAACTGGTGCCGTCATCCTGAAACTCAAACCAGTCTTCAATCTTATAGAGATCAGGCCTTGTCCCCTTGTTCTCAAAACGCTCCGCATATTGCCCATTCGGTTCCTCGGTGTCCTCCATGACCTCACGGAACTGTCCGCCATTACGGAACAACTTGATATAACGGCGTTGCAAGTAACCTGCTCCAATGTCTCGGGCAATGGAGAAACAAACCTGCTCACGTAGGTTGGTATAATCCCCGCCTCCATTACCGGTCGAAACCAAGGCTAATTCAGTTGTCCCCAATATCGGTTGATCCGAAGGGAAGGCCACATACCAGTCACCGCTACCTCCATGAAACGGACTCCCTTTATCCTTAAAACCGCCAGCATAAATGACCCGCGAATTACCATAGACAAAGGTTAAATCTCGGAAGGTGTTGTTGAGTGGGGTCGTATTATTACGCGCCGACTCGACGGCCACCGTGTTCCACATATGATAATGCCCCAAGGTTCCGAAGGGAATCGGATCCCCCCAACGCACGAGGCACTGGTGAACCGGTGAATCCATCGGGAATTGCGAAGTCACTGGCGTTGTCGATGCATCCTTAGCCTCTAACCGGAAAGCCACCAAAGTCCCATCGCTGCGTCCGGATATAATGCCACTATAAATTCCGTCACCTGGAAAAGCATCACCCAAGGTGCCGTCATCTCGCAAAACTACGCTCACGGTCGTACTTGTTCCATCGACTCGCCCAATCAATTGTACTGAGCTAATCCCCTCCGGATCGGCGACTCGGGCAGTGACGGTGACCGCCTGACCCGTCGTTGGCAGCGGAGGCGAATGGGTCACCTCAGACAAGATCGGCCCAGCATTATCCAGACGTCGACTATTGACTTGTCCAGGTGTTCCTAAATTTCTAGGGACCGCGAGTGCCACCGGCATCTCGAGCCAACTGCCCCGAAGACGAAACAAAACTTCCGGCCAACCACGAATCCAACGCACTCGAGCACGTAAGGTCGCCGTAGATCCATCGGTCAATCCTGAGGTAAGAGGGGTTCGGATGCGGTTGATGCCAGTGTCGCCGCGAGCCTGAGTCTTAATATGTAAACAACGTGCCCCCGAAGCCGCATCGGTATTTTGAATAAAGGATTCAAGATGATTCCCCTGCAGTGTCCATCCGGTTGCCACGGCACCCGTCCCAGTCTCAAACCCAGAATTGTTGACCAAATTAGCCGTCGTTCCCTGACGCACGACCTCGACGTCATCCACTAAGGCTTCGCCGCCTCCTTGCAGGGTAATTTGTAATTGGTTCGGGGGAAATCCTGAGTTGCCGTTGTCGAGTCGGCCCGTGAACGAAACTGAAGTCCACTCGCTCTTCGTTGTTTCATCTGAATCTCCCCAGTTGGCACCTTGCATTGGATCGGCATTCAAATCCCTCAGTTCAAGACTAGAACCGCCGCCATCTGCCCAAGTCCCCCAACTACCGCCGCTACCATAGAAAACGTCGGCGATCTCAATGTAGATTCGACTGCTCGAAACCGCGCCAACAGCGTTGGTGGAAAACAATTCGTCGGGGCGTGCAAGGACAATCCGCTCGCCACCATTAGCCAACGTTCCGTTATAACCGCCTAAAAGTGTTGCCGGATTTAGACTCGGATGCGTGGCCAGCAGTTGGGCTGGATTTTTTGCCACCACCAGAAAACCTCCGACTGGCAGGGTGACTCCGACTGGAATCCGATAATCAAGGCCTCGGGTGAATCGCCATCCGCCCAAATCAACTGGGGCACTGCTGCGATTATATAATTCCAAATACTCATCGTCATCTAATCCGCTGATGGGGTTATACATAATCTCGCTCATCACAATTTCCTCGGCCCGCCATGTCGCATTCGCCGCGCCGGGTGTCACTTTACTCAATCGCCGAAACGAAGCCGCACCATCGGGTTGACGCCCAAGACTAACTCCGTTTTCTTGAGGACCGAATCGCAGGACATCGACGATTCCTGTTCCTCTTGGGTTGATTAAATACAAAGTTTCGCCCGCTGCACTCAGGCGAAATCCTAACTGATTCTGATCAAACACAAGGTGTCTGCGTCCCCCAAGAATCGTTCCCTCTGGGATGCGAAATCGATTGGTGCGAAGATCATCAGTGATGATATAGCCCGATAAATCCATCTCGGTGATGCGTGTATTCAGAAGCTCAACAAAGTCGACTATGGGATCGTCGGTATGGGCAAGGATCTCATTAATCACCACGCCCCCATCCGGCCTTGCTCCCAGAATCTCTGGCCCACCTGGGGTGCCTCCCATGATCTGACTAGCCCCCCAAGCTCTAGGGTCCGAAGGTCCGTAACTCGGTCGAACTAAGGTCAACGAATGCCCAGAACCATCGGCCGCCACGGGCCACGGATGCGATGTCTCATAGGCGACGCTGAAGAGAGTATCTCCTTGTTTGGCGCGCAGTGTCACCACGCCTCCTTCATTGGAAAGTTGACGACTGTACGGCCCCATCACTTGAGTTACTCCATAGGCCGCCTCCAAATCGGCAGGGCGAGCTGCAATCACGACAAAAGCACCGGCCTGCAGCAAAAAACCTTCAGGAAAAGTGTATTGAATCTCCCCTCTCAACTCTGCTCCCGACATATCCTCAACCACAGATCCCGCATTATAAAGTTCGATAAATTCCAGATTGCGGCCGGAACTGTCCTCACGCGGGTGATACATTAACTCAGACAAAACGATTCCGGTCGAACGAACAAACGGGCCCATGGACTCCGAACTCCATGTCCAAGGAACCTCCACTGTCCTCTTGACCGGACCGATATCCCTAAACCGGGCGGTTAGAGGAACCTCAGAATTTTGACTTGAAATCGCTAAGCCGAAATAAAGTGTGGCCGGGGCCGACGCTAAGGTCGTGGTGCCCAATTGGGTCCAACCTAAGCCGTCAAGACTTGCAAACCCAGTGAACTGACTTCCAACACGCCGGAGGCGGAGCCAGGTCTGCGGGTAATTCACCGGAAAACCCGCCCGCAAAGATTGCGAGGTGGTAGCGGTCCCGACCGTATTCCGTGACTCGAAGAAACATCCTAATTGCACAGACGACGCAAAAATGGCAGCGAATCGTGCATTTGCTGCCAAGGAGTCACGAACCATCAACCCAGCATGCAAGAAAGCATCTGAGACGGTAACACCCTCCAGACGTGCCTGGAGATCGAAATCACCGGTCTTTAGTTCTGAAGCAAATTGAAACTGATCTTGGCTCCCTCCAATGACCAAACCTGCTCCTGTCAAATCAAAGCGATCTGGCCCCAGTCGAACCAAATTTCCAGGCTGCGAAGAATCTCCGACACCCAGGGGCGTGTATTCAGAAACGACAAAGGAAGACTGGCTTCTTGGTAAAATGAAATTGGGTGCCCCTGCTCGATCGCTCACCCCTGAGACAGTCAGCGTATAGGATTCCCCATAAATCAATGGGGACACCGTCAGCACCACCGTCTGGCCATCGGGCTCCAGCACCGCCCCCTCCACCGAGGCGTTGCCCGACACTTGGTAATTGGCAGCGATTTGCGCGCGCGAGGCCAAGAGTGCCTCACTAAAAGTCACCCTAAGAATGCGGTTCGCACGATTCTCAACCTTTACCAGAGTGGGAATTGTGAGATCAGGTATAACCGTTAGGACAGCTTCCTCGGAAAGTGCGGCCCCATACTTATTGGTGAGGGCCACCGAAAATCGTGCGCCTTGATCGGCTAAGGTCACCGGTAAGTATTCCAGAACGGAATTAGTCGCTCCAAGAAGCGCAACGCCGTTGCGTCGCCACTGATAAGAAGACGGTCCGAGCGGATCTAATTGCAGGTCAAATTTAGCGACTAATCCTTCCACCGCACTGGTGTTGCGAGGCTGCCGAAGAAGGGTCGGGAGTTTTAACGAAACACCCCAAGGAATGAGTCGTGTCCCCGGAATAGGGGCCTCATTGACGCCATCGGGTCGAAGCCATCGAACGGCCAGATTATCTCCACCGCCCCCCTCCTTCATTAGAGCTTCGACATAGTAAGATTGCCCAGCGACCAAGCGGATAGCGGCCGATTTCTGGTTAGCCTCCAAATCCCAACTCCGGGAGGGCGTCCAGGAATTGACCGAAGCAATTAACTTCTTCTGAGTCACCGAGTCGTCGGTACTCAACCACAGTTGACTCCCATCATCCGAGGCGATCCAAAAGGTATAGTTGCCGGTCACCGGTGGGACTATAAACCCGCGTAATCGTTGCCCGTACTCCTCCATAATATCGGTGGGCGCTTCGAAGAAATTGGTGACGTAGCCTGTCGCCGTGGGTTTATTAGGGAAAATTGCCGCACCGATTAGGTCGCTAACTGAGACTCCCGGAATTCCATTATAAACTTCACGCAACAATCCTTGCGCTGGCTGCGCCGCTGCGGGCATCGCCAACCCCAAGTTTAAGAGGAGCACGACCAACCCCGTTCCATATTTCGCGCTCTTTAACAGACCAAGTTTCACCCATGCAGAAAGCCAAGATAAGTTCTCAAGGGAGGTTTGTTTAAACATAGGCACCCAAAAAGCTAGCAAGAATGCGGCCAAATTTAAACATTTAGAGCGACTAATTTAGCCCCATCTTCACAAACCGACATCTAGCGACGCAGGAGAAGTCTTTCGGAGAATTGGACAGGAACCTCGGTTGAATTCTCAACGTTCAGTTGAAGCCAATGCAGATCGCGGAGTTCAAGCAGCAGCGGACGCCCTTCGGCACTCAAAACACGGAGAGCAGACGGCCGCTGAACCCAAGCAGAGACGGTAAATACCGAGTTGGCTAAACCGGGGACGAGGTGTCCCCGGCACGACGCGAAGCCACAAAAAGGGAGAATTCTACCCATCTTGACGACTAAGGAGTCGGAGGGGGCAAGGGTTTGCCTAAATCAAGTTGGCTTACCTTGAAATTTTTCCGTTCACTGCCAAATCCATACATGCTCGGAGAATACGGATCCACGTAGGCGACATCGGCTTTCGCGGGCACTTTCAGTTTCAAACCCCAAAAAACACTATTCACAATTAAACGACGGAGATCTTCACTCTGCAAATCGGTTGCCGCCCCCATCGTAGTGGTGACAATACGATTTACCTTCCCGTTTTCATTCTTGCGCTCACGCGACCAAACGATGGGTTGCATTGGAGTGTTCTTTTTGCCTTCAACCGCTTTGCTATCCGGTTTCAATGAATCGGTGACTTGCCCAAGCATCAGCACGGTGGCATCGGGCGGTGTGGTCGCGGTATAAACGTCGCTGTCTGCGAACACATCGAGTACACCGCGCAGAATCTCATGTTTCTTGTTCGATTCCACAATCACCCCTCGGCAACCTTCGTGCTTGTGGGAGCCATGATGATTCACCCAAGTCTCTCCCAAAACCTGCTTACCAAAGCCACCTTTCCAGTCCCCCGATCCATTATTCCAATTCCACTTCTTCCAAGGTGACTCGGCTTGAGGAATATCGAACGCATGAGTTGATGTCCGCAGCGCAATGATCGGTACGCCGCGCAAATAGGCC
This sequence comes from Akkermansia muciniphila, assembly GCA_945898055.1. Lineage (GTDB taxonomy): Bacteria > Verrucomicrobiota > Verrucomicrobiia > Limisphaerales > UBA9464 > SXXZ01. The sequence goes on along the minus strand of CAMDGV010000032.1, from coordinate 5,623 downwards.
TTTTCAAACTTCTCTAATCCTTCGCTTGTCCAAGTCCGAAATCGCAGAAGAAGGATCACCGCATCCGCCTTGTCTAAAGCTTCTGGATTCGATAAGAGTACATGGTTGGCAGGCTTAATAACCTCGTCCAATCCTGCTGGAAAAAGGACCGTGCAATCGAATCCGTGCCGTTGGCTTAGAATTTTACCCAACATCGGCAAACCTTCCTCGCTGCGATACTCATCGTCACCGGCAATCAGCACTAGTTTCTTTCCATGCCCAGCTCCACTCTTAGCCGGGAAATGAAGAAAACTCTCTGCGAAAGCGCACGGCGGAGACAGAGCCAGCAGAGAAATTAAGACCGCACGAAGAGAGGAAGCGACGAAGCTCATGATAAAGTAGAATCGAGATCCAAAGGGCAACAATTGAGGTGGAATTATTTTTCTGATTAAACCGTAAGAATGCCCTGAGATACAACCAAGTTCATTGCTAAGTTGACGATATCCTCTGAGGCGATTGTTGAGAGCGGGTCAGCCACGAAATCGGCCGCCGCTCCCACGTCACTCGCCTCGGTCTCGTTTCCATCCTCCTAACCAAACCCAGCACCAAAAAAGGACCTCCAATATCTAGCCTCGTCCTTTCATTTTCTAAATCAGGCAATCAGAGCCTTCACGGGGTGCACTTCCTCAACTCCAGTCAGGCGTTGATCAAGTCCCTGACTCTTAAAACTAAATCGACGGTGATCAATACCGAGGCACTGCAAGAGGGTGGCATTTAATTCGTTAATGTGGACGGGGTTCTCGGCGACATTATAGCTAAAGTCATCCGATTCTCCGTACTGAATCCCCGGCTTAATTCCACCGCCAGCCATCCACATACAGAAATTGCGCGGATGATGATCCCGACCATAATCGGTCGCCGATAATTTACCCTGTGAATAAACCGTCCGACCGAACTCGCCGCCCCAGACAATGAGGGTACTCTCGAACAAGCCACGCGACTTAAGATCCTTCACCAAGCCCGCTGTCGCCTGATCGATGTCCTTACATTGGGCCCGGATTTCCGACGGTAAACTTCCGTGCTGATCCCAACCTCGATGCAATACTTGCACACAGCGAACGCCTCGTTCGACCAACCTTCGAGCTAACAAAGCGCTCGCCGCATAAGAGCCAGGCTTGTTCACTTCTTCACCATAAAGTTCGGTTGTGGACTTGGGCTCCTTTTTAAAATCAATCAGATCTGGGACGCTCGATTGCATCCGGAAAGCCATCTCGTATTGCGCAATCCGAGTGAGGGTCTCTGGATCACCTAACTGATCATGAGTTCTCTGGTTTAATCGATTCAAGGCGTCCAATAAAACGCGCCGATCGGATCGATCCACGCCCGGTGGGTTCTCGATGTAAAGAACCGGATCACCGACGGCTCGAAGTGCGACCCCAGAATATTTGGTCGCTAGAAATCCGCTGCTCCACATCCGTGTAAAAAGGGCTTGGGCATCCGATTTAGACGACCAATTCGGGGTTAGCACGACAAAGGCGGGAAGATCGTTATTTTCACTCCCTAAACCGTAAGCAAGCCAAGATCCTAAACTGGCTTTTCCAGGAACCTCAGCACCGGTCATGACAAAGGTGCAGGCGGGATCATGGTTAATGGCATTCGTCTGGACTGATTTGATTAAGGCAATGTCATCCACGATGCCAGCGGTATGCGGAAGAAGTTCGCTGATCCAGCGTTGGCTTTGACCGTGCTGGGTAAATTTAAACATCGACGGAGCCACCGGGAAACGAGTCTGTCCTGAGGTCATGGTGGTGATCCGCTGCCCATTCTTGACTGAATCCGGCAACTCCTTGTCAAAATACTCTCGCAAGCTTGGCTTATAATCCCAGAGATCCAACTGAGATGGGGCTCCATTCATGTGCAGATAAATGACGTGCTTCGCTTTGGCAGCAAAATGGGGCAATCCCGGTAGGGGCGGGTGGACTCTCTCTGAATTCGCCGCCAGCAACCGCCTGGCTGACCCCGTCCCGAGGGTGGCCAAAGCCAAACCGCCCAACCGAATACCGGTGTTGCCAAAAAATTGGCGTCGAGTCTGGGTTAAGCTGTAATCGTAAAGTGGATTCATAATTCAGTTACGGGTCACGGTTTCGTCGAGATTTAAAATTAAGTTTGCCACCAAGGTGTAAGCGGCTAGGTCGGAAACCGAAAGATCGAGGGGCGGTTTGGATTCTCCAAAGGTAGTCGCCTTTTTCGCCCCTTCTGGATCTGCTTGATATCGGACTAAAAACCGACTGAACGCCGCTTGCACGACTTCCGCCTCCGCCTTGTCGGGTTCCCGTGCCAGAACCGCTTGATAGGCATAGCGGATCCGTTGATCTGCCGTTCCACCACCCCGCAGCATCATCCGCACCGCCAACCCTCGAGCCGCTTCAAAATGTTGCACATCATTCAATAATTGAAGGGCCTGCAAAGGAGTGTTGCTCCGTTCTCTGCGTAGGCAACTTTGCTCCCGATTGGGGACGTCAAAAGTAGACATCGCCGGTGCGGGTGCCGTGCGCTTAAAAAAGGTATACAAACTCCGTCGATACAATCCGATCCCTGTGTCTTCAGTGTACCTGCGAGTGTTGGATCCGCTGTAAGCAACGGGTTCCCAAATATTGGGCGGTTGATACGGTCGAACTCCCCTCCCTCCAAGAGTTGAATCAAGTAATCCACCAACATACAGGGCGTTGTCCCGTAACTGTTCCGCATCTAACCGAAACCGAGGGCCTCGAGCCAAAAGTCGGTTCTCGGGATCTTTCTGCAAAACTTCTGGCGAAACCCGCGCACTCTGCCGATAGGCCGCTGAGGTCACCAAAAGCCGAACCAATCCCTTAATGTCCCATCCTGATCGTCGGAAATCTGAAGCCAACCAATCCAACAACTCGGGGTGACTCGGAGGCTCACCTTGAGACCCAAAATCATCAGAGGTTTTCACTAATCCAAACCCGAAAATTTGCTGCCAAAATCGATTCACAGTGACCCGCGCAGTCAGAGGATGCTCGTCAGAAACCAACCATCGAGCTAAGTCAAGCCGGTTGGGTAATGCCCCCGAAGATTTCAACTGAGGGAAGGCCGCCGGTGTTGATCGTGTCACCTTATCGCCAGGCTTGTCGTACTGGCCTCGGATCATCACAAAACTGTCACGAGGCTTCTCCAAATCGCGCCAAGTAAACGATTGCGGGATACCTGCATCGTACTGTTCTCGTTTCTTCTTTAACTCGGCTATCGCACCTTGCAAAGGTTCAAAAATAGGGCGGGTCTCAAGACATACTTTCGACAGGTAGTAATCCTTCAAAACCTTCTTCTGAACTTCTGTCCGCGTGACCAAGGTTGTCGCCTTGAAAATCGATCGAACCGGTTCGGTTAAATCCTTCGCGTCCTTCCCCTCATACTGCCGAACCCACGCAGCCAAAGAAGTCGCTGCGTCATTGGCTCGATCGATCCGACCGGAAATGCCCGTCTTATCCCAATACACCGTACCGTCCACTTGCGTGTAGGCTATTCCGGTCAACGGTTCACCCGATTTTAAGCCCAGCTTTTCTGCTTCGAATTCCAAGCGAACCCACTCCCCAGCCTTGGGTAGAGCTCCCGCATATTGTCGACTCACAGTCCCCTTCTGCCCCCAGACGGTCGCATCGGCATCACCCCAAATCACCCGATGTTCCCACGTACCTTGATAAAACTGTAACATCACTAACTTCGGTGCATTGGCTGGATCCAAATAAACATGGGCAAAAACTCGAGCGGAGTGAGGAACATCGAAATTTACTCCCTCAAAAACCTCTTGGATTAGCCCAGTACCCTTCAGCTTCAAAGCCAGTTTACCCACTTTCACCGGCCCTTCGGATGAGGTAATCAGAAGGGGCTTTGGCTGCCCCTTGGTCCCGATTGGCACACCCTCATCAAACCAAATTGCTTCCATTTCTTTCGGCTCAGATCGCGGAATTAAATCGGCCGGATCGACATAAACTACCCCCCTTAAAGCCGCCACGCTCTTGGATTCCTCCGCCTGGATGGCCGAGTCTATCTGAGCCAAGTTGACGTCATCATCAACCCGTTTCACTTGAACCAACGGCGGAGTCCTCAAGGCATTGCCGTCCATCGCCGGATCTGCCGCGCTGTGGAAGAATGCGTAGAGTGAATAAAACTCCTTCTGCGAAATGGGATCAAACTTGTGATCATGACAGACGGCACAACCGGCAGTCAGACCCATCCACGCTTGCACCGTGGTGGCCGTCCGATCAACCGCATAACGAAAGATGAACTCCGAATCAATCGCCCCACCCTCACCCGTGGTGATATTGTTTCGATTAAAGCCTGTTGCAATCTGCTGATCTTGGGTTGGATTTGGCAGTAAATCTCCTGCAAGTTGTTCAATGGTAAAACGATCAAAACTCAGATTCTTGTTAAAGGCCGAGACGACCCAATCTCGGTAAGCCCACATCTGCCGCTCATTATCCAAATGCAAGCCGTGGGTGTCAGCATACCGGGCCACATCGAGCCAGTACCGCGCCATTTGTTCCCCATATTGAGGTGCGGCTAAAAATCGATCCACCAAACGAAGATAGGCGCCCGGCTTCGTATCGCTCAAATAGGCCTTAGACTCCTCAGGCGTGGGTGGCAAACCGCGGAGATCAAAACTCAACCGTCGAATTAAAGTTGATCGATCCGCCTCGCCTGAAGCCTCGAACCCGACTGTCGCCAAACGCCCCCTCAAAAAAGCATCTACCGGATGTCCATACTCGTGAAGATCTTGGGGCACACTAGGCGAGCTAATTGGCTCAAAAGCCCAATGTTTTTGATAAGAACCACCCTGCAAAATCCAACTTCGAATCAATTCTTTCTGCTCCGTATTAAGCGATTTATGGGTTTCAGGCGGCGGCATAACTTCCTCAGGATCTGAAGACAAAATACGCTGCCACAGTTGGCTTTCTTTTAGATTCCCAGCCCGTACGGCGACTTGACCTTCCTTATTGGGCTGAGTCGCGCCCTCAGACAAATCTAAGCGTAATCCAGCCTTCCGCTTTTTCGCGTCGAGGCCATGACAAGAAAAGCACTGATCGGAGAGAATCGGCCGGATATCTCGATTAAATTGAATCGTGCCCCCAATCTCCCCAGCAACTCCCTGCAGAGGCTGGCCCAACCCAACCAATCCAAGAACAAAAGCAACCGTAGTGGTCAAACAATATGACTGCAGACTCATGGTGAAAGATTGCCGCTAAACCCTAATAATTCAACTCCGTACTCAAATGATTCGCTGAACTCCTTTTAGCCGAACTGACCAGTGTGACGCCCATTTACCGTGGAACGTCGATCTCCCCCCAGTTTTTAGAGTGTTCAGCCTCCTGCTAGCGGCAACTCGTCTGTTGATCGATAGGAATTTTTCCTAGCCGAAGGCCCTCTCCTCTGACTCGGGTCCATGACACCCACCCCTTCCCACCGCTTCCCTCCCATCATTTGACCGTCCCCCCCGCCAGTCGGAACTTCGCCATCGAGGCACCTTCCTAGCTATCATGGATTAACTTAAGACTGGTGTGACTGAAGCATTGAGGATGCAAAGATCTGCCAATTTTCTAAACTCCGACCCTTACTAGAAACGAGGGTT
>CAMDGV010000031.1 GCA_945898055.1 Akkermansia muciniphila | reverse complement strand
CACCTCCCAATCCTCTTCTCCCCTTCGCGTCTTCGCGTCTTTGCGTGAGACCTCATCCGCCCTTTCCCCTCCATGTCAAAAAAGCAATTTTCTATCAGTAGTTCTCACGCCCGCTTCGCTCAAGACGCTAAGACGCAAAGGATTCAGGGGAGAGAAATAAATAGCCTGCCCCATAGTTTTCCACCTCCCAATCCTCTTCTCCCCTTCGCGTCTTCGCGTCTTTGCGTGAGACCTCATCCGCCCTTTCCCCTCCATGTCAAAAAAGCAATTTTCTATCAGTTTTTCACGCCCGCTTCGCTCAAGACGCTAAGACGCAGAGGATTCAAGGGAGAGAAATAAATAGCCTGCCCCATAGTTTTCCACCTCCCAATCCTCTTCTCCCCTTCGCGTCTTCGCGTCTTTGCGTGAGACCTCATCCGCCCTTGCTCCTCCACGTCAAAAAGCAATTTTCTATCGGTCTTAAAACGACCCTCGTAACGACAGGGTTGCACCGCGTCCGCCCAAGGGCGCGATGTCTTTTAGGAACGAGATGTGGTTGCGCGCCTCTTCATCAAGTAAGTTGACCCCACGAACCATCAGATCGAAGTCAACGCTGGTGATCTTAAAGCGATAGGTAAGGCTAAGGTTAATCATTGTGTACCCATCGGTTGGCAGTTCACCTACTGACACTTTGGTTTGTGACTGGTAGCGGAGCGCCTCAATTCGCGCACCAAACAGTCCATGATCGTAACCCAAGCCTCCCCCGAAACGGAGGGGTGAGATGCGCGGCAGCGGTTCGCCAGTGTTTCGGTTCTGGGCCTCGATCCAGTCAAATCGCGTGTCGAGGCGTAGCTTGTTTGGCTCGGTATCGATCAAGTGAAATACCAACTCTGTCTCGGTACCGTAGAAATCGGCAGGCATGGCGAGGTATTCGTACTTGGGCAAATTGAAATTGAGATCAGTTTGACCGTTCGGCCGGAGCGCAATAAAATTATCAAATCGGTTATAGAATGTCCCAATACTCCCTGTCAGCCATCCAGCGCGTTTACGGATTGAAAAGTCAGTCCCATTGGAACTTTCAATGTTTAACCCTCGATCTCCTATCTCAAACATCGAAGTCGCGAGGTGCCCACCGTTGGCATATAATTCCTGATAATTAGGGGCACGTTGAGTATAGGCGACGGAGAGCACAGCGGCGTAATCTTGAAGAAAAGTGTAAACAGCCCCAACCGAACCGCTGCCGGTTGTTAACCGACGCGATGCGGCGGGGCCGAAATCGAGATCCGCCTCGGCATCGATTGTCTGATAATCTAAGCGACCGCCCACTTGATAACGAACAGGATCAAAGTTGATTTCCTCAAACACAAAAACGGAGTTAGCAAGTGACGATGTCTTGGGTAAAAAACCTTCTTCGCCGAGCGCAGAGAAGTCGCTGCGCTGGCTCTCGAAACCGATCGCTCCTTCGAAACGCCCCATCATCGCATGAGTCAGTTCCACCCGTCCGTCATAGCCGCCGTTGTCGAAGACCGTGCCGGTGTCTAGTCCTTCGTACTCGGTGTGTCGGTAGTCGGAGACGCCAAGCTTATAGCTGATTTTATTAACTATTTCTGCTGGTGCAATGAATTCGCCGGCCACACCCACCCGACGCTGGTGAAGTCGGATGGTTACGTCTTTCTCAGCCACGGTACCATAGGCATTGTTAAAGCCCGATACGGAGGAACCAACGTAGCCCTTCTCCCAGACATAGGATAACCCGACCGCGCCACCATCAGCCTTGCCAGCGCTATTAATCAATTGGCCCTTCGACTCGATTTCACCCGGTGGTAGCGGATCAAGCGCACGCAACCTTTCTGAACGGGCAAAGCCTGAAATCCGTAAATCCTCCGCCTGACGGGTAAAGCCATCCAAGTGGTAGGCCAACCCCTTATAGCCGCCCTCAACGAGTCCACTTCCAGCACGGAGGGCATCCACCGAACCGTAGCGCCCTTCGATAGCCCCTGTAAGAGGTGCCCTAATGATCGCATCGGGTATGCGATTGTTAATGACGTTTACGACCCCGCCGACAGCCGTGCTCCCATAAAACAACGCCGCCGGACCTCGCAGAACCTCGATGCGACGGAGGGTCAAGGGATCCGTGCCCACCGCATGGTCTACGCTCGTTCCGGAAGCGTCGATCAGGCCGATACCATTTTCGAGGATACGGATGCGGTCGCCATCGAGCCCGCGAATGACCGGGCGACTCGCATTCGGTCCATAGGAGGTCGAGTTCACACCTGGCAGGGTGTTAATCGTCTCACCGAGTGTGGATTGAAGGCGGACGGCGAGTTCTTGATCACTTAGAACACTGGCGGGAGTGGCAAGGTCGAACAAGGTTCGTTCGAGCGGGGTCCCGGTTATGATTTTCTTCTCGAGCTGAATCGGTTCATTGGTTGTCGTGTTCACGAGAGGGCGGTCAGCTGCCTGGGCGATGGAGGATAACGCAAGGGCAGTGAGAATCCGCGACGAACGGGGCAAAATAGGTAAAGAAATACGGACAAAATTCATAGATAAGTCGAATTATGGGCGATCCAGGCGGGCGATCCACGCACTGCAAAAGCCACTAAATTAAAGTTGGTCTGCCGAGCACGCACTGTGCCGGCAGGAAAACAAACAAGAGAGTAGGTTGAGCAACAAGTGCACGCCTCTCGGTGAAATTATCCGCTAGTACTTTTGCCTAACAAAATAGACGTACTGGGCAGAAACAAGGCTGTTCAGCACCGGGCGGGCGGGGGACCACGATTGGACAAGTGTTGAAGGAATCCAATGGGGAGAAAAAGTGCCCCACGGACTAGAATCTCCTGCATCAAACCCTCTGGAACTACCAGATGTGGAGGGTCAACCGGGGGGGCATCTAATCCTCCTGAAGCGAAAAGACAAAGAGCGCAAGAGGTCTCGTCTCCATGGTCATGGCTGTGGAACCAATGATGCCATTCTTCGCTCTGAGCCAAAGCACCGCACAAGATCACCACCGCACACAAGAACCCAGCCACCGCCCTAAAAGCGGGATGACGTCGTTTTTTGGGTGGGCATGCTTGCAAAGCGTTTGCAAAATGACAGGAACCGAAGCTTTCTTCAAGCACTTTTATAAAAAAGCTGGCGCGCCTTAGGATGAAACTTCTCTGAACTTAGCTCGATGGGGGAGCTGATTAAACCGGGTGTCGATTAACCCTAAAACAGTAGGTCTAAGTTTGATTCGACTGGGAATCGAATGAAACCCAGTTTTGAACCTGGTTGAGCCTTAGAAAGGTTAACCTTCCAAGACTAGGTCAAACACCGGAGGACCACCCTTGCTCAGCGGTCCCTCAGCTTAGGACGTTCCTGCACGGTTGATTCGGTCCTCTTCGTCTAGAAGGCGAGAAAAGAGGCCAACCAGATTACCGCTGGATGCGGGCAGATCCGCCACCAGCCATTCCACGCACCTGTTCCACCGTTGCCATCGTCGTGTCGCCGGGAAAGGTAGTGAGTAAAGCACCGTGCGCCCAGCCCAAGTTAACGGCGTCTTGGGGAGATTCGCCGTTCAAGAGTCCGTAGAAAAAGCCAGCCGCATAACCATCGCCGCCACCGACGCGATCGACGACGTCGAGTTCACAGGTCGGTGAGACGTAGGTGGAACCGTTGATCCAAGCGACCGCACCCCAAGAGTGGCGGTTGGTTGAATGCACTTCACGGAGCGTTGTTGCGACGATTTTGATCTGCGGATGCTTCTTAGTGACATTACCCATCATGCTGAAAAAGGCACCTGGATCCAATTTTGACTTTGCGGTTACCTCCGGTCCTGGGATGCCAAGACCGAGTTGCAGGTCTTCCTCGTTACCCACGAGGACATCCACGTGCTTGATGATGCGATCGAGGACTGCCACTGCGCGGTCGGGTCCACCCACAATATTCCAGAGCTTGGCCCGATAATTGAGATCAAACGAGGTGACCGCTCCTGCCGCCTTTGCCGCCTGTAATCCTTCAATAATCGTCTCGGCAGTCGTCGTAGAAAGCGCGGCAAAAATCCCGCCGCTATGAAACCAACGGACGCCGCCGGCAAAAATCTCTGCCCAGTTGAAGTCGCCCGGTTTGAGTTGTGCCGCCGCCTCATTACAGCGGTTATAAAACACCACCGGACCGCGCACCCCATGCCCACGATCACTATAAACGGTGGCCATATTGGGACCGTGAACGCCATCATGCTTAAATTTTTTGTAGAACGGCATGACTCCCATGGCACGAACCCGCTCTGCGATTAAATCGCCAATCGGGTAATCGACCATTGCCGAGGCGATGCCCGTTTTGAGCTGAAAACAGTCTGAAAGATTGGCGGCGACGTTAAACTCACCCCCGCTCACGTGAATTTGGCAGGAACTAGCCTTGCGAAAGGGAATAATGCCTGGGTCGAGGCGGTGAACTAAGGCTCCGAGAGAAACAAAATCGAGAGACGCGTTTGAGCGGATTTGAAGACCGTGGTTCATGAGGGAGAAAATAGGGTTAAACAGATCAGTGGGCGGTCGATGGTTTGGGTATTTCGGCCGAGCCATCGTCCGCAGGCAAGGAGGTTTTCCCATTTCCACCTCTACTGGCTACGCTGCTCAGCGAACAGGAGTCGATGATTGCCAGTATTCCGCTAATTACCCAGAGTAATTCGATCAAACTCCCTTTTGGGCCTTTACCGCTTTGTTTCAGGTCAATCCCGTTTTCGGCAGGGACGTTCGGACTAAAGCCGACGAAAGATTGACCGAAACAGCCTCAAGCGATCAGGACAAAATGGAGTGTGCAACATTTCCAGCGACATCGGTCAGCCGAAAATCCCGACCGCTATAGTGGTAAGTCAGCTTTTCATGATCCAACCCCATTAGATGAAGAAGCGTCGCGTGGAAATCATTGATATGCATTTTATTCTCGGTCGCATACCAGCCGAAGTCATCTGTTGCACCATAGATGCTACCGGCTTTGACCCCTCCCCCTGCTAGGCAAAGGGTGTAACCGTGTGGATGATGTTCTCGACCATCTTTTCCCTGACTCGTTGGCGTGCGGCCAAACTCGCCTCCCCAAACGACCAAGGTGTCCTTCAATAACCCACGCGATTGCAAATCCTGCAGCAATCCAGCGACAGGTTGGTCCGTGGCGAGTGCATTGTGACGGTGCCCAGACTCGAGTTCACCGTGTTGATCCCAATCTAATCCGTCGCCTTTGCCGCATTGCAGCTGGATGAATCGAACTCCCCGCTCGGCTAATCGTCGAGCGAGCAGGCAACGATATCCATAGCTCTGGCAAAGTGGATTATCGAGCCCGTAAAGCGACTTTGTCGCCGCGCTTTCGCCGCTGATATCGAAGGCTTCCGGGGCAGATGTTTGCATGCGGAATGCCAATTCATAGGTCTCCATTCGAGCTGAAAGCGGGTCAATTCCCACTCTTCCCTCCGCATAGCTGCCGTTGATGCTTCGGATTAAATCGAGTTGGGAACGTTGTTCCGCTGGGGTTAATCCTCCTGAATTACGGAGATTAGGAAGTGCGTTGTGGGCGGTGACGGTCGTGCTGTAGTCCCAATTTACCCGAGTACCGGCCGTGGAACCCGGCAGAAAGCGTGGACTGTATGTCGCAGTGCCACTCTGCTGGTCTGGTCCCATAACCACGTAGCCAGGGAGATTCTTGTTCTCCGATCCGAGCCCATAAAGCAGCCAGTTGCCAATACCTGGCCGAGGCTGCGCGACCGAACCACAAAACGTCTGCAAGGTGGCACCCGTATGATCAATACTATCACAATGCATCGAGCGAATGACGCAGAGCTTGTCGACCTGTCGAGCTAGGTGAGGAAAAAGTTCACTGACAGAAATACCGGACTGTCCGTACTGCTTAAATTTAAAGGGAGACCCCAGCACAACATCGCTTCCATCCCGAAGGTGACCCGGCAATTTGATAGGGATTTTCTTGCCGTGATATTTTTCCAACAAGGGCTTCGGATCAAAACTGTCGATGTGTGAGGGGCCTCCTCCCATAAATAACCAAATGATGCGTTTGGCCCGTGCCGGAAAGTGATTCTGCGAACCGGCTCGGGCTTCATCGGCGAGTAACCCTTTCAAGGCAACCATTCCAAAGCCTGCGCCAACGCGTTGAAGTGCCTGGCGGCGGCTCAACTGAGAACTCTTCGCAACGATTTGATAGGGGGAAAGTGGCATTTTTATTCAATATGAAGAAACTCGTTCGAGCACAAAAGGGCCTGATAAAATATCCAGGGTTTATCGATGGTCTTTAGATAAGCGATTGCTTTTTCTTTCTCCAAGGCAGTGCAAGGACGCCCGTAGACTGCAAGGTACACCCAAGCGATTCTTTCTATCTCTGAGTTCGCCGAAATTTCCCCTAGGCCGCGCGCTGCGGCAATCGCCGCAGGATCGTTTAAGAGATAAAGGGCCTGCGGAGCCGAGGTGGATTCATTCCGGGTCGCTAGCATCGTTCCGGTCGGCGGAGCATCAAAGACCTGACCAAATCGCCATGGCTTAAGTTGTCCCGTATGGGTGAAAACGGCTCGAGCAGTCTCGCCAAGCTGGGTGTCGACTCGAAGTCTACCGCTTACATAGAGCAGGGAATCGTGAACTTGTTCGGCCGTCAGGCGCCGCCGTTCGTACCGTGCGAAGAGATAATTTTCTGGATCTTTCTCCCTGGAGACTGCTGCATTTGACTGCTGTCGATAGGTCGCTGACAGGACCATTTGGCGATGCAGTTTTTTGAGTGACCAACCGCTCTCCGTAAATTCCGCGGCCAACCAGTCTAATAAGGCCGGATGCGAAGGCCGCTCTCCGAGGGCACCAAAATTACTCGGAGTCCTCACAATACCGTGGCCGAAATGACCCTGCCACAGACGATTCACCATCACCCGGGCCGTGAGTGGATTAGAGGGATCCCCAATCCACTGAGCCAATTCCATTCGACCCGATGCCTTGGTTCGCTCGCCGATCGGCTGGCTATGGTTACCGGCGATTACTTGTAACACCCCACGCGGCACAACCTCGCCGAGACTTGCTGGATTTCCCCGCTTGTAGATGGGCATGTCTCCGATCTCCTTGTGTCGACTATTACTATAGCCTCCTTCACGGACCGCCATCGCTACGGCCTTCTCGCCGGGGATAGGAATTTTCAAACGCTCAGCCCCGTTTTTATTGTCAGTCGTGAGAATACGAGTACTCATAAAAACTCCAGCCATCGCATAGTAGTCGCGCGTTGGTATCGGATCGAATTTATGGTCGTGACATCGAGCACAGGCAACTGTGAGACCCAAGAATTGTCGAGTGACGACATCAATCTGATCATCGACGACTTCAGCATAGAGCTTTTCCTTATCTGATTCCTGATCGTCGTAGTTACCCATGCAAAGCATCCCGGTGGCAATGATGCCGTCGCCACCTAAACTTGGCAGCAGATCCCCGGCAATCTGGTGAATGACGAATCGGTCGTAGGGCATATCTGCATTGAATGCGCGGATCACCCAATCTCGGTACCTCCATCCTAAATCGCCAAAATTGTAAAACCCCACCTCTTCTAAATAACGCACCCCATCAAGCCATTGAGACGCTTGTCGTTCACCGTAGCGCGGAGAACTTAACAAACGATCGACCACCCGTTCATAAGCCTCTACCTGTCCATCGGACTCAAACGCGATACCCTCGGCAGGCGTCGGGGGCAGGCCAATTAGATCATAGGTTACGCGCCTGAGCCAAAGAGCCTTGGAAGTTTCAGTGGCAGGCTCCCTTCCGGCATCGCGAAGACCCTTTAAAATAAAGCCATCGATGGGACTACGCACCCATCGATGATTGGCCCAAGGAACCACCGGTCTTTCGACCGGTCGAAAGGACCAAAATTGCCGGTCTTCAGTCGTAATAGCCGACCGATCTTTGTTCCCTTCGGCCCAACAGATTCCAGCGGCTAAACCTAGCAAAGCAACCGTCGCCACCCGCAGTCGGGAGATTCTGTGTTGAATCGAGGGTAACGCGAGTTTCACTAGTCGAATTATAGAGAACGGAAACTAAAAAGGTGGAAGGTAAAATTACCAATTCTTCCGCAAGGATAAACCCTGATCTGGTTTCATCCTAGGGACTCGCTCGGGTCGAAAAACGAGGCGCAGGATAAACGACAGCGGATGAGACCTGAACACCGAGAGCCCTTTTTACTCTCGCACAAAGACGCCAGCACCGCTCGGCAGAAGAGTCGTGTCTTGCCGTCGATAGAAATAACCTCGGTCGAAACTTCAAAAGCAGATCACCGGGGTGTCTAATTCTCGAACTCAACGCGACTTTATCCTAGGCAAAGCGGCACGGCCTCGATTGAAAAACCTCACTATTAAGGCCGGCCACGCTAACGACTTTGAACCTTCCGAAGCGAGGTCTGGGTGCAATGCGCGTGGAGTGCGCGGCCGGACTTCTGTGAACCCTGCCTAAAACCATCGGCGATCGCTTCTTTGAGACCGAACACCTACCCCAAACTCCTGAAGGCACGATCTGATCTGCAGTTAAGAAATCTTGTATTCCTCGACAAGCATACTCAGCTAGTCTCGCTGGGTCATGGTTCGCCAGGTTCAACCGAGATTGTTCAAATGAAACGCCATCGTATCGCTGCTGAATTCTTCGGAACCTTCTTCCTCGTATTTGCCGGAACTGGAGCCATGGTCATTAACGATCAAGGCGGCCAGATCACCCATCTGGGAGTCGCTCTGGTCTTTGGATTGGTTGTTTTGACTTTAATCTACGCGTTTGGAGAAATTTCCGGAGCTCACTTTAATCCAGCGGTGACCCTCGCCTTTGCTGCCTCCAAGCGATTCCGAAAAGAGGAAGTGTTCGGTTATTTATTGGCTCAGTTTGCAGGAGGTTTCGCCGCGAGTGGCTTTCTGCGTGTTTTATTTCCATCGCACGCATCCCTCGGGGCAACGATTCCATCAGGGTCGTCCATGCAATCTTTTCTGCTCGAGGTCGTGCTCACCTGGTTCCTCATGGTGGTGATTTTACGAGTGTCGATCGGTGCTCGTGAAAAGAGAATCACCGCCGGACTCGTGGTCGGTGCGGTGATCGGGCTTGAAGCTCTCTTTGCCGGGCCAATTTGTGGAGCGTCGATGAATCCAATCCGGTCCATTGCTCCAGCGGTTGTCTCTGGGCAAATGTCCAACCTTTGGATCTATCTGGTGGCCCCAATTCTGGGTGCTTTTCTAGCCATCCCTACCGACCAATTACTCGGTCCGGTTCCTAGCAACCCATCTCCTTAGCTTCTTCTTCTCTCGCTTCAATCTATGATCGGAGAGTCTCGAACCGCTGACGCTGCTTTGCCCATAGCTTCCAAAACGCTTTCGACTGTCACACGTTTCATCATATTACGGAGTTCAGCGGCTGTTCCAGCGATGGCACGCCCGTCATAGCGATAAAAATCTAAATGCCGCCCCGCAACCGCCGAATTTGGAATAAGTATCCAATCGTTGCGACGCGGGTAGACCGAGGGATTTAAAGTGGGGGTTTCTATAACGAATTGATGCGGCACCCTGACCGCAGCGGCGATGTGCATAAAGACTGTGTCCACGCTGAGAAAAGCGTCACAGTGGTTAACCAGCGCGATGGCTTGCCGAAGGTTAGTTGATTTCACCTCAAGAAACTGGCAACCGGCCGCTCGTAATTCGGCAAGATCAGTCGCTTCTTCAGGGCCACCAAAAAGCACCGGCTGAAGAGTCGGATAGCGTCTCGGTAATTCCTTTAAAAAAGCCACATAGTGAGCCAATGGCCAACGGCGAAGGGCAAGATTCTGGGTGCCACCAGATCCGATATGAATCCCGAGTAATTTCTGAGTACCGACAGGGTTTTCTTGAAGCCAATCAGTGGCCCAATCCTTTTCGGATTTGGAAAGAAAGACTTCGTACTGGTGCTGAGGTAAGCGCGGCTCGCGTCCAATCAACCGCAAGAGTCGGAGGTTATTATCCATCGAATGGAGGGTGTAGTCCTGTGGGATCGAATGGGTTACCAGCAATCGGTCCAACCATGACTCATTTTCATACTGATGGCTCAGTCGCACCTGAGCCCCGATTAGGCGTGAAATAACCCGATACTCCCGCCGACCCTGAGTGTGGGTATTGACGGAAAGATCATAGTGCTTACCGCGCAATTTCCAGCAGCGAACGAGCGAACTTAACTTGGATGCCTTTAGGAAATCGTGTTGGAATGTTTTTTGAACCCGTGGGTTTCCGAGCAAGATCTGTTGGGCCCCTTTCGATAAAACCAAACCGTCGATTTCAGCCTTAGGGAACTGAGTCTGCAGTTCATGAAAAAGCGGCGTCGACATGAGTGTGTCGCCAATACCTGCCAGAGAGATAACCAGAATGCGGTTCAATTTGGCCGTGATCGTAGCCTAAATTCGATTCCGTGCAAAGAACGGGGCTCGGTGGAAATTTTTAGGCTTTTCTAGGTCAATCGGAAGGACCGTCCTTGAACGGATCAACCAAATGACAATCTCGAAACAACTGACGTCTCGGATGGTATTGAGTTGGAATTCAGAGTGAACTCACCTCGGCATCTTCTGGGTTGAACCCTTATTCTTAAGACTTTAAATCGATGACTCTTTACCGTCATGGGCGTCCATCCCGTTTTACCGCTCACCTTCAGCGCAGTCCTACCCTGCTAACCTTGGTCGCAGTCGCGTCCGCTTTCGGAGCGTACACAGCGATGTATGCGTTTCGGAAACCTTTCTCGGTTGGGACTTTTTCCGGACAATCGGTGTTGGGATTTGATCTTAAAGCGCTTCTCGTGGTGGCTCAGATTGTCGGATATACTCTCTCGAAATTCATTGGAATTAAAATTGTCAGTGAGGCGGGTGCCCCTCGGCGAGTGGCTTTGATCAGCGCGTTGATCGGTCTCGCTTTTGCAGCACTTCTCGTTTTCCCGTTAGTCCCGCCTTGGGCGCGAATCGTCTGCCTGTTCGTCAATGGTCTGCCGCTCGGAATGGTTTGGGGTCTTATTTTCGGTTTTCTCGAAGGCCGCCGGGTCACTGAATTTCTAGGACTCGGGATGAGTGTCAGTTTTATTTTTGCTTCCGGTTGGACTAAGTCAGCGGGTAGCTACGCCATTAAAACAGCAGGAATTCCTGAGAATTGGATGCCTGCCGTGACTGGGTTGGCCTTTATTCCTTTGCTGATGGTCTGCCTCATCGGATTAACTCTTTTACCCCCGCCGAGCCCCCTCGATATTGCTGATCGGAGTTCGCGTGATCCTATGAGCCGAGCCGATCGCGCTCGTTTTCTGAGGGGAAATTTTCTTTCACTCACTTTCCTGATTATCCCCTATGTTGCCTTGACCGTTTTCCGTGACTTGCGGGACACCTTTATGGCCGATGTCTTGAAGGAGTTGGGGCACCCACCTGATCCTGCTTTCTTTGCTCGAGTCGAGACTTGGGTAGGACTCGGAGTCCTCGTCGCTCTTTCCGGACTATGGTTTATTCGAGACCACTGGAAGGCCCTTGGCATTTATCATTTGCTGATTGGTTTTGGGTCCTTGTTGGTGGGTTTTGGGACGTTGGCGTTTTCTAAGAACTGGGTTGGTCCGGGGGCTTGGATGATCCTCACCGGTCTCGGGGCCTACCTCGGCTACGTCCCGTTCAATAGCATTTTATTTGACCGCTTTCTTGCTGCCACTCGACAGATCGGCACGGCGGCGTTTTTAATCCAGATCGCCGATTCACTAGGCTACCTCGCCTCATTATCTCTTTATTTACAACGAACCTTTGCGACCTCTAAACCGGCGTGGACCCGTCTTACTCTCGATTGCGGTTACACTCTCGCTCTTGTTGTTCCCCTCTTTCTTGCTGGATCTTGGTGGACTTTAATTCGCAATCGAACCAGTTCACTCAGGTAACTATTAAGCTAAAATCCCTCGGACAACATCGCCCGACACATCAGTTAGACGAAAATCGCGACCGGTCTGGCGAAAGGTCAATCGTTCGTGATTTAATCCCATTAAATGGAGAATTGTTGCGTGAAAATCGTGCATGTGAACACCGTTCCGCGCCACCCGGATTCCGTGATCATCCGACTCTCCGTACACGGTTCCGGCCTTAACCCCAGCTCCAGCCATCCAAGAGGAGAACACCCAGTGATGATGTTCTCGACCCTTCGCATCGACCGCATTATTAAAAGGCGTGCGACCAAACTCGGTGGTCCACACCACCAAAGTATCTTCGAGCAAACCCCTTTGCTTTAGGTCACGCAGCAAACCGGCAACCGGTTGATCCACATTTTTAGCCAAGGGACGATGGGTGAGCATATCCCCGTGGGCATCCCAGTTATCGGACGATCCAACGTCGATCAATTCCACAAATCGCACGCCTCTTTCCGCTAGGCGTCGGGCCACGAGACATTGCCAAGCAAACCCTTGGGTGCTGCCCCGCTCCAGACCATAAAGGCGATGGGTGGCCTCGGTCTCGAGCGATAGATCAAACACCTCCGGCAATTCCATTTGCATCCCAAAGGCCGTCTCAAAGGAGGTCATCCGCGCCGAGAGCAAAGCATCTCCCACCCGGGGTGCCTGATGCCGCCGATTCATCGTCGCCATGGCTTCTAATTCTAATTCTTGCAAACGCGAGGTCGCCACCCGTCGTCGTAAATTAGGCACGGGCTCAGCGCCGGGTGCGACCAATGTTCCTTGATGCGCGCCAGGCAGAAAATCACTCGCCCAAGCTTGGCCTCCCGCATACGGGGTTTTCGGAGCAATCACCACAAAAGAGGGTAAATTCCGATTCACAGTGCCTAATCCATAACTGACCCAAGACCCGAGGCTAGGGCGACCAAAAGTAAAAGAGCCGGTATGGAGACCCAAGGTGGCCTCATAATGGTTGGTATGGTCCGAAGTCATCGACCGGATCACACACAAATCATCGACACACCCAGCCATGTGCGGAAACAGGGTGCTGACTTCAGTTCCACAGTGGCCGTGCGGGGAAAAGTCCCACTGGGGCCGTTTGGCGAACATCTTAAAGTCGCCCTTTCGCCCTTGGAATTCGTTGACCGAAATCGACTTGCCGCCATCGGCGAATAAACGGGGCTTTGGATCCCAAGAATCAACGTGGGATACCCCACCGCTCATATAGAGAAAAATGACGCGCTTAGCCTTAGGCGTAAAATGGGGTAATCGAGGCAATAAAGGATCCAATGCACTACTGACCTCGCCTTCACCGGCGAGAAGTTCCGAGACGAGACCCGGAAACAAAAGCGATCCACCCACCATCGATCTTAGGAATCCACGGCGACAGGGATCAAAAGCAGGAGTTGGTTTCATGGGATAAATCAGTCGACGGTTAGAAACTCATTGCTACCAAACAAGATGCGGGCGAAGGCCTCAAATTCGCTACTCTGAAGAGACTCACCCGCAGGGTTGGCGGATTGAGCTGCGCGATAGGCTTTTAGGAAGTTGATCGCATCGGTTTGCTCAATCGCTGTTGGAGATCGACTCAGGGTCAGCCGATAGAGTCGACCAACGCGGTCTCGCTCATTTTCACCTGCCACGACACTTCGAAGAGCGAGCGCGGCCGCGTTTGAATGGACAAAGGGGTCATTCAGAAAAAAGAGGGCCTGAGTGGGCACGGTCGTCGTTCGTCGACCTGCCGTGCTCGCATTGGGATCCGGTCCATCAAACAAGGTTAGAAAAGGATGCCTCTTAATCCGCTGGGTCATCAGGTAAACGCTGCGGCGAGACTGTTCGTACACGGCACTGAAGGGGCCATGCTGAGTGAATCCCCATCCGGTGGGGGGAGGGAACGGATGCTCGCGACCCACCGATAAATCAAGAATACCACTGACTAAGAGGAGGCTATCTCTTGTCTCTTCAGCACCGAGACGGCGGCGTGGGAACGGTGAAAAGTGAGCCTCAGTCCGGTGAAGTGGGCCCGTCTGAAAAAGGGAAGGTATTCCAGGTTCAGGACAGTCAGGCTGTGTTCCGACCGACTCCGTTTTTTGAGTTTGAACAGGAGCCCAATCACTTTGTTGACGATAGACAGCGCTGTGTAAAATCAATCGGTGCAGGTTCTTTATTGACCACCCTTCACTGACAAAACGGTTAGCCAAATAATCAAGCAAAGCCGAATGAGTCGGAGGTTGCCCGCGTTGACCAAAATCATTCGGCGTCGAAACAAGTCCGCGCCCAAAGTGATAAGCCCAAAGCCGATTAACCATCACCCGAGCGGTCAATGGATTCTTAGGATCGGATAACCAGTTAGCCAATTCAAGACGACCACTGCCGGTGGTGGTTGAGGGAAGGAGACCGCCACCAACAGCGGCGATGAGTCGGCGTGGAACCGTTTCACCCAGGTGCTCCGGTTCGCCGCGCAGCTGAATCCGAGCGTCTTGCGGCGTCCCCTCGCTAACGCCGTAGGCTAGATCAAAGGGGCCCTCCACCAGCAGTGTTTCCAATTCCTTTTGGGCACGATCCGCTGCAGTTGCGATGATTGCTCGCAGTTGCGTTAACTGTTCACCGCGAGAGGGTGCTCTTGGAACCGTGGCGGGTGACAGAACTGTACCGAAAGATGCAAGAGGGGCAGTGCCTAGCACAAAATTATCGACGTCCAATGAAGGCCTGAAGCCGGAGAGATGCGATTGGCTATCGATGAAAACGAAATCCAGAATACCATCCCAGCCTGGAGTAAATTTCCCTTCAAACGGAGATTGGCCTGAAGCCGAGGCAATCCAACCGGTATAGGTTTTTCTGGTTAGATTAAAGATCACTCGAACCTGATACCATTCGCCCACTTTGAGGGCCTGCACCGGTTGATGAAGATCGCTGTTACGCTGAAAAAAAGTCTGTCCGTTTAAGGAAAACTCCACTGCGGACGAGGCCCCGGGACCGTGCCCAAAGTAAATCCGCCAAGCCCCATCGCCGCCCTTGGTAACTTCGGCGCAACGGAAATCAAATCCGGCTTCCAGCCGATTAGTTTGATCGGCTTTCCAAGGGCGACTCAAGAGTTGATCAAACCCATTGTAGGAACCGGTATTGGGTAAGTTAAGGCCCTGTTGCCCCTGCGAATAGACATTTTGGAAAGGGCTCTGAGAGGTGGCCTGAATCTTAACTGCCCCCTTGGGACCCAGCTTCCAGGGAGTGGTCAGCGACGAGGCTTGGGACTGCAATTCAAAGTCTCCATCTATGCCTGTCAAATCAGCAACCTGCTTGCTCCATCGCTCCAGATCATCGCCGACCACGGATTGAACTCCAAATTCAGTTGAGACCGGAGGGAGCGGACGTTCGCTGGCGGCAATATTATCAAGATCGATTTGATCCCGAATCGCACCCTCGAGCGGTTTGGAATCCACTCCAAATTCAGCGAGGCGTCCATTCCAACTTGAGGACACGGCGAGTGGCCCAAAATCCAGAACCTTCCCGGGATGTCCAAGGTGGCCGGAGACAGTTCGCGTCTTTAGATCAAGCGTGAGTTGCACTGTTTGCCAGACACCTGTTTCCAAGGAACCCAGAGATTTCTCTTTCCCATCAACCCGGAGAGACACCGAACCCGGGAATAAAAGAAGCTCAAGGGCGGATTGTTTTACTGAATCGCCAATCCAAAACCGATGAGGTACCCGCCCGGTTGGAGTAGGGGCTTTAATTCGAAAATCGAAGCTGGTATGCAAAAGACCCTGCTGGATGACCTGAGGCGACAGATACAAGGCTTGTCTAATCTGAAACCCATTTGTCCCAGACTCGATACGAACTCCGACCCGACCGGTTGGATGCAAGTGACGAAATGGACTTTGGGCTTCGGTACTCACGGAAATGAGGCCTTGGTAAACCCACGGTGGCACCAAGACACCGTTGCTTCCACCCGCAGCAGGTGCCTGCATCTCAAAGTCACCATCTAATTCATCCGAGGACCGTAATACCGCAGAAGGAACTGGTCTTTGAATTCGTCGGAGGGTCGAGGAAAGGGAAGCAACTCGTTGTTCAAATTCAACCCATTGTAAATGGGATTCTTCCAAGGGGATAAGCGGGGTCAAAGCGCGGTACCGTTGCTTCTGTTCCGAACCGGGAAAGGCATAGCGGGTACTCTCAAATATCCCGTAGAGCCCGTAGTAATCCTCCAATGAAATAGGGTCAAATTTGTGCGCATGACACCGCGCACAGCCCAAGGTCAGCCCCAGCGCCGCTTGACCCAAGGTGTCGATCGTATCTTGCAGGGTTAGGTGATGGTAATTCTCCGAATCGAAACCAAAGCGCCGCGATAAAGCGAGGAAACCAGTGGCAGTCACTTGCTCAGCATATCGTTCTCGTGGACCGGTGCGCGCTAGAATGTCGCCGGCAACTTGTTCACGTAAAAAAGTCGAGTAGGGCTTGTCAGTGTTGAAGGCATCAATGACGTAATTCCGATACCGCCAAGCAACCGGTACAGGATAGTCTGCTGTCTCCCCCGCCGTATCAGCATAACGGACCACATCCAACCAGTGCCGCCCCCAGCGTTCGCCGTATTGAGGCGATGCGAGTAGGCGATCTACTAAACGCTCGTAGGCTTCTGGTGCTAAATCTGTTTCAAATCGTTCCGTAGACTCTGCCGATGGAGGTAAGCCGGTCAGATCAAAAGAAACCCGCCGGATCAATGCGCTTCGGGTTGCCTCGGGGACCGGACGGATCCCATCCGTTTCGAGTTTCTGAAGAATAAATCGGTCGAGAGCGGTCCGGCACCATGCGCTGTTCGTGACAACCGGTAGCTTCGGATCGGTCACAGCTTGAAAAGCCCAATGGGCTATCGGTGATGGGGCAGCGTGGGCCGGCCAAATGAGCGCTCCAAAGACACCCGCAGCAAGAGCTCCTCTTAGAAAAGAGACAACTCCCCTTCGCGACCGACCAAAAAGCTTTCGAAAACTCATGCGAGAATCCCCTTCACAACGTCGCCGTGGACATCAGTCAATCGGAAATCTCTCCCCTGAAAACGATAGGTCAGCTTCCGATGATCCATTCCGAATAAGTGCAGGAGCGTGGCATGGAGATCATGGACGTGAACTTTATTCTCTGTGGCATAGAATCCAAAGTCATCGGTCTGCCCATAGACGGTTCCCGGTTTGATCCCTCCACCCGCCATCCATACGGTGTATCCATGTGGATGATGATCGCGCCCAATTTGATCCGATCGGAGGGCCCCTTGCATCATCGGAGTGCGCCCAAACTCACCTCCCCAAAGCACCAATGTCTCATCAAGCAACCCTCTCTCTTTTAAATCTTGCACCAATGCCACGGCGGGTTGATCTGTCTCGACACAGCGTTTTTTTAGATCAAAGACCAAATTTCCGTCTGGGCCACCATGATGATCCCAACCTCGATGATAGAGTTGTACAAATCGAACTCCCCGTTCCACCAGGCGCCGCGCTAAAAGGCAGTTATTAGCAAAAGAGGCCTGCCCTGGAGTCGTGGCGTAAGAAGCATGAACTCGCGGTGTTTCTTTCGAAATATCCATCACCTCCGGCACACTCGTTTGCATTCGGTAAGCGAGTTCATAGGAAGCAATGCGCGTTTGGATTTCGGGATCACCCAGTAGGTTATACCGACGCGTATTTAAATCCTTTAAGGCGTCCAGCGACTGACGACGACGACGACTTCCCATGCCTTCTGGATTACTGACAAAAAGGACAGGATCACCCTGCGACCTGAGCGTCACCCCTTGATGAACCGTTGGCAGAAAACCGCTACCCCAAGCTGCATTGGTGAGAGGTTGGCCCGCCCCCGTCATCAGGACAACAAAGGCGGGCAGATCCTTATTAACGCTCCCGAGGCCGTAACTGAACCAAGACCCCATTCCAGGGCGACCTGCTAATTGTGCCCCGGTATTCATGAAGAGAGTCGCCGGATCATGATTGAATGCCTCCGAATGGAAGCCCTTCACAAAACAGACGTCGTCCACAATCGACTTCATATGGGGTAGCAATTCACTGAGCCAAGCTCCCGATTTACCGTATTGCGAAAAGGAGTAAGGAGAGGCAAGTAGTTTGGATTGTTTGCCAATTTGGGCTAAACGAATGTTCCTTACTAATTCCTCAGGCACCTGTTGACCATTGCGTTTGACTAATTCTGGTTTCGGATCAAAGAGGTCCAGATGGGAAGGTCCGCCGGACTGAAACAGGTAGATAATGTTCTTGGCTTTAGGCGCAAAGTGCGGGCGACCCAAGACCGGCTGAAGGGTGTCCGCCGCAACTAATTGATCCTCAAATAAGGATCGCAAGGCCATGGCACCGACCCCCGCTCCGCAGCGCTGGAGAAAAAGCCGTCGAGTCGATTCGCGCAAGGACTCGATTGGCGAAGTATAGGTGGACTTCATGACAGTCTAAAAAGTGAGCGGCGAAGGAATCAAAGTACTGGAAATAAAAAGCCGTAGCCACGGGAATTATAGCTTAGATCCAAAACTCCACCCGAGTAAAATTTGAGGGGACACCTCCGTTGTCTTCCGAGACGAACCTCTAACCTGCCCCGGTGATGGGGCCTCGGTTGTCAAATCAACCTAACAGCTACTTGGAGGGCTCGATACGACTCTCAGGTTGGGACTTTCTCTCCGTGAATCTTTGCCGCACTGACTTTAGTGTTTTCGATTCTTTTCATTCGCAGCAAGAGCCGCGGGAACCACCGCGAACCCACCTTCCGCGACGACATCGACCAGCGTTGCTTTCTCTAAACCCTTGGTGCCACCTGCGAACAGGCCGGCTGTCAACTCCAGACCGGCGATGGGCGTTACGATTGAGGCGTTGTCGCCGACCCTCTCCCCCTAGGCACGGCAGATTCCTCCAGACCGAAGGGCTTTGGCTCGGTCAAAGGTGTCCGTAGCTCCTGCCAACCAATAAAAGTGGCCATGTCCAGCGAGGACATGGCCACCATCGGTTGCTCTAAAGATCAGAGCGGATCCCAGATCCAACTCCGTCGCGCGACTCCTATTGAATTCGGAAGTAGCGAGTCTGACTCAGATTCGCGGGAATGAGTGCTGAACTGCCCGTCACTCCCTCCACCGCGGTATAGGGTCCTTGGATCGACGGCGATGCCGTTAAGACTCCAACTCCGGTCCACTCGAGCTTCACAAAATTCCCTTGCAGGAGAATGGTGAGCTTCGATCGCGGACTGACCTTGGCGATACGGAATCCCTGATTGATGCTTGCGCCTCCATTACCAATGGCATTGTCAGCGCGGACCGATGCAGCCACGCGGGCGGCGTTATTGCCCCAGCTCCCGCCACCCCGCCGTGGACGCGTGTCCCCCGTGCGCAGTTCGATCCATTCCCAAAGGTTGCCGGCTTGGCTAAAAGTCCCATAATAACTCGATGCCAATGGATAGGCATCCTCGTCGGTCGGTCCGGAAGGACCTCCGGTGTCGCTCAAAAAGGAGAGAGTGAACTGATTTCCAGAACCCTCCTGATAGTTTAGCAGCGCGGCATTACTAGTCCGATTGGGATACAGCCAATAGCCACCGGTGGCGTCCTTGGTGGGGTCGTAGTAGGCCGCCTTGTACCATTCGTCTTCGTTCGGCAGAACGAACTGCGCTTCGGCCGTCCGTGGACTCACCACGTCGTAGCCCGTCAGGGTATAAGAACCCGTCTCGGTCGCACTCGATTCCCCAGCTCCGTTGTTTAACCAATTAACGAACCGGATGGCATCGACGGCTGCCACCATGTAAACGGGCTTCTTTTCCCCACCTTCCTTAACGGCGTAGGTGTACTTGCCGTCATCCCCATCTCGGGTGATCTGCATGCCCCCATCCCACAAGGAATTCGGGTCGGTTTTGGCACTGGCATTCAAGAAAATGGCGTAGTCGGAGTTATTCACTTCATACTTGCCAATCTGATACTCGTAATTGACTGCGCCCTGACGCCCGGATCCATTCGAGTAATCCTGATCCGCCGTATTTCCGAGATTTCCGACGGTGACAAATTCGGGCCGTGGCCGGAAAACCCGGGCCATTCGGAAGCCCTGATTGATACTCGCGCCTCCGTTACCGATGGCGTTATCCGCACGGACCGATGCAGCCACGCGCGCGGCGTTATTGCCCCAGCTTCCGCCGCCCCGCCGTGGACGCGTGTCCCCGGTGCGCAGTTCGATCCATTCCCAAAGGTTGCCGGCTTGACTAAAAGTCCCATAGTAACTCGACGCCAAGGGGTAGGCATCCTCGTCGGTCGGTCCGGGAGGCCCGCCGGTGTCGCTCAAAAAGGAGAGGGTGAACTGATTGCCAGCGCCTTCCTGATAATTCAACACCGCCGGGTTGCTGGTTCGGTTCGGATAGAGCCAATAGCTGCTGGCGCCTTCTTTAGTCGGGTCATAATAGGCCGCTTTGTACCATTCATTTTCGTTGGGCAGGAAGTAATCCGCCTTCGGATTTCGGGGACCGACGACATCGTAGCCAGTAAAAACATACGTGCCGACTTCCGTATCACTCGAGTCCCTCGAGCCATTATTAACCCAGTTCACATAACGCATGGCATCGACCCCCGCGACCATATAGGCTGGCTTCTTTTCCGATCCCTCTTTCACGGTATAGGAATAAGATCCATCCTCACCGTCCCGGCTGATTTGCATCCCGGAATCCCAGAGTGAATTAGGATCGCTCTTGGCCTTCGCATTCAAGAAGAGCGCATATTCCGTGTTGTTCACCTCGTATTTGCCGATTTGATAGGTGTAAGCAACCGAGCCCTGAGCGCCGGATCCGTTGGAGTAGTCTTGATCGGCTGGATTTTTAGGGTTCCCAACGGTCACAAACCGGGCCTGATCTGATTCGGAGGCTTTGAACGTCTTGGTGCTGTTGGCGGCAATTAAATTTCCAGTGCCTGCCGCAAGATCCCGGACGCCTTTCACCGTCAGCGTATAAGTTTTTCCCGGGGTTTGCGCGGTCGTCGTCAGCCGCACCGTCGTTGCATTCAGACTTGTCACTTCCACGATGGTCAGCCCACCATCGAGTTGATAGTTCCCAACCAACTCAGCGCTCTGGGTCCGCACGGGTTCAGAAAACGTGACGGTGAGGTAGATGTAGGCTGAACTCCCGACCACATTTTGGAGGGTCGGCGGAGCGGGATCAGCCGTGACTTTCAGCGTCGCTGCAGCAGTCGGTTGGCTGAGTCCCGGGAGCAGGAAAACCGCCCGGTACTGAGCTCCGTTGTTAGCGAGTGGGGCCAGTGGCGTGGTGTAATTGGATGCGCTGGCTCCCTCAATGGCCACCCCGTTGACTTCCCATTGCACTTGGAGGCGATCGGCCGGTGCACCGCTAACGGTGGCCGCAACGGGTCCAAACTTGGCCGTGCGGTTTTCGACCACGCTGAGATCGGCGGGCGATTGGGTCACCTGGATGGTGGCATTCTCATACGGAGCAATGACAGCCAGTTCGGCCAGCGAAAAATATCCGTCACTGGTCGCACGGGGGCTTTGGGCCTCAAACCGAACGTGTCGCCCCTTGATGCCCGGAGGAAGATTGAAGGCAACCGTCCCTGGGGGCCGGCCCTGGTATTGATGACGAAAAACTTCCTTCCGGTTACCATCGAGAATCAGCAGCCGGAAGTCGTCGTTTCGCACCCCGCAGGAATTGAACAAAGCTTGGCATTCATCCGCGGTCAGGGTTCGAAACCAGACCTGCAGGCGACCAATGCTCTGGGTCGTCCCCAGATCAACCTCCAACCAGCCGTCATCCTCCGGCCCCTTGTTAATCGTGACCGATCCATTGTTAAAGAATCCGTCGATGTCTCCGTCGTTCGCCAAAGCCGCCGAACCGCTACCATGCCATTCCGGGCTGCCGAATTCGTTCAGATCGGCATCCGCCGGAGTCGACGATTGGGTGGCCACTCCGGTCAGGGCCAGATTGACCTCGTAAAACGGGGTCGTCCCGGTTAGCGACTTGGCAACCAGCACATTTCCAGCGAGGTCTTTGAGGTCCCGTACGGTCAGCGAATAAGCCGTTTCGGATGCAGGCGCCGGTGATACTTCGAGAACCACTTTCGTAGCTCCGGTCTTGAAAGGGCCATCCGGCTCGAGTGGATCGTCCAATACTTTGACACTAAGGGCGACCCTTGCGCTGACGATGCTCGAACCAGGAAAATTATAATGTGAGGTGTCTTTTGCGGAGACCTCATCCATGGGCTCATTGAAATACACGGAAATCCGGGTCGACGTTTTATTGGCAGCGCCCTTGCTTAGGAAGGGCGACAAGGCATGACGACTCAGTTCGGGTGGGGTGAGATCGCCCTGTGCTTGGGCGAAAAACGCCGTTACCAAGCCAACGATTCCGATCAAGGCACGGTTTCTCAATACTGTTAATTTCATGGGGTTAAATTGATAGGAAATTGCTTTTTCATGTGGAGGGTAAAAAGGGATATAATTTATTATATTTCTCGCGCTAATTAGGTTAGACGCAAAACTCCCGAACATCGGAATTTGCGCCCGTTTGTTCTAGGTGAAGGCTTAATTTGATTCTTTCTGATCCGACTTTGCAACCGCAATCTAAGTTCCTCGAACTTGTACGATTTGAGACGATGAAGAATTAGGATGACTTTTCATGGGGAGAGTCTTTAAACCCACAGAGTCGTGACGGCTCGCTTTCATGCCATCTATCAATTGTCCACCACGCACCCGCTCGCTGCGCTGGTGGCTGAGGCGTTAGAAAAAAATCCTGAACTGGGCGGCAGCGTCGGCCACAAGGCTGCGCACTGCGGCGGATTCGGCTCCGAAGGCGTGGCCTAGTCCGTGTCGATCAGGCAGCCGTTCAAGTGGCCGAGAAGCCTCGGACTGCGCAAGACCGTCGCGAACCACGAGGTCGATCTAGCGACGTTGGGTTACGAGCAGTTCAAGGCCGCGCTCGCTGGACGCATCGGGACGCTGGCCTATCGGCTTTTCGCCGCGCAGGAGAAATCAGCCGCCGCGGTCAAGGGAGCCGATTGGTTCAAGACCTTGCGCGACGTGCTCGTACAACGCGACTCCGCTGGGTTGACTCCATTGCTGGAGACCCGCGTCATCGAGGCGCCCAACCAAACGCCTCGATCCCGTGGGCCGCGCCTTCGATCCACTTGACCCATTTCTAGGAACCGTTGCCGGTAAGGAGGCAAGCCACGGCGGATTTCACCGTCGGGGTCTTCGCGAAGATCGCGGCCCCGATGGCCGACCCATAGATATTTGACCTTACCCTTCAGCTCAAAAGCAAATTGCTGTCAGTTTTTTAACTACTGTTTTACATTAAAAGGTTCCCTTAATTCGAGATCTGCCGCTCGGAGCGGGAGGACGGCAAGAAAATCCAGAAGTGCGAGATGGAGGCTCGGATCAAGATCCTTCGGCAGGATCCCATTTACTAGGGTCAGCGCCTCAACACTTTGCCCTTCATTAGCAAGGAAAGTAAAATTTTAGTCCTAGGAAAAAAGGGTCGCTTGCTCGATTCCCGCCATGGAGAGGAGAATTCTCAAGCAATCATGAACTTCCAAACTTTGTCCACCGCTGTTCCGGTGCAGAGAGTAGATGATTCGAGCACGGTGCAAAAAGGTCTCCGGGTGATGGATCGATTCGATGTTTTCAGCGCAGTGACTCTAAGCACTGATCGAGCCGCTTTGCGGAGACCGGCACGGCTGTTCCTAATTCTTGAGCAAAAAGAGAAACTTTGAACTCCTCGAGAAGCCAGCGGAATTCATCCACCTTAAGTTGAGCGTCAGCAATCATCGGTAAAGTGGTTTGGAACTTAGCCAGCGCCGTGGCATAGGGCAGAATTTGACGCGCCCGCTCTAGGTCTTTAACTGGGTTGTTCGAGGCACGTTCAACCCTCATAGAGAGGGCTTTGAGATAGCGCGGAAACTGCTTCAGGCGCTCGAAGTCTAAGGTCTCAAGGAACCGTGGCGGCAAAAGGGCGGCTAATTCAGCGGCGGGCGTGGCAGGAATTTCCTGAGGTGAAGCTGTCTTGGCACCTGTTGGGATTTTCACTTGGGACAGGATCGAACCCAATTGGCTTAAGTCATTTAAGGTTCGAGCTTTTTCCTTTGGCTTGGCCGTTGCTGCGGGAGATGTACCCACCCGAGAGCGTGCTAATTGCAGCGCTTGAAGGACGAGCACCAGTTGGTCAATGAGGCGTGGCGCGGCACCAGATATTCGGGCACGACTCTCGGTCACGGCGACCTCAAAATTGGCGCGGGTCAGACTGGCCGGCAGGGTGTCGGGTAGAATGAAAACGCGCAGATGGCGGAACGCGGTTTCGCGAAGTTCTGCTGCGCTGCCGATGGGTTGGTAGAGGATTTCAACTCGGCTAAGTCCACGAAGATCTTTTTCGATCCAAGCCAGATCTTTGGAAAGGGCCAACTCCACCAGCCTCTGAAAGGCAGGAAGGGAAGCCGTCCGCGCGCTATCCCGAGCACGAAAGATGCGAACATTCACCGCGGATCCCTCCAATTCGAGCCCGGGCCAAGCCAGCAAGGGAAAGAGAGGATCTTCAATAAGGATCAGCTTCTCTGGCAAATCACCGAAATTCCAAGTGCTCACCGCGGGGCGCGTCCAGCGCTGAACTGCCTCAGCCCACGCAGGGGGATCTTCTGGGTGTTTTGGCGCGGACTGAGGCAGGCGAGCCCGGACATCCGCGAAGTCACGTCCCGCCACCAAGACCCGACGGTCTTGAGTCGTTAATTCGAAGCGTAATCTTAAATGAGCGGGAACCGAGTCGACACCCCAAGCATCGAGGGGAATAGGAACCTCATAGCGTCGGGTGAGAAACCTCGCTAGATCCGCAAGAAACGAAGGGCCGGTTGGTCGGAACTCATCAACAATTTCTACGATTTTCGGTGGGAAAGGCATGAGTTCACGGCGCAACGATTTGGGCAAGGCGCGCAGAAGTTCCTCAATCTTCGCTTCGCGTAAACCGGGTACGGCCCATTCGAGGATTCCGGCTGGGGCGGAGTCGGCCAAGGTAGCTGGTAATTTGACCGTGACCCCGTCGTGTTCTTCTCCCGGGGCATAGGCGTAGGTCAGCGGTACGGACTGGCCTCCCACCATAACCGTGTCCGGAAAGGCCCCAGAATCAAAGCGGAAGTCACGCCCACCAGTGATTTCAACTTCGTCGGCGCACAAGTAGCCTGGTTCAGGATGTTCTCGCAGCACACGGCGTAATTCTTGAATGGAAGCCACATTCTCCAGATGGAGTGCGTAGAAATCAAAGAGAGCTTGGTCGAGATCAATCGCGGTCCGGCGGAGTCGTGTTTGCCAATTCTCGATTTTTTCTCGTAGAGCCCGATTAGCTTCCATAAAGGCCGGTTCGGAACTAGGCCCCGTCGTTTGTACCGCTCGAATCGCCGCGCGGGCGTCATCGGCATCGAAATCATCGGCTCGTCCAGAAAGTGCTGGGGGTAAAAGAGCGTCTTCCACCAGCGCGGACCGAATGAAGATGGAGGTCGCCATCTTGGGATCGATATTTCCGAAGGCGACCTTTCGGTGGAACACTTCAAGCCCATGAAAGCTAGTTTTCTCCTCGATTAAAACTCGTCCAGCACTCGCACTCCAGTGGGCATTTTGGTAGGTCAACTTGCAGAGATGTGGGGCGATCTGGACAATCCAATGAGGATCAATTCCAGCGAGGGTTCGGATAAAAAGTTGAGATGTCTCGACGATCTCCCCTCCGACGATCCACTGTGGTTGCTTTGGTTTTTCCGGTTTTTGCGACGAAACAGGATCGCGTTCTCGTCCGCGTTCATGGCGCGGTTGACGTTCTTGACGTTCGTAAAGATAGGAACCCGGAAAAACGGCGAGGAGGCGGTTCCCAGCGCCTTTATACACATTCCGTTCCTGCCGGATTCCGACGTGCCCCAGTAACCCGGCTAAGATCGAGCGATGGATTGCATCGAAGTCAGCCTTATTTCCATTCAGCCGAAACCCTTCGATATTTTCCAAAGCGCCTTGGAGTTGACTCTGCAAATCCTGCCACTCCCGCAGGCGTAAGTAGGAAAGAAAATGTTGACGGCAGAATTTACGCCGAGCGCCTTGGGTTCGTAGTTCTTCCCAACGATCGTGGACGGCATTCCAGATACCGAGCAGTGACAGGAAATCCGAGCGAGGATCTGCGAACCGTCGATGTGCGGCGTCCGCAGCGTCGCGTTGATCAAGAGGACGTTCGCGGGGATCCTGAATACTGAGGCCGGCGGCGATAATGAGAAGTTCACGACAGGCATTCTCGTGCTGCGCCTGAAGGAGCATTCTGCCGAGAGTTGGATCGATGGGGAGTCGAGCGAGATCGCGACCTAGCGAGGTAAGTTCGCGCTGTTCATCGAGTGCCCCGAGTTCTTGAAGTAAGGAATACCCACCGGAAATTGAGATGGGTGCGGGTGGATTCAAGAAAGGAAACGTCTCGATATCGCCGAGACGAGACGCCTTCATTCGCAAAATGACCTCAGCTAGATTAGCGCGTTGAATCTCGGGTTGAGTGAAAGGAGGGCGAGCGAGAAAATTCTCCTCGGAATATAAGCGAATACAAAGGCCGGCTTCCACTCGTCCAGCCCGTCCTTTGCGCTGATTTGCGCTGCTCTGAGAGACCGCTTCGACCGGTAATCGTTTGGTGCGAGTTCGTGGATTATACCGACTCATCCGCGCTAACCCAGCATCGATGACAAAGCGTATACCCGGAATAGTAAGGGAGGTTTCAGCAATGTTCGTAGCGATGATCACCTTACGGCGTGAAGAGGTCGAGAAGACCCGTTGCTGTTCGCCCGAACTAAGGCGCCCGAAAAGAGGCACCACCTCCGCTTCACTACCGAGTCGGCCCTCAATCTGGTCGGCGCATTCCCGGATGTCTCGTTCCCCAGGTAAAAAAATGAGCACGTCACCGGAACCTGTCTCGTAAAAAAGGCGTTCGCATTCTTGGGCAGCGGCTTCGACAAAATCGGCTTCTTCTGGGTCGACAGATTGCCCCTCACCACCCAGCGGACGGTATTCGACATCGACTGGAAAAGTGCGCCCAGAGACCTCAATAATTGGGGCGTCATTGAAGGCTTTAGAGAAGGCGGCCGTATCGATGGTAGCCGAGGTTATGATTAGTTTAAGATCGTTCCGTCGGGTGAGCAGGTTTTTGAGGTGTCCAAGCAGGAAATCAATATTGAGCGAGCGTTCGTGGGCCTCATCGATGATGATGGCATCATAGTCGGCGAGCGTTGGATCCCCCTGTGTTTCGGCGAGGAGAATACCGTCTGTCATCAGCTTGATGTAAGTACTGGAACCGGACCGATCATCAAACCGGATTTTGCAACCCACTTCGCGTCCCCAAGTGACCCCCAGTTCCTCGGCAATACGCTGAGAGATGGAGACAGCAGCGACTCGGCGGGGTTGGGTGCAGCCAATAAAAGCTCGAACACCGAGTCCGGCCTCGAGGCACATTTTGGGTATCTGAGTTGTCTTGCCGGAACCCGTTTCGCCAGCGATCACCACCACTTGATGCTGACGAATAGCCGCGACAATATCCTCGCGGCGCGCGCTGATGGGAAGTCCGGGAGGGTATTCGGGTCGTGGAACATTCTGAGCACGGATTTCACGTCGATTAACTGACTCTTGGGCCTGTTGGATGAGACGTTGCAGAACGGCATCGTGGGTTTTGGGGTGCTGCTGATCCCGGAAGAGCCGGATGGCACGGGCGCCGAGATGCACCCAATCTGGGAGCATGCAACGTGGTAGCAGCGATTTAAGTTCCTCAATCCGGGGATCCGTCATCTTGGGCTGAGGACCATGACTGAATCGGTCTCTAAGGCAAAGCGAGGGAATTGCCAATAAGCCAATGAACTCGAATTCAATCGAGCAGAAGAGGGGCTCAATTGCTGTTCCCACGCCTAGGCCCCAAAATTGAATCCGATTACGCGACAAAGGTCTTTCGTTAGAAAATAACGTAGGAAAACCAAGCCAGCAGGCTGTAAATATCCAGTGAATCGGCTACCTCTTGATCGACGAAAAAGAGTGCCTTACCCAACTTAATCGCTGCGATCAAGAAACCCAAACCACAGGGGGCACAAGCAATGCGTCCGTTTGAGATGTCGTTAGCAGTTGAATCCTCAGCGAAATGAAGTTGCAGACGGACTAAATTTGGACTTTCTTAGAAACAACGAACTCCAGTCACAAAACAAACTGGGTCGAACCTCGGTAAAATCTCAATCATATGAAAAAAATTGTCGCGTTCCTAGCTACTCTCGTCATCGCCGGCGCTACCTTTGCCGGAGAATACCCAGATATCAGTGTTGCCGAAGTCAAGGCTCTGGTCGGCACTAAAAAAGCCACGTTTATCGACGTCAACGGCTCTGACTCCTACAATAAGGGGCACGTTCCGGGCGCCTTAAACTTTGATAAGATCGAGGGTTCATTGGCCAAGTCTCTTCCTGCCAATAAGAATGCCCTGATCGTTGCGTATTGCGGCAATCCTCGTTGTAAGGCGTACCAAGCCGCCGCCGATGCGGCTAACAAACTTGGATATAAGAACGTCAAACACATGTCCGCTGGCATCTCCGGTTGGAACAAAGCCGGCGAAAAGGTTGAGACGGCTCACTGATCCAGTTTCGATTTCTTTTTTACTTCCCCAGAATCGTCGCAGACGGTTCTGGGTTTTTAATTGGCTCGTCAGGTCTTACTTCATGCTGCCAATAGATCTCCGCGCTCACTCTGGAATAAATCTTCAAGGCCTTTCTCCACCGCGAAGAACCCACTTCACATAAAACGCCGTCTAAGCCGATAAATAAAGTTCCAAAGGCACGGTGAAATAAAATTCTGATCCATGGCCAATCGCGCTTTCCACACCGATCACTCCACCCATTCTTTCGACCAATCGACTGCAAATACTTAAGCCAAGACCTGCTCCGTCAAAGGATCGACTGTTTGTCGCGTCCGCTTGAAAAAAAGGCTCAAATAGCTTCCCTCGAACTGCCTGACTCATACCAATGCCGGTGTCGCAGACCCTAAAAGTACTTGAAACTCGTCCGCCTATCACCGGGCCAATTTGGAGTGTCACTTTCACTGAGCCTTTGGGGGTGAACTTAATGGCGTTGGAAACTAGAATTGAAAGGATCTGCCGGAGGCGATCTGGATCTCCAAGAAAAATCTGCGGTGTTATTTCTGAATCTTGAAAAGTCAGAACCACCCCTTTTTTCGAAGCCTCTTCCTCAAAAAATTTTATAATATATTGAGCCATCTCCGTCAAGGATACTCGGGAACTTGCAAGTACTAGACGACCTGATTCCAGTTGCACAAATTCTAATATAGAATCAATAATAGATAATAAAGAACGCCCGCTCGATTCAATTATTTTAATGAATTCTTGGTGTTCCTTATCTAAATCTTGGCTATTAAAAATAGAGCTTATCCCTAAAATTCCGTTCAATGGAGTTCGAAGTTCATGAGACATAATTGTTAAGAAGACGCTCTTGGCCCTATTGCCAGCTTCCGCATTCTCTTTCGCTGACCTTAAATCGCTATTTAACTGCACCATTTCCCCCTTTGCAGCACTCAGCTTAAGCAGTGTCTGATTAAAAATCAGAGCAAGATCACCAATTTGGTCATTCGACTTAATTGCTACTGGAGTAAAGATTTCATCGGATCCATAGTGTTCAACAGCTCGGCTCAAGATTTGCAGGTTATCTAGCGTATTTTGGATAATTGTCCAAATAAAAAAGCAGCCTATGAAGAGAATTAACAGAGCAAATGAAAAAATTTTAAAACGAGTCGATTTTAGTTCCACCCATTCAATATTACTTGAATAAAATAAGGTAAATTTGAAGTTTTGATCTAATATAAAACCTGAAAATTTTCCAGTTGATATAAAATAATGCTCATGCTCTACTAGTATTTCTCGGGCGATACCTACTTGATGGAGCTCATAGTACGGAGGTATATTTTTTAATAAAGTTGTGGTGAGAACTTTATTGTTGGCGACAAACAAAACATCTGCGTTCGACAGTTTCTTGAATTCTTCTGCAACTTTATCTCCCATCTCTAATCCAAAAGTAACAACTCCGATCACTCTATCACCGATCAACGTTGGAACTGATATTAAATTAAATAGTTTATTGCCAATCTGAACAAGGTCAATTGAGGGGCGAGTAAATTTAAACGCCCTATCAATAGAGTCGGCACTAGCGGTCGTAAAATAGTCTCGATCCAGATTAGTTTTAGGCGAGCTAAAGGCGACCGTTTTACCCTCAACTGAGGTAAACAAGACGGCATCGACACTCAGTTCCCCAGTTTGTTTTTGAAGCATCTCCTCAAAGGTAACGGGGTCTCCAAGTTGAGCCATTGCCTTAAAACGGGGTTCAGTAGAAACTCCCTGAAATCTAAGGATTAGATTTTGATTTCGGAGTATTTCGGCCTTTTCAACTAAAAAAGTAGCGCGCGCAAGTATCCCCTCCATATCGCGTCTGTATTCCGCCTCAAGACGCTGATTTAAAAACAAGCCCGCCCCAATTATCAAAATTACGAGCAGCGATAAAATGGGCAACTGCAACTTACTCTGCAAACCATAAAGCCAGGGACGACCTTGGCGGGTCATAGTTCTGAGCCTATTTTTGTCATCCCACCCGGGCCTAATATAAAATTAATATTAGTCTCTTTTGAATCTATTATTGTAACAGTTCTTCGCAGACTTGGTAGACGCTCGTGCCAGACTCGAATCTCATATTTTCCAGGCGCCAAATCTGGTATCAAATAACGTCCTTTCGAATCGGTTACAGAAAAATATTTATTAGGCAATACTAAAACAACACAATTCATTGTTGAATGAATTGAGCAGAAGACATCAACCCTTCCTAATTTATCAAAAACGACCTTTTTGATATCGGGTTTTTTATATAAACCAAGATCAAATTCCTTAGCCTCCGATATCGAAAAAACATTATGAAAAATCTCATCTTCATTGGGCCATTCAATAGAGGCTCCCCTGATAATGGGATTGATATGCGGTGAGAAAACAGCCCCTTTCTGCGACACTAATTTTTTAGTAAAAATTTTGGCTGGTATTGGAACAAAAGTTGAGGGATCTAATGGAGGAGTTGGGGTCTCGTTTGTGGAGGTGTTAGCGAGCGAAGTCCCTTCGACGTAAACCACAAAGTCTCGCAGAGCCTCGTAATTGACTCGCTCGATAAACTTAAACTTTCGGCTGTCATACTTCCCGGCCGATTCTGAATTCTCTGTTTTTCCTCGTGCCTGAATAGTTCCCGTCAGAGATCCAGCTTGGAGGTGTAAATAATAGGGCAATGCCAAGAGGGCGAGTAGAGCCAAAGAGTGTTTCATCTCAGAATTTAAATGAAGCTTCCACGGCGGAAAGATTTTCCTGATCGCGTGTGTTTCCGTTAGCCTCATGGCCCCGATTTATGCTGTACTCCGCTTTAAGCAGAAGGCTAGGACCAATCTGGTAGCCAACGCCGATGCTGAACCTCCAAAGGTCTTTCGTCAGGACTTGGTTAAGGTATTTAGAATACCCACCGTCACCGACCATCGGAAATCCGCGATCGGTCCAGATCTCGCTAAAGCGGCCCGCAAGATAGAATTTTTTACTGAGGTATTGAACGACTTCAGTCGAGTAAAAGAAGACAGTGCGAGAATTAGATGAACGCGGGTCGTTGTCTGAATACTGGATGGCGCCGCCGGACAAACCTAGATGCCCATTTTGCCATCGAAAGGTGGTATCCCCTTGAACTAGATTGGCCTCGAAAGTGGTTGTATTCGTAGAACCGACTGAGCGAAAGAAGCCGTTGCCGAACCAGAGTTCAGAAAGTTGGTCGTTCTTGACGTCTAGATCGCCAGTGCGCATCAGGCTAACCCCCAGATGCAGCCATTTCACTGGGTCTCCTCCCAGTCGGAGTGTCACCGACTTATCGGAGTTGTAATCATTGATTGAAGGATGACCGCCATTTTGGACGGCCAAGACATATTGAATATGTTTGAGTGTCCCGTAGACCTCGACCCCTTCATCGATGCCCCAGAAATCACTGAGAGAATGCGAAATCAAACGGTTGTCGCTGGCATCTCTGGACAGATATTCTTCACCAAATGGAATATCCAAACGCCCCATTCTAAGGCTTAGTTGGCTTTCTTGATTCCACCAGCGAGAGAGATTCTCAAAATCCAAATAAATTTCTCCCGGAATAATTTGTTGGCTCAGATCTTCTCGGCGAAAGAATTTTGTCTCTGAGAAGAGGTAAATGTCCTCAAAGACGGGTGCTTCGACAAACAAATAGGCCTCGTCCGCTCGGAAGGCCGCATCGGGAAACCGCCCATTCGACTCGTGACTAAAGAAAGCTAACCCGCCTTGACCGCTAATATGAACCTTGCCTAAGGACTCCTGAACGGCCGAGCGAAAGATGGATTCTTGACGCGGTGTTTGCGGCGTCGACGGATCAAGATCGGACGTTTGAGGTTTTTGAGGTTGGCTCTTGGGAACGGAGTCTTGAAGCTCTGTGACGATTTTGGTTAAGCGATCCAGTTGCTCAGCCTGTTTGCGCATTTGGCGTTGTAACGCCTCGTTTTGCTCACGTAACAACTGTAATTCTCTACGTGGATCCGTTACTTCATCTGCCTTAAGTACGCTGAAATCCACTTTGTTTAGTGGAAGACAAAGTAGTAGAATAGATGCATACAGATAAGCAGAGGAATGCATAGCTCTCCCTTAAAGATCCCGATTCAAAGTGCTAAGGCGAGACGATTTTTAAAAATTGTCGCAAAGGGTGTGGTAGGAAAGGCATTTTCTGAGGTGTGAGTTGAGCAGGGTTTCGACGCAATGGACTTCCTTGGGTGTGAGCTTGGAAAACTCGCAACCTTTGGAGAACCGACCGTGCAGGGGCACCTAGTAGGTCAGCGTGACTGGTCGGTCTCCACGGTCCGAACTCTGATGGAGCGTATGGCGGTCAAGGGACTGCTCACCTCTGAGAAACTTAATTAGAGGAATTTGCTTTTGACTCAGAGGATAAAAAGTCAGCAACGGGTGTTGGCTGGGATGCCGGAGCATTAAGAGTTTTTGTTGCGTTTGATAGCGTCTCCTACCTGGGTGCGTGAAACCATCACGCCGAGAAATAAAAAGGGCGGTCGCTTTTTTAAACTTGGATGAGCTAGGGAGTCGTTGCGGTGACCCTAAAAAAGCAGTTTCCTCTCAGTCTCACGCCCGCTTCGCTCAAGACGCTAAGACGCAAAGGATTCAAGAAAGCCATGAAATACCTCTCCCAATCCTCTTCTCCCCTTCGCGTCTTCGCGTCTTCGCGTGAGACCTCATCCGCCCTTTCCGCTCCCCGTCGAAAAGCAATTTCCTATCAGTTTCTCACGCCCGCTTCGCTCAAGACGCTAAGACGCAAAGGATTCAAGGGAGAGAAATAAACAGCCTGCCCCATAGAAATAAATAGCCTGCCCCATAGTTTTGACCCTCCCAATCCTCTTCTCCCCTTCACGTCTTCGCGTCTTCGCGTGAGAACTCCTCCGCCCTTTCCGTTCCCCGTCGAAAAGCAATTTCCTATCAGTGGTTTGGGAGTTTGCATGACAAGTGGCCCACTTGAAAAACCAATCAAACACTGACCGGAGTTTGCTTTTGACCCGGACGGTAAAAAGCCAGCAACGGATCTTGGCTGGGCAACCGGATCGCTTCCAGTTTCTCGATCTGCCCGCGCAGCTTTGCCAGCGCTAGATTCTGCAACTGACGGATCCGCTCCCGCGTCACACCGAACTTGCGGCCGATGTCGTCCAAGGTCTTCCCGGGTCCGCCATTCAGACCATACCGTTCCTGCAGGATTGTCAGCTCCCGTGGGGCTAGCACTTCGAGGAAGTTGCGGACCATCGCGTGGGTGGTTGCCTGCTCGAGCGTACGATAGGGATCGGTCAGCCCCTCGTCCGGCACGACGTTACCGAGTTGGCTGGAGTCATCGTCGCCGAGGGGCTGGTCGAGAGATGCCGTCTTCATCGAGGCGTGCTGCCAAAGCTTCACCTTGCGAAGGGGCACCTCCATTTCCTCGGCCAGTTCTTCGTCGGTCGGTTCACGACCGAACACTTCCTGGAGCTCCATCGTGGCCCGACGCATCTTCGAAATCTTGTCCACCACATGCACCGGGAGACGGATAGTCTTGGACTGGTTGGCGAGGGACCGCTTGATCGATTGCTTGATCCACCAAGACGCATAGGTGGAAAGCTTCCCCCCCTTGGACGGATCAAATCGCTCAACTCCCTTCATCAGCCCGATGTTGCCCTCGTTGATCAGGTCGAGCAGCGGTAGGCCGAATCCATCGTAATCCCGAGCGATCTTCACCACCAGACGGAGGTTCGCCCGAATCATATGCTCTCGGGCTTCCATATCGCCCGCCTTGATGCGCGCCGCCAATTCGATCTCCTCCTGAATCGACAGCAGGGGGACCTCGAAGGCGTCCCGCATGTACAATGTTAAGGCCGATCGCGTCTCCACTGGGGCCGATTCCACGTCGTACCGGACTCCTTCCCGAGGGAGTTGGATCTGGGCGGGGGCAGAGGTGGGTGCAGTCGAGGTCGTGGTCTTTACTCTGCCAGTGGAGATTCTCTTCGCTCGACTGGCCGGCTGGCGGCTCTTCGAGGGCGACACCGGACTTGCGACGGCGGGAATATTAAGGGTTTTCATGGGGAATCGAGTTCGCGGCTGACTAACTCTTGTGAATTAAGTGTAAAGCTATTGTCTAATACCTGTTACACTTCTGCGCTTTATTCAGAGTGCTGTCAACTGCTTGTTTTGACGTGTTCATGGTTTGTCTGATTGATGTTTTGATAAAAACGTGCACTTTACTGGAACCGAAGGGGAGTTACCGGATCTCCTGAATTCAAGGGGGCAGTTCGCTGAGGTTTCTGTGCATTCTATGGCA
Organism: Akkermansia muciniphila; assembly: GCA_945898055.1. Classification (GTDB taxonomy): domain Bacteria; phylum Verrucomicrobiota; class Verrucomicrobiia; order Limisphaerales; family UBA9464; genus SXXZ01. The sequence continues at coordinate 16,658 of CAMDGV010000031.1, read as the reverse complement.
AATGAATTAAGACATTCGATCAAGGTGGTGGCTCGCAAGACCGGGCTCAGCCCGCACTTGATCCGGGCTTGGGAAAAGCGTTACTCCACGATCCAGCCGGAACGGAACGAGGGGAACCGCCGACTGTACACCACCGAAGACATCGAGCGATTGCTGGCCTTGAAGCGGGCGACGGATGTCGGTCATAGCATTGGCGATATCGCCCAGCTTCCGACCGATCGATTGAACGTTTTGGTCGCGGAGGATGCGGCACTATCGGCTCCGGCTCCCGCGCCGGCGCCGGAGCCGACCGCCAAGCGACCGACTACGATCGGTGGCTTAACGGTCGTGGACCTGGTCGGGGAGGCGTATTCGGCAGTCGAAGCCATGGACAGCACCCGTCTGGAAGATATTTTGGATCGAGGCTCGGTTGATTTGGGGCAACTGCGACTTCTCGGGGAGATCATCGCTCCCTTGGTTGCCCAGATCGGGGAGGCGTGGCGAGCCGGAACATTGAAGGTGGCGCATGAGCACGTGGCGTCGTCCTGCATCCGGACCTTTGTGACTCAGATGACGCGTCCCGTCGCCTTGCACCCAAGGGCACCAGTAATGGTGGCGACGACGCCCAGTGGCCAATTGCACGAGTTGGGTGCGGTGCTAGTGGCGGCGGCGGCGACTCACGGTGGATGGCGGGTCGTCTATGCCGGAATAAGTCTGCCTTCCGAAGAGATCGTCTCGGTCGCCCTCGCCCAAGGGGCGAGGGCGGTAGCACTTTCCATCGTCCACCCGGAGGATGACCCCGATCTTCCGACGGAACTGAGACGGTTGCGTCGACTTTTGCCCGCGGGGATCCACATCCTAGTGGGTGGACGGGCTTCGGCAGGGTATGAGGCCGTGCTGGCAGAGATCGGTGCCATTCGAGTCGCAGGTCTTCCGCAGCTTGCCGAGGTGTTGGACCAGATGCGGCGTGGGCCGGCGGTGACGACGTGAACCGAAGGACGATCCGAAGATGGCGCAGTGAGTAAACTAAGGGGCAGGCTCTCTGTGCCTCACCAGCCCTTCAACAGATTCTGCTCGCCGGTGTTGTCCTTGTCATGGGGATCGGTGTCGAGGTCCGTCCCCATAGCGTGCCCAACCCTCGCTGATTGAAACCAAAAAGCGCCTCGATCAACTGGGGATCAGCGGCCAGTGCCTCGAGATTTTCTCCATTTAAACTGCGGGCGATGCCCCTCTGAAGGCCTCGATCATTGTTTCGAACCGCTTGAAACCAACCCCGTCGACATTTGAATCTCCCGCTTACCGACTGTGCACCGCAGCTAGAACCAACGCCCCTACTGGAACCGAGTCCTCTCCCAAACCTGCTAGAACTACCTCCGGCCCCGGTTGAAAGGAATCCATCACATACTTGGGTAATGCAGTCGCGATAGCCGCCCGTAATGGATCGCCTACCAGCGAAAGTCCGCCTCCCAGCACCACACGATCAGGGTGGAACAACTGGACGACATGCGATAATCCAAAGGCGAGATCATCAGCCACCGCCGCCATAATTTGCAGCGCCAAGGCATCTTCCGCCGCCACCGCCGCTGCCAAATGACTTGCCTCACCTCCGGCCTCCAACTGAGCATTCACCGCCTGCGCAAGAAAACCGAATCCAACCGACGGATCTAATGCGCTCACTGCCTCGCGAATTCGTCGATCTACCGCCCAACCAGAACACCTCTGCTCAAGGGTGACTCCCGACTTATCTAACCGCAGGTGTCCGATCTCAGCTTCACCCGGCTTTGCACCGTGATAGAGGCTTCCATCAATCACCATCCCGCCTCCGACTCCACTTCCCATATTAACCCAAAACACCCGACGATGCCCACGTCCCGCTCCACACAACGCTTCGCCTAAAGCCGCTACGTTTGCATCATTCTCCACCACGACCGGCAATCCCGAAAGAGCCCGCAACCAGTCACCCAGCGGAAACTCATGCCATCCCTCCACTTGGTGCGAGCAACAAATCAATCCGGTTTCGTGATCGACTGGCCCTCCAAATCCGACTCCGACCGATACGGGGTGATGCGAGGTAATGAGTGAGGGTAAAACTGCCGCAATTTGTTCTCGAATGCCCGCACCCCCTCGGACCCGGTCGGCGATCAGCCGATGCCGTTCCTTAATGAAGCCCGCGGCGTCACCGGCGACGATCTGGATCTTGGTACCCCCTATTTCGATTCCAATGTATGTCATAAAAAAGATGAACTGTTCGCTAAGCGAAAACTTGTTTTCTATTCGTTTTAGAGATTGAACCGCGAACTGCTCACCGACTCCAGATCGAAGATTCACCGACCGACCTCAGTTCACGCAACAGGATCTCGCTTGAAATGAGTCTCGACCCTTTCCTTAATATTATTTCTAGGGAACCACAGTTCCCCTTGTCCTAAACGCACCCGACCCCAAGGCTCAATCTATGGCCGACCTAGGAATTGAGTTTCGCAAGCCTCGGACACCTCCACCCTCGGCCGGTGCCATCACCCTTTTGAAGGTAGAAGGTATGGACTGTGGCAACTGCGCTCAAAGTGTCACCACCGCCCTCCGCTCTGTTTCTCACGTCTTTCTCGCCACAGTAGATCTCCAGACACGAACCGCACGGGTTCTCTGGAATTCGCCGATCCCCGGAAAAACAGAGTCCCTCCTCCAAGCCGTTCGCCTCGCCGGTTACAAGGCGTCACTGGTTTCATCCAATCAAGCGGCTTCGTCCCCGGCTGGGTTTCATTCTTGGCAACGCTCTCTTCAAATCGGCGTTCCCGCCACGGCCCTGCTTCTGGCCGCAGAATGGGTCTTCGGACTGGGCATGAATCAAATCTTTCGGTGGATCGCTTTCCTCATCGCTTCCCTGATTCAATTCAGCTTAGGAAAACGTTTCTTCATCGGTGCTTGGCGACAGCTTCGGGTCGGTAAATCGACAATGGATACCTTGGTCTCTTTGGGATCTGGCTCCGCTTGGCTTTTTAGTACTTGGGCTCTTATTAACGCCCCTCATTTGCACCTTTTTTTTACTGAATCGGTTACCATCCTTACTCTGATCAGCTTAGGGCACTGGCTCGAAGCTCGGATGAGTGAACGCGCCGGCGATGCTTTAAAAACACTCTTGTCTCTCTCTCCCTCATCAGCTCGAAAGCTTCAGGCCGATGATTCGGAACAGGAGGTTGCCGTCCAGTCTCTCGCCCTAGATGACCGCATCGCTCTGCGCCCTGGCGACCGTGTTCCCGTCGATGTTATCATCACTGAGGGACGTTCCACTCTGGATGAATCGATGCTCACCGGAGAACCCCTTCCGATCTCTAAATCAACGGGAGCAAGCTTGTTTGCCGGGACCATCAATCGTGATGGCTACCTTATTGCCCGAGTCACTGCCGTCGGCGAAGCAACAACGTTGGCCCATATCGCCGCTACCGTCCGCCGTGCTCAATCCAGTCGAGCCTCTGTTCAACGCCTCGCCGATCAGGTTAGCTCGGTCTTTGTCCCGGTCGTCGTAATCATCGCTCTTCTCACTGCCACCTATTGGCTGACCCGTTTCGAGACCGCAATCCAGATTCAAACAATTCTCGCAGGCTGGCTCTGGTCAGCGCATACGATGGCATCTCCCGCGGTTGCCGCCCTCACCGCCACCTGCGCGGTGCTCATTGTCGCTTGCCCGTGTGCCATGGGCCTAGCCACCCCGGTGGCGCTCATGGCTGGCATCAACGCTGCTGCGCGCCGTGGAATTCTTATCCGTGATGCAATCGCACTGGAAAAGTCCGGATCAATTACTGCAGTGGCTTTCGACAAAACCGGTACTCTAACCACGGGTGAACCTACTCTCTCTCTTTGCCTTCGCCTGTCGGAGTTTACTCATTCGGACGACACGCTCCTCTCGCTCGCTGCCACCCTAGCTGCTCCCTCCAACCATCCCCTCTCCCGGGCCATCCTCCGAGCTGCAACAATTGCCAACCTCAAGGCTGCCCCTGCCCCTGACCCTGCCTTCCAGTGGCGCGAGTTGCCAGGTTTAGGGATCCAAGCTTTCATCGGCTCCGGTCCCTTGCGGCAGCAGATGTTTCTTGGATCTCTTCAGTGGATGGAATCTCTCAATCTCGATGTGACTGGGGCTCGTGCCCAAACCCAGGCAGCGGCTACCCAAGGAGAAGCGGTGGTGCTCTTGGCCAACACAACAGAGGTGATCGGATTCCTCACCATTGCCGACTCCATCCGACCTGAGGCCAGCACCCTCATTCAACGTCTCATCACCTCGGGACGTTCCGTTCACCTTCTTTCCGGCGACTCTGCCGCTGCTTGCCTGTGGGTCGCCAAGGCCGTTGGAATTCCAGAGGACAAGGTCCATGCCCTCTGCAGTCCAGAAGACAAACTGAATTTCCTAAAGAAGATTCAAGCGCAAGGACATAGGGTCGCCTTTGTCGGAGAAGGAATAAATGATTCACCGGCACTCGCCGCGGCCGACCTTGGAATTGCGGTAGGGCGCGCGACAGATATGGCACGCGATGCGGCCGACATTGTCCTGTTACGACCCGGGTTGCTTCCGGTCCTTGAGGCCCTCGATTTAGCAAACCAGACCTTGCGAATCGTGCGACAAAATCTGTTCTGGGCTTTCTTTTACAATGCCGCCGCGATTCCGCTCGCGGCACTCGGCTTGATCAACCCAATGCTCTGCGCCCTGACGATGGGCCTCTCCGACCTGATCGTTATTGCGAATGCGCAACGCTTACGATCACCAAAGCGAATCCATTGACCCAAACAGATACGGTCGACAAAAACCAAGAAAGAGCGGAAAGGTCCCAAGTTTTAGGGAGCTAATCGAAGGGACTCAGAAGTAAAAAGAAGCGTGGTAGCTGCGGCCGGAATTGAACCGGCGACACTGCGATTTTCAGTCGCATGCTCTACCAACTGAGCTACACAGCCAACGCGAGGGCAGATAGAACGGTTCGGACCCACCTCTTGGCAAGACTGTTTTTTAATTGGTTCACTTTTCTCTCAGTTGGACGGTGGCCAATGAGGGGTAACCCAAGGCACTTTTGTTATCATTTTTGAGGTTTTTTGAAGACCCCGATCAATCAGGACCCACCCTTAAAAAGAAATTCTTGCCTCCCCAATTCTCACCGCTCAAACCGAGCCATGAGACTAATACCGGATTGACGAAAGGAAATCTGAATGGGTATTGAACACGCTCAAGAGAGAAGTTCAGTCTCTGGGAAGTAGCCCTGAGCCTTTAGAGTTCCAATTCCACCCCCACCTCAAACAACTTAAATACTTTTCTGGTAAGAGCACCCAACTAGAGAGCAGATGTCTTACACCTTGACTGGTTTAGTCGGAGTTCGCTTTTCCAACCTCAAATTCCAATGGCCTTCAGAGTCGAAAATTTTTATCTCTCTACCCTCAAAAGACTCATCAAAGAGGGGGTGATGAACACCGGCATGCGTGTGCTGGCAGTGTGCGCTTCTGGGAATGATCACCGGATACTGCTGGAGGCCGGTTTTAAGAATGTAACCCTCACTAACCTCGAGACCCGCTTTGATATCGACGACCCAGGTCCTCACCAACTCGCTAGCGGCGATGTAGAAGCCCTCACTTACCCGTCGGGCGACTTTGACTTCGTCATTGCTCACTACGGGTTGCATCACTGCGCTTCTCCTCACCGAGGTCTTCTAGAAATGCACCGCGTGGCCAAATACGGCCTACTGGTGTTTGAACCTCGAGATTCGCTCCTCTCCAACCTGTCCATTTGGGTGGGGATCGGACAAGAATACGAGACGGCCGCTGTCGCCTTAAGTGCCGATGGATCCCATGGAGGTTGGAGGAATGGGCCTGTCCCCAATTTTGTTTACCGATGGACTGAGCGAGAGATCGAAAAGACGATTCATAGTGCGACCCCCTGGATGCTTTGCCGATTTAACTACGCTTATGCTATTCGCCCTCCGTCGGGAGCCGCCTCGAGTTCAAGCCCGCTTATTCGAGCCAGTTTACGCCTTGCAATTCCACTCTCACGCCTGTTGGCACTGATCTTCCCAAGCCAGACCAACTGTTTCGCTTTTGCCGTCCTTAAACCTTCCCTCCCCGAGGGATCCCCGAAATGGATTCGCTGGACTGACGGCCGTCCTGAGATGGATCCCGAATGGGCCCAGTCTAACTATAAGCTCGAGAACCGACGCTAACTTCAGACCTCAGAATTTTCGGCCCCAATCGCAACTCGTTCGCCGAATTACCGTTGATCACATCGACGCTAAATTTTCCTCTCCAAGCATCGCCCAAACTCGATTTCCAAAACCGTTTACACACTAAATCACGATTCATGCTAAAAGTGCGTTAATACCCTATTTTATTGGTTAAATAGCATTTTTTAAAGTCGCAGATCGCCCTTGTCGAGTGGAAGGAAAAGGAACAAAAAGGCACTCAGACTGTTAGGAAATGTTCGGATTATTCTTGGCACATTTCATCCAGCGCTTCCGGTCAGTGCTGAGATCATAGTCAGAGGTAAAGAGATGTTTCACTACGCTCCCAACCGAATGGTTACCATCATCCGGATTAGGCTTTGAATGTTTGTTCATTTTTTTCCCAACGGAATCGGTCGTCGTTGCTAGTTCGACAGCGGTAGCCTCCCCCCTCCCCCGGGCACTTGGGAACAGGGAACCAATCGATGCCGTGATCCGCAGTAGCCAGGCTGGATAGGCAGTCGGAGTTGGAATTCACACGACGCTGCCACCGGTATCGGCGCCAACGGTCAGGTTTCCTCTAAACCCTCAATGAAAACGGGTTGGTGCCAGCGGGAAGAATCGAACTCTTGACTCAGTTCAGAACGTCCACTGATGGGTTTTTGCGCGACTGCTGCCGGATTGAGTGGGAAGACATCGACCTCGCCGAAGCCACGCTGAGCCTCCACCAACTCAAGACTGGGTCTCGGATCCAGATTCCGATCCACCCTGCCCTGCTGGAGCACCTAGAAGCCCACGCATCTCAGACTGGCGTGTACAACGACGATTATTATTCCCAGGGGGAAGAATAATCGTCGTTGAACACTGGCGATCAGGTTGAGGCTTTCCTGACACCACCACTCGCTGGGTCCGAGACCGGTGGAGCCCATGGGCTCTCTCTGTAGTTCGCTGCGATCATGAGGGAGGCCGGGGTGTCCGCCGGCAAGATCACCTCGGGCACCCGGCGCAAACAGAATGAGCGAGGGTTCCATTCCCTGCGCCACACGTTCATCTCAGCCCTGGCGGCCGCGGACATCCCAGCCGAACTCCGAATGAAGCTCAGTGGCCACTCTGACCTCAAGAGAGGGCAAAACTATGGGGCAGGCTATTTATTTCTCTCTGAGAGCAAACTATGGGGCAGGCTACCTGTGACTCTCGACGCGTGTGGGCCAGGAGGGCGTGTTCCTCGGCGAGTAGATCCTTGACCAAGACCCGGGCGCTTTTTGGGCTTCCGCCCCGTCCTCAGTTCAGTTCGGTGAACTCAAAGCAGAGATCAGCTGAAGCAGGGCGGCGGCGGAGTTCTTGGGCAACCCCTGGTCACCTCGAGTCGCTCGATTGCGGAGGCCTCAAAACCATACCTCCTGCCCACCCTTTTCACCCCCTACCCGGTCAGAATTTTGTCGGCTTCAGTAGCTCGGACGGATTCACCTCCAGAGCTTCGGCGAAGCGAACCAACTCCCGGTCGGTGACGCACCGAACCCGGGATTCGACCTTGGCCAGAGTCTCGCGGCTGATGTCCCAGCCAGCGATCTGGAGCCGCCCAGCCAATTCGGCCTGCGTCAGCCCCTCGGCCTCCCGGAGAGACCGCAGCGTTGGTCCTATCATGTTTTGCTCAGTTGCCATTTGTTCCGAAATCAGAACTTTACTCTGCCTGCTGCCAAAGATATTGTGGTTCCGATTTCAGAACATTTACACCATGCAACTCCTTGACCGGTTTCTTGCGACTATCGTCTCGACACGTCGCCAACTGAACTGGCTCCAGACCCTCGGAAAGGTCGCCGCCACCTCATTGCTCTTGCCAACAATGGCGCAGAGCATCAGCGGCACGTTTCAGTGCCAATCGATCGTCATCAACAACGGCACTGGGCCGAATAATCTGACTGTAGGGTTTACCACCCCTTCTTCGACTGCGGGGGGGAACCCACAATTGCCGCTCAATGGGGAAGTTGAGTACTACCCGGGCAACATCAACCTCTACCAGTCCTTCTGGGCGATGTATCAAGGCAATCAGTTGGCCGACCTCGGAATGGTCGGAATCGGAGGCTCCAGCCTTTTGCCGGATTCCGATGCGAACGGTATCCCGAACTTCGCCGAGAGAAGCCTCACAGCGAATGTCTCTGCCAGTCTGGTCACCGTCTCATGGGTCACCGGCGGTTCTGCGGCCGGGACCATTACTCTGAACCGAGGTGCAGGCCAAACCAGCGGCAGCTCAGTGACCCGATTCACGACCGGGGAAATCTTCACCGGATCCTGGCTCCTACCGCTCATGGATGTGGCAGGAACCTACAACGCAAATCAGCGCACTATCCAACTCCGAGCGAGCTCATCGGTTTTCACACCGGGAAACTTCACCGGCACCTATCAGGTGAACTCGGATGACAGCGTGACGATGTCCAACATTCTCCTGCAGTTGGATTCGGGGAACCGACTGACCGCGACACCGGTCACCTTTACACGGGTCGGCAAGACCTACCGAAGCATCATCGAGTTCGTCGATGGCAACCTGAGCACCGGCTACCACGACTTCCGGCGGTGGACCCTGCAGTTGACGGATCCTGCCGACAACGACGGTGATGGTATCCCAAACCTGTCGGATTCAACCCCTTCTGGATCGCCACCTGTCATAGTGACCCGACCCGATGGAGCGACTCGAACCGTTGGCCAGTCAGTGACCTTCTCCATTACTGCATCGGGACCCGGACCCTTGAGCTATCAGTGGTACCTCAATGGCATTCCTATCGCCGGGGCCAATGCCTCCGCCTACACGCTTCCGGCCATGGCGCTGACCGATGCGGGTGCCTACACGGCCGGAGTCCGGAACAACGCCGGCGAAGTTCTGAGCTTCCCAGCGGTCCTCACGGTCAATCCGGCAACGGTCCCCAAGCTGAACCTGAAGCTGGAAACGAACGGACGCCTGACCTTCACCTGGACAGGCGCTGCCCGGTTAACGTGGTCACCGGCGCTGCCCGGGCCTTTCAATGTGGTTCCTGGCGCTGTGAGCGGCTACCAGGCGCTGCCAGGAGCCGGAAACGGCTTCTACCGACTGGCGCTTTGATCGGTGCTGACGGCGAAGAATAATTGCGGGTAAAGTTAGGAATCTCCCATGTCTGAGCAACTGTACTCCGGTCTCCGCTTCTGCCCATCGGTAGACCTACCCAAGAAGAGCCCCGAGGAGCGGGCCGCAGAGGCGCAGCTTGGGTTCGAACTGGCTCCCGGTGGCCTCTGGACCCGGCCGGTTGAGGCAGCGGCCTACTGGGCCTGGCTCCGGGACCGCCAACCGGATCCGTGTCCGACGCTCGATGAGGTGTTGGCTTGGCTGAAGACTTTCCTTGGGCTCACCGATCGGCCTACGGAAGCACCGCGCTACTTCGCGCTAGGATTTGCTCAGGGCGCGGAGATGGCCCTACAAGGGCTACCTCTCCCCGACGCTTTGCTCGACCCTGTCCCGGACACTCTGGTGACCCGGGGAGCTGCCGTGGCGGCAAGTTTGGATACCGTTGCAGGCCCCGCTCCATTGAGTCGTCTCCGGAACTGGGTCGGTCAGTGGCTGACGCATGAGTCCATGGAGATGCCTACGTCGCTGTGGCGCCTTGGATTATCGATGGGGCACGGCGCGGCGCAAACCCACCCCTTGGTGTGCGGGATGCTGGCCGCGGAACTCGATGCTGCCCGGTTTGATCAACGCTTCGCTAGCCAGGCTCTTTTGGCCACGAGGTTGCGCCGGGACATGAATCCATGGCAGGCCTTCATCCGCAGCACCTACGGACGCCCCGCCGAGGGCGAAGTACTGTCAGCAGCCATTGGCGTCAGCCTCGGTCACATGCGGAGCACGCAGGGAACACTGCGATCGTTCCTTCTCGATGCCGTCATACAGGGTCGTAGCCACGGCGAGTCGTCGTCGCCCGTGGTAAACGCCCTATTGACCGAAATCGGACAGGATCAGATGGGGCATCTCCGCTCGTTCTATGAGGCAAACTCCGGCCCGACATCGGACGCAGCATCGGAAGGCACTCTCCTGGAGACCCTTCGTCTGTGGATCTTCCGGACCCATCCTGGCCTGTTCGGAGCGAACGATCCCGGTGCAGAAAACGTGGCCCTCCGTCACGCCTACGACTTCCTCTGGTGGCGGGGATTTATTGAAACAACACCCAAGTAGCCGGGTAGATATCCATAAAAACGGCATCAACATGAATCAATGTCACTGGACGCACCTCGGTGATGCATCGGCACACCAGGGCTTTGGAACACGCGTCACCTCCGGTTTTCCCTAGCCACCGCCCTCCCTACCCCAGCAGATGTCTGACCCCCTGCGGTATCCTCAAAACCATCAGTATGAACACCTCTGACTTCTCCACTATCTCCCCTTCCTCGGAAGTTGAGGAAGCCGCCTTTGATCAAGCACTCACCTTGTCGAAAGGCCTGTTTGCCCATCAAGTCGAGGGTATTGCATTTCTCTTGGCCCGCCGTCGCGCCATCCTTGCCGACGACATGGGCTTAGGGAAAACCCGGCAATCAATTCTAGCCCTGCGCCACGCCGAACCTACAGGCCCTTACTTGGTCCTTTGTCCTGCCTCCGTGAAGTGGAACTGGGTGAGGGAAATACGAAACGTTGATCCAAAGGCCGAGTGCGCTGTCCTGTCTGGAAGTAAAGATGGGGGGACTGCCGATGGCTTCACCGGGTGGGTGATCCTAAACTACGACATCCTTGGAAAACGCTTCAAAGAGTTGGAACTGATGGAATGGAAAGGTGTCGTGTTCGATGAGGCCCATCTTCTTAAGAATCACGAAAGTCAGCGAAGCAAGCTGGGGCGACGCTTGGTGCTTGAGATAGCGCCTGAGGCGGCCGTTCACGCCCTGACCGGTACACCACTCACCAATCGACCCCGGGATCTCTTTCCTCTGCTCCAGTTCATTCACCACCCGCTGGGTCGCAGTTTTCTGAGTTTCGCCAAGCGTTACTGCGCGGCCGAGAAAAACGATTACGGCTGGGTCACTGACGGTGCCAGCAACCTCGAGGAACTCACCCTGCAACTCCACGGTTCGATGCTGCGCCGGCGCAAGGAAGACGTGCTCGACCTGCCGCCAAAAACCCGCACGTGGGTGGATGTAGAAATAGCTCCCGAGACTGCCGCCGCCGAGATTCGCGAAGTGTTTGCCACGCTCGTCGCCAGCAAGGCCGATGACCGCCCACAGGCGAGTCGCAGTCGTCTGTTGGCGAAGATCATCAAGGCTCGGGAAAAAATTGCCCGCGCCAAGATCCAGTCCACACAAGACCTTGCCGAATCAATTGTGGCACAGGGCGAGAAAGTGATCGTTTTTTCATGCTTCGACGCACCCATCGCTGCCTTGACCCGCCACTTTGGTGAGGCAGCCGTGACACTGACGGGCAGCACTCCTACCGACAAACGCCAGGCCTTGGTGGACCGCTTTCAACAAGATTCCACCGTGCGGATATTCTTGGCCAATTTGATTGCTGGCGGAGTTGGTCTGAATCTCACGCAGGCGCGTCACGTGGTTTTCAATGACTTAGATTGGGTGCCCACCAACCATTGGCAGGCAGAAGATCGGGCCTATCGCATCGGTCAGCAGGCATCGGTTACCGTCCACTATCTCACAGCCCGTGGAAGCATCGACGAGTTTGTTCGAAACGTCCTGCAGGTGAAAACTGCATTGATTGAAGCCGTCGTGGATGGCGGAGCGTTGTCCCCATTGGCTACCCGTGACGTTCTGATGGAGTTGGAGTCTTTGGTGGCCCGGATATCCCCTCGACTCGCTGAAGCAGAGGTTCCACTGACCCCGGAGGAATGGGCGGAAGCGGTCTTGGAGGATGTCCGGCGCGATGAGGCAACTGCCACCGCAGACACTAGCGGTGAGCGCCGGCTATCGACCCATGTCACGCGGGACACCTTATTGGCACTGGCCCGGGTACTGGCCCGACCGAAGTCTCGACGCTTCCGGATCGAAAGTTCTTCGGGCCGCGGAAAACACTACGAACTGACCTACGAGGAATCCGACGTCACCTGTTCCTGTCCTGGCTTCGAGTATCGGGGAGCGTGCCGTCATGCTACCAACCTGAAACGGGCTCTGCGAGCTGGCTCGACCCCGATCGGATTCGAAGAAGTCTTCGGGTGAGACCTTTCAGGAACGCCCTCATTCTCAAATTTAGACCACAGAAACTGAACCGCATAAAAATGAAACCCGAAGACACGAATACGCCACCGCAAAAGCCAAGGACATTGGCGGAACTATGCTTGGAGATGAACTGGGGCGCCGGAAAGCCGTCCTCGACTCAGGACAGGTATCTGATGGGCCAAGTTCCGTCGAAGGGATGGACCCCGGGGCCGGAGGACTTCCAGTTGCTGGCCGAGATGTTGAGTCAGCGGGATTACCGTCCAAGGAAGAGGTAGGTCAACAACAAGAAAAACGGAACTGTTTCCACAATTGTTTATGGACTTGAAGAATACGCCACAGCCCGACCAATCGAGCCTGGATCGAGTAGCCTTGCTCAGGAACTGGGTAGGAGGCGCTCAATCGCAGAGCAAAGACGACAGGTTCCTAGCGGGCCAGATGCAAGCCAAGCCGTGGACCCCAGGGCCGGAGGACTTCCAGTTGCTGGCCGAGATGTTCAGCCAGCGGGATTACCGTCCCAGGAAGAAGTAGGTCAGCCACAAGAAAAACGGAACTGTTTCCACAATTGTTTATGGACTTAAAGAATACGCCACAGCCCGACCAATCGAACCAGGAAGTACTAGCCGTGCTGCGGAACTGGGTCGCAGGCTCCCCATCGCCGAGCAAAGACGACAGGTTCCTAGCGGGCCAGATGCCAGCCAAGCCGTGGACCCCAGGTCCGGAGGACTTCCAGTTGCTGGCCGAGATGTTCAGCCAGCGGGATTACCGTCCCAGGAAGAAATAGGGCAGCGCTTCATGCTCGGTGGAGAAGCAAAAATCTATGAAGAACAATCAGGACAACTCAGGGGATGAGGGGCAGGCAACTATTCGGTCGGAAGTCTCACGCCGCTCGATGGTGCGCCAATTGGCCAAGGGGCCACTGGTCCGGACGCAAACATCGTCTCCTGAGCCTCCTCCTTCTACCGGTCAGTGGTTAGACGATCATTTGGCGTCATTGCAGGAGGAACAGGACGAGCACGCGCAATCGGGAGCGATGGATGCGGCAGCGTCATGGACGGCCCGAATGAGGGCCAAGCGTCTCGGCAAGAAGTAGGTCAGTGAAATAAGGTTTCGCGGGGAAAACAGACACCAAATCCGATTCGAAACCGACAGGTGTCCGGTTTTCTCAGAACGCGCAAAAATTTCAGCCCGACGAGCGTCGCACTGCGATTTCAGCCCTATCAGCCACCGGCCTATCAACGCCGTTTAGTAGCGGTACCGGTGGTTCGGCCTGAAGTATCGCAGGTTGTGGTTCCGCCTGCTTCCGTTTTTTCCCTTTAGGTTTCTTCCCTAGGACTCCTTTTACTGCCCAAACGTTGAAGTCAAAATTGGTTCCAAGTTCCGCAGCGCCCTTTTCGAGAATTGGTCTCATAACCTGTAAATCAATCCATTCTTGGTCCACCCAACCGTCCTCCAAAATGCACGTCCAAGAAGATGGGTCATCCTCTGATCCACCAAACCTCAATGTCTTGATAAAGGCCTTCGTGAATTCGGTTTTGTCGTCTGGGTCACAGGGTTCACAAAACGGAGTTCCGCCATCATCGTTGTCTCCTGCTAGTACGGCTCGGCATTCGTCGCTTCTCGTGTCGTAGACCCGATACCATTGGTACACCGTTGATTCATAATTGCCCCCCGCCACCGGTTTCACCTCGATGTCCCCGGTAGCAGCGGCCAACGCACCTGAGACATAGTCCTCGGAATTAAGGGGATTGCTCATCGCTATGAATCGGCTTCATCCACTCCCGAAATCGCTCGGATTCGGGGCCCGAATACGCTTCTGAATTCTTCAGTGCGTTTCTTCAGCCAGCGAAATCCCTGTTCCCATCCTGAACGGTTACTAGGGTCGAAATCCTTCAGGTAATCGACAATCCGGCAGTCCTGTTTTTCTGGGGGCTCCTGCCAATCTATTGAGCCTCGAGCTTTTTCGATTTCACCTTGGCCATCTTTAAGCCGCTTGAACGACTGCTTGGCCGTCGGTCCTCGCAGGTAGAGTTCGCAGCCGATGCGGTTGTGCAGCGTGCTGGTGGTCAGGCTGATGGAGAAACCACTGCGTCCGATGCTGACGGTATACCAGTGTTGAGGCCTTGGAGTTTGAAGGCTGAAGGTCTCTCCATCCGTGCGGCAGAAGTCCCGGAATCCCGTCCAAAAATCCAGATAGAGCGACTTGGTGTCCGACACTCCGGCGGTCGCGTTGTGCGCCGCAGCGACAGAGTCGTTCGGTGTAAAAACGAGGCGGAAGTGAGGTGCCGGGAGCGAATCCCCGATGCGAAGCACCTCCACTTCGACGCCGTAAAGGCGAAGACGCCCAGCAGTGCATTCGTTCAGATAGTCAAAGGCTTGCCGGTGCTCTTCGGTGAACTTCTTGGCGATCCAGATGAGGATTCGTGCTTCGAGCCCGGAGGCGTAGGTGAGGACCTTCCCGAGGTGGTCGTGGTTGGTCTTTTCGAGTTGGTTCTCGATGACCACCTTGCTGTTGGAGGAGGCGTCTGTGGCAACGATGTCGGCAGAATAGGGGCCCACCGCCACCTCCACCCGGTCGAGTTCCAACTCCAGGTTCAGGGCGTCAGACAGGCGGCGAAGATTTTCTTCTTGGGCTAACCAAGGGGTGAAGTCGCGGGCCTCGTCGGGCCAGATGGTCCGGAGGTCAACGGGTTCGAGGGAGCCGAGAGGGGAGGGCATGGCGTGGTCCTTTTCTCTAAGCCGCCAACGCCTTCAGCAGGGCATCCTTCGCATCGAGGTAGTAGTGGATGGTTATCTTCGCTGCGAGGTCGTCGGGCAGGTCATTGAGTTGCCGGCGACTGGATATGGGCATGAGGATGTTCGCTGCACCTTTTTCGACGGCGACCTCGACGACAGAGATCGGGTTGTAAATCGATTCGATGGAACCACCGAGGTTGAGGCCACCCGCTACAATGGTTCCTCCTTTGAGACTCTTCTGGAGTAGGGAAGAGCAGAGCGCGAGGAGGATACCGATTCCGACAGAGTTTCCGCTTTTCGCGGCGTCGAAGGCTCGGAGTTGGATGCAGAACTCGTGTTGGCGTGGGTCTCGGTCTCCCACGAGGCTTTGCGCACGCACGAATAGGTTTTGTTCGGCGCACCGAACGCTTTCCTTGAAAGGGGCCGGGGTGGGTTGGTTGAGAATCTTGACTCCACTGCCGGGGCCCTCGGTCACGTCAACACGATAGAGGCCGCAACCTTCATCTCCACCTCCAGGTGACATCACCCAGACCTGACCCGGTGGCAGCGGGTCGCTCCCCACGCTATCTTCGCTGTAAAGCTCAGGAGTGGCGACAAACTTCTCCACACCTTCGTCGCCGATGGAGTAGCTGAACTGAGTATTTCGAAACTCTGCCGGGACGATTCGCTTTTGCTGTTCTTTCACCCGGCGACGGCATTCGAGAGCGAGGCGAACGGCCCATTCCAAGAGTTCGTTCGAAACCGGTGTCTCCGGGTTCGGTGACATCAGTTTGATGAGTCCGCTGACGGTCTTTTGAATAGCTGTGGTATCGCGTCCGCTGAGAGCTCCTCCCAGGTGGACACGTCCGGTGAGGATACTTTGCCGACTTTGGCGGCGGACTTGGTTCCAGCATTCGGAGAGGAAATCGCTGACGAGTCCGAAGTGGTTGGTCAGCTCGGCCTTGCTAATCTTAGGGATGTCCCAGCCCGGGATATAGGCGTGGATACGGTCCATGAAAGCGGTGTCCCCGCGCATTTCTGGAGGGAGTGGTCCGAACAGGTGCCCCACACGTTGCTGATGCTGGACGTCTACGTCGAAGTTGCCGACGAGCACGATGCCACCCTCGGCGCGAATGCTCTCTTTGCCGCGGCTGAACTCGCCAGACTCCATATAGCCCTTCATGATGTTCACACCATCATTTGAGTCGAAGGAAATGCCGGAGACTTCGTCGAAGCAGACCACGTCGTACTGGCAAACAAGGCCTCTCTGGCCGCTTGTGTTGTTCACGAACATTCGGGCAACGGAGGACTTACCGCCCGACACCAAATGGGCGTACGGGGAGACTTGTTGAAACAAGTGGCTCTTTCCGGTGCCGCGAGGTCCGAGTTCAACCACATTGTAATTTCGTTCCACGAACGGAACCATACGCAGAATGGCAAGGTCCTGTGCGCGAGGTGTGAGCTTCAGACCTCAGAAGAATGGGGGTAAAGCCTAGGAATCAGGTGCGAGTTCAAATCCCTGAATTTTGAGCGATTTTTTTCGTAGGCAGACTTATTGTGGGGAATGCCAGACGATGAAAGTAGCGACTTGTTTCCAGGGCTGGTCGCTGC
>CAMDGV010000030.1 GCA_945898055.1 Akkermansia muciniphila | reverse complement strand
GATTCGCATCAATCCAGCCCTGCAGCCATGGTAAATCCCCGGGCGCAATTTGACGCCCCTGTAATGCAAATTCAGTTTCGATGCGCCGACTGTGGCCCGTACCGAAGAGATAGTCCAGCTAAACCACCAACAACTTCGGGATGCACGGTGCTTCACCTTTCGACAGGTCTCTTGAACTCCGCCTCAAAAAGCAAATTCCTATCAGTCCTTCCGACGTCACTGGTAGAAGGCACCGCCGCCGAACCCGTGCTCGACATCTTTCCTGTCGCCGCCGACACCCATGCCCCCCCGGGAAACCGCGCGGGTCTGCATATCATGGCGTCGCCGTCCTCGATCGTCACCAACGGGTTCACCTTCCAGTCGTCGCACTCGCGCACGGGCTACGGCGTCGCCGGAGCCCATCTCCTGCGCGCGCTGCAGCAGCAACGCATCCCTGTCGCCTATTTCCCGATCGGTCCCGTCGACGCGTCGCTCACCGAGAATCCCAAGCTGCGCGCCGCGCTCGAGGCGCAAGGGAGCTATCGCCCCGACGCGCCGAGTGTGCGCCTGTCGCAGCAGTTCGACCTGGCCCAGCACATCGGGCGTGGCCCCAGGGTCGGGTTCACCATCTTCGAACTCGACACCTTCACGCCGCGCGAACTCCATAACCTCCACAGCCAGGATGCGCTGATGGTGTGCAGCGATTGGGCCCGCCAGGTCTGTCTGGAGAACGGGGTCAACTCGCTCCCGATTCACGTGGTGCCGCTCGGCGTAGACCGCGCCGTGTTCCATGAGCAGGTCACGCCGGCCCGAACGTTCAAGGAGACCACCTTCCTGCAGGTCGGCAAGCTCGAGCCCCGCAAGGGGCAGCTCGAATTGCTGCGGGCCTTCGAGGCGGCGTTTACGCCCAAGGACAGCGTCCATCTGGTGCTCGTTTGCGGCAACCCGTTCCTCTCCCGCGAACAGATGGAGGCGCTGCTCAAGCCGTTCCACCGATCGCCGATGACCGCTAAGATCACGCTGCTGACCGAGGAGCTGCCATCGCAGCACGAGGTCGCCGGCTGGATGGCGGCCGCCGACTGCGGCGTGTTTGTGGCGCGCGCGGAAGGATGGAATCTCGAGGCGCTGGAGATGCTCGCCATGGGCCGCGACGTGATCGCGACCGACTATTCGGCGCACCGGCAGTTCCTCGTCCCCGAGAATGCCAGACTCATTCGCATCGACGAGCTCGAGCCCGCCGCCGGTGGCGCGACCGCCGGACGGTGGGCCGCCTGGGGTACGGCGCAACACGATCAACTCGTGATGCAGTTGCGCGCGGTGCACGCCCTGCGCCAGAGTGATGGCCGCCAGCGCAACGTGGCCGGCCTCGCCACGGCCACGCAGTTCAGCTGGGACGCCTCGGCCAGCGCGATGGTCCGCGTCCTTGAATCGTTGGTCTGAGCGGACACGATGGCGGTCCTGCATATCGGTACCCTCACCCACAACGTGCTGCATCACACGCGTCGCTGCATCACACGCTGCAAGCGTATACCGGTGGGGACTGGCGTGCGTCGATCGTCGACACTGTCTCGACCGACGAGACGCCGGCGTTTCTGGCCGCGCTCGATGATCCACGGTTCGACGTCGAACTCCGCACCGACAACCTCCGGGTGAGTGGCGGGCGCAGCCGACTCTTCGAGCGCATGCTGCCCGCCATGGGCGATGACGACCTCCTCGCCTTTTTCGACAACGACATCGAAGTGAAGACCGGCTAGGACGTCCCCTTTCGTGACGCCTTCGCCACCCAGCCACGTCTCGGTGTTGCGGGCCGCTGGGTCTTCACGATCCAGGTGCACGAGTCCCGGCGCGATATTCTCCCTGAGCACACGGCGAACAGCGGGCCGGTCGATACGGTGCGGGGGTGCTGCTCCTTCGTCCGCGGTGCAGCGGCCCGTGCCCTCGGTGGCTTCTGGCACGAAGAAGAAGACTACTGCACTCGCGCACTCGGTCTTGAACTCCGCCTCAAAAAGCAAATTCCACCTATCAGTAAGTCGTTCCAACCCTGAACGCCGCGCTTTGTCGGACTCCCAACCTGATCACTACGCCACGTTCAGTCTCGACCGGCGCTGCACTGACGCGCAAATTCGCACAAATTCGAGCCTCCTATCGACTGCCCGCCAAGCGTCATTTTCCCCCTCCATGTCAAAAAACAATTCCCATCAATTTCCTTTCCTCTAAATAAATGTCGTCCTTGTCCATCTAAATGATTTACGTTTTCACCTTACCTAAATCTCTTTTCCTCGATGGATTTAAAGTCAAAATGCGACTCTTGGAGACAATTACTTCTGGCAGTGTGCCTCCTGCTTCCCTCGATGGCCGCTGTTTTGGCTCATGATTCAAATGCCTTTTTTGAGAGCCGAATACGACCGCTACTGAGTCAACACTGCTATGAATGTCACAGTACCGGAAAACAGCAGAAAGGTGGGCTCCTGTTGGATAGTAAATTAGGGTGGCAAAAGGGTGGTGACTCCGGTCCAGCACTCATCCCCAGCAGACCGAATGATTCCCTGCTCTTTAATGCGGTGCATTGGTCCGAGCAAGAAGGTCGACCACCGGAAAAGGTCAGAGTCAAACTCAGCGAAACAGAAATTGCTGATCTAAAAAATTGGATTGAACACGGTGCTTTTGACCCTCGAATTTCCCCGCCTGACCTCAAGGTGCGAGGGAATTGGGATCAGGTTTTTGCCCAGCGCCAAAACTGGTGGAGCTTGCTACCGGTCCGCCGACTCCGGCCGTCTCGCTCACTTTCTACCGACAAACCACCTAAAATAGTCGACCTCTATTTGCGGGACCAAATGGCGAAATCGGGTCTTATTCCCTCTCCTCGCGCCGATGC
Source organism: Akkermansia muciniphila (assembly GCA_945898055.1). Lineage (GTDB taxonomy): Bacteria > Verrucomicrobiota > Verrucomicrobiia > Limisphaerales > UBA9464 > SXXZ01. The sequence continues at coordinate 50,506 of CAMDGV010000030.1, read as the reverse complement.
TATGACTCTTCTTCGTCGTGCAACTTTGATCCTCACTGGACTTCCTCCTACCGCCGTGGATGTGGAGGGTTTTACGTTGGCTTCGCGGAAGAACCCGGTGAAAGCCTACTCGGCACTTGTCGATCGATTACTGGCGAGCCCTCAGTTTGGTGAACGTTTCACCCGTCATTGGCTCGACGTTGTCCGTTTCACCGAGACGCATGGCAGCGAGTGGAATTACGATGTGGCTTATGCGTGGCGCTATCGGGATTATTTAATCCGCGCTTTTAATGGCGACCTGCCCTACGACCAGTTGGTTCGCGAGCACATTGCTGGCGATTTGTTAGCCAAGCCCCGTTGGAATCTGACTGGCCACTACAATGAATCCGCCATCGGTCCTGCCTTTTATCGTTTCGGCGAGGTGAACCATGATAGTTGCGTCACCTTTAGATCGATTGGTTATGATATAATTGATAACCAACTCGATACCCTTACCAAAACGTTTCAAGCGACGACGGTCGCCTGTGCCCGTTGTCACGACCATAAGTTAGATGCCGTCTCGACGAAAGATTACCACGCGCTTCTTGGCGTCCTCCGCAGTTCTCGGTTGGTTCAGCAAACCTTGGATGCTCCCGAGGTCAATCGAGACGCCCTGATCCAATTGCAACGATTGAAGCAAGAGGTTCGCGCCGAACTTGCTACCGTTTGGCAAAACGAGGCACCCACAGTGGATGTCCCCAAATTGCAAGGACTGGTCGCTGATCTAAAGGGTAAAGCCCCCCCTATCAACCATCCCCTGCACGCTTGGTATGGCGTCACCCGGCCCGAGGTCCAAAACATTAGTGAAGAGTGGTCTAAGTTAGGCGCCACGAGGACTGGAGAAGCCAACCTTCGCTCTGAATTTAACCGCACAAACTTCGCCACACTCGCCGATTTTCGGCGCGAGCTACCAAAGGAGTGGCATACCGATGGCATGGGACTGCGGGGCGGAGTGTCGGTGCACGACGATTTTCTGATCTCGCTGGAAGGCGATTCCGTTCTTAAAGGGGTCCTCCCCTCAGGATTGTTCACCTATGCCCTGTCCGACCGCCTGAACGGGGCACTCCGGTCCCCGACTCTACAACGCAGAAAAAGTAAACTCAGTTTCGAAGTACAAGGAGGTCGTTATAGTCTGGCACGAATTGTCTTCAATAACTGCCAACTGAATTATAACCATCAACATTCTATCCATCATAACGAGTGGACTTGGGTCACGGTGGACTTTCCAGAGAAAACCGACCAACTTCGCCCCTATGCGGAATTGTTGACCTTCTGGGATAGCCCTAAATTTCCGGATATACTCGGGACACTTGGTAAAGACTCAGAAAACCTGCGGGGCACTTTCGCGGAACATTCCAAAAACCCCCGCACTTGGTGGGGTGTACGGCGTATTGTGCAACACAATACCGTAGAAACACCCCGCGAGGATCTAAGTCCTCTGGCTCGTTTATTTTCTCAACCCACTCCCTCCACCCAAGCAGAAGTGGCTAGCCGTTACGCCTCAATTGCTAAAGATGTCGTCGCCTCATTTGCAGCAAATCGAGCCACCGATGACGATGTCCAATGGCTCGATTGGTTGGTGAAGAATCGACTCCTTTCTAACCGGACAAATTCCACGCCGCGTTTGACCCGACTTTTAACCAACTATCGGTCAATTGAAAAACAGATTACCTCGCCCACCGTGATCCCAGGAATAGCCGATGAAGGACCAGGATTTACTCAAGCCATTTTGCAACGGGGCGACTCTGAGAAGCCGGGAGAATTGGCTGAACGAGGCTATCTCCGAGCCCTAACGCCGAGCGGTTTCAAAGGCGATTTTCAGGGAAGTGGTCGTGCAGAGGTGGCCCAACTCATCACTCGATCCGACAATCCATTGACCCGTCGGGTCCTCGTCAACCGAGCTTGGCAATGGGTCTTTGGCAAGGGTTTGGTGACGACACCGGATGACTTCGGCCATTTGGGTGAAGCCCCCTCGCACCCAGAGCTTTTAGATTATCTCGCCTCACAATTTATTTCCGATGGTTGGTCGATCAAAAAATTGATTCGCACTTTGGTCCTGAGCGAAGCCTTTCAATCTGCTAATAGCCCCACCGAGGGAGCTCGACTCCACGATCCTGACAACCGCCTGCTCTCCCATTACTCCGCTCGCCGGGCCGAAGCTGAGGTCATTCGTGATAGCCTTCTCGCGGTGTCAGGCCGTCTCGATCCGCGACTTTACGGCCCGAGCGTTCATCCGTATCGCGAAAAAGCGGATACTGATAAACGGCTCTACACCGGTCCTATCGATGGCCACGGGCGTCGAAGCCTTTATTTAAAGGTACAATTGATGGAGTCACCCCACTTTTTGGGCGCGTTTAATTTACCTGGTGGCAAGGTCACTCAAGGGCGTCGAGATGCTTCAAACGTTCCGGCACAAAGCCTCGCCTTACTCAATGACCCTTTCGTTTTAGCCATGGCTGACCTCTGGGCTGGGTTACTGTTAACGGAGCGGCATCGCGACACGACTGAACGGATCGAAGCCATGTTCAAAAGTGGATTAGGACGGCCTGCCAGCCCAAAAGAAGTCAACCAATTCACTCAGGTTCTGCGGACTTTAGCCGCAACCCATGCCGTTGCCGAAACGGAGATCCTGAATGATCGCACCGTTTGGAAAGACTTGGCCCATACGCTGTTTAATTTAAAGGAATTCATCTTTATTCCATGAGTCACTCTTTTTTTCAAAGGTCCCACCAAAGTCGACCGTATTCCAGCCTCCGACCCGGGACATTAAGTCGTCGAGACTTGCTTAAATCGAGTGCCACTGGGTTTGCTTGGATGGCTTGGTCAGCCTTAGCTCAGGGTCAGAGTGCCAAGTTTATCGACTCGACGAGGCCTCCCCACCTTCCTGCGAAGGCCAAGAGTGTGATTTTCCTCTTTATGGACGGAGGAGTCTCTCACGTGGACTCCTTTGACCCAAAGCCGATGCTGGACAAAAAAGAAGGGCAACCTTGGATCGGCGACGCTTCGCGCAAGTGGGTGAAAAGCCCGTGGAAATTCTCGCAGCACGGACAAAGCGGGACACCCGTCAGCGACCTATTTCCGCACATTGCCACTTGTGTCGATGACATTGCCGTTATCCGCTCGATGAAGGCTGACTTACCCATTCACTCAACGGCGGTTCTTTTGCTCCATACTGGCAACAATTCAGCCGGTCGACCGAGTCTCGGTTCTTGGATGAACTATGGTCTCGGGAGCGAAAACCAAAATCTACCGGGATATGTCGTCCTTAGCTTTGGCCATGTCCCGGTCGGCGGTTTAGAGGCTTTTAGTAGCGGATTTCTTCCGGCAAATCATGAAGCCACTTTTATTCGAGCTGACGGACAACCTGTCGATAATCTTGTGCCATCGGATTCAATTGCGGTGCAACGAACCAAGCTAGATGTGTTACGCCAGCAAGATGAAGCCTTTGCTGCTCGCTTAGGCGGAAATAATGCTGTGGAGAGCGCGGTACGAAATTATGAATTGGCGGCTCGAATGCAGTCCTTGGTGCCAGATGTCTTAAACGAGAGTCGCGAAAGTCAATCAACCCGAAACCTCTACGGTCTCGATGATCCTGACCTCAATACCCGACTTTATGCCCGGCAGATGGTGCGGGCTCGGCGGTTGGTGGAAAACGGAGTGCGTTTTGTCCAAGTCAATTGTGCCTACGGACTTTCAAACGGGACTTGGGATCAACACGGCGGACTCAAAGCAGGCCATGAGAAAAACGCTCGTCAAACCGACCGCGCTGTCGCTGGGTTAATTAAAGATCTCAAACAGCGGGGACTACTGGATAGTACGCTTATTTTGTGGGCTGGAGAATTCGGACGGACTCCCCACGCGCCGAGTCCGGACGGTCGTGATCATCACTCGGAGGGCTTTTCGGTTTTCTTAGCCGGCGGCGGTATCAAAGGGGGCACAGTCTATGGGGCAACCGATGAATTTGGAATGAAGGCCGTCGACAAGATTACCGACTTTCACGACCTCCACGCCACCGTATTGCACCTCGCTGGTATTAATCACGAGAAATTGACCTTTCGCCAAGGGGGTCGTGATTATCGACTTACTGACGTCCACGGGAACGTCATCCAAGGCGTCATTGCCTGAGGTCAAAGCTGGATCAAACTGAGCGATATTTGATCTCCTCTTCGACTTGGATTTCAGGGGTCGCTGATTCTCACCGACGACGGGGCGAGGTTGACTGCCGATCAACTGTTTACTCTTGGGCAGGCTCCAAAACCCACGCCCCCGAATCCCTACTTACTCTAATGGGTCACGAGGCGAAGATCTGATCCATCTCAGTCGATAGTTTCTTTAAACCTTCGATTGACCCGGCACCGCCCTGCTCAGCAATACCCCATCCATCGTAACCGATATCGTCTAAGGCTTTCATCACCGCCGGCCAATCATTATCACCCTTGAGAAATTCGGCATCGAACCCCGCCCACTTTCCCTGCTTATCGGATTTTGTCCGGCTATATTCCTTAATGTGCAGAGTGGCAATGCGTTTACCAAGAATCCGCACCCACTGCTCTGGCCACGCGTAGTGGATGATGTTCCCCACATCAAAATGCCAACCGACCATTGGAGATTTAAATTCGTCGACGTAACGAGCAGCTTCCATCGGACTCAAGAGAAAATTATTCCAGACATTCTCGATGGCAATTTTTACCCCCAATTCCTCAGCCAATGGCACCACTTTCTTGATCTCGGCTACCGAGCGACTGTAGGCGTCCGCATAGCTAACACTCTTACTTACCACTGCCGGCACCAACAGCACCGCCGGGGCTCCATAGGCCTTGGCGTCACGGAGTGAGAGTTTTAGTCCCTCAACCCCCACTTCACGCGTGGCTGGACTGGGATCAGATAACGGTTTAGCCCAATGAGTGTGGCAACAAACCGAGCCAGCCTTTAATCCAGTCGCCTTCAAGGCTGCTATCATTTCAGCGTTATCCATGCCACCCATCGGCTCAACTCCTTCAAATCCCGCCGCTTGAATGGCTTTCATTTTTTCCATCACTGTCCCGGGTACACCCACGGTGCCCCACATAATTCCTTTACGGATCCGGCGACGCGCACCAGTGGACTGGGCTATGACAGGGAGCGAGGCCCCAGCGAGGGCTGCAAGATGGATAAAATGGCGGCGATTCATAGGTTAGGAGTTTCTGTAGATGTAGTTCTAAGTAACCACCTATCCCCGAGTCAACGACTGTGCCCTTTAATCGTCATAATTTTTTTCCAACACCCGACCCCACCACGCGCTTAAAACGGCTCTCCGTAGATTGGGTAAGGACTAGGTTGCCTGCCCCAGCGTCCAATTCTTCCACGAGCGTCTTCGACCAAAAGACTCTGGCCGGCTTGCGGAAGTCGCTGTACTTGAATCGCTTCCGCCAAATACCAAAACTAGGCAAGACTAGAGCGGCCAAGGCGGCGTAGTCCGGCGAGTCTGGAATGGCGGTAAATCCGGTGAGTGTGAGGGCCCAACTGTCTCGTTCCTCAAAATCTCCCAGTAGAAGAATGGGTACCGTCGGCACTAGGTCGAAGACCAGCGACAGTCGTACTGGTGGGGCCAAGATCTAGGTCCAGTGCGCCGAGTGTCGCAAATGAATGAGGAACATTGCTTTTAAGGAGTGCCCCATAAAGATTTGGCCGATGACTAATTGGCAGAAACTGTACGAAGAAAAAAATACACCGTGGGATCGAGGCGCTGCGTCGCCGGTTCTGATTGACTGGCTAAGATCACATCGAATGCCCGGTGCTATTCTGGTTCCCGGCTGCGGCCCTGGAAATGATCTCCTTGCCCTTGCAACCAGTGGAGCGGAGAAAGTGGTCGGTCTTGATATTGCCGCGGGAGCTATTGCAATCGCTGCTGAGAGAACCCGTGGGATGGATGGGGTTTCCTTGGTGACTGGTGATCTATTTACCTTAGACCATGGCAGGCTGCGATGCCGTTTCGACTGGGTCTTCGAGCACACTTGTTTTTGCGCCATTGATCGCAGTCGCCGGGAGGATTACGTACGATCCGTCGCTGGCGCACTCAGACCTGGGGGACATTTGCTCGCAGTGTTTTATCTCGAGCCTTGGGACCAAGATGAAGATCAGACTCAAGGCCCCCCTTTTCGCTCAGATTTGCATGAACTAGATGCACTCTTCGGCTCTGAATTTGATCTGCTTTATTCAGCAATTCCCACGACCTCCTTTCCTGGACGAGCGGGCAAAGAGCTCATCCGATTATTGCGACGATGCTAGGCGCATCTTCAGATATGGAGAGGGTTCAGAAAGCTAAACCGCATTTTCTTACGGAGGGTTGGGTAGCGACCCCCATGGCGAGACGTTTTTTGAGGATTTAGTCAAGAGAGCGAGTTCTCTCGGGCCGACCTGCCCGCAGCCTCAGAATCTTGCCCGTCTTTGCGGCTAATTCGAGATCGTGAGTTACGAGGACCAACGCTGTTCCTTCAGCAGCGTTCAGACCAAACAAGAGTTCAGTGATACCGGCGGCGGTCTCACCGTCCAAGTTACCAGTGGGTTCGTCTGCAAACAGAATCTCCGGACTGTTAATAAAGGCCCGCGCCAAGGCAACACGCTGCTGTTCACCTCCGGACAGTTGAGCTGGATAGTGTCGCGAACGCGCTTCTAATCCCACCCGACTCAGTAGTTCAAGAGCCCGTCCCCGAATCGCACTCCCACCTCGGAGTTCAGCGGGAACCATAATATTCTCCAAGGCCGTCAGGGTGGGAAGAAGCTGAAAACTTTGAAAAACAAAGCCGACATAACGATTTCGCACTTGAGCGCGCCCATCCTCATCCAGCGATCCCAGATCCTGGCCCACTAACCGCACCGTTCCACGTGTCGCCGTATCAAGACCGGCGCACAGCGCCAAAAGGGTGCTCTTCCCCGAACCACTGCGCCCCACGATGGCACATGTCTCCCCGACCCCAATCTGTAGATCCACTCCATCGAGCACGACCAACTCACCGCCGTCCGCTGAGCGGTAGTGCTTGGTCAAACCGCAAACATCTAGGATCGTCGCGCTCACCCTTTTTGATTGTCAGAATTGAAGCCAATGGCCATCGCAAGAAGAGTCACTCGCAATCCTCAAGAGAGTTGGGTAGCGGGTTCACCACCGATCGTTCCCGACAATTCTTGAATGCGACCCTTTGAGGCACAACGGTCTCTCATTCTTTGGGCGAAGGCGCGACGCTCCAGTAGTCCGAGACGATCGACTTCCCCCGCATACTCGACCCGCAAAATAAACCGATCAAAGTAGGCTAACATTCGGGTCCAGTGGCGTATTTCCGAAGTACGACGAGCCTGAAGTCGGGCTTGATACCAAGCACTCGCCAAAACGGATTCGCGGGTAAATAAGGCCCTGAATTCTGGAATCTGAAGTTGTCGATCAGCAGTCCCACCCTGCCTCATAATCTCCAAAAGCTGCCGCAAAGGCGGTACCGCCTGAGCCACTGAACCATCGCCAAAATAGTGTGCAGCAACTCGGCAATGGGTAGCCGCTATATTTTCTACCGAGTCCACATACTGAGCCAAGTCTTGTAACTCAGGCCGCAAGATATCCTCGGTCAGTACCGTATGGGGTTGATTAAAAAGACGTCCAAAGAACTCCGAAACAAACCGCGAGGTCACCCGCCAACCGAGTCGACTCGCTGGAATCGTCCGACCTTCGAGGGTCATATCCTGAACTTTCTCCAAGTAGCCGTTTTGAATTAAATAAACAGGATTTCGCTCTTGCACGCCCAATCGACACCAGATTTCAGGAATCAAGAGGCTAATATCGTGATCCACTCGAGTCTTCGGCCCCACATAGCCGGCGCTGGTGATAAAGACTGGGTAACCACTCAGAGCAAAGGAAACGAAGGCCGCATTGAGGTCATAAATGGGGGGCAAAGCATTAAAAGGCCCTTTGGTTAGAGCCCCCTCACTCCCAGCGCCCGTCGTCGACGGTGATTTACCGGTCATACTGGAGATGAATTCCATGAATGCCTCCGGTAATTCCATATAGTGGATTGGTCCGTAGCAAGAGAGCGAACGTACTCCAACTTCAGCCGGATTATTGCGGCGTCCAGCCAAGATGGCATGCACTGGAGTAGATAAAACTTGGGGGATCGGGAGGTGCCGCGCCAATCTAGCCCCCATTTCTGCGATATGACATCCAGTTGGATCCAACAAATCCGGACGCTTCTGCAGGTAACGCGGATTCTTTGAGGGTTTACCGTCGACCATGCGTGGATGGGCCGTGGTGACGATCCAGTCGGCAGATCCATCCTTCTCCGATGAAGATGCAGCCGATTCCACCAGTAATCTCATCGGATCTGTATATTGAAAAAGACCTACACAATCCTGAACCAAAGCTTGAGCTTCAGTCCGAGAAACGGGGGCATAATTGCTGAAGAAATTATCTGTACCCGCAAAATCAGATTCCGCGGTGGTATCGTAGCCACGGTGGATCGCGTCGTCGGGTCGTTGAAAGAGTCGATTTTCGACATTGCGCACAAGTTTCAGCGCTGGATAAGAACTTTGGGCATCCAACACTCCCAGCCATTCGCGGGGCACCATGACACTGACGGTAATGTCATCTTCCATCTGTATTTTTCGAGCTGGAATGAAATCCTTTCGCAAGCCGAAGGTCCGCCAATAGCCATGTTCATCGTAGCCTACCCTTAGAAATTGCGTGACTAACTTTTTCCGCCCCAATCGCAACTCGTTTGCTGAATTACCGTTGATCACATCGACGCTAAAGTTTCCTCTCCAAGCATCGCCCCAACTCGATTTCCAAAACCGTTTCACCACCAAAACTAATTCGCGGATGTGAGGGCGAACCCCGCTCACCCAATGGTTGTGCTCATCGGAAAAAGTAGCACAAGGTGTCATTAATTTAATCACCGATCCAAGCGTCCGCTGAGTCGACAGAATTGGGCGAAAATCGAGACCACACTGCGAGGGTTCTCGGAACCTCATCGAAAAGTCCCGCTTCAAAATGGTATCCACTATCTCGAGATCCTGTTCTAGATCAGCAACAAAAATTGAACCATGGATAATGGCATCAGTGAGAGGTTTTGAAATCTCACTTTTTCCTCCTCCCGAGACAGTGCTGGGCTTGTGACAAAGGGCCCCCTCCGGTTGTGTGCCGACCAACCTCCAAGCTCTCGCTCCCTTTGGTTGCTCTAGATGAACTTTAAAGCCACTCGGCAACAAGTAGGTGTGACCTAATCGCAGAGGAATCGATTGAGATTGCCCATTCGTCTCCCAACAAATTGTCTGAGTTTCGATATCAAACTGGGAGGTTTCCGGCACGTACTGAACCGAGGGATGGATCCGGTCAATACCGTACCCCTCAGGTTGAAGGTCCAAGACCCCAGAAAAAAGACGTTTTACATCGTCAAAGCTATGAGGAAATTCTGACTTATACTGCCGAGCATCGTAGTCACTTCCAAGATCGTAACTCGCAAACACAAGAGCCCCACCCGCGTGTTCTTCCTCTGCCAATCCCATTAAATTGGTCGCAAAACTAATCTGGGTTTTTACCTCTTTCTTGCAGTAGCCAAAGTAATTATCGGAGATCAAGGTAACGATGACACCCGAGGCATCGCGCGCGGTGATTTTAAAAGCGTTCCCGTCATTATAAAGTTCGTTCGGGTCCTTCCAGCACATTTCATCACGTCGTTGTCGCTCTGTAGCGACATCATAGTGAGGCAATCCCAACTCTTGTTTTTTCAGACCGTTAATATGCGGTGCCAACACCACGCAACCGGTGTGCCCTGACCAGTGCAACGCATCCAAACTGGCATCATTCTCCGGGAGGAGCGGATCGCCGGCGTTGCCAAAAATGCTTTCGACAAAATCCAAATTAGCCACCAGCGATCCCGGTACAAAAAAGCGAATCTCCATGCTTTGTTCGTCTTGAAAACTTGGAATCTTCGGACAAACCACCGGGCGAATAAGGAGCGAGACAAAACTTGCCGCGGGAGCGTTCTGCGACGCCGTAAAAGGAAATCGCAACATCTCGTCCGATGGTTTTAGTGCTCGTGACAACAAGGCCGCAAACACCGCCTTAGGAACTGCTTTCTTGTCGTCTGGGATAGGTAAACCGCCCTCGGTCACATGAAAAATTCCCGCAGTTGTGCGCCGATCCGACTTCGGATTATGCAAAATGCCATTACGCAATCGGTAACTCCGGAGCATAGGGGAAACAACCTCGTCCCGATCCGGTGGCATCGACAAAAAGCGAGCCAATCCTGGACGGTCCAAGGTAAAGGTCCGTTTAGGTAATTCAGGGGGGACAGTGACGTCGCAGAGGTAATCGTGAAGAAAGTTATTGATCCGCTTATCGACTGGACTGAAATACTGACTCAACAAGCGGTCCTTTTCTTGTGAATGAGCAATAAAACTTGCAAGCGAGGCATCCAACGGAGATTCGTTCCCAGCGAAAGGGACCCCTTCCATTCCTAACTCAGCTAACTTTAGATTGATATGCCGGTGCAACACGGCCACTTCGGAGAGAAACGGAGAAGTCATGGTCAAAGAGGGTCAGAAAGAAACCCTAGGCGCTGAAGTTCAGTGAATTGCCCTAGGATTTCAAGCCTCAGTCGAACCCAAATTTCCAGAATAACCGCTTTCCTCAGGCGGAGATTCTCGAAGCAACAGGGCTTCAATCAGGTCCACGGGATCACACCCCCATTTTCGAGCTAGAAAAATCACGCGATCGACATTGTTTTGATCGGCCGGAACGGTGCCATAACTGGATGCTTTGATTTCCTCGCCATAGTCTCGGACCTTTAAGTCCAACATGTTCTCATCCAAAGTTATCGGTCCCTGATTCCACAGCGTTTCACCCGCCCAAGCATACGCTCGAACAACATTTCCACCGCGCAACAAGGCCCACCCGTGATAATTTAAAACTCGATCAACCGAAAAAGAATGGACCTCCCCTACCCTACCGCTCAATCGGGTCAAAAAGAGGTAAAAGACATCAATGTCCAGAAATGGATCTGGAATTGCCCCTCCCATTATCAGCATCCAATCCTCCACCGGTTGGGAAATAAAAAAAGAACTTTCTCGATGACGCAACAAGGCTTGGTTCCAAGGGAGAGTTTTGTCGGGTTGCAGGCCTAAAGCGGCGCAGACTAAGTCCCTATTCGACCCACGAACAGCCAACCACCGCCCCGGAATGAGCAGAGGTGCTGAGCGTCGATGGACGCTGCCCAACCGCGTTAAGGGATCGAACCCACGGTTTGCTAGACGTAGGGCTAGCAAATGCCTGCGATAGATAGCTGCAAAAATAACAGCGACCCCGATAACTAACCCGAAGCTAGCCAACAGACCGATCGCCAGTCCTTGAACTGCGGTAGAATTCATCCCAACAAAAACGAGAGCCAAAAATAACCGTGACTATGTTTAGGTACATCAGACCGGATTTAAATCAACCCTGCATTTCTTGCGCGCGCACCGATCAGCCATCTGACTGCTTGCGCAACAAGGTTCCCATGCAAAACTCTTGGGCCAAGTATGTTTCCCGAAATTTCTGATGCTAACTCTCGGCCGTGGATTCCGGGCCCCTACCCTGGTGTCGACTTGTGTCTTCTCGAGAAAGATCCATCCACCGGTGGCCTAACCGTACTGCGCCGTTTTCATCAGGGAATCACGGTCCCAGCCCACACGCATCCGCTGGCCGATGAGTTCGTCTATATTTTAAGTGGCGAATGGGAGGAAGAAGGCGAAATCTATGGAACTGGATCGGTGCTCAGGGTTCCGCGAGGCGTCCGACACGGCCCCCATCATGCTCGCACTGAAGTGATTTCACTCACTCGTTTCAACGGACCTCTGACAGTATCTTAACGTCGACTGACTGCATCAATGAGTAAGAAAAGCCCAGCAATCGCCGCACTACTAGAGGGCATCGCCACTGAGGGGCTCGACCCCAATTATGCCGGATTTTTCGTGTGCTTCAATCGGGGGCTTTACTTCGAAGCTCACGATGTCTTGGAGGAACTCTGGCTAGTGCAAGGACGATCCGCAGTTAACTACGCCTTTCATAAGGGCCTAATCCAACTCGCAGGCGCCTTCGTCCATCTTCAGAAAAACCGCCTCAAACCAGCGGTAGCTCTCTTCCGACTGGCTGAAAATAATTTTCGCCTCTATCCGACACCGCACCAGCGTCTGGATCTCGATTGGATTCTCGCGCTAATTCAAGATTGGCGCACTGCCATCGAATCGGGTGATTTCAACTTTAATCCTCTTAATACGCTCTCGAAGCCTCACTTGGAACCCCTCCAGGTCAACCGACTGGACGCAGCGACTTCCAAGGTTCCTCTCCACTGACATCCACCATAAAAGGCCCCTGAGTGGTGGATGGAGACAGGATAGCTAGGATAATAGCATCGCGGTCCGAGGCGTTGAAAGTAGCGTGAACCGTACCTGCTGGAATATGAGCGACCTCTCCGGGATGAAGAGAGCGTTTCTCAGCTTCGACCCACTGCTCGACTTCACCTTCGAGCACATAGATAATTTCCTCCAGTTCCGGATGCGTATGAAAACCGTGACCTTCTCCGGCAGGAAGTACAGCTCGGCAAAGTTGAAGATCTTTAGAATCCGCAACCTCAGGCCGAACCATCCAGAAGTTTGTTCGCCCCTTAAAGTCTTCCTTCAAGGCTTCGACGGTCGTGATAAAGCGGCGGGAAGGATTTGTCATTTTGAAGTGAAGACAAGAGTGCTCTGAGACCGCCCCCCTCAAGCAAGCCAAACTCGCGGTTCCATCACTTCAAAGTTAGTTTCCCTGGATGCCGTATATCTTGCGCCTCATACAAATAAACGGCCTCCTCAGCGATATTTTTTGCATGATCACCAATTCTCTCCAGCGCCTTACTAGTGGTCATCAGATGCAGACAACGGGGTATACTTCCAGAATCCACGACCATCCGATCGGTTAGTTCGCCTTGCAGTTGTCGGTTTAGAACGTCGACCTGTTTATCTTGCAGAATAATTAACCGAGCGCGAACCGTGTCGCCATGCACAAAGGCATCCAGTGCGCCACTCAACATTGCCGTGGCTAATTCCATCATTCGCAAAATACTTGCGTACGATCTAAGTTGAGGTTCCTTTCCTAGGGCCAATGCCCGACGAGCGATCGTGGTTGACTCGTCGCCGACCCGTTCTAAATCCCGGGTCAGCTTCAAGACCACCGCGATAAGCCTCAACTGCCCCGCCAAGGGCGCCTTGGTCAGTAAACGAATCGAGGCTTCGTCAATCTCAATTTCCAACTGGTCTAACTTTTCATCATCGCCCACCACCGCTCGCGCTAGATCATCGTCCCGCTCCACCAACGAGCGTACCGATTTCTGAACCATCCCTTCGGCCAAACTCGCCATCCGCAAGAGCAGTTGTTTGAGTTTGGTAATCTCGTTTCCCAGTGGCGTCACCTCCCAAGTGGAAAACATCCTCGCTTCGGTTGACACCTAGAAATCGAGCAACTTTTGCAATTTATTCCGCTTCACCGCTAAAATCCGCCTCTGAGTTCGTTCCTTTGACCCTTAACTTCGTTGATCCAAAGCTATTGGTTGCCCAAGGGTATCCTCTTGTCGGTTGGCGAAAGTTTCAGAATTCAACGTCACCCCTACCATCAACGCATTAGCTAAACTCAACACAAATCCAGCTCATTCATTGATTACTTTTGGGGTCGAATATCTAAGCACTGATTCGAAATTCTAAAATCAGGAAGCCCAACTTGCGGGTCGATTGACAAAAAACCGCTCCTCTTTCTCCGACCTATCCATCAAACCTGTGCAAGACAGACTTGCCTGATCATCCGACTCGGTCAGGTTTCCCACGTCGCATGAACTTCCGAAGACACTTCCACCTCCTGCTCTGGTCCATCATCGGGCTAAGGGCACACGCAGACCTCCCCGCCCCAGCGCTGCTTCTTCCCGACGACACGCTGGCTGCCCTGAGTTTACCCAGCGCCACCGCGGCTCGAACCAATTTCAAGTCATCCAATCTGGGGCGCCTTTGGAATGATGCCTCAATGCTTCCCTTCCGCACACAATTCGAGACGGGTTTTCGCACTCAATTTGCAACACCGTTTGAAAAAGAATCTGGCCTTGATCTCACGCTACTTTTGGGTCTGGCCCGAGGCCAGATCACCCTAGCTCTGCTCAAAGATGGATGGAAATCTGGGGACGATAACTCCCCCGGTCCAGCGTGGGTTCTTGCCTTCGATACCGGGGATCAATCCTCGAAGCTCAGTGAGATTCTCGCCACGACACGTCAACGGATTGCCACAAATAGCACTCTAAATTCAAAGCCCCTTAAGATTGGCGAGGCTTCATTTACCTCGATGACGCTCAGTTTGCAGAGCGCCGCGGTCGCTGGGCTGAATAGCGCCAAAAAAGGGGCACCCCATGTCGCCGATCTGGATTCGAACCCTATCCAACTCTCCTTTGGTCAGCTCGGCACAGCGTTCTTTGCGGGGAGTTCTCCCGAGGCCCTCCGCCGGATTGCCCTCCGCGCCACTAGTCCCAACCTCGCTTCCGGCTTGCAGTCGAGACCTTACTTTAAGTCGATCGAAGCCGATGCCTTCAAAGAGGCAGCAGCTTGGGTCTATTTAGATGTAGCGGCTTTTTACGAACAAATGGCCCCTGGACTTAGCTCGGTCTTCGGGATGTTAACCTTGCTCGGGGCCGACCCAGCCAAAGTGGTACCCGCTACCGGTTTGGCTTCGATTAAAGCAATGGGTGCAGGCATCCATCACTCACCGCAAGGTTTGGTTTCGACCTTACGTATTATTGCCCCTGCCAATGAACGGACCGGTGTGACCAAACTTTTTGAAACTCGTTCTTTGGAGGCATTGCCGCCGCCTACTATACCAGCGATTGCCACCTCTTTTCTGCGGTGGCGGATCGACGGCAAAGCCGGTTGGAAAGCGCTCGACGACGCTCTAAAACAAATCTCGCCTCAAGTTTCTAGTATCGCCCAACTCACACTCGAGTCTGCTGGCCAAGCTTTCGATTCTAATTTTAACCTCCAACGGGATTTGGCGAACAATCTTGGGGATGACTTTATCTCCTTCACCCTTCCTCTGCGCGGGACAAACCTATCGCAACCCACCAACCCTGTGCAGATTCAGTTGATCGGTTCTGAGAATCCTGGTCGCTTGATTGCCGGTTGGAAAGCCATGGAAGCTTTAATCCACATGCAGTCGGGCGCTCTCCAGTTCTCAGAGCGGATCGGTCCCAAGAATCAGAAAATTCTAGTCGCAAAAATTTCCGCAAAAGAAGGGGAAACAACCTTATTTAATCTCGCTACAAATGGGACCTATCTCGTTGTTTCGGAGACCCCAGAAGCCCTTGATCTCTACCTCACCGGATCAAGCAATACGCTCGCTAACTCAGCCAATTTGACCGCAGCTAGAGCCCTATCCGGAAGTGCTACTAATGGAGTCTTCGGATTTTATAATAGTCGAGAGGAGATGCGTGGAACTTGGGAAGCTCTCAGAACGGCTCGAGGCATCGACACCCTGATGCCGGTTGGCACCCTCAGTCTTGATGCCCTGCGCGCCATCGAAAGCTGGGCAGATTTCAAGCGTTTGCCTGCTTTCGATCAGATAGCTCGATTCTGGACCGCGGGTTCAATGTCAGGCGGTTCGGATCCCGGCGGATTCTTCTTTCGCTGGATGTCTCTTGGCATCAAATAGTCGGTTCTTTTACTTTTTCAACAAACAGTGAGGAGTTTCTCTGGCGTCTAAGCCTCACTCTCGCTATCGAAACCGGGTCGGATGCGGAATTACCGCAAAACCGTAACCGAATATTCCCATGCTCTGGTCCCAGACCTTCATTCCCACTCTCAAAGAAACGCCCTCCGACGCCGAGATCGTTTCGCATCAACTCCTACTCCGTGCCGGCCTCATCCGGAAACTGACCGGTGGTCTTTATACTTTCCTCCCCATGGGACTGAGGGCCCTTCGCAAGATTGAACAAATCATTCGCGAAGAAATGAACCGCGCCGGTGGAATCGAGGTTCTGATGCCAGCTTTGCAACCTACCGAAATCTGGCAACAGTCGGGTCGCTACGAGACCGCTTCCGGCGTTCTTTTCAAAGTCCGCGATTCAGCAAAAAAAGAATGGGTCCTCGGCCCCACTCACGAAGAGGTCATCACCACTTTGGCCGCTTCAGAAATTAATTCCTATCGGCAACTCCCAAAAAACTTCTACCAGATTCAAACCAAGTTTCGTGACGAGATCCGTCCGCGCTTTGGTCTAATGCGTGCCAAGGAATTTCTGATGAAAGATGCTTACTCCTTCGACACGTCGGATGAAGGAGCAATGGCCAGTTACAAACGAATGTACGACGCCTATACACGGATCTTCGCCCGTTGCGGACTCCAAGCTTTCCCAGTTGAAGCCGATACGGGAGTCATTGGTGGCAATTACTCCCACGAATTTATGGTTCCCGCCGAGACCGGCGAAAACGATGTCGCTTACTGCGAGGCGTGTCAGTATGCCGCCAATATAGAAAAGGCGATCAGCGGCTTACCCAAAACCGCCGCGAGGGATCTAGGTCCCGAACCTGAACAGTTCCCCACCCCAGGCGCGGTTACCATTGAGTCTCTTGCCAAAGCTCCGTATGGGATCTCCGCAAATCGTCAAATTAAGACTCTCGTCTTCATTGCTGACGGGCAACCAGTGCTCATCCTCATTCGAGGCGATGATCAACTCAACGAGTCCAAGTTTATGGCTCGGACGGGCTCAATCGAGGCCCGCCCAGCGGATGTCAAAAACCCCGCTGACCTTGTTCACTTTACCACCTTAGGCGCCTTGCCTGGTTCACTTGGAGCGGTCCGCTCTGTACCACCCACTTGGAAAGTCTTTGCCGATGAACGTCTTCGCGGGGCAAACGATATGACCACTGGCGCCAATAGCGATGGATTCCATCTTCGCAATGTCTCGATCGAAAGGGATATTCGCGTTTCAGATTGGTTTGATCTCCGAACCGTTCGGGCCGGCGAGCCGTGTGCAAAATGTGCCAAGCCCCTGAAGATTCGCCGCGCAATTGAAGTTGGCCATGTCTTTAAGCTCGGCACAAAATACTCCGAGAAACTCAATGCCACCTTTGTCGCCGAAGATGGATCACCTCATCCGGCAGTCATGGGCTGCTACGGCATCGGCGTCTCTCGAACTCTCCAAGCGGTCATTGAGCAATCCAACGATAAAGACGGCATCATCTGGCCTCTTTCGGTGGCCCCTTACCATGTTTGTATTACGCCTCTTAACTACAGCCCAGAGGGTCAACCGATGACCCTCGGACTCCAACTCCTCGCTGAACTGACCGCTGCGGGTATTGAAGTTATTCTTGATGACCGAGACGAGCGTCCTGGCGTGAAATTTAAAGACAGCGAGTTGGTCGGCTTCCCTCTGCGAGTCAATCTGGGTGAAAAGTCTTTGGCTAAGGGTGAAGTCGAGCTCAAACCTCGAACGGGTCCAGTCAAGTGTGTTCCGATCTCTGAAGCCGCCGCTGAAGTCATCGCTTGGTTCCACACCGAAAAAGCGCGCTACGTTTAATCAGCCCCGCAGTGGGTTCATCGATTCCAATGAAACGCCTCCACTCCGCCGAAATCGGGATGGAGGCGGCGGCTGTTCGTTCTTCGACAAGTCTCCAGCCCAATTCAGACCTTCGAAATCAATCGATCACCCCATTCGAGGGAAAAATAGCCGCGCTGTCCGACAGGTATCCGACGAAAGAGTCTCCACGGTTTCAGACCTTACCGCGGCAATCATCGGAGCCATTCCAGCAATATAGGAGGGTTCACACCGCTTCCCCCGATGCGGCATAGGAGCCAAAAAGGGACAATCTGTCTCCAGCATAAAACTTCCTGCCGCCGCAGCAGCAATGGATGCACGGACATTTTCTCCATTCTTAAAGGTCGCGATTCCCGTAAAGCTCACCAGTGATCCTAGAGCCGTCACCTCCTTCATTTCTTCAACGGTTCCCACCCAACAATGAAAAACTCCTCGAACCCGATCAGCATAGGGCCGAAAGACCTCCATTGTTGGGTTAAACGAATCGCGAGTATGAATAATTACATTTAGTCCAGCGACGCTTGCCACCTCCAGCTGCTGACGAAATAGCGAATGCTGTCGTCTCCGGTTTAGGGTCTCTAACTCCGGATCAGGCAGGGAATCGGAGGGACGTCGAAAAAAATCGAGACCGATCTCTCCGATCGCCACCACTTTGGGATGAGAGGCTAGCTGCAAGAGTGCTTCACGGATTTCCTCAGGTGATTCGTTGACGTGTCCTGGATGCACCCCAACCGCAGCGTAAACTGAAGGAAACCGATCAGCGATCTCGATGGCCCGAGCACTTTTTTCAAGGGTGGTACCGATGGTGATGATCCGTGAAATCCCGGCAGCAGTGGCTCGCTCCACGACCTCAGAGATATCCGCATTAAAGTCCTTAAAATCAAGATGCGCATGGGTATCATAAAACTGGCTGATCACGGGAGGGAATCCTGAACACCGAATGACAGCAGATCAATTCGATCTTCCAAAAGAGGCGTTCGGTTACCGAAAGTAGGATATTCTACAATCGAAGACGGGGACGAAAGGGCGACCCAAGTCGCGTGGACTTTTCTTACACCTCCTTTGATTCAATACTGCGGTGACTGGGTTGGATGCGTGATTCGTAGCCAGCGCTCCGTAGTTGGATTTCAGCAAGACCACGACGCTTCCGCGACGGTCCCATTAAGTTCATCCGCGCAGGCTACACCCCAGCAGGACGAATTGGGAACCATAAGGTTGGGCGTACGCTTACCCTTGGGTTACACTGACTTTAAATCTAAGTTTAGCGGAGCCCTCTTGTTTTTTGCCGTCACTTAACCTCCGCGTCGAAAGCAAAATCCTAGCAGATTGTCGAAGAAAACTGCGTTTCGGAAGGGATGTAGATAACTAAGCTGTTTGGGATGATGAGGCGGTGAGGTGGAAATTACTAGAAGCTGTATTGACGGCCTATTTTTTCAGCCAACCGACTTAGCCAGAGTGAGGGTTTAGCTTTGGCCTCAGCCGGGTTGGTAAGGAAAGGGGAGACACCGGCCACACGATGGAATAAACGTGGGGTGGCGACTCCTATTTGGATTCCTTCAATCATCCCAGCGAGACCGATACAGGGTTTGCCTGATTTTTGGCACAGGGCGGCCACCTGACCCGTTCCTTTGCCCATATATGTTTGGCGATCAATCGAGCCCTCTCCGGTGATGACCAAGTCAGCCGCGGAGATCTTCTTTTCCAGTTCAGCGTGGCGAGCAAAGATACTGAAGCCGCTTTCAATCGTCGCATTGAGAAATGCCTTGAGTCCAAAGCCCAAGCCGCCGGCGGCCCCGGCCCCAGGCAGGCTAGCCCAATCGGTGCCCAATTCGTTGGCAGCAACCTCAGCGATCCTCAACAGTGCAGCTTCAGCCAGTGGAGCCTGCTCAGCCCTAAGGCCTTTCTGTGGGCCATAAACGCGACTGCACCCAGTGGCCCCCAGAAGCGGATTCTTGACATCGACAGCTACGGTGAGTCGGCAGCTGGGAAGATCGGGTGGAGGATAACAGTGATGTAAATTTCCCAGTTGAATCCACTTTTCAATCGGTCGTTCTGAAGCATCACAAAAGCTCCAACCCAAAG
This sequence comes from Akkermansia muciniphila, assembly GCA_945898055.1. Taxonomy (GTDB): domain Bacteria; phylum Verrucomicrobiota; class Verrucomicrobiia; order Limisphaerales; family UBA9464; genus SXXZ01. Next base: position 30,809 of record CAMDGV010000030.1, on the reverse strand, counting down.
CGGCCATCAGGCCGAAACCTGCGTCGTTGGTCGCACTTCCTCCGAGGCCCATGAGGACTTCCTTAGCTCCGGCGTCCCAAGCGGCGTGCAGCACGGCGGCTAGACCGGTTGTGTCGAGTTCGAAAGGGTGGAATCGACCCTGAGGCAAAAGGGCAAGTCCGATAATGTTGGCTGACTCAATAATTGCGCGACTTGACTCGGGTTCGAACCACCAAGAGGTCGTTAGGGGTTGATGCGCTGCGTCAATTGTCGCCACCGAGCGCTGAGAGGCCCCAATAAGCTCAGCCATGATAGAGCCGAACCCATCACCCCCATCGCTCATCGGGAGAAGTTCCATCTCGTCTTGAGGCCGCGCTTGCATCCAGCCGGTAGCAATGGCCTCGGCAGCCTCCCTTGCGGTCAGGGTGCCCTTGAATTTATCAGGAACAATGAGAACGCGTAGAGCCATGCCCTCATCTGGTGAGCGAGAGAGGCCGAAGTGCAATCCGAAAATCAGAAGGAAGCGGGACGAACCAAGGCTGCTTCCTCGGATTCGGGGGAGCTAGACTTCACTGGCGGGGCGCTTCTACAACAGCGGGGGCAAACTCCGATCGTTGTGCGAAACGGTTCAATTGAGCCCATTTGCGTCGGCTAAATCCGCGGAAGACGAATAGGGAATCAGGAGGCTGGGCGAACCTTACCCTTTAATTATTATCCAGCCGTCTTACAAAACGTTTGTGCGGATTGAAGATCAAGTTCGGCTTCATTCCCTTAAGTCATTGATTAGCCGATTCCACTCGAGAGCCAGGTTATCGTAGGAACACTGCTCCAAAACCCGAGCAGGGAGAGTTGCCCCTAAATTCCGCAAGTCTTCGGAGGCAATTAGGGTCCGAATCCGACAGGCTACTCTTACGGGGTAACCCAGATCGACCTCTCCATGGTAGTCGATCAGCATTGGCTCAGGGAGAAGCAATTCAGCTTCACCCACTCGGCTCGCTAAAATAAAACGCCCGGCGGCCATATACTCGGGAATCTTACCGGTCGTCCGAACTTGACCGGGTAAATTATTAGTCTGAGTTGAAAATGCGGTGTCCATGAGCCGCAGGTAAAGTGGAACATCGGAATAAGGAATTCTACCCGTGAAGACAATGCGGCCTGCAACTCCTAGCGTCTGTGCACGTTCTCTCAGCCACGGTAAACCGGATCCATCTCCGATAATTAACCCAGCCACAGGCAGGTCTTTCAACTGAGCTAAGGCTTCAATTAAATCCCAACCATAGCAAATACCGAGGCGGGGACTCAGGATCGTCGAGCCCATCACCCCAAGAACAAAACGGCCTGTGAGGCCAAGTTTCGCTCGTAATGCCTCCACCGACTTGGGTGATACAACCTGATTTTCTGCATAGCCGTCACGGATGACCCTCACTTGACGGCGACCCTGACTCTGGAGGAGCTCACGGTGGCGAGTCCCACGAACCACGATGACCTCGGCGTGCTGTTGAGCAAGTCGTTCAAAGGTCCAAAGCAAAGGTAGTCTCCATCCTGCCCCGATCCCAGAGGTACGAGCCATCTCATAGACCGCATCACCTGTATCAAGAATGTAACGGAGGGATTTTCGCATTCTCCACCATGGAGCAAGTAAAGAACCGGGCGCAGCGGTATTGAGAATGTAAAGAAGATCTGGAGGGTACTTGGCGATATCTCGATTCCAAGCCCGGGCGGTGGCGTAAATACCCTCTTGCCGAAAGAGCACTCGAAGAAAATCCGAAGGATATCCTCGCGACAAGGAGCGGATCCGAGTCGACTCGATGCTGTCTGGTCCACCATGAACAACTGCGGTAACCCGAAGAGGGATCATCTGTTGGCTTTTCTACTGAGAGCTTCTTCGTAAACTCTAAATGTTTGATCGGCACAGGCATCCCAATTGTGATGGCTGATGGCTTTCCGTCCGTCCCGACCAATCGATGATCCTCGATCCGGTAGTTGCTCGACCTGTCGGAGGATCGAGGAAATCTGATCGGGGCAGTGCGGATCACAGAGAAAGCCCGTCGTTCCATGATCAATCAACTCTGCGGCCCCTATCCCCGATCCAACAACCACGGGCAACCCACTTGACATCGCCTCAGTGACCACCATTCCGAATGGATCATAGTCACTAGGATATAGAAAAAGATCAACCGCACGAAAGGAGTTCTGTGGACAGCTCTCAAAGCCGTGAAATATCACTCGATTGCTTACACCCAATCTAGAAGCTTGAATCTTAAAATTATTAAGTCGTGATCGACTGACAACCAGCAATTGCGCATTTTCAAAACGAGAAATTTGCTCAATACATTGACGTAATCCTTTAGACGCTTCCCCCATAAATAGCCAAGTCCACCGGTTAGAAGTCAGTCTAAACTGATTTTTAAATATCTGCCGATCTTCAACGCCTAAGCTTACTCGAAACAGACTTTGATCTGTGCCGTGATAAATAATTGAAGAAGGCTTATTCCATCTGTAATGATTTCTTATCTCGGTGTCTAGGATATTTGAAATTGAAATAAGATGTTGAGCACGATTATTTTGGTAAAATCTTCTCTCAAAAGGAATAACCAGCTTCATAAATAAGCGTGGTTTAATCCACTTTGTATTCATTTTTTTCTCTCTCGCTGAATTACAGATGTGACCTGTAATAATATCTGTATTCCAGCAGGTTAACCCCTGTGCGTGTATTAAATCAGATGGGAAGCTACTTATTCTCGTCTCAGCCTGCCGAATAAAGCTGAAAACAGTTGCGAGAGCATTAAGTCGAATAGCTGGGACATGAACCCGAAGTTCTCCGGGGTAAATGGGGGCTTCAAACGTGTTTGCAAAAATTAGAAATCTTACCCTGTTATGAAGTCGTTTTACTAATTCAATACAATAGCGTCCTTGCCCGAAATTCGCGTTATAATCATGAACAACTAGTGCGACTTTCATTACATTTGATGGTCTAATATACCGTTTTTTTGTTTGGTTTAAAATAAAGAAATCGTTTTATATTTTTATTCGATTCTGTTGCCCTCTCTGGGTAGTTTGCACTAAAATTGGTGCGGTATTTTTTATTGTTAGTAAATTTATTTAACGAGGAGTCACTAGTTGAACTTTGCTGGCTTGGTGTATGAAAAAGTGATTTAATCTGCGGTTTTAAAATAAACGAAGTGAATTTTGCATTAAAAATAGGCGTATTAGTCTCCGCAGACTCTGTCAATTTTTTGTAATCTGTGTTTAGGCGGCAGAGCGCGCCGAGAAAGAACCAAATGAGTACGCCATAAGGAATTCCAAGAAAAGGAGTGCCGATGGGAAAAGCCACGATGTTTTCAATAAAAAAAAGGCCGGCCGGTAAAGCAATAATACTCATGACAGTATTGCGCAACCGGAACATAGAATGCCAAGATTCAAGACACGCTTTGACCAGAAGATTGCCAAGAATTATTAGGCCGGGTAGTCCCATATCAACGACTAAGTGCCCTAAGTCGCCATCGATCATTCTTAGCTTTCCAGCGGCTACAAGCGCAAAAACCAAGAACATAGGAAGGCCATGGGATGAACTTCCAAGTCCAGTTCCAAGAGGTGACTCTAAAAATGCCTCCCAAGAAGGCAGTAAAACAATCCAGAATCGGAAAAATATAGTTTGTGAATCCATGAGGGTGCCATACCGGTCTGCTGAAGTCTCTGCAACCGAGGAACCTAAAAATTTCCAGACAATAAAAATAATAATGGGAATAATACCAAGTTGGATTCCACCTCGCCGGTATATTAATGTGAATAAGACTGCTGCCCCTAATTGTAACACCGCAGTTCTTGAACCTGTTTCGATTAGTGCATATGCCATGGTTGCCATCATGATTCCAATAATCATTCTCTCCTTCATTGGGCAGGATTTGACCGAAAGGCGGGCGAGAGCAAATGTGATTGAATAAGAAAGCTGAGCTGCAAATACCGCTGAGGAAACATAAGTAGATATTTTACGAAAGACTTGTTTTCCATTCATGGAATAAAATTGATTCCGAAAGCGATATTCCATCTCTGGGTCTGCTGCCATGAGTGCGCGAATATCTTCGATGGATTGCTGGATCCCATAGAGTGCCGTTGCGAAGCCGAGGATAATCACTAGCCACATATAAAACTCAACCTGCCGAATACTTGTAGTTATATGATATCCAACCACAAAGGCAAATGGAATAACACACCAACCTCTAAATGCCGCTAGGACAGCTACGATTGGCATCTCCCAAATTAGAACGGATAAAGGTATATAGATTAAGCCGAGTATAAAATGATATTTTAGAGCATCTCCGATTTTTGAATTTGGAATCAGTCTCTCTCTATTTTTGCTCATGATGACTAGTATCATCGTAATAACTAAAGGAAAATCGAAAGCAAAGGTTATTATAGGATGGCGAAATTTTACTTTGAGCCATCCGTGAATGAATCCAATGACGATCGTAAAAATCATGAGCGTATTGGCGGCGGCATTTGTCTCAAACAAGTCTGAAATGACCTGAGAAAGAGGGCGGCGAACCTCTTCTTGTATCGGATCTGCCGAGGGCGATGGATAGGAAAGTGTTCCGATCATTTTTTCATATTACTGTAAGGATTTTATATATTTTGACTTTATAAACTTGGCCTGCCAGAAGGAAATTAAACTCGATAACAGTTTAATTTTTGATCACTTGAAAGAAATTCGATTGATTTGTGGCGTTCAGTGTCGCCTGAAATTGAAGACCATCATCCAAAGGGACAAGTACGGAGTTAAACCACTGGAGCGGATTTAAAGTAGCGGATTCTTGTAGTACCACATCGCCGATTCCCGACGGCCAACTGAGGACCAGTGTCTCTCCAAAGGCAGTTAGTTTTAGACGGAGTGGCGTCGCTTCGACCGTTGTTGAGGCTTGGTTGTCGGATAAAATGGGGTCGGGGATGGAGTTAGTGACCGAAACTTGAAAAGACACTTGAGATTCAGTCGGGATTTCTAATCGAACTTGGGACGTCCAAGAAGCTCCAGGGGACAGTGGGTCGGGGTTGTAGAGTAGACCTTTAGCGGTTCGGTTGAATGTTCCGGAGGATGGGGTGGTTCCACGAAAATTGAGGGTTGCTGGCAGGCTGAGACTGCATTGTAGTTCGGAGGTCGATAAGGGGCCGGAATTTCGGATTCGGAGAAATAGGCGAAATTCGATACCGGTGACAACAGGGTTGGAGGATGAGATTATCTCCACCGAAAGGCCGACGGTTGATCCCACGAGGAATTCCCTCGTGGATACTGCGGACCCTTCGGAAGTTTCGACCCGAATAGGACCGCTGATTGCGCCTTGAGGAATCGTCGCAGAAAGGCCGCCTTCGAACGGTTGGAATTGAGTGATGAAGATATCGCCGAGGCGGATGGAAGTTATCGAGGTCAGATTCTTTCCATTGATTTGAAGGAGGGTACCTATTTCACCATTGGCGGGTGAGAACCCAGTAATTATTGGCTCGAGCCCTTGGACGGTTAAGATGGAGGAACTTTCCGCTTGCCCACCCGGCGTGACGAGCCGGACCCGTCCTGAAGTAAAACGCTCTGGGACGATCGCTGTGATTTTGTGGTTACTGTTCACCGTATAGGAGGTGGCGCTAATCTGGTTTGGCCCAAATTGGACGTCTGTGGTGCCTGTAAAGTTAGTTCCGGTTAAGACAAGGGCTTCCCCGGCTCTCAGTCGATTAGGGCTTAGACTGGTAATTTTAGGTGGAACATAGAAAAGGGGGATCGAGGTATCCTGACCGTTTGAGGTAATTACCGTGATCGGCCCAGTTCCCGCCTCAAAGGGTAAAGTTGCTTTGATTTGGGTCGGGCTAACTACGAAAGGTTGAGTGGTTATGCCGCCGAAGAGCACTGCGATCGCTGAAGTTAGTCCAGTTCCGTTGATGATAATGTTCGATCCAGAACTGCCGAATGTGGGGGTAAAGTCGCTGATGCGCGGAAGCAGTACAAAATTTGAAGAGGTCAAAAAGCGCCCGCCTATAGATTCGACGGCGAGTCGAGAGAAAGCGGGGGCGTTCGTTGGAACAATTACGCTGAGATTTGTCGCAGAAACGGTTATTAAATTAGTCGTAGTAATTGGCCCAAAAGAAACCGAGGTGACCGCTCGGAAACTGCGTCCCGTAATCGACACTGCGTCTCCCGTTCGGGCGCGTGGGGTAAAGGCAGTGACAGTAGGGGGGATGTAGAAAAAACCCGCCGAGGTGGCGGACCCAACAGGGTTGGCAACGGTGATCGGGCCGGAACCGGCGCCCAAGGGAACGAAGACGGAGACGGCGCCCTCGGTTATTCCTTGCGCAATACCCCTAACGCCATCAAAAAAAACGGCCACTTGAAAGTTAGGATCGGTGCTATCCATAAAATTAGCCCCGGTGATTAAGACGGTGTCGCCGGCGATGCCTCGGGTTCGTTCAATTTCAGTGGCAACACCCAATTTTTCGAATCGGGTGATGACCGGAGGAACTTGAAAATTCCAAGAGGTTTGTGATTGGCCGTAGGCATTCTCCACGATCAGCGGACCGATAGTGGCGTCTGCAGGGACACGAACCGTAATCCTTTGGCGGCCGCCTGCGATGAACCCGATGGATTGGATTAGACCAGGAGCAAAATTGAAGTAAACTTTGGTAACGACGGGATTGAGAAAATTGATACCGTCTAGGGTTATCAGCGATCCTATTTCGGCACGTCGCGATGAAACGGAATCGATACGGGGCGCCGCTTGCCCGAGAACGACGGATGCGCGGAATAAAATGAGAGCCGATAGCAGATAGCGATAAAGGCACGAGGGCAAATTCATTAGGACCGATGTGGGTGTAACCCGATCGCAGTCTAAGAACAAGCCCAGTGGAGGTTTCAAGAGACTTAGTGCGTTGCGGTAGGAAATCTAACCAGAGAACCCTCCATTTTTTGAGGCGCACTGCCGGTCTTTTAAATTAGGTTTTGAGCTGCCCTTTGGTCAGGCTGGGATGGCTGATGAATATCGAACAAGTCCTGTCGTCTGCCTGCCCGAAGTTAGATATTGATAAAAATAGTCGTTTGTTATTCTTTCATTTTAAATTCTTAAGAAGTGGAAGGGTTGGATTTAGGCCGACTCGGTTTATTGTTAGCCTTATCGGTTTATTTGGTTCTCAACTTAATCTTATGAAACGCTTCATATCATATGCGGTGTGTCTGGTCTGGGTCGGTTGTGGTCAACCTAGTGTGAGCCCTTTAGCTCGGGCGTCTTCAGGTCAGACTAATGGTTCTCCAGCGGACGTTGCAGCGGTTGCCAAGACCAACGGGGTGTCTCCGAAGATCGATTTAGCCATCCCGGTTCTTCCACTTCCAGTGCTCGAAGTAATTCAGTTGGTCCGTCGGGGGGTTGGAGAGGCTGTGGTAACTGATTTCATTGAGCGGATAAGTGAGGCCTATTCGCTTAGTTCGGATCAGATTCTTTATCTGAGTGACCTTGGTATTCCTGAACCGGTGCTTCGGTCACTCATTCAAAAGTCGAGTGTGACCTCTACTTCCGCTGTTGCTATCCAGACGGTGATTGTTCAAGCGGATTCCTCGGCGGCTTTGAACCAGCCAACTTCTGCCGTAAATGCCGCGCAGTCGTCTGAAAAAAATGTTATTTTAAATCCGTATCTTACTTCGACGACGGGGGGAGGAGATGCAGTTGGTCAGATCCCTCGAACGTCTTCTCCAGAGCAGTCCAGCGTTGGCAAAGCTCCCGAGGCCCCCGCTTCAGTCGCTCCGCTTCCGGTTCAGCCTGTGGTTGTCAATCAACAGGTTTTTAACGAGGCCCTTTCCCCTTACGGAACGTGGGTTGAGGTTCCCATCTATGGGCGGTGCTGGCAACCGACAGTAGCGGTGATCAATTCGACTTGGATTCCCTATTCTGATGGAGGGCGCTGGGCTTGGACGGATTCCGGATGGTATTGGCATTCGACATATACTTGGGGGTGGGGTCCTTATCATTACGGTCGTTGGCATCGGCACAATCATCATGGTTGGCTCTGGAGCCCAGGATACGATTGGGCGCCAGCTTGGGTAGCTTGGCGGAGCAATAATGACTATTGCGGGTGGGCGCCTCTTCCCCCCGAATGCAGGTGGAGTTCTGGAGTCGGCTTTTCGTGGTTTAATGGTCATACCTCAGTTAGTGTCGGGTTCGGAATTTCACCCTACGCATGGTACGCCACTCCTTGGAATCGGTTCTGCCATCCTCGCCTTCATCACGTTGGGTTGCCTCGGCATAATGTGGGGCAGTTTGTGAATGACAGTCGGATCACTGTTGGCAGTGGCACCGTTGTTAATGTCAAAGGCAACAACAACACTGTTGTAATTAATAACGGCATTTCTAGGGAAGAGGTTCAACGACATACCCGTGAAGAAATTCGTCGTACCGAAATCCGTGACGTTGCCAGTCCGAGTGCGGCGCAATCCTTCGGGGCAGCGAGGCCTACTCCTTCAGCATCGCGAAATCCTCAACTCGCCGCCTACCGACCGACCGTTTCCTCCCAATCTCCTGTGGCTCCTCCGATCGCAATGGACCAAAGGATATCCCCTCGTTTATCTCCTGCTGTAACTCGGTCTCCTTCGACCTCGTTATCAGGATTGTCATCGCGCCCCGTGGCCTCTCCGTCTATAAATTCTGTCAATTCTTTGGACAACACACGATCACTTTTGCCTAGTCCAGCCGGTGCGGCACCGAAAATCTCGTCTCGACCGGCTCCGATTACGGGGCTGAGTGCCACGCGGGGTGTCTCTCCAGGAAGCGTTGTTTTGCCCTCTACCTCGGCACCCAATCGAGGGATCGCTGCACCGCAGTTCAACCAAATGCGGAGTGAAATTAGCCGCCCTTCTTCACCAAATACTTTTCCCAGTCGGTCCGCAAATTCAGATGTACGGACGGTACCTCCTCCCGCAGCTCAGAGTTCAATTCAGATGGCCCCACGTTATGGCACTTTCCGATCGTCTTCAGAATCTTTACCACGTTCCTCTTCGCCTCAGGCTTCGAGTCCCTCTTTTCCGTCCTCCGTTTCTAGGCCCACAGGCTCGTCCGGTCCTGCTCCAAGCTCCTCGTTTGCACCTTCACGGCCGATCTCCAGTTCATCTCCCAACGTATCGCCGAGCCCATCGCGGCCTCAATCAGCTTCCCCGCCGCGTTCTTTCTCCCCTTCTCCGTCTTCCTTTCAAAACTCCGGGGCACCCGCGAAATCGGAACCGGCCTCTAGACCGGAAAGGGTTAGACCTTGATGCGACTCAATTTTAATTCGCTTTTTAAATGAGTTCAGTTTGAGCGTCTTTCGGGTCTTGGGTCGGTTTGATTGAGCTCACTGTTCTGTTTTTTCCATGGGTAGAGATCCCAATTTTTTGATCGCCATGAGTCATCTCCATCGTATTTTAGTCCTACTGAAGTTCCAGTTAGTTTTGAAGGTAATGTTAGTTATCCCCCTTTGCGTCAGTCTAGGCGATGGGGCGTCTTCAAGAGTTCTGTTTGAAACCGGTTTTGAGCGTTTTGAAGGCTATGACACCGCGATTGATCTCGTGGATGCAAAGGGGAAGGGACAAAATGGTTGGACGTCTGTCGGCTATGGAGGGAATGGCATCTTATCGGAGATCATCCCTGATTTTTCTGGGCAGTATGCGTATGTCGGATTTCAGACGCCGACAAATATGAGTGGATTCTTCAATGTTTTCCGGCCGATTAATTTTAAGCCGGTAAGTAATGCAGCTCCGGTCCTCGTTTTTCAAGTGCTCATGAGTCTCCGCGATGCTCTGCCCTCGCCCGCGACTGCAGACGATTTTCGATGGAGCGTCTACACTCCGGACGACCGCAGATTGTTCACTCTTGATTTTCATGGACCGGATCAATCCATCAATTATGCGCTCGATGACGAAGTAGGATTTAGGGCAAGTGGGTACGACTTCGATTACGGCGCGACCTATCAGCTTGAAATCTCAATGAGTTTTGCTAGGAATAAGTGGTCAGCTTCCTTAAACGGATACAACGTGGTTTTTGAGCAATCCATTAGTACCACGAACAAGCCCTTGGCTCTTGGTAGTGTTGATTGCGTTTGGGCAGCCAATGGGGCCGGAACATGGGATGATAATTATTTGATCTTTGATAATTACCGAATCATTGCCCTGCCCGCGTCTGGCGTCGCGCCGGTGTTAGAAGTTGTTAGTTCCGTTGATTCCAAGCCGCTTCAGTTGCGGATTTGGGGTGAGCCGAATGTTTTTTATCGCGTTCAATCTTCCAACGACCTGTTCACTTGGGTTGATCGAGCCGTGGTGGAGGCCAATTCCCCCGATGGATTAGCCCTTTTCACCGAAACTCAAATGGCTGCATCTCGTAACTATCGGGCGATATCCGTTCCTTGATATGGGCTCGTGGCGGGCCTTTCTGCTGACCAAATTTCTTGCCCTCGGGCATTTAGGACCTCTAAACGAGATCCAAAACGGATCTGGAGGGCGCCCAGGTCTTCCGTAAATAAGACTGTAAATTCTCGGTTTCGTAGTCGTAGCCGATGCCTTTGCGGAGTTCGTTCGGCAATCAGTCGTCGTCCGGTTGCGACGATGATCAACCGGGGATTGATTTTTTGCAGGAAGAGGTCGGAGGCTATTTCTCCGTCGCGAGGGACCCCAGTGATCAGGATATCTGCTGACAAAGTAGTCGAGTGACGCTCGCACAGCTTGATTTGACCGAGTCGCCCTAGGTCGGGAGCGAGAACCACAGCCCAATCGTTCAGTCGACCTTTCAAGGTCAGCGAGGCATCGTCGGCTCGGGTAAACTTGTCGGTTGGGCTTGGATGAAGAACGGACCAACCGGATAGGTTTTCGCCTAACCTGAGTGGATGGTACGGGATGCCGAAAGCCCCTGCCAACTTCTCGATTTTGCGAAAGGCTGCCGATCGCATTTGCGCTGCAGGTCCGCTGAGGGTGGCTGGTTTTAGGAGCTTCAGAGCGACATCAAGACCTCCCACATGCCGGATATCTCCGTGTGAGACGGCGAGTGTGCGGGTATGAACAACGCCGTTTGCCAGTAATGCTGGAATAAGCAGGGCAGAGATTCCATTGGCATCCCCTACGTCGACGAGCAGGTCCTGGGTGCGTCCGGATTGATCAATCCAGATCGATTCACCTGAAGCAAAAACGAGCATAACCGGACACCGTTCCCTTTGCCAAAATGGAATTAAAATACCGCCGGCGAGAACCCCGGTAATAATGAGCCAAAGGGCTCGTCGCTGCGCATTCAGCAGATAGCCCATTCCCACTCCGAAAACCACTGTGCCGTAGGGAACCCAGACGTGCAACGGGAGGGATTGAACAGGGAACCAAGCAAATGGGAGTTCTACGCACCAGCGACTAAAGAAAATCATCCCATGCATGCCGACCCAAGCCGCGCTGTTCCATAGGGTGGTGCCGAACGGGAGGATTAAGGAACAGGTGTTAGCTACCAGCACTAGACTACTTAATGGAACCACCACGAGATTAGCCAGTAACGCGACGGGGCTAAAGAGGTGGAAGAAGGCGACCGTAAAAGGAGTAGAGAAAAGGAGGGCAGCCACGCCGACCGAGAGACTTTCGATGAACCAGCGGCGACCACCTTCTAGGTAGCCTCTCCAAGTTGGCCAAAGTGACTTGGGTAATAATGGGTCGGGAGTCCACGGTTGGCAGGCTTGCAGCGCTAATCTAATCGGCGGACTGAGAACCGTAAGGGCCCCCACGACGCCGAAGGAGAGCAGAAACCCGGCTTGAAACAGTTGTCCTGGTTCCCAGATGAGAACAGTCAAGGCCGCAGCGGCAAGTGAATTGAGGAGATCACTGGGACGTTCTAGTGTCCAGGTACCGACAATGACTGAGGTCATGATGGCGGACCGGATAGCGGAAGGCTGCCACCCTGTGGCCGCGACATAGAACCAGAGGAGCGGAGCGGCCATGAGTCCGCAGAGGGACCGTGGGATTCGGGCAAGACGCAACAGGCGGACCAGAATCGAGGCGATCAGAGCGATGTGGAGACCGCTGATTGCAAAGACATGAATCGTACCCGATTGCATAAAGACGTCGTCCATATCGCCGCTTAAGGCGGTCCTCCACCCCAAGGCCATCGCCCAAATAAGCCGGGTTGCTTCGTCGTCGGGTAACCCCTGCGAAAGGCGTTTTTCGGCCCATCGAAGAAACTGTTCGCTCCAAGGCGCAGATTCTAGGGCTTCAGGACCGATCGACCAGTCATCGGGGGCTTCGCAAAGGAGTTGGAAGCCAATCCCTTGGCGACGAAGGAATTGAGCATAATCGAGCATTCCTGGGGCCAGCGGCCCGGAAGGTGCGGTCAGCAGGCCGGTCACTTCGACACTTTGCCGACGGAAAAAGCGAGGGTCTGGCACTCCTTTTGAGCTGACGATAATGAGCCCTGAAGCGGGTTCCCAAGGACTGTCGTGGGTTCTCCATGCAGTTATTCTCAACCGAACCACGGTTCGCTCGTGAAGTTGCCCTTGACGTTCGGAGAGTCGGATAGAAGGAGATTCGATGAGATGTCCGCGAACAGTTCCTAGTTTTGTTTGACCTGGAAACTTCCAACGAAGATCCGTTGGATCGAGAGGAAGTTGAGTTGTCTGATAGGCAAGTCCTCCCGCCCCAAAGAGAGCTAGCAGCAAAGAAAGTGGATATTTTGGACGAAAATGAGCCAGCGCGATTAAAGCGACCAGAGCACAAAAAGCGAAAAAACTGGAGGGCAGCAGACTAAATTCCGCACACCAGATACCAAAGGCAAAAGCAAGTGAGGGTAGAAGTAGTGGGCGTTGACGAAACATTCTACCGAGAATGGAAACACAGTCTAGGGAGTTAAACCAAACACCGATTGGACTGGGCGCCACTCGCCCACCAGCAGAAATTGCCTACCTGCGACCTGAGATTCTTCCGAAGAAACGAAGCACAAGAAGTCCCAAAGCGGCACCTGTAGAGTCAATCAAGACATCGCCAAGCGCCGCAGTGCGACTTGGAACAAACGATTGGTGCCATTCATCAGAGGCGGCGTAGAGGATGGCCAGGAGCCAAGCAAAAAGAGTTAAAACCCAAGTCCTCTTTTGCACATCCTCGGACGATGAAAGCTGCAATGCGCGGTAAATTAAAACCGCTAGAAGTGCATACTCGGCAGCATGAGCGCCTTTACGCGTCGCAAAAAGAAGCTGTTTAAGTTCATCGACTGACGCCGTGGGTAAAAGCCAGACGAACAAAGAGTTGAGAAAAGGGGATGTCTGCGAGGAGGACATCAGGTCAGTCGAGAAGAGGAAGATTGAGAACATCCAGAGAGCCAGTGGCAACCACGCTCTCAGGACTCTTTTCAGATCTCGCACGCCTTAGATCCAAGCAGCGCCCCACGAAAAGAGGAAGCCAAATGAGTTAATTCATCCCCATTCGCCGTCAGTTCGGCACTGGGGCATTCGTCCTTGGAATTACCGTTGTCACCTGTCCAATTGGCGATTTCCCAATGAGGATCGTCGTCATTGTTCCATCGGGCCCTCCAAGTGGTGCTCGGCGGATTGACGGCATCGGACCGCCAGACAGAGTCTGCATGGCCCTCGCCAAACATACTATTGCAGCGGTTGCGATGACGTTCGGCGGGCCACTGATCCTGTTTCATTAGATCGATGTTACCATCCCAATGCCGATAAAAGCATCCCAGCCAGAAGAGCGATGTCGGCGATAACTACCAGTAACTCAATGAGGGTGAATCCGACCCTTCGTTTGAGAGAAATTCATCAAGCCACTAGAGGTAGGCTACCTTTCGATAGATTATATTTTTGAATAAATAGGTGAAAATATCATGGCCGAAATTATTTCCACTTTTCTTATTAGCACCATCTCAGCTATTGTTATTTCTGAACCACATGGGTTTTAAAACATAGTCTATGACCTAAAATCGCTTAGAGTCACTTTCAATATAACAAGAAAAAAATACCCGTCCGTGCAGTCATTGGTCAAACTATGGTTTTGGTACTCATCATTGTTATTGCAGCTTTTGACCAATTAATGGGGTGTATTAATTTCATCTTGCAGGTATCTACTGGCCTCACAATGCTCCGCATTTTCAGTGTCCACTACCGCAAACTGGAGGAGCCACAGGGGGCTTATCGTACATCCGTCTACCGAAGGATCTCCATTCTTACTTTCCGCATCAAAAAAGCTAATTTCCACCAATTTGCACTGAGAACTGGCAACGGTGGCTCCATGACCGCGATTTGCGATGAGAGCGAATTAGGCCTTGCGCGATGGGTTCACTTTCGGCCTCTTTCAATCATTGGACGGTTCATAAAACGGTCCGGTAAAACAGCCGCGTTAGACTCACCAATCTCGAGGCAGGCTACCGATGAACCTGCAGAAAATTTGCAGAGAACTTTGATTTATTTCATTAAATTCCGATTAAATATCCGATCTTCACTCGCTTCGTACTGTTGAGAAGAGCTTGGCCCTAGCGGAAAAATTGGACGATGAGTGGCGACAAAAGAGGACCGATTGTGGAGGAGATGCGGGCGATAAATTTTTATCACACGGATCGCCTGAAGCTTAGGCAGAAGAAGTTTATTTGGGCATCTTCTCTGTCATTTCTTTAAGCCGCTTGGCCAAGGTGACGAGCAAGGTCGCCACAATGGTCGGATGCTTGGCGGTAATGTCCTCGAGGCTTTCGCCATTGATACGTAAGATCTCCGACGGACTCCGTGCCACCACGGACGCCGTTCGTTGGTCGTTCAAGAGAAAGGCTATCTCGCCAAAAATGCTTCCTGGATTTATGAGGGTGGCAATGACCTGTTGGTTCCGTATGATATCGACGGCGCCCGATTTGAGGATGTAGAATCCATCACCAAACGTCCCCTGTGTGATAACAATTTCACCCGTGTGATATTCAAATTTTGTAATCATTAAAATTATATAGCGGGTTAATATCAACAAAAAAGTCGAATAAATCTAAAGTCAAGTGAGAGATGATCCATTTGAGAAGAACGGGTCAAACGTGTGGGCACTGCGGTAGCGTGTCGAGACAGAAAAACACCCCCCATTGACCAGGTCATTGGAGGGTGATGGTTAGGCGATTAGTGTCGATACAATCTTATTGATTGCTCAAGCGACGGCGAACAAACGCCCAGAGGCCCCATGAACAGAGGCCGAGTGCGGCTAACGCACTTTCAGCGGGTTCCGGAACTGCAGATCCGGAAAAAGAAATGTTGTCGTAAAGTGCACCCGACGGCAGGACAATCATATCGACGCCTTTCAGCGGGGAACTAAGAGAGCCGATAAATCCTGGGCTTGTTTGGTTGACTGAAATCGAGCCAAGCAGCGAATTGGAATCAATTCCGACCGAGTAGAAATTGATCGTTGAGACGCTTTCGCCGAGGGGATCTCTGTCCAAGGTGATGGAGAATGTCTGGAGATCTTGCGGCGAACTGAAACGGAGTAGTGTCGGTTGAAAGACAGAGTCCAGAGCCAGGGCTCCGGAGGGTGCGAGTCCGCGTCCATAGTCGGCAGGGTTACTCACCAGAATGGATTGAGCGAGGTCAGCCGTGCGCCAGCGGTTGGAGTTTAATATGGCATCGCCATTGGAATCGAGGTTCGGTGAGAACGTTCCCTCGGAGAAGCGAACACCAGAGGGCGCTGCGAGATTAGCTTCATTTCCAGAGCGAAGGGAATCGAAGTTAATGACATACGATTGGGCCTCGGCGACCGAGGTGGTGATCAGTCCAAAGAGTAAACTGGAGCGAAGTATTGAGGTCATAAATTGATTTTTTGATTTCGAGGAAGGGTTGGAAAGTCTCTGAATCTCTCCAACGACTTCTCTCGAAAACCAGCAAGACTTACTTGGCAACAGGGACGCCCCCAATCAAGGCTTGCATGACATTGAAATACACATCGGTGTTGTCCATTGTGCCATGGAAGAGGCTCGCGCCACGTCCTTCAGCATAAAGAGGAATATCGGATGCCGTATGCACTGCCGAGGTGCCCGGAACTTGGCCGGTAATTAGAAGATTGCCGAGGACGTCTCGCTTACTCGAGTTCGCCGGATAGGTGCTCAACGGAGCTACTTTAGAAAAGGGCTGTTGGCTGTCCTGAAGGGGGAACGGGTTGGTTAACCAGTCCTCATAACGGTCCGAGTTACCAGCGTAACCAATAAGCATTTTCTTGTCCGGATCAGTGGTCACCGGGTAGCCATCTGCTGCGATGGTGTAGACGGGAAAAGAGGCGGCCTCATAGACGCCGACAACGCTGTCCCGTAAACTGTTGGTGGCCGTTCCGAGGCCGACCCCGGAGGCGGCGATTTCGGTCAGACGTGCATTAGATACCGTGGAGGCTCCGATAATATTGACCCCGGCACATTCGTGGTCGGCGCAGACCACGACCAGTGTATCTGGGTTGGCGGCACCGAACGCACGGACCGCAGCAATTGTCTTATCGAATTCAATGGTATCAAGGATCCAGCGTTCAGTGTCCATATTGTGGGCCTGCTTATCAATTGAGGCGGCTTCGACCATAAGGCAGAATCCATTGAGGTTTTTGGAGAGAACCTGGAGGGCCTTTGAGGTCATCTCGTTCAGCATGGGTTGATCAGGGAAACCGAAATCATCAACCACAGTGGAAGCACCTCGACGTTTGTCGATTTTGTCCTTGGCAACATTCATGTTGGAGAAGGAGAACAGTCCCAGCAAACGAGTGCTGGCCGGGCTAACAGCGCCCAATTCGGTCCCGTTCGCCACGTAATTAAAACCGGCTTTTTGGAAGTCACCGACGAGGTCGCGAGCTGGATCAATGGAACCGGCATTGACTCCCCAGCGAGTGGCAAGGTCAGCGGGTAGCACATAGTCGGACGAAGAAACTCGGGCGGAGCCGTTTGTGCCGGCACCGAGAAACCACTTACGACCGCCACCTAAAAGGACACGGAGACCGCGGTTAGTGACGCCTTCGTCGAGGAATTGGTCACAAATTCCCGTGCCGGCACCGCGATTAGAAGTGTGAACTGCAAAGGCAGCGGGGGTGGCGTCGAACACATCCGCGGTGGTAACAATTCCAAGAGTTTTGCCAGCGGTACGAAGAAGATAGGATCCCATGTATTCGACGCGGGGATTGTCGAAGAAGGAAAGTGTGTCGTCAGGAAATACCCCTTCCTCGTTGTTGTTAGACTTGTTACCCGTAGCGTAGCAGGCCGCACCTGGGGCAGAATCGGTGACGATAGAATTTAGGGAATGGGTCTGGACAATGGCGGTGTACGGCATGGCGTCGACCGCCATTTGGGCGTTCGCTTTTCCGAGTTGAACCCCTTGCGACATGATCCGGGCGGCGGTGCGATGAGCGATTCCAAAGCCGTCGCCGATGAGGTAGATGATATTCTTGGCTCGCCGTCCCAACTGTTGGGCAGCGACAACTTCAAAGTTTCCAGTGGCGGTAACGGATTGTCCGTCAGATTGAACTCCAACCACGGAGAAGCTATGAATACCAGGCGTCGCCGTAGAATAGGCACGAAATACGGCCTGAACGCTGTTGGTGATCGCTACCTTATCGGCCACGGTATAGCTGATGGATGAGTCGCTAACTGGGATGTTGTCTACCTTGAAGACTGCCGAAGTGATGGTTGCATTAGCGTCAGGACTCAAGGTCGCAGCGAGGTCAAATCGTTGGCCTGCAAAGAAGCGAGCAATGATCGGAGGTGTGGCGTCGCCGAAGGTAAACAAAGCACTCGGCGGGGTGAGTCGAGAGACGCTCGGCGCTGCTGTGGCAATCCCAGTTGTCAACAAAACTGTAGAGAGGGCGAGTCCGCAGAAAATGCGGGTCACGGTTGGTTTCATACGTTTGGGTTTCTGAATTATCTATTATTTGTTAGCCGATGGGAATCGCACGGGTGTGCTTCCCTCTCAGCGCGGGATTAAATCCAGCGCAGAAATCTTAGGTGCCGCCTCTTTCGCGGGAGCGGAGTCGCTTGTGTCGACGGTGGTTTGGATTGAAGTTCGACTCGGTAGAGGGTCCAACTGGAGTCGAACGAGCGAGTGTCGGCCGTCGGCTTCTTCTCGGTCGCCTACTTCGATCCGACCGGTGAGCAATAGAAGGCCTGGGGTAAAAGGAGTAATCGGTTGATGTGATTTTGGAAGGAGGACCCTCAAGGTGCTGGCGGGAAGGTCGTCGGCTAATCCAAATTCAACGTCGTTACAGATGAGGGGCATTGGAGCCAGCATGAGGGTCCAAGGTGTTGGTCGTGTTTGTTTCACCATAAACCCAAGCACTCGAACACGAGTTCCATTGAGTTCGGTCAGCTTAGGATTGATCTCCAGACCAAGTCGGCCTACGGGTGATTTAAAGAAGTCATCAAAAAAGAGGTTAGAAACGCCTTCCGGTGCTGGCGGCAACTTCTGCACCAAAGACTTGAGCGTTTCGACAGGATGCTCCGCTGAATTATTCCTCGCGATGGACTTCGAGAGTCTGGGATCGCTCGTTTCGACAGGGTGCCGAGCCGGTTTATTTTCAACGGCTTGGCTCGGCCACAGACTCAGGAAGAAAACCAGCGTGAAGAATCGCCCATTAAGTCGTCTTAAATTCGATGTACAGGTCACCTCCAACCTTAACTACTCAAATAAGACAGGCGGATGACGTTTCCTTGAGAAGAAGGTATCTATTCTGTAAAGAACCGGTGACGGCTTATTTTATCAGCCGAGTTTCAGGTCTCGGTCTGATCCGAAAAAACTCACTCAAAACCGGGTGGACGTGAGAGGTGCCAGCGAGTTTCCGATTGATACGTGCGAACGATATGGAGCAGCGATGATTCCCCAAACCAGCGTCCGATGAGGCAGACTGTCGCGGGTTCACTTCCCTTTTTCGGGCCATTGGGAAACACCACGCAGGGATGCCCGCTAAAGTTTGAAAAGAGCAATGTTTGCCCGACCCAAGCCGGGGCTAACACCGCGTCGTAGTTGATGAGTAATCGCTCCATAGCCTCTGCTAATTCGCCGCGTCCACGATTGGCTTCCAAATAGTCGACCGCAGGAATAAGCCGTGCCACCCGAAACTGATTCGGCCAGCTTTCCTTGTCCTGTTGGACCAAGCTCTCCGTCCGTCCATCTCGGACCCATGCCTCAAAACTAGCGGAGGCTTCGGCCATCAAAATCAGGGTTAAACCCTCGGGCGGATAATTCGGGAGCCGTACCTCCGTGAGGTTGGCTCCCGTTGCCTTCATCCAGTTTATCGTGGAGAGGTGGTTGGACCTGCCGGCGAGATCTTTTTGCAGATCTTCCAACAAAATCCCGATCTTCAGTTTGGAAATTCCAGTCCGATTATCCCACTCAAAGCCCGCGCCTACCGTGGAAGGATCTTGCCCATCCGGCCCACGGATCACCTGAAAAACCAGCGCGCAATCTTCCGCCGAGCGAGCGAGAATCCCCAGTTTGTCGAGCGATGGACACAACATCATCGCACCGGTCCGCGGGATACGTCCAAAGGTGGGTCGGAGTCCAGTCACCCCACAAACCGTCGACGGTGACACAATGGATCCGAGGGTTTCTGAGCCAATGGCAAAGGGCAGCAAGCCGGCGGCGACACTTGCAGCTGAACCGGCTGAAGACCCACTGGAACCTTCATTGGTAGACCACGGGTTACGGGTTTTACCGCCGAACCAGATGTCTCCCATCGCCAATTCTCCGAGACTTAGTTTCGCCACTAATACGGCACCTGCGTCATCCAGACGACGAACCACGGTCGCATTTTCTGTTGCGATTGTATTGGATCGAAGGGCCACCCCCCAAGTGCTTGGGTAGCCGCGGACATCAAGGATATCTTTGACCCCATAAGGAATGCCATGAAGCGGCCCTCGCCACTTGCCAGCGCGGATTTCTTCATCGGCCTTTCGAGCACTCGCAAGCGCTCGCTCGTCCAAGCGAGTCACCACACAGTGTAACCGCGCATCGAAGCGACCCAATCGTGCCAAGGCCAAGCGGGTTAATGCCTCAGAAGAAATAAGACGCCCCTTTAAAAAAGCGGCGAGATCGGCCACACTGAGCCATTCTAGATCTGATTCGACGAGGGGACGTTTCAGGGCTTGAACTGGCTGCCACTTGAATCCGTCTGGAATAGCGCTAGGAACCGAATCGTGCCAAGGCCGAAAAACCAAGGTCTGCGGTCGCAGTAGATCCACCGATTTCTCACGCGCCGACTGCAGACGGGCCTTTTGACGCTGTGCCTCACCCTCCATTTGACGAATCTGATCGGCGGTAAAAGATAAGTCCATCCAACGCAAGGCACTCTTGAGATCTGGTGCGAAAGTAATTTTGCGGAGCCCAAAAACTAAGAGGACACCCATCATTAGGAGCCATCCGATGCGGATCGCTGACGTCTTGGTCCAGGAAATGAGTGCAGGCATCGGGTGAAGGTGATCGTTCGGCTTTCGAAAGGCACTTTAACAGGCAGCTGTTAATCCTTCAAACGTGCTGATAATTGATTTAAAGCGCGGGCGCGATGACTGATGCGGTTCTTAACCTCTCGCCCCAATTCCGCAAAGGTCTGCTCATACCCCTCAGGAATAAAGAGTGGATCATAGCCGAATCCATCCGTACCACCCGCCTTAATCCGGATTTGGCCTTCGCAGATTCCATCAAAGAATTCGGTGGCAGCAGCCATGGTCGCGATTGATTCCTGAGGTAGAACCGGGGTTAAGGCGAGGATACAGCGGAAGCGAGCCGTCCAACGAGTCTGAGGCTGTTCGGCGAGGCATCTGATCAGTTTCGCATTATTTTCTGCATCGGTTGAATTGCCAGATCGAAGGTTATCCATGGACGCAAACCGCGCTGAATGCACTCCCGGGGCTCCTTTTAAGCAGTCGACTTCTAAACCTGAATCGTCGGCCAGAACATGCGTGACTCCCATATTGCAAAGGTCAGAGGCAAAATATCCAGCCCATGTCGCTGATTTGATCAAAGCATTCTCCTGAAAAGTAGCTCCCGTTTCTTCTATCTCAAAACGGACTGAAGTGTCTCTTTGGGAAAGCAACCGCACCGTTTCTTGAAGCATATCGCAGATTTCCTCAATTTTATGGGCATTGCCAGTCGCGATAAAGAGCGTTTTCACAGCCCCAATTGGATACGTGTTCTTCAGAATTTCACA
The DNA here is from genome assembly GCA_945898055.1 of Akkermansia muciniphila. Taxonomy (GTDB): domain Bacteria; phylum Verrucomicrobiota; class Verrucomicrobiia; order Limisphaerales; family UBA9464; genus SXXZ01. Next base: position 9,682 of record CAMDGV010000030.1, on the reverse strand, counting down.
GTCTATCTTGCGACGACCGCTTGCAGTTTAGGGTGTAAATTTGGAAACTCAGAAGGTGATCTCGATCAAGTTCGGCACTTCCGGTTGGCGCAGCCTCATCGCTCGCGACTTCACTTTCGACACCGTGCGGGTGGCCGCTCAAGGCATTGCTGATTACCTAAATTCCGAACGCGCCAGAATCCAGTCCCCTTTGCACAAACTTAAACCGGTGGTCGTCTTGGGGCACGATACTCGTTTTCTCGGTCGTGAATTCTCCTTGGCCGCCGCCGAGGTCCTCGCCGCCAATGAATTAATTCCGCTACTCTGTCAACGAGACGCCCCAACGCCGGTCATTGCCCACACTATTCGGGTTCGAAAAGCGATCGGTGGCGTCAACATGACCGCCAGTCATAATCCAGCTGAATATCAAGGCCTCAAATTTAGTGTGTTTAATGGCGCAGCAGCTCCCCCCGAAGTCACCCAAGAAATCGAGATCGCCATCCGTAAACGTCAAGAGGCTGGATGGACTTTTCCGTCGATGGTCGTGGGTACTTTTAAGTGCAAAGAAATCGATCCGCGCCCAGTTTATTTCAAACAAATCCGTAAACTAATCGACTTTGATACCCTGCGCCGCGCCAAACTTCGCGTAGCGATCGAACTTATGTACGGGACTGGGCGTGGCTATCTCGACACGCTTCTTGAGGAGGAAGGTGGAGCCGAAGTGATTCGTTTCCACGACGAATTAAACCCGAGCTTTGGCGGGCATCATCCGGAACCAAATGCCGAAGGGATGGCACTGGTTCGCGAAGTTATTCGTGCTCGAAAAGCGTCCTTGGGTCTCGGTCTCGATGGCGACGCCGACCGTTTCGGGATCGTTGATGCAGATGGCACTTGGCTCACCCCAAATCAGGTCTTGGCCCTGTCACTGTATCATCTGAAGAAAAATCGAGGTTGGACCGGCGGCGTGGTTCGGACCGTTCCCACCAGTCATCAGGTCGATGCAGTTGCTGAACTCCTCGATGTCCCGGTTTACGAGACGCCGGTGGGGTTCAAATATATCGGTGCCCTGATGGAATCCGGCCCGATAATCGTTGGTGGCGAGGAATCGGGCGGACTTAGTGTCAAGGGGCATGTGCCTGAAAAAGACGGCATCCTCGCCTGTCTCCTGATGGCCGAATTGGTGGCAACTGAAGGTAAATCATTGAAGGCAATTTTAGCCGCCTTAGAAAAGCAGACCGGGGAATTTCACACGACACGGATCAATGTCGCTGTACCGACCGAGACGAAAGCTACTTTACTGAATCGCTTAGCTGGGGGATTAGACTTTGTCGGTCGTTTAAAAGTTGAGAAATTTATTACGACCGACGGCTTTAAATTTCTGTTGCCGGATCGGGAATGGGTTGCCTTCCGCGCCAGTGGCACAGAACCGCTGATTCGTTGCTATATTGAGGCCAAATCAGCGGCCCGCCTGAAGACATTAGAGGCGGCTTGTCGGGCCATTCTTAAGGCCTGATTCAGTCGATAATGGATCGTCTCACCCCCTGGGCGCCAAGTGCCCATTGCGCGACTTTTGCGACTGCTCTCCGATGACGGGGTATGGAAGCCATTGAAGCCTTTGTCGCCCTCAATATGATTGACCACGTCGGCCCAGTTCGTCTGCGCCAACTGTTGGCCCATTTTGACAACAACCCCATCGCTATTCTTCACGCCACAGCAGCGGGACTCTCGGCTGTTCACGGTATTGGAGAGGAGACCGCCCAAGCAATCAGTTCGTGGCAGCACTCGATTGACCTTTGCGCCGAACTCAAACGAATTAGCGAATCCGGTGTGCGGGTGATTTGCGGAATGGACACTGAATATCCACCGCTTTTACGGGAGATTTATGATCCCCCAATTGTCCTCTACGTGAAGGGTGCACTGCAGCCCAATGATCGTCATGGACTAGCTCTTGTGGGCTCGCGACAAACCTCACCCTATGGCACGGAAACTGCCCGTCGATTCGCTTATCAACTCGCCTATACTGGCATCACCATCATTAGTGGTGGGGCTCGAGGCATTGATACGGCGGCCCACCTCGGTGCATTGAGTGCGAAGGGGCGGACGATTGCCGTTCTCGGCACCGGAATTGACCGCACTTTTCCGCCGGAAAATGCGGATCTTTTTGAACGGATTGCTGCCAATGGTGCGGTTATTACTCAATTCCCCTTTAATCGCCCCGCCGACAAACAGTCCTTTCCCATTCGCAACCGCATTGTGGCAGGTATGTCTCTGGGGACGGTCGTGATTGAGGCTAATCATAAAAGCGGTGCCCTGATTACCTCCGACTTCGCCGTGGACTATGGGCGTCAGGTTTTCGCGGTACCCGGCCGGATTGATTCTCCGCGGAGCAAAGGCTGCCATCAACTCATCAAAAAAGGGGCAAAACTCTGCGAAAACATTGAGGATATTCTCGGGGAATTTGAATATATTTTCCCGCCGTCTAATCGACCTGAACCGTCGCTTACAATGACCGCACCAGCCCTTCCTTTGTCTCCCTCTGAACAGGCTGTCCATGCCTCATTAGCTGAAGGAGAACGGGCAGCCGACGAAATCATTCGCGCGACAGATTTGGGGGCCAGCACGGTGAATGTCGCCCTTTTTTCTCTAGAAATGAAACGCCTCATTCGTCAATTGCCCGGGCGACGGTTCGTGCAAGTCAGCTAAGTCGCATTTGGGTAATTTAGACCCCAGTTGATTGACTAGGTTCGTTGACTCAAATGAGCCTAGGCTGCTATATCAGAGGGGTTACGATGAAGAAAGTTACCGCCAAACCGACGCCCCGTTTTCGACGCATTCTCTTGAAACTAAGCGGCGAAGCTTTGGGCGGTCGCGGTGGATCTGGGATTGATCCTGAGTGTGTCCATGATATGGCCGCACAGGTGGCAGAGGTTCAAAAGCTAGGAGTTGAAGTGGTGATCGTGGTGGGAGGTGGCAATATTTTCCGGGGTATTACTGGGAGCGAGAAAGGTATCGAACGGGCTACTGGCGATTACATGGGAATGTTGGCTACGGTCATCAATGCTCTTGCTCTGCAAGATGCTTTGGAGAAAAAAGGCGTCGAGACCCGAGTTCAGAGTGCCATCAATATGACCCAAATTGCCGAACCTTTTATTCGCCGCCGAGCGGTGCGCCACCTTCAAAAAGGGCGCGTGGTGATCTTCGCCGCCGGAACCGGTAACCCCTATTTTTCGACCGACACGGCTGCAGCACTCCGCGCCAACGAAATGGGTGTGGAGGTTGTTCTGAAAGCAACCAAGGTCGATGGCATCTACGACAAGGATCCAGTAAAATACAAAGATGCCGAGCGCTATGAGCAGGTGTCTTATTCGACCGCTCTTGCAAAGCAGTTGAAGGTGATGGACGCGGCGGCGTTCGCTCTCTGCATGGAAAATAAGATGCCTATCATTGTGTTCGATTTCTTTAAACCGCATAATCTTCGCGGTGTGGTTCTTGGAGAAAAAATTGGGACATTGGTCACCACCTGAGCACTTCGTACTTCGCCTTTTCCACCTTTCTTCCTTCTCCGTTCCAAAATCTCTCTTTCTGACATGATGAATATCGATGAAGTCCTTTTCGAGACCGAGGATAAAATGCTCAAAACCGAAGAGCACGTTTTGCAGCAGTTTGCCGGTGTTCGCACGGGAAAAGCCTCCCCAGCTTTGATCGAAAACTTAATGATTGAAGCCTATGATTCCCACATGCGACTCAAGGAACTCGCCACCATTTCAGCCCCGGAAGCACGGATGTTGATGGTTCAACCCTTTGATCAAACGACCATGAAAGCGATTGAGAAAGGAATTCAATCCGCTGGACTTGGCCTGAACCCCGCTGTTCAAGGTCGTTTTATTCGTTTGGTCCTTCCTGAACTGAGCGCTGAACGTCGTCAAGAATTCGTCAAAATCTGCAAACGAATGTCCGAAGAAGGACGTGTCGCTGTCCGTAACGAAAGACGTCAAGCGATTGAGTCGTTAAAGAAACTGAAGAACGAAGGTGGCGTGTCCGAAGATGACATCAAGACTGCCGAGGCGGATGTTCAAAAATTGACCGATGGTTTCATTGTCAAAATCGATCAACACCTCGCTTACAAGGAGAAGGAAATCCTGACGGTTTGAATTCGGGTTCCTCTCTGGTTTCAGGATAGGAATTTCGTTTTTGAGGCGGATGAGAAGAAAGCAAAAACTTTACTTCTCATTGCAGTGACCCCTCTCACCGAGGCTCAACTCACTCAGCGGCCTCGATTTCCGCAAATTCAACTCGATCTCGACCTCCATGCCGACGAACTCAGGGTGGTTCGCAGTGTCGATGGAGCTAAGCCTCAGCCGCCACAGAAAAGAATCGATGGCAACTTTTTCCGGTGGGTCGTTAAACAGAAATCCCAAGCTAAAGAAGTTTTCAACGGTTACGAGGCGGGCTCGACTAAATATTCGTACAAGGTAGCCTGACCCAGAGTTGATCAAGCCCAAGCGAGAGGCGAAGAAGAACACGCGGTGATTTAGACGCTGGCCGCCATCGGAATGCTCAGCTTCGTGACGCTCGAATCCGCGGTTTGAAAGAAGCTCACCTCGCCCGTCGCGACATCGTAGAGACTGCCGACGATGGCGATCTTGCCTTCCTCGAGCAGCTTATTCAGCGTGGCGCTACGCTGGCGGATCGTCTTGATCGTACGCACTACATTGAGGCGTGCGATTTCATTCGTGTAGGACGTCTTTTCTCCAGCAGCCCACTGACCAGGCTTCTTTAGAGTCGCGGGATTGATCGCTTGTTGGATCTCGATGACGAGTCCATCAAGGTTACCGCACGGGGTTGCCTCACTTGCCTTTTTTGCAGCGGCGAGCAGATCGACGGCCGCATTCACCGCGCCGCAGCTCGTGTGACCGAGCACGACGACGAGCTTTGCGCCCACCACAGCGCAGGCATACTCGATGCTGCCGAGCAGCTCCGTCGTGGCGATATTTCCCGCGACGCGAGCGCTAAAAATGTCCCCCAAACCGAGATCGAAGAGGGCCTCTGCCGGAGCGCGCGAGTCGATGCAGCCCAGCACGACTGCAATCGGGAACTGCCCGCCCGCCGTCGCACCGATTTGGCGGCTGTAGTCACGCTCGATGCGCTCACCACTGCGGAAGCGCTTGTTGCCTGCGCGCAATATCTCTAGGACAGCGGCAGGCGTGAGTGAGCTCTGCACCTCACGGCTAGAGTAGTCCACATACTGGATGTGATCTGCGAGCAGGTAGTTGTCTTTAAAACCTGCGAGGCTGAGCTTCACTCCATGGGCATTGGCGGTGGTTTTTTTGAAGTCCTCAATCAGATCGAGGATGTCTGGGTCAATATAATCTGTGCTGCGTGCATCTAGCAGCACATGGCCACCACGGGGGACTTCGTGCAGTGTCTTTTCAAGAGTGGCACGGTTGAGGAAGCTGACCTGATTCGCCAGTTCGATGCGTAGCACATCACCACTGATGTGTTTCTCCATGATTTTATGCAGCGGGCGGAGCAGATTGCTGCGCAAGATAAAAGCGATAGCGACGCCAAGACCAATTAAGATGCCAATGAGCAGGTCCGTAAAGAGGATGGCGAGGACCGTGATAATGAAGGGCAGGAACTGCGTCTTTCCCTCACTCCACATCTGCCGGAGTAGCTGTGGGCTGGCTAGTTTCACGCCGGTCATGATCAAAATGGACGCCAGCGCGGAGAGCGGAATTTCATTAAGCCAAGCTGGCATCAGCAGGACGCAGAGGAGCAGCAAAATGCCGTGCAGGATGGCGCTAAGTTTCGTCTTGCCACCAGCATTGATATTGACGGATGAACGCACGACTACGCTGGTCACCGGCAACCCGCCGATGAGGCCTGAGACGACATTCCCAATGCCCTGCGCCACGAGTTCACGGTTCGGTGGGGCGTGGTGCTGATCAGGGTCCATCTTATCGACAGCCTGCAGATTGAGTAGAGTCTCCAGCGTAGCGACGATGGCGATGGTGATCGCTGCGGCATACACCACTGGATTTCCAAACTGAGAGAAATTCGGGAACTGCAAAAAGCCAATAAACGCCCCCAGATCCTTGGCCACCGGAACCTGCACGAGGTGGGACGCAGAGATGGCCCAGCGGCTGCCGCTTTGACGCAGGATGAGACTGATGACGACGCCCATGATGACGACGACGAGAGCCGCGGGCACGGGACTCTTTTTCAGCACCTTCACGCGATCCCATGCGATCAGCAGCAGGATACCAAGTAGGCCCACCAGTGCTGCCCCAGGCTGGATGTCGAACACCGTGTCTAACAGTTCAGTGAAAGTGTTCCGGTGATCGGGCTGGAAAAAACTCATCTCACCTTCCGCATCCGAATCGTGACCAAAGACATGCGGGAGTTGCTTCAAGATCAAAATCACACCGATGGCCGCCAACAGACCCTTGATGACACTACCAGGGAAAAATGCCGCGATAAAACCCATCTGCGTAACCCCCAAGAGGATCTGGATCACGCCGGCGAGCATCACCGCAAGCAGAAACGTTTCAAACGACCCCAACTGCCCGATCTGCGAGGCCACGATGGCCGTGAGTCCCGCTGCTGGACCACTCACACTCTTGTGCGAGCCACTCAGCCAACCCACGAGAATGCCGCCGACTATCCCCGCCAGCACACCGGAAAATAACGGCGCATTTGAGGCCAGCGCCACACCGAGACAGAGTGGCAACGCGACGAGAAAGACCACGATGCTCGCGGTAATATCTTTTGGAAGCGTGATTGAGATGGGTGATTTGGGCAAAACCATTAATTTTAAGATTAATTTACGATTCCTTGAGGTCAAATTCTATCTTCGCTTTAGACGAAATAGAGCGGTCCTCGCTTGGATGGCTTCTCTTCGACGGCCTCGTTGGCAGTCTCGCGCGGAGAAGGATCATCCGAATTCAGAAGTGTCAGAGCACCTTCACCGCACCAAAGGGGGCCGACTCGAGGGTTTCATTAGCGATGACACGATTGCTGCCGTCACGCAGTTCGATTTCGCCGCTGATGTTGAGGTCGGCCCGCACGGAGATCGAGCAGCATGTCCGACAAAAGCGACCCGTCGAAGAATGACAAACGTCGAGGTCAGGATTCTTGTCGTCGGCGCGTTTGATCCACAACAACTTGCCATCTTTTATTAGATGCTTGTTGAAGGGGCCACCGGATCTGCTCAAAAGTAAACTTAACTTTCACGAATGAAAAAACTGATTATATGCTTGTTGGCCCTCGCTGGAGTGGGAGGCATCGCATATCGGAGCGGGCAGCAATACCCGGGCAAAATTGCGTTCTGGAAATCTGGTCCGGGGGCGGTCGGCGGGAAATCTGGTCCGCCCACCACGGCGGTCGTGGCGACGCGGAACATCAACTTTGCGGTCACCGCGGCGGGTGACATCGGTCCGCTCGACGCCGTTAACGTGCGACCGGAAATCGGCGGGCTAATTTCCAAGCTCACACTGGACATTGGCGACAAAGTGAAAAAGGGCGAAGTTCTCTTCGAGCTGGACGACAAGGATTTGCAGACCGAGAAATCCTCGCGCAAGACGGAGATCGCTGGGGCCCGACTGGCGGTTGAGACCCAGAAACTCCAACTCGAGAAGACGAAGCTGAACTTCGATCGGGTCAAGGGATTGTTCGAGAGCAAGCTGGTAGCACAGGAGTCTTTCGATAACGCGCGCATCGACCACGATCTGACGAAGAACAGCCTGGACATCGCGATGAACCGTCTGGAAACCGCGCAGACTGCGCTCCAGCAGGTCGAGGACAAGTTGCTGAAGACTGTTATTCGCGCTCCATTTGACTGCACGATTCTGACACGTCCGGTTTCCGTTGGGCAGGCCGTGTCCGGTTCCAGCGGATTCAACAGCGGCACCGAGGTCTTCACCGTCGCCAATCTGGCAGACATGATTATCACCGCCCACATCAATCAGGCGGACGTAACACGCTTAAAAGTGGACCAAGCCGTGACCGTCGAGGTGGAGGCGGTGGCCGGACTGAAGCTCATGGGTCGGGTGGACCGCATCGCGCCCCAGGCCACTTTCAGAAACGGCGTCAAAGGTTTTTCCACCCGCATCATTCTCAAGAATGCCGAAGGCGCGGTGCGGCCTGGCATGACCGCGAACCTATCCATCCCGCTCATTTCCGTCGGCAACGTGCTGGCAATTCCGCTGGCTTCGGTCTTCAACGATCAGGGTGAGCGCTTCGTGTACGTCAAAACGAAGGACAGCAAGTTTGAACGCCAGTCGGTCCAGCTCGGAGTGGCGGATTTTGACTTCGCCGAGGTGACCAAGGGCCTGAAGGGCGGTGAGGTGATTTCGCTCATCGCGCCACCCATCGAAGCGAACGTTAGTCAGACCGCCGGCGCCAAAAGCGGTGCCACCGCCACCGCAAAGTAAACTCACCGCCATGGCTCTCATCGAAGTTCGTAACGTCAGCAAAATTTACCACCTCGGCGGTGAAGAGATCCGCGCACTGGATGACGTCTCAGTGGACATCGACGGGGGCGAATTTATCTCTATTATCGGCCCTTCCGGCAGCGGCAAATCGACCCTGATGCATATTCTCGGATGTCTCGACTCGCCGTCGAAGGGAACGATCCGGCTCGATGGCACGATGATCGAACACGCTTCTGAGCGAGAACTGGCACGCATCCGCAACCGGAAGATCGGCTTCGTTTTTCAGTTCTTCAACCTGCTCCCGAAACTCACCGTGCTGCAAAACGTCGAGCTGCCCCTGATCTACACCGGGGTATCGAGTCGCGAGCGCCGGGAGCGCGCGCTCCACGCGCTCAAGCTCGTGGACATGGAGAACCGGGCCAAGCATCGCCCGATGCAACTTTCCGGCGGCCAGCAGCAGCGCACGGCCATTGCCCGCGCGTTGGTGAATGATCCCAAGATCGTGTTCGCGGATGAGCCGACTGGGAATCTGGACTCGCACACCGGCGAGACAATTTTGCAATTGTTTTACAAGATCAGCGAAGAAGGTCGCACTATCGCGCTGGTCACGCACGACCCGGAGATCGCCGCTTTCACTCCCCGCCGCATTGAAATACGCGACGGCAAGATCGCCAGGAACGTGGATCGCAAACTGGCGGGCCTTGGGACCACCCCGAGATTCTCCATCCCAAGTCCAAGCGCAACCCAACAGCCATTATGAATTTTTTGATCACCATCAGTGTTGGCTTCAAAGAAATTTGGGCGAACAAGTTCCGCTCCGTGCTCACCATGCTGGGCATTATTCTCGGAGTGGGCAGCCTCGTCGCGCAGTCCGCCTTGGTCAAAGGATTGGAGAACGGGATGAAGGAGGCGCTCATTGCCATCGGCGGGTTGGAAAAAGTTTATGTCACGCCCCAGGCCATTCCCGTGTGGCAGCAGCACCGGAAGGATCAAGCGGTGGGCAATACGATGAATGACATCTATGCCCTGCAACACAGCGCGCCGCTCGTCCATTTGGTCACGCCGGAGATGCAGACCCGGGAAGTCACCGTTACTCGCGCGGGCAAGGCGTTCAACCCCTGGCATTTTGTCGGCACCTGGCCCGGCGCATTGGAGCTGAACCAGCACGTGATCGAACACGGCCGGATGGTCAACGACGTGGACGAGAAAGAAGCGCGCAGCGTCTGTGTGATTGGAACCGGCACGCGTGATGCGGTCTTCGGTTCGCCGGA
>CAMDGV010000029.1 GCA_945898055.1 Akkermansia muciniphila | reverse complement strand
TTCGGTGGACGAGCTGATGGCCGCGCAAGCGCGGAAAGTGGACGCGCTCAAGACCCATAAAAAAGGGCTGATGCAGCAGCTTTTCCCCCGCGAAGGCGAAACCCAACCCCGCCTCCGCTTCCCCGAATTCCAAAACGCCGGGGAGTGGGAGGTGCAAAGGCTCGATGAGCTTGCACGCTACGAAAATGGAAAGGCGCATGAAAATGACATTTCCGAGAATGGCCGATACATCGTCGTAAACTCAAAATTCATTTCAACCGAAGGAGATGTCAGGAAATTCTCAAACGAAGGCTTCTGCATCGCAGATGAAGGGGATATTTTGATGGTTCTGAGTGATGTGCCAAACGGAAGAGCCATCGCAAAATGTTATTTTGTAGAGTCTGACGACCTTTACACTGTAAATCAGCGCATCTGTAGGATCCAACCGACCAAGGTTAATGGGAGGTTCTTATTTTATGTCCTAGATAGGAACTCATACTTTTTGGATTTCGACGATGGCGTAAAACAGACTAACCTGCGCAAAGAGGACGTTGTTGGTTTCCCTCTCTGTGTGCCACCCCAACCTGACGAACAACAACGCATCGCCTCGTGCCTGAGCAGCCTCGACGCCCTGATCACCGCCGAAACCCAAAAGCACGAAGCCCTCAAGACCCACAAGAAAGGCCTGATGCAGCAGCTTTTCCCATCCCCGGAGGCGAATGAAGGATAGAAGTTTCCACAACCTGAACTTACGATGAGCAAGATGACTTCAACCAATGACAAGCAGTTCCCGCGAGGCGCGGAATGGGTCCGCGTAGACTTTCATCTGCACACCAAGGCAGACAAGGAGTTCAAATACAGCGGGGACGAAAATTACTATAACAGTGCCTACGTCGATGCGATGGAGAATGCGGGCATCCGTTTGGGCGTCATCACCAACCACAACAAGTTCGATTTCGAGGAGTTCAAATCTCTCCGCGCCACTGCCCGAAAGAAGAAGATCGGGCTCCTGCCCGGTGTGGAGCTTTCATTGAGCGACGGACGTGCTGGCATCCATGTCTTGGTCGTCTTCAGCGACGACTGGATGGACTCCGGGAAGGATTACATCAATTCGTTTATTGCGGGCATGTTCCCTGGAAAAACCAAGGAAGAGTATGAGCATGAAAACGGATGCAGTGAAAAGACACTGCTACAAATGGTCGAGACGCTCGATGGTTTATCTCGCAGGGATTATTTCCTGATTTTTGCTCATGTGGAAGAGCCCAAAGGACTTTGGAAAGAACTTGGTATAGGCAAGCTGGCCGCTTGGAAAGACAGCCGTTACGATGCACTCCGCAATCGCACATTAGGTTTTCAGAAAGTTCGCTCTTACAACAAACTCAATGAGGCCGACAAGCCTTGCCGGCTTAAAGCTCAGAATGCGCTTGGCAATTGGTATCCCGCAGAAGTGGAGGGGTGTGATCGCAAGACTATCGAGGAAATCGGCGAAGGTCGCTCCTGCTATCTTAAGCTCGGAGCACTTTCATTCGAGGCCGTCAAGTTCGCCTTGTTCGACCATGAGCACCGAGTTCATTCTGAACTGCCCGAACCCCGGCAGGCGGTTCTATTGCGCCAAGTGCGATTCGCTGGCGGCGCCTTGGATGGGCTTGCCGTGCCGTTCTCTCAATCGCTGAATTGCCTGATCGGCCCAAGAGGGAATGGCAAGTCGGCGGTAATCGAGTGCCTGCGTCATGCCCTCGGCTTCCGCGAGGTGTCTGATCCAACCTACAAGTCCGGGCTCGTGGAGCGGATGCTCTCTCCGGCTGGTAAAGTAGTGGTGGAAGCGGTAGATGAATTCGGGCGCGAAGTCCGGATCGAACGTGAACGCACCGGCCAGCCTTCGGTTTACTTGGATGGAGTCTATCGCGACATTTCTCCAGGATCGATCCTGAAAGACATTCTCTACTTCGGCCAGAAGGACCTTTCGACCCGCTCCGAATCGTTCGACGAGAGCTTTCTGGACAAACTGCTGGCGGACCGGCTTGACCCGAAACCGCAGGAAGAGGCGGCGCTTATCGAAGGCGTGCGCCAAGCGGCCCGGCAACTGAAGGAGACGCTGGAAGCCACCGAGAAGATCGCCGCATTGCAAAAGGAGAAGAACGAACTGGATGCACAACTTCAAGTCTTCACGGACAAGGGCGTGGACAAGAAGCTGGCCGACATGACTCTCTTTGATGGGGACCGGCAGGCGATTGTGGCATGGCAACAGGCATTGAAGGAGCTGGACACGAACCTCAAGGAGTCAGCGGATTGGGACGATGCGGATGCGACGTTCCCCGTGCTGAAATCCAAGCGGAGCGAACCCATTGCTGCCGACCTCGCTGCGGCAAAAGCAAAGTCTGACGAGGCCAAAACGACCGCTCAAGCGGCGCTCCAAACTTTGCTAGTAGCGTTCACTGCGGTGGGCGAGGCTCTGCAGAAACTGGCACCGGTGCAGGAAGAGATGAAGCAGGAAGTTGCCGAACTTCAAAAGACGCTGAATGAACCCCAGCTCGATCTGGAGCTGTTCCGCAAGAAGAAGTCCCGACTTGATCAGTTGGTGAAGCTACTGGCAGCAGGTGCCCAACGCTCCAAAACGGAGCAAACGGCGCGTGACATGCTGGGCGCGGCGGTCAACAAGCTGCACGATTTTTGGAGAGAACGGTTCACGGATCGTGAAGCCGAAGTGCGTCGTCTCGAATCGGAACTTCCACAGGAAATCCGTCTTCAGACGGCCTTCAAAGGCAAGCGTAGTGCGTTTGGTGAGTTCCTTCGCTCCAAGTTCCGAGGCAGCGGTTTGCAGGGACCATCCTACGACACCATACAGGACGCGTTTGTGGATGGCCGAGAGCTATATCAAGCCCGCGCTCAACTGGAGGAGCATCTGAGTGAAAACGCTGCTGTGAAGGTGCGCTCCACGCTGCTGGAACATTTGGCAGACTTCCTGAGTTTCCGCACACCGGATGAAACGGTTATCCTTTTCCATCAGAAACCGCTGGGTGAATATTCCCTCGGGCAGCGGGCTACCGTGATCCTGCATATTCTCATGCACCTCCAGAGGCACCCGGTCATCCTCATCGACCAACCGGAAGACGATCTGGACAACGAAACGCTATACAGTCATTTCATCCGCCAACTGCTGGAGCGGAAGGATCTGACGCAGTTTATTTTCGCCACTCACAACCCGAATATCCCGGTGCTTGGCGATGCGGAGCAGGCCATCGTATGCAGGAAGGAAGGGGAAGCGTTTTCCTTTGACCATGGCAGCATCGACGACAAAGACATTCAACAGCGCATCGTCACCGTGATGGAAGGTGGTGAGGACGCATTCCGGCGCAGAAAGGAAATTTATCAATTATGGAAGAGTTCGAACTGAGAAACCAGATACTCCTGGGAGAAGACAGCACGCGGCAGTTCAAGCGCGAGCCGTCGGTAGATGAGAAGATGGCGCGTGAGATCGTTGCTTTCGCGAATAGCGGAGGTGGTCGGATTTTCGTTGGCGTTGAGAAAGATGGCACCATTAAAGGTCTCAGTGGTGCCGAGGCCGAGAAAGTCGGAGAGGAGATGGCGAAGATTGCATGGCAGCGGGTCAAGCCGCCGTTCTCGATACTCTCAAAGTCGATTCCCACCACTGACGGTATTGTGGTGGTGATTGAAGTCGCTGACGGACCATCAAAGCCCTACTGCGACAGCAAGGGCATCTACTACGTGAAGAATGGTCCAGACAAGTACCCGATTCAAAGCCCAGAAGAGCTGGCTCGCCTTTTCCAATCTGGGGAGAAGCTCTATGCAGAAAGCCAGGTGGTGGCAGCCTCAAAACTGGAGGACTTCGACCACGAGCGTTTCGAGCGCTTCTACGAGACGAAGTATTCCGAAACGCCGCCCAGCCGAAGGGAGGAGGGTGAAGCCTACCAAAGAACTCTTGAAAACCTGGAACTGGTGGATTCGGGTCGAGTGACGGTTGCGGGCTTGCTTCTGTTTGGAGAGGACAGGCGTTTGCCTGTCCTGCTTCCTGAAATGAAGATCGACGCCGTTTGGTTCAAAGGCACCGAGCGGGCCTCATCCGAATGGCACGATCAGCGAAGAATCGAGGGAACACTCTCCGAACAATATGATGAAGGGATGGGTTTCCTGAAACGATGGAATGCCCGTATCCAAGGTGAGGGATCGTTCAACCAGAACGGCAATCCCGAGATACCTGAAACCGTTTTTGAAGAGCTTCTTGTGAATGCGCTGATTCACCGGGACTATTTCATCAAGGACTCCATCAAGCTGTTCATTTTTGATGATCGGATCGAAATCCGAAGTCCGGGAAAACTGCCCAATAGCCTGACGGTTGATCAAATTCGTAAAGGAGTCCGGCGCAGCCGCAATGTTCTATTGGCATCGTTTGCTCCCGACCTTCTCAATTTCAGGGGTATTGGAAGCGGCATTGTTCGGGCGCTAAAAGCTTGGCATTCGATTTCTTGGGTGAACGACAAAGAAAGCGAAGAGGTAGTAGCAACAATTGGCTTTGCTGCCAATGCCTCCACAACCGCCCCAACGGCATGACCGACACCAACCAAAAACAACTGGGCAACACCCTCTGGAGCATCGCCGACCAACTGCGCGGGGCCATGGATGCGGACGACTTCCGCGACTACATGCTGTCCTGTCTCTTCCTGCGTTAGCTCTCCATTCTTCCACTAACCGACCAGACCGCATGAGCGACCTGATCCTCTACACCACCGAAGACGGCAGGAGCCAAATCAAGCTCCGGGCGAAAGACGAAACCGTCTGGCTGTCCCAGCGGGAGATGGCCCAGCTCTTTGACGTGAGCACCGACAACGTGGGGCTGCACCTCAAGAACCTCTTTGCGGACGGGGAACTGGAGGAGAAGTCAGTTACCGAGGAATCCTCGGTAACTGCCGCCGACGGCAAAAATTACCTGACCAAGCTCTACAACCTGGACGCCATCCTGGCCGTGGGCTACCGAGTGCGCTCGCCGCGTGGGGTGCAGTTCCGCCGCTGGGCCTCCACCATCCTGAAGGAATACCTGCTCAAGGGCTTCGTGATGGACGATGAGAGGCTCAAGAACCCGGATGGCCGCCCGGATTACTTCGACGAGATGCTGGAGCGCATCCGGGACATCAGGGCCTCCGAGAAGCGCTTTTACCAGAAAGTGCGCGACCTTTTTGCCCTGAGCAGTGACTACGACAAGACGGACAAGGCCACGCAGGTTTTCTTCGCCACGGTGCAGAACCAGCTCATTTTCGCCGTGACGCAGAAAACGGCTGCCGAACTCATCTCCGCCCTCGCCAATCCTGCCGATCCGCATTTCGGCCTGCTCGCCTGGAAGGGCAATAAGGTGCGCAAGGCGGACATCATCGTGGCGAAGAACTACCTGACCGAGGACGAGATCGACACCCTGAACCGCCTCGTCGTCATCTTCTTGGAAACCGCCGAACTGCGAGCCAAGAGCAAGCAGGAGACGCGAATGGTCTTCTGGAAGCAGAACGTGGATCAAATCATCACCTCCAACGGCTTCCTGCTACTCACGCACGCAGGCTCCATCAGTCATGAGCAGATGGAAGCGCGCACGGGCGAGCTTTACCTCAAATTCGATCAGGACCGCAAGAAGCAGGAAGCCTCTCAAGCCGATCAGCAGGACGAGGCCGACCTCAAAGCCCTGGAAACCAAACTCAAGAGACGCCCGACGAAATGACCGAGACCAACCAAAAGCAACTGGGCAACACCCTCTGGAGCATCGCGGACAAACTCCGCGGGGCGATGGATGCGGACGATTTCCGCGACTACATGCTGTCCTTCCTCTTCCTCCGCTACCTCTCGGACAACTACGAGACGGCAGAAAATACCACCCCATGAAACCATGAACAGGGAACTCATTCTGCAGATGCAAAGCCAGTTCGACTTGCTGGCCCAAACTCACCCCGAGGCGACCGAGGTGGAGTTCTGGTTCGCCCGGGATTTGCAGGAACCGCTCGGCTACGCCCGTTGGGAGAACTTCCTCGCCGCCATCCAGCGCGCCATCGAGTCCTGCAAGACAACGGGTTACGAAATCGGGCATCATTTTCGTGGCGTCACGAAAATGATCGCCCTCGGGAAGGGAGGGCAGCGCGAAATCGAGGATTTCATGCTCACCCGGTATGCGTGCTACCTGATCGCCCAAAACGGCGACCCGCGCAAAGAGCCGATTGCCTTTGCCCAGAGCTACTTCGCTGTCCAGACCCGCAAGCTGGAGCTGATCGAAAAACGCTTGAGCTTGCTGCATCGGCTGGAAGCCCGCGAAAAGCTGCGAGCTTCCGAGAAGGCGCTTTCCGACAACATCTTCGAGCGCGGCGTGGATGATGCGGGCTTCGGCCGCATCCGTTCCAAAGGCGATGCTGCCCTCTTCGGCGGTTACGCCACGCAGGCGATGAAAGACAAGTTCGGCATCACCCAGTCCCGACCGCTGGCCGACTTTTTGCCGACGCTGACGATTGCCGCCAAGAATCTGGCGACGGAGATGACCAACCACAACGTGCAGCAGGCCGATCTTCGAGGCGAACCCGCCATCACGAAGGAGCACGTGCAGAACAACACCAGCGTGCGCCAGATGCTCGGTCAGCGAGGCATCAAACCGGAAGCCCTGCCACCCGAGGAAGACCTCAAGAAACTGGAGCGCCGCGTCAAATCCGACGAAAAGAAGCTGGAGAAACAGGCCGGACGTTTGCCGAAATCACCACCCGAGGAATGACCTCAAGGACCAACAATTCTGCGGCTTCATTACCAACTACCGAGGAATCCTCGGTAGTTCCATTTGCAGCCAATTTAACTTAAGCCAGCCCACCAAATGACCGACACCAACCAAAAACAACTGGGCTCCACCCTCTGGAGCATCGCCGACCAACTGCGCGGGGCCATGGATGCGGACGATTTCCGCGACTACATGCTCTCCTTCCTCTTCCTGCGCTATCTCTCGGACAACTACGAGACGGCGGCGAGGAAGGAACTGGGACGGGATTACCCAGATGTCGAAGGCGACGCCCGCAAGGTGCCGCTGGCGCTCTGGTATGCGAACAACGTGGACGATATCCCGGAGTTCGAGAAACAGATGCGGCGCAAGGTGCATTACGTCATTCAGCCCGCCCACCTCTGGAACAGCATCGCCAACCTCGCCCGCACCCAGAATGCGGAGCTGCTGAACACGCTGCAAGCGGGCTTCAAATACATCGAGACGGAATCCTTCGAGAGCACCTTCCAGGGCCTGTTCTCCGAGATCGACCTTAGCTCTCCCAAGCTGGGGAAAAAGTATGAGGACCGGAACCTCATGCTTTGCCGGGTCATCCAGAAAATCGCCGAAGGATTGGCAGGTTTCTCGACAGACATTGACGCGCTGGGCGATGCCTATGAATACCTGATTGGCCAGTTTGCCGCCGGGTCCGGCAAGAAGGCGGGCGAGTTCTACACCCCGCAGCCGATGTCCGACATCCTCTCCGCCATCGTCACGCTGGACAGCCAGGAACCGAAGACTGGCACGAAAATGCGGCTGGAGAGCGTGATGGACATGACCTGTGGCTCCGGCTCGCTGATCCTCAGCGTGCGCAAGAAGGTGAACAAGGCGGGCGGCACCATCGGCAAGATCTTCGGCCAGGAGAAGAATATCACCACCTACAACCTCGCCCGCATGAACATGCTGCTGCACGGGGTGAAGGACTCGGAGTTCGAAATCTTTCACGGCGACACCCTGCTCAACGAATGGGACATGATGCGGGAGCAAAACCCGGCCAAGAAGCCGAGCTTCGACGCCATCGCCGCCAATCCTCCCTTCAGCCTTCGTTGGGAACCCACTGACGCGATGGGCGAAGATGTGCGTTTCAAGAGCCACGGCCTCGCCCCCAAGTCCGCCGCCGACTTCGCCTTCCTGCTCCACGGCTTCCACTATTTGAAACCTGAAGGCGTGATGGCCATCATCCTGCCGCACGGAGTCCTCTTCCGAGGTGGAGCGGAGGAACGCATCCGAACCAAACTGCTCAAGGACGGCCACATCGACACCGTGATCGGCCTGCCCGCGAACCTCTTCTACTCCACCGGCATCCCCGTCTGCATCCTCGTGCTCAAGAAGTGCAAGAAGCCCGACGACGTGCTCTTCATCAACGCCGCCGAGCACTTCGTGAAGGGCAAGCGCCAGAACCAACTCTCGCCCGAAAACATTTCAAAAACTATCGACACCTACCAGTTCCGAAAGGAAGAGTCCCGCTACTCCCGCCGCGTGGAGATGGCGGAGATCGAGAAAAACGAGTTCAACCTGAACATCTCCCGCTACATCAGCACCGCGGTGGGAGAGGCGGAAATCGACCTCGCGGCCACGCACGGTGCATTGGTGAAAATGGAGCGGGCGATCCAGACGGCGACGAGCAAGCACAACGCGTTTTTGAAAGAGCTGGGTTTGCCCGAGCTGCCCTCGCCCGATTCTCCTTCGCCGAAAGAATAGAAAAGGGATCGGTGGGGGAAAGAATGCGGAAGAGAAAATGGGGACAGACCCGATAAGCCCAAAGTTTTGAGTGGAGCTGAGGTGCGCCCAACGGTGAGTCAGTCCCAGTTGCAGGCCCTTTGGATGAAAACTCCTAGGGCTTAACCGCGAGAGCAGATTCGACCACTGGATGCGACCAGCCTAAAGCCCACTTGAAGCCGGACAGCCGTTGCATTTGACCAGCATCTCGGACAGTTCTGCTGGTGCTGAAACGCGACTCAGAAGTCGCAGCAGAGAGGGTTGAACGGGCTTATCGAACCAGCGCGAACCAGCGTCTGTACAACGACGATTATTCTTCCCAGGGGGAAGAATAATTGTCGTTGTACAAGCGTCAGTACAATCGTCAGTATCCAGCATCCAAACGGGCAGTGGCGGAATGTTTCAGAAGGTGGTTGATAGGTCGGTAAACATTGGGTATTTAAAATCTTCTTTGGATTACCTTGGCCGAACTTGACGCTCGCCCTCCCGATGCGTCACCTCCAAAGCGAGAGTCAGACGGGTCCCAATCCCGTGCGCTGGGGCATGGCTAGGAGATCCGCGTGGTCAAAAACTTGGAAGAATCGCTCACCCCAGCCGAGCCCATCTCTAGGACCCCTCAGCCCAAAACAACCCTCACTCGTTAAGTCATCTACTTCCAAGACCCTCGCGACCCTCTCCACTCCTAGAAAATGAAGAGGGTCGGAGCACCGATGGGCAGTGGGACGGTGGAATCCTTCGGCCAAAAGTTTCAACGACCTCTTCGTGGATGCGGTTAGTTCTGGATGTGGTTAGTTCTGGACCGGCCGTAGGTGACGCTATGAGGCTATCTCCGATACTTTCTTTTACTTCAGCCTCGCAACGCATGACTCCCACCACTGCCCTCGACATCGCCCAAGCGCTCATCCGCCTCCCCAGTGTGAACTCGAACTACGACCCGGCGAGTGCGGATGAAGGCGCGGTAACTCAGTGGATTGAAGACTGGGGTCGCGCGCATGGCTTCAACGTCTGGCGCCAAGCCGTCCTGCCGAACCGCGAAAATATTCTTCTCCAGTTCCGTAATGGCGCGGATCACCCGCACTTGATGCTAAACGGCCACACGGACACCGTGGGCGTCGGCGGCATGAGTATCCCGCCTTTTAACGGCGAGGTGCAGAACGGACGCCTGTGGGGCCGGGGAGCCAGCGACATGAAAGGCCCGCTGGCTTGCATGCTAGCCGCGGCCCTGATTTTAAAGAACGCCCTGTCCACCTGGCGCGGCACGCTCACGGTTGCTTGCATGGTTGACGAGGAATTCCGCTTCCGTGGCGTGACAGCAATGCTGGAGCAGATGATACCGCCCGACTTTGCGGTGGTCGGAGAGCCAACCCGTCTCCGGGTCGTGCGCGGATGCAAAGGGTGTCTCCGCTTCGCCGTCCATGCGGTGGGCCTCGCCGCGCACAGCAGCAAGCCCCACGAGGGCCGCAGCGCTATAGTCGCGATGGCACAAGGGATCCTGGAGTTGGAGCGGCACTTTACCACGCGACTCACGCAAATCACCTCGCCCGATTTCGGCACGAGCACGGGATCGATCGGCCTCATCTGCGGCGGCACCGGCGTGAATAGTGTGCCTGAGCGCTGCACCATCCAAGTGGACATCCGCCTCCTGCCCGGCCAGGACTGGCGCGCGACCTATCAGGAGATGCAAACCCTCCTAAGCGAACGTTGCCGCCAAGTGACGGACGTGCAATGGCAGTTCGATGAACCGAGTGTGGTGGATCCCAGCTTCGAACTCCCCGCTGAGCATCCCCTCGTGCAGACCGCGTGTCGCGTGATGGGCCAAGCCGTGCCCGACGTGGTCTTCTTCTCCTGCGACGCCAGCAAGATCGCGGCCCGCAGGGTGCCCGTGATCGTCCTCGGCCCTGGCGACATCGCGCAGGCGCACACGATGGACGAGTTCATTGCAGTTACCGACTTAGAGGCTGGCACCGCAGCCTACGTGCGGCTCGCGCAGGCATTGATGCCGGGGTAAGGTAGCGGAGCACCGGATTTATTTGTGTCCATTGCGATCGCGCATGGCTAAATTAATCCGATGCTTACCCCGGACACCCGCCACCGCGATTTTCCCGCGCTGGACTCGATGATTTACCTGAACACCGCCGCCGAGAGCATCCCGCCGCTCTGCGTTGGCGCGGCCCTACAATCCTACTGGCACGACAAGCTAAGGGGGATGCGCGGCCGCGACTTGCACTTCCAAGAAGTCGAGTATTGCCGCGAAGTCGCTGCGCGCATGACCGGTTTCAAGACAGCGGAAGTCGCCTTCTGCTCCTGCAGTTCAGAGGCCTACAACCTCTTAGCCACTGCACTCAACCTCCAAATGACGGACGAAGTGATCGTCACCGACCTCGACTTTCCGGCGGGCGCGACCCCTTGGCTAACCGCCTCCACTCGGCCAAAGACGCACGTATGGCAAGCGGTTCAGGGAGAACTGCGAGTGGCCGACCTCTTGCCGCTCCTGAGCGCCCGGACCCAACTCGTACAAGTGTCGCTGGTGAGTTTCTACAACGGTCATCGCCTCGCCTGGGCACCTTTTCGTGACGCGGTACGCTGCCTCGCACCCAATGCACTCATCTCGGTGGACGTGACGCAGGCGTTGGGGCGCGTCGTGCTCGACTGCCAGGACGCTGACTGCCTCATCAGCAGCACGCACAAATGGACTCTCGGCGTCCATGGCGGTTGCATCGTGGCCATCCCAGAGCGGGCGGCGGATCGGCTCACGACCCATGCGGGGGGGTGGTTTCACTTGCGTAACGCTTTCGATGTCGACCGTTTTCAGCGGGCCGACAGGAAGGCCGGTGCGGCGAGCTTTTCCGTGGGGATGCCAAACTTCGCAGCCATCTACGCACTGAACGCCGCGCTCCGTTACGTGGAAGGCGTCGGCGTCGAGGCGATTGCCCAGCACGCGGATCCATTGCTGGCGCGGGTCCATGCGGGCTTGCTGGAACTTGGGATCAAGCCACTGGCCCCAGCGCAACCCACTAACCCCAGCGGCATTATCTCCTTTCAGCATGCGAACACGGCCGGTATCCACGCCGCACTGGAGCGAGAGAATATCCACGTCATGCACCACGCTGGCCGCATCCGTATCGCCGTAGCAGGCTATAACACAGGGGAAGAGGTGGGACGCTTGCTGGAGGTGCTGGCGAAGTAATCAGTGGCGAAGTAATCAGTGTTCAACGATCCGGGTTTACTGTTCTCTTATCTTCCACCGCAAACGCGAGTTCCTATCAATCCTTGCGGGGGCAAAAACATCCGCCGAAACTGGATAAGAACGAGGAACCTATGAAGACTGTAAGGAAGACGGCGCTGCTTGTGCTCGGAAGCGCCTGGACACTTTTGGCCACCAATGGACAGGTGACGCCGATCTCTTTGGAAACGGCCAAAGAACAGGGACGGGTAAAATCCAGATTCTTGAAAGAGACTAGGGAAGTTGCGAGAGCCACTGACATCATCCCAAAGGCGAACGTGGCTTTCTTTCGGAAGTCGGTCGGACCGATCCTGATCAAGAGCTGTCAGGCCTGTCATGGCCCCGAGAAGTCCAAGGGCAAACTTCGGATCGACCAACTGAATCCCGACCTGCTACATGGCCCAGACGTGGAGCGGTGGCGCGCGGTGTTTAACGCTTTGAGCAAATCAGAGATGCCCCCCGAGGACGAACCGGCATATGCGCTCGCGGATGAGGATCGCGGACGCGTTGTGGACTGGCTCACGGAGGAACTGAATGCGGCGTCTCTTTTGCGTCGCAATAACCGAGAGCATTCGTCTTTTCGTCGGTTAACAAATTACGAATATAACTACGCCCTGCAGGACCTGCTCGGTCTGCCCTATCTTCTTGCGAACAAACTGCCTCCGGAAACTGTTTCGGAGGACGGATTCAAGAACAGTTCTGAATTGCTGCAAATGTCTGCCATGCAATTTGAGACCTATCGAGAGATCGGACTGAATGCGCTCAAGCGAGCCACGGTGAGTGGTGAGCGTCCACCAGCCGTTACCTATATCCTTTCGATGCAGGAAGAAATGGCAAAGCTGATGCCTAAAAACGATACCAAGGAATCCGGCACGAATAAAAAGAACAAAAAAAAGCCGAAAAACCAGCAGCAGTTATTTCATCGGGAAACCGGCGAGACCCTTCAATTTTCCGGTGGAAAGTTGCTGCCTCGAACTGAGCTTATGGCTGGGCAGACTCCAGACATTTCTCCGGTTGTGCTTCTTCTTCCTCGATCCAGCGAGTTGAAGCTGGACCTAGATCGCTTTCTTCCTGACGAAGGCATCCTGCACGTTCGCATTCGAGCAGGTCGCTCGACGATGAACCCTGACGAATATGCCGGCCTTCGTCTGATTTTCAGTGCCCACACCAGCAACAACGCCAACTTCTCGCAGGTCATCAGTGAGCGCGACATCCCGGTCACGGCAACTGCCGATAACCCCGAGTTTATTCACTTCGATATCCCGCTCAGCGATATTCAGCGGAACCCGTTCCGGAAGCTCACCACAACGTTTCCTAGGCGGGATGAGTTCCTGCACATTCAAAATGTCTCGAACTCAATCGGAGGGGAAGAACCTCTCCAAGTGCTAATCGACTACATCGAAATCAGCGCCCCGTATTACGAACAATGGCCGCCGAAAACCCACACGGACATCTTCTTTGCGAGCGACCACAAGGGTGACGAGCAGGTCTACGGCCGCCAAGTGCTGAATCGATTCCTAAGACGGGTTTGGCGTCGTCCGGTCAACACCGAGGAACTCGAGCAGTTTATGGGCCTGTTTGCGAAATATCGGCCGGGGTTCTCCACCTTTGAACAGGCAATGGTCGAAGTGCTCGCGACTGCGTTGGCCACCCCAGAGTTCCTCTACCTGACCCAAAGAGTGACGATCAACGAGACAAAATCCCCAGCGCGGATCAGTGATCTGGAGTTTGCTAGTCGCCTCTCGATGTTTTTATGGTCCAGTATTCCTGATGACGAGTTACTAAAACCTGCAGCACAAGGAAAACTGAGCGAACCAGAGGTCCTGACGTCTCAAATTAAACGCATGCTGGCCGACCCTCGTTCCAAGCGATTCTCTCAGAACTTCGTCGAGCAATGGCTGGGTTTGGACAGAATGAACAGTGTCACTCACGTCACGGACCGTGCCTTGAGAGAAGCGATGCTGGAAGAACCGATCGCCTTCTTTGATCAAGCCCTGCGGCACAACCTCAGCATCATGGATTTCATTCATTCCGACTATGCCATAGTGAATGAGCGACTCGCGGCACACTATCAGATTCCACAGGTTTACGGCCCTCACTTCCGGAAAGTGCCGATCGCCCACTCCACGAATCGAGGTGGCCTTTTGACCAGTGCGGCGATCATGACGATGAACTCTGATGGCAAGGATTCCCATCCCCTCAAGCGCGGCGTCTGGATGCTGAAACGGATCCTTGACGATCCACCCCCACCACCGCCGCCGAATGTCCCAGAAGTCGACCTGACAAATCCGGAGATTCTCAAAATGACGGTGAAGGAACGGATCGCCGACCACCGGAACAAGCCGGCCTGTGTCTCGTGTCATTCCAAAATCGACCCATGGGGAATTGCGTTTGAGAACTACGATGCACTGGGCGCCTTCCGGACCCGCATCCAGAATAAGCCGGTCGATGCGACTTCAGACCTGTTCAATCGACAGACCCTGGATGGGATCGATGGGCTCAAGCGATATTTGCTCACGGACCGACAGGATCAATTTGCCAGAGCGATGGTGCATAAGTTGGCGGCCTATGCTCTTGGCCGACCACTGTCATTCGCAGACCGTGCTGACATAGACCGCTTGACCGCCCAATTCAGACGACAGGATGACTGCTTGGGTGACCTAATCAACCTGATCGTCAGCAGTAATATCTTTATCGCAAAGTGAGTCTAGAAAAGTCTATGAACAATAAATCCCTGATGACTAACCGAAGGAATTTTCTTCGTGGCTCCGGCGTGGCGCTGGCTTTGCCTTGGTTCGAAACGTTTGCTGCGCGCAACTTCGACGGGGGCGAGACCCCGAAACGGTTTGTCAGCATCTATCACCCTGATGGGGTTGGATTACCACTTAAATCCGATCCTGCCTGGAAGGATTGGAGTTGGTTTCCACGGGGCGGCGAGAAGGACTTTGAATTGACCAAAGTGCTCAATGTGCTCGAGCCACTGCGGAGTGACATTACCATCTACTCAGGGCTGTCACACCCAGCCGCAAGGCGGGTCCATGGCCATTCAAATGCGGATCAGTATCTGACGGGTGCGTCCATCGGTGGTGAAGGAGCCTATCAGAATTCGATATCTCTGGATCAGGTGTATGCGGGCCTGGCGGGAGATCGCACTCGACATTCTTCGCTGGTCCTGTCGACCAATGGCGGGGTGGGTGGACCTCGTGGCGCCCAGACTCAATCCTTTAATCTTGAAGGTCGACCGATTCCTGCGATGAACAAGCCAAAGCAAATCTTCGACCTGCTATTTGTGACGAGTGGCAAAAACGCTAGGGAAAGACTGGCCCGAAGTAAGAGTGCCCTTGATCTGCTGATTGACAACAGTCGCTCGCTGGGACGCCAACTTTCCAAACACGATCAAGAGACGCTCAAGCAATATCTCGACTCCGTGCGTGATACAGAGTTGAAACTCGCGAAGGCCCAACAGTGGATCGATACACCGATTCCACAGGTGGATACCCGCAACCTGCATCTGGATGCCGAACCGAAAGAAGCCAGACTCTATTTCCAGACGATGTATGAATTGATCTATCTTGCCTTTCTTAGCGACTCAACTCGCGTTGCGACGTTTCAGTTGGGAAGGGAAAATGGAGAAGGTCCACACGACCTACTTTCATTGGCCGTTGGTCTCGGTGGTGCTCATGGGCTGACTCATGCGATCAAGAGTCCCGACGGATGGAAAAACCTTGGGACCTATAATCGCTATCAGGCCGAGGAATTCGGTCGTTTCGTGCAAAGACTAAAGGACACGCCAGAGCCGACCGGCAAAGGCAACATGCTGGACAATACTTTCGCCATGCACGGCTCTGCTTCCAGCAGTTTCCACCTCTCCCGCAACTATCCGATCATTTCCGCTGGTGGTCAAAATCTCGGCTTCAGGAACGGTCGATATCTCAAGTTCGGCAAAGGAAATGAAGACAATCAGGCTGGCGCAGGAATCGACACAGATGCTGGATGGTCAAGCGAGATGGAATTGGAAGAGCTTCCGCTGGCAAAATTCTTCATCACCGTGTTGCAGAGACTCGGCGTCGAGTCTGATTCGTTCGGTGGGCAGACTGGAACGTTGCCCCGAGTTTAACTCTTACCGCCTGCCTCCAAAGTAAATTCCTGCGCAGGAAGAGGCATCGCCAGACGCTCGTCGATCCAGCCCACCGTCGTCGTCGTCTCTGCCCGCCAGCGCGCCGCCAAAACCACCTTCAATCACTAAAAAGTTAGATCGCCACAAGAAAACCCAGCCAAAAGTCACTTTGACAGCTTACTTTTTGGGAACATACGGATCTGAAATCCAGCCCTACAAAAAAGCTAAAATGAACTCGCGAAATTCCTGCATATGACCCATTTTACAAGGAAATTATGAAGGTAAGCTATCAAACCGGAAAAATGACATGGCCGACTCTTCAGGGACGCTTGACGCATGCGCTTACCACACGCGAGGAGGCGGTGCTCCAGCTCCAGACCACGATGCAGATCACGCCGCTCGCGAAGGCCGTGTTATTGCGGAGCAAACGCGGCTCCTTGATTGGGCGGCAGAAAACGGCCGGTTAAGACTCCGCCATAGGACCTTCCCTGAATTTGCTCGCGGCGGCGAGCACTTGGTTTTCTACCGGCAGTCAAAACAGCGCTACTACAAAGCCACTCTGGCGGAACGGCAGAAAGGATACGGCATCGCTCTGGGCTCCTACAGTCGTGGGGCCACACCTGCCGAGTATTTGGACCGGCAAGCGCTCCATAACCGGATTTTTGGCGACGACATTCGTTTGGAGTATGTTTTGGAGAACGCACGGTTTCCGATTATCGTAATTTCCCAGCCCGGTGTGAGGGGCTCCGCGCCCCCGCAGCCGGCCATTGATGCCATGATGGTGGGCATGGGTTATGAGAATTTGGCTCCGGGGGCTTACTACGACGAGGAGGCGGGACTGCTCATCTTCGATCTCTTGCCCCGGAAT
The DNA here is from genome assembly GCA_945898055.1 of Akkermansia muciniphila. GTDB lineage: Bacteria > Verrucomicrobiota > Verrucomicrobiia > Limisphaerales > UBA9464 > SXXZ01. The sequence goes on along the minus strand of CAMDGV010000029.1, from coordinate 37,258 downwards.
GCAATTTTGTCGAAGGATGGCAGAATCTTTCCGATTGATCCGGTAATTCAGCGTATTGACCCCGAGTTCGCCGCGTTTCTGCGGATGCAGCCGCACACCATCAATTTGATCTAGGATTTATCGTCGGGCCAAGGGCACGTTCAAAATCTCCGCGAAGCGCCTTATCGACTTCAGCAAGAGTCAGTCGTCCCATTGCGAGCAGCAACGCTTTCTTGACCCGGGTGCGACCGCTACCGGACGCGTGAAAAAGACGGTCGGTGAAATCAATTCGCGCGGCCGGCGTCAGATATCGCCGCCATGCCTCTTTGGTAAGGTCTGTCGATTTGATCTGCTCCGGCAGCAGCGCGCCAAGGATGTCAAATAGCGCCTGAATGCCGATTGTCTTGCGGATAAATCCCGGCTCCGTTTTTTGCCAAAATAGCTCATCGACGACAGTGACGTAATTGAGGATGAGCCCATAAATGACGATGTCGCGAACCGCATCTGTCGCTGAAACCGGAGCGAGTTGTTCAAGGCGGGCATTCAAGCGTATGGGATAAAGGGTGTAGAAATTACTTTGGAGGCGTGACGGATTTTAAGAAAGAGCCGTTCTCTCCGTGGTGAGTTTCCTTACGAGAAATTGATTTCAAGGAAGCCACCTGACGAGATTTGATTCAACCCAGCAACCACTTTTTCAACGGATTTCGAATGCGCGGCCAAGATGTCGTTTTCAGGACAACGACCGCAATTTTGTGGTGTTTGAGGTTTTGTTGGTATCGAAAATTTTGATCCGTCGTGATCAAGGTATCGTATCCATCCCGTTCGGCGGATTCGATGAGAGTAGCGTTTGTGAGTTGAGACCCACCTTTTTCCGCGGCGGTATCCACGGCTATCGAATGCAAAAACCTGCGGAGTGGAACAGGAACTCCCTTGGTCGAAAAGGATTCTCACACGGCGACGGGCTTTACGAGGCTGGCAGTGGCAAATTCCAACACGGCTTCGATTTGGTGCCGGACCACTCCGGGAAACCACTCTAAGAATTCATCGACCGTGGCGCCGTCTTCGACGGTTTTCGCACAAAGCCCTTACGGGAATTCTCGTTCCATGAAAAACATACGCACCCCCGACTTTTTCTGAGTTAAGCTCGACGCTCGAACAGTCCCGCCAATCTCCCATCAGAATCGAATTGGCATCGGCTTGGCACGTTATCAATGGAAATAAAAAGCAAATTCTCGCTACCAGTTCAGGGTGAACCCTAAAGCCTCAATTACTCCGACTTCCCGATCCGATGCGACTCTCCATAGGCGGCCTTCGGCACCGGTCGCAAATCCCAAATCAAACCCAAGTAGGAGAATCCTTTCAAAAGATAAAAGGTGATATCAATTTCCCACCAATAGAAACCTTGGCGAACGCATCCCATATGCATGTGGTGATTATTATGCCAACCCTCGCCCAAAGTGATCAGCGAAAGAATTAAACTATTCCGACTATCGTCACCCGTCTGATAGCGTTTCCGGCCGAAGACATGGGCCATCGAATTGATGCAAGAGGTCCCGTGAAAAAGGACCGTGGTACTGACGAAAAAGCCCCAGAACAGCATCTGCCCTCCGGTGACGCCCAAGTGAGGCAACTGCGCCTCCAAGAGTCGACCGATGAAGAACAAAAGGACGGCAAATAAAATTGGAACCAAGGTGTCAAAGCGATTTAAAAAGACGAGTTCAGGGTATTTGGATAGGTCCTTGATGCGGCGGTATTCCGTGGGAAAATTCTGTGAACTGGTGATCCAGCCAATATGGGACCAGAGGAACCCATGTTGCACCGGTGAGTGCTTGTCCTCTTTGTCGTCTGAAAACTGATGATGATGCCGATGGGTTGATGCCCACCAAAGGGCCCCCCGTTGCACACAGCAAGCTCCCCACAAGGCAAAGATAAACTGCATAAACCGCGAGGTGCTGAAGGTGCGATGAGAAAAATACCGATGAAAGAAACCGGTAATCGCAAACATTCGGACAAAATACAGAGCGACTGCCGTCAGAACTGCGGTCCAACTCCACCCTGACCAAATCACCCCGAGACACCCTCCGTGTAAGATGATAAAGGGAATGGTTCGGACCCATTCAATCTTGTCCCCTTGTCCAGCCTGAGCCGCATTTGCGGCAATGGCTGCTTTTTCTTCAGCACGGTAATCTGAATCAAACCAGTTGACGAGGGAGTTAAAGATGGAGCGAACCTGACTAAATCCAGTAAAAGCAGACATTTTTTAGGGGGCTGGAATTCGATCCAACCTTCAAGGATTAGAGTCTACCACACCTGCAAATTAAATTCAAATGTGTTCAGCGCTCCGACTAAACGCCACTCAATTAGAACCGTCAGGCTGCCCCAATATTCCTTGCCCTTTATCCAACGGACAGCTCAACCCACCTTGGCCGTCACCTATCGAATACCCTCAAGCAACTCAGCTGAAGTAACTGGTTTTATTACAGTTTTTTGATCCCCAAAGGTACTAGCTAAGGTCAACTCACGGGTGGCCTTCACCACACCTCCGGGGCTGCAATCAATTTCAACATCAATTTCACCAAACCCTTCGGTTACTAATTGATCGAGTTCAACTAGATTTATTAGTCCGATTCCAATGTTAAAAGGTCATAAGTTCTATTAGGAAAAATGCAAAGATCGAGATCTTTATCGAAACCTATTTCTTGGCAAATCTTTACCGTCACCCTCAATTCGGTAGTCTCTGTCTGTGCCTTTAAACTCTGTCCTTACCTCTTGGATGCTAATGACACTGTTCGTTCGCTGGGCGAGTGCCGCCACCGATCTACTCACCTTCCCCATCTCCCACTCAGGGATGTCTGGGGCTTCCGCGGTGGTCGAGCTCAGCCATGGCTTTATCGTGGTCGCTAATGATGAAGACAATCAGTTGCGTCTCTACAAAACCCTCGAGGAGGGCGCCCCAATTTCCTTAGTCGATCTTTCCAAATTTCTTCAAGTCAGTGGGCCCAATCTTGAAGCCGATATCGAGGGAGCTGCTCGCATTGGAAGTCAAATCTATTGGATCGGATCCCACGGTCGATCGAAAGACGGTCGACTCCGTCCAAACCGATTTCGATTCTTTGCCACTGAAATTAGTGGGACGGCAGAGAAGCCGGTCTTGAAACCCAGCGGACTGCCTTGTCGAACTCTCCTTCAGCAACTGTGTGCCGAACCTACCCTAGCCGACCTTCACCTCGCGGAAGCGGCCGCGATGTCTCCGGATAAATCAGGGGCGCTCAATATTGAAGCCCTAGCTCCCGGCCCGAACGGTTCCGTCTATATCGGCTTCCGTAGCCCGGTCCCCAAAGGGCTGGCGCTGATCATTCCCTTAACCAATCCCAAAGCGCTTATCGCAGGGCAACCCGCACGGTTTGGAGCGCCCATTTTTCTTGATCTCGACGGACGTGGGTTACGTGATATGACTTGGGATGGTCATACTTGGTATCTTATTGGGGGTGGAAATGGATCAGAAAATCGGAGTCCTAAGCTGTATAAGTGGCACGGGCCGAATCGATCACCCAAGGTTCTTCCCCTTCGAGGCCTCAAAAATCTGAATCCAGAAGCCATTACCCTACTTGCTTCCCATTCCCCTCCCTCTCTTCTTCTTTGTAGCGACGATGGCAGTTCGAAGACGAAGAACGCCTCATCTTTTCGCAGTCTTCGCATTCAACTCTCGCCCCACTAAGCTTCACCCCTCATTCAGTGCCAGTCTCAGTTGTATCGCGTTCTTCACCGGGCAATCGCTAGGCGAATCATTACCTCATTGCGTCGCATTGGACCCGGAGTCCAAGGCGGATCAAAATAGGCAAAAAGTGGATCGCCCGAGGAAGCCAATTTGCGCTCCGCCATCCAAGCGCGCAACGCCTGTGAGGCGACGCCTTCGGGTCCTTGCTGTTTTCCACGAAAGCGGAGGACCGCAAATTCACCTGCCTCGAGTCGTCGCAAGACGACTTGGGGATTTTTGGGTTCCGGCAATTCTGCCATTTTTTCTGGCAACACAAACGACATAGTCCGCTTGGCACCCTCGGTGCTACTCATAAAAACAGGAGTGGTCATAGCGATCTTCGTTTCACTCTGATTACCCTTGGAAATATAGCGGAACAAACGCATGAAATCATCCCCACCAGACGCTGTCTCAGCCATTTGCAGGACCGGATACTGGCGCACTTCAAACCCACGATCGCGACTCAGCACCGTATACGGGGCGCTCTCATAGCCGGCTCGAGACAATTGGCATCCCGCAAATCCAAGAACAAGAGTCGACAACACGAAGGCTACAAAAATCCACTTAGGCATCAACAAAAGTGCTTCATCACGGATTTACGGCAAATTAAAATCCAATATTGCGATACGATCCAACGTAGGGAGACCAAATCACACGCGACATTCACCTCGTCTTCTGCCTCCGCGCCCCCAGTCGCCGCACCAATTCATCGGCGATTACTCCGGCTAAAATCACTGCACCAATGATGGCAAACTCCACATTATTATGGGTGGTCACCAAGGTAATCATATTCCGCAACACCTGCATTAATGCCGCCCCCACAATGACACCGGTGATCGTTCCTTCACCCCCTCTTAAACTACAACCACCTAAGACCGCCGCGGCGATTGCGTACAATTCATAAAAGTTGCCAAAGTCGACGGGTTGCGCGGAGTTCACATCTAAAACGAACAATAACCCACCCAACCCCGCCAAAAACGAGCTGATCACATAGGCGAGCACGGTCATTCGGCCCGTGTTAATTCCACTAAAGCGGGCCGCCTGCTCATTACACCCCAAAGCCAACAAATGCCGTCCATAAACGGTTCGGTTCAAGAAGACCGCAGCGACTCCCGCCACGACCACCAAGAACAACCAAGGCACCGGCAGTGAAAATCCAGGAATAAAAGGAAGGTCGATTTCGCCTGTGGCCAAAGACCGCAAGCCCTTAAAATCGGAACCAAATCCAACCGTCTGATCGCGGGTAAATCCTCGGGCGACCCCTCGGTACAGGAGCAACCCACAGAGGGTCACCACAAAAGGCGGTAAGCCCAGTCGGGTAATGAGTAATCCGTGAAATAAACCGACAGCCACCGAGACGGCGACCGCCATCGCCAAGGCAGTCGGCACCGACCATCCGTGGGTCGTCAATAACCACGGCACCCCGCAACCCACCAAGCAGACCACCGATCCAACCGACAAATCAATCCCACCGGTGACGATCACAAAGGAAACGCCGATGCTGATAATCCCAAACAGCGCGGTGCGCCGGATCAGATTTTCGATGTTATAAGCACTGAGGAAACTGCCGCTCAACAGGGCTGTAACCACGCACACCACAAGTAAGAGTGCGCTAATGCCGAGTATTTTTCTCATAAGAAATTAAAGAGTGCCACTTCATCTACCGGTCCCGGACATCGGTGTTCGTGGCGAGACGAAGCACTGACTCCTCACTAAGTTCGCCTCGGTCCAATTCGCCCGCCATCCGACCTTCATGCAAAACCAAAACACGATCGGACAATCCCAAAATCTCTTCCAGTTCACTCGAGACAAAAAGGATGGCCACCCCTTGGGCTGCCAGTTCCTCCATCAATCGATAAATTTCATGCTTGGCACCGACATCAATGCCGCGCGTCGGTTCATCTAAGAGCAAGAGTCGAGGTTTCAGCGAAAGCCACTTACCCAACACCACTTTCTGTTGATTGCCACCTGACAAAAATTGAACCACTTGCCGTGAAGAGGGTGCTTTGATCTGCAGACGTCCCATCATTTCGCCCACCAGAGCGGACTCCCAAGAAGGGTCTATAAAGCCGCTCGGATTCCCCTGCCGCAAGGCTGCAAGAGTGATGTTTTCCTGGACAGCCATCTGTAGAATGACCCCTTGGCGCTTGCGATCCTCTGGCACCAAAGCCACCCCCGCACGGATCGCCTCTTCTGGCGACCTTGGGCGCACCTCAACCCCAGCAATTTGCACTCGGCCACCGACCGCGGAGGTCACTCCAAATAAGGCCTCCAACATCTCGGTTCTTCCCGCTCCTACCAATCCAGCCACCCCGACAATCTCACCTGCTCGCACCTGAAAGGAGAGGGATTGCTGGGGATAAACTTGGGTTCGCAACTCGCTCACTTCCAACACCACCGCGCCCGGTTTCTGTGGAACATGGGCGTAAAACTGCCCTAAATCACGCCCCACCATCAACCGCACCATCGCACCATGTTCGATTTCAGTTCGGCTGAGTTCGCCTGCGTTCTCGCCATCGCGAAGGACCGTCACTCTGTCCGCGAGTTCCTTCACCTCGCCGAGTCGATGGGAAATATAAACTATCCCAACCCCTTGTTTGCGAAGATCACCAATAACTTGAAACAACGTGGCTGCCTCGGAACTGGACAGGCTAGAAGTGGGTTCGTCAAAAATCAGGATTCTTGCTTGAACCGACAAGGCTTTCGCAATCTCCAGCAATTGCCGTTGCCCGAGGCTTAGAGTATGCACTAGGACGGTCGGAGCGACCTGCAACCCGACGGCTGCGAGATAAATTCGGGCCGCGCGGTGGTGCTCTCGAGTGTCGATAAGACCGTAACGCAATCGCTCACGACCGAGAAAAATATTAGCAGCCACATCCAATTTTTCGGCCAAATTTAGCTCCTGATGGATGAGTGCAATCCCTAGTTTCTGAGCCGCTAATACCGACGGTAAGCTCACCACCACACCATTCACCTCAATCTGCCCCGAGTCCGGCATCTGTACGCCGGCGAGAATTTTCATCAAGGTGCTCTTACCGGCACCATTCTCACCAATGACCGCTAAGATTTCCCCTCGCATGAGGTGCAATCCGACCCCTTTTAGGGCCCGGACTCCCGGATAAGTCTGGGTCAATTCCTTGGCTTGAAGTAAGGGAACCGTCATCGGCTGAACCTGTTCACTTACTGCCAGCGGTCTTCACCTTGAGATCGGCCCAGAAAACATCGACATCCGCCTTCCGAATCTGACGTGCTGGAATATCGATGAATTTACTCGGTGGCACGACTTGGGTATTGCCCTTGGCGAGTTCCGCCAAAATCTCGACCGACTTATATCCATACATATAAGGATTTTGCACCACTGTGCCATGGACGACTCCCTTTTGGATCCCGGCCAACGTAGCGTCGTCTTCATCGAAAGCGACAACCTTGACCACGCCCAGCTTATTAGCTTGCCCGAGGGCTTCCAACATCAACGGTGGATTATAGGCAAAGAGCCCGACCATACAGCCGAGATCGGGATATTTTGCCAGTGCATCCTCGGCATTTGCCTTCCCTTTTGCCCGATCAAACTGATCAGTCAGAGTTCCCAAAATCTTGAATCCATTGCCCTCGATCACTCCCGATGGGGCATCATAATTCGACGGATTCGAGGGACGCCCCAGCATCGCATCAATCACCCCCTGTCGCCGACGCTTGGCATTGTCCTGCTCCAAACGACCGATAAAAAGCATCACTGTCCCGCCCTTCGGCATTGCCTCCCGCACCAGATCACCACAAAGACGGCCTGCTTGGTAATTATCCATACCGATGTAGACCGCCCGATCGCTCGCAGGCGCATCGGAATCATGGGTCAACAACTGGGTTCGTTTGGCCGCGCGATTTAATAAATCGGTCTGGTTGACCGGATCAATCGGACTCACCGCAATCCCGTCGATTCCGCGGGTCAGCAGATCTTCGATAATCCGCTTCTGATCACTAATTCCCTCCACCGGCATCAGCGTCTCGGTATCCACCCCGACCGCTTCGCCCGCGGCCTTCACACCCGCGGCCGCAATAGTCCAAAATGAAGCGACTCCATTACTGACAAAAGCCACCTTCTTCTTTCCGGTCGACTTGACGGAGGTTGCCTCTCCGCCCGAGGGTTTACATCCCCCCATCAAAAGGGTCAGGGCGAGAAAGAACCCGGCAGAAAGGGTGAACCGGCGCCCAACAAAGATCCCAGAGAATCGGTTACCTTGGGTGGTGGAAGCGGAATCAAAAATCAGAGCATCAGGTTTCATAGGCAAACGTATTGGCAGACGTAAACTCTTCGTAACTCAAGCGGTGTTAGGGGGAAAGTTTGACAAGGAATCCAGACAACATCGACAGAAATTCTTTCTGTTTTAACGCAAATAAAGACTCCCGATAAAAGTCGATCCAAGGACAGTCCTTCGGTCACCGACCCCTCTTAGAATTTCAGCCCACTTAAGGTCTCAGGAGAAACCCCTCCGCACAGAATTCTGGGAGCCAACACGTATCCAGCAAGAACCGAGTCACCGTAAACCGAATCACCGTGGTTTCGGGTCAGGAAGCCACAAAACTAAAGGGCTCGAGCACGTAGCGATCGGGCTCAACAAGACCTCCCATTGAAAAGCAAAAACCGATTTGCACTCTGGGCCGCATCAAAGTTTCATGTACTTGAAGATATCGTCGTAGAGACCGCCTTGATTGGAGTGAAGTGCGTAATTTCGTGCGGTCGCAAACCAGTCGCGAGTGCTCGCTCTTTGAGACCCGAGAGCGGCTACCAAATCCCGAGTTCGGAGTGGAGTCGAAAGCCCCGCCTTCATCACTTCCCGCAATTTATTCTCCACAGCGACCTCGACCACCCCCCTCAAATCGGCTCCTGAAAACCCTTCGCACAGTTCAGCAATCGCCTGAAAATCGATGTTTTCCATCGGTTTACCCCGCATTTGCAGACTTAAAATCTCCACCCTAGAGCTCAGGTCAGGAGGTGGAACCAGCAGAATCCGATCAAAGCGTCCGGGCCGACGAAAAGCAGAATCCAGATGCCACGGCGCATTGGTGGCTCCTAGAATTAGAACGCCGTCATTGGCTGATTTGTATCCATCAAGCTCACTGAGGAATTGATTGATCAAGTGCCGTCCAGCATTTGATTTCATATCGCTCCGACTCGCACCCAGAGCGTCGACTTCGTCGAAAAATAAAACGCAGGGTGTATTGCGGCGCGCTTCAACAAACAGTTGATGCAGAGTGCGCTCACTGTTTCCCAGCCACATATCCATGACGTCGTGGATACCTACTGAAATAAAGGCCGCTTTAATCTCCCCAGCTGCCGCACGGGCGAGATGGGTCTTGCCGCATCCCGGCGGTCCATAAAGCAAAATTCCGCCCCCGATCGCCTTGCCGTAAGCCTTATACAAGTCTGCATGGGTGATCGGATAAATAATCTTAAGGCGAATCTCTTCCTTAATCGTTTCCATGCCGCCCACCTCGGCAAAGGTAATCTTGGGCCGCTCAATCTCCGGGCCCGATTCCTCATCTTGGTTTTCCCAGGATTCACGAATCCGGCCATCCATCACATCGTCGTCATCGTCATCGGATCCGCGGAAAACATCCTCTTCACGGGACCGAATCGGTTCCAAACGTATACTATAGCGCAAGGCGAATTCGGCGTCGGCAGCACTCGCTTCTTTATCGACCCCGCGCCGGTAATTTTCCACTGCCAGATCCAATTCACCGATTCCGGCCAGCAACTTAGCATAGAGGACAAAAGCACGCCCTGGCGCCTCAGGAATTCGGACTAAATCCTCGAGTAAAACGAGCGCGTGACTTCGCTTACCCTGCTGTTGAAAAGCCCGAGCAAGGCCCAGCTTCAAGCCCATATCTTCGGGGGCCATTTGCAAAGCAGCACGAAGCTCGGTCTCCGCTTCGACAAAGTGGCCTAACCCTAAAAGCGAATCGGCCAAAGCCCGCCTCAGCGAGAGATTCTTGGGGGATAAACGGATCGCCTCGCGCAATTGAGGGAGGGATTCAGAATCGGCCATAAGGGGGGTGTTCTAAAATGTCTAGACTGCGACGAGCAACGGTCCCGCAAAAGTTGAAATATTCAAGACAACAACGAAACCAATCTCAGCATATCGCTCAAATAAAACGATTGAGAGCACTTAACACTGCCTTAATCGAAGCGAGTTCAATGTGGGTATCCACTCCTGCGCCCCAGCGGGTTTTACCCTCCGCCGATGCGACCTGAATATAGGTAATTGCGCTGGCACCTTCACCCGAGCTCAAGGAATGTTGTTTAAAGTTAACCACTTCAAAACGAGGCACCCCGGCCTGAATTAATGCGGAAACAAAGGCGGCAATAGGTCCATTACCCTGCCCCACCAAGACCCTAGCTTGACCTGATCTCAGCACCGAGGCGCGACACTCAAAAACCCCATCCTGACCGTCGGCATGGAAATCAATCAGGGACCAAGGCTCGATGCGATCCACATACTCTTGCCATAACATCGCCTTTAATTCCTCACCCCGAACCTCCCGACCCAGGGCATCGACGATATTATTGGCAATAGGGCCAAATTCACGCTGCATATCCTTGGGCAATTCGATCCCAAATTCACTTTCCAATAAATAAGCCACCCCTCCCTTGCCCGATTGACTATTGACTCGAATCACCTCTCGGTATTCTCGACCAATATCTGCTGGATCGATGGTTAAATAAGGAACATCCCACTGAGTGCGTGAGCCTGTTTCCCATTCGGTTAGTCCCTTTTTGATAGCATCCTGGTGCGAACCGCTAAAGGCAGTAAATACCAACTCGCCTGCATAAGGATGTCGCGGCGGGACCGTCAACCCTGTGCAACGCTCATACACCTCGCGAATCCCACTTAGATCGCTAAAGTCCAAGTCAGGATCGATTCCATGCATGTACAAATTCAAAGCAACAGTCACCAAATCCAAATTACCGGTCCGTTCACCATTACCAAAAAGCGTTCCTTCGACTCGATCAGCCCCAGCCAAGAGCCCCATCTCGGTTGCGGCCACCCCGGTACACCGATCATTGTGGGTATGCAGACTAATCAGAAGTGAATCTCGGTTAGCAATATTCCGGCAGATCCACTCAATCTGGTCCGCATGCACATTGGGCATGGCCACCTCCACGGTGTCTGGGAGATTGAGGATCATCTTGCGCTCTGGCGTAGGTTGCCACACCTCCATCACCGCTTCAGAAATCTCTTTAGAAAACTCTAACTCAGTGGCACTAAAGCTCTCCGGAGAATATTGAAGACGGACATCAGTACCCTCGAGTCGGTGCAAACGTTCCCGAATCCATTTTGCCCCTTGGACCGCAATGGCTTTGACTTCGTCCTTTGATTTCCCGAAGACAACCCGCCGTTGCGCTGGCGAGGTCGAATTGTAGAGGTGAATAATCGCCTTCTTCGCACCCATCAACGATTGAATTGTGCGATCAATAAGATCCTCCCGCGCCTGCACTAATACTTGAAGGGTGACATCCTCGGGAGTTCGATTTTCTTCGATAAGCCGCCGATTAAAAGCGAACTCAGTATTGGAGGCAGACGGAAAACCGACTTCGATTTCCTTAAATCCCACCTTCACCAACGTCTGGAATAACTCCAATTTCTGAGCGACATTCATGGGAACAGCCAACGCCTGATTTCCATCCCGAAGATCCACACTGCACCAAATCGGGGGCTGAGTGAGGACACGGCTCGGCCAGCGACGATCAGGCAGATTAACCGGCGGAAACGGACGATACTTGGTCTGGGGATTCTTGAGCATATCGCTGTGCTGCTAGGGTGTAGGCTATCCGCCGGAGAGTCGCAGACTAAAATCACCGATTGGATTAGCCTCACTCAAGGACAATTTTACAATTCACCCCGTAAACCGCTTACCAATAATGATCGAATTATGCCCACCAAAACCGAATGAATTGTTGAGAAAATGATCAATCTTCATCTCACGAGGAGTGTGAGGAACATAGTCCAGATCACACTGAGGATCTGGGTTTTCGAGGTTAATCGTGGGCGGCGCCACCTGAGCTTCCACCGCCTTGCAGCAAATCAGGGATTCAATACCGCCCGCAGCCCCTAGCATATGGCCCGTGGCTCCCTTGGTGGAACTAATCGCCAAACGACGGGCATGAGCACCAAACACCCGCTTAATCGCATTGGTCTCGCACACATCTCCAACCGGTGTACTCGTGGCATGGGCATTCACATAATCGATTTGCTCAGGCCTCAATCCCGCATGCCCTAAACCCATCCGAATCGCGCGGGCCGCCCCTGCGCCCTCGGGATCGGGTGCAGTCATATGGTTGGCATCGCAGGTGTTGCCGTAGCCGACAATTTCGCAATAAATTCGCGCACCGCGCCGCTTGGCATGCTCTAACTCTTCCAAGACCAAAACCGCGGCCCCTTCACCCATCACAAACCCATCTCGGTCGGTATCGAACGGGCGACTCGCCTTCTTCGGGTCACTATTGCGGGTCGACATCGCTTTCATCGCAGCAAAGCCGCTCATTCCTAAAGGCACAATGGTGGCCTCAGTCCCTCCAGCAAACATCATTGTGGCATCACCCCGCTTAATCGCCCACCAAGCTTCGCCAATCGCATGATTACTGGTCGCACACGCTGAACACGTCGCAAAATTAGGACCTCGCAGTTGGTTATAGAGAGCAAAAAGACCGGAAGCCATGTTCAGGATCAACATGGGGATCATAAAGGGACTAACCCTGCCAGGCCCCTTTGCTAAAAGTATCTTGTGCTGCTCTTCTGTGGTGTGCAGTCCTCCGATCCCCGACCCAATGTAGACTCCGATCTCATCGCGATTCTCAGTCGCTAGGTCCAGTCCGGAATCCTTCAAAGCACTCCATCCAGCATAGACCCCAAAGTGGGTGAAGCGATCGGTACGACGCACTTCCTTGGGTGAGGGGAAAGCGGGCACTGGATCAAAGCCCTTCACCTCTGCGGCGATTTGACAATCATAGGATGAGATGTCGAAAGCGCCAACCCGGTCGATGCCACAGACTCCGGCAAGAATATTTTTCCAAACCGTATCGGCGTCCAACCCCAAAGGAGAAGCGCAGCCAAGACCGGTAACCACAACGCGTCGTTCAGACCAAGATAGGGACATAAAAACAGTGTCAGTAGATTCGTAGACCGAGAGAACCGCACCGCTGTCAATCGGTCTAGGCGGTATCCTTTACGAGGGAATTAGTTCGGGCAAAGAAAAAGGGCAGCGCGGTTGGGCCGAGCTGCCCTTTGAAAACTGGGCGTGTCGATTACTTCGAATGACAATCTTCCACGTACTTAATCACGTCGACAACACTTTGAAGCTTCTCAGCCTCGTTATCCGGGATCTCGAGATCAAATTCCTCCTCCAGTGCCATCACCAACTCGACGGTGTCGAGCGAGTCGGCACCGAGGTCTTCGATGAATTTTGCTTCTGGTGTAACTTGGTCTGCATTGACGCCGAGTTGTTCGACGATGATGTCCTTAATCCGCTGCTCGATGGTTTTCTCTGCCATGGTAATGTCTCGTTGGACCACTTGTCTAGGCGGGGTGAGGCCCGACCGTCAAGCGCCTGTTACAGATATTTTTTTTTAAGAGCCTGAATCAAGGTTGACCAAGGGCAAATCAAGTGAGTCGTCCAACAACGATTCTCGCAGTAAAAGGCTTACTAGAGCCAACCGCTCAGTCACCAAGGCTCGCCTCGGACGGCACTCCCGAATGATCCGATGTAGAAAGGCAACCTCTCGGTCAGCAGCGTCCAATGGAACCTGCATACGAATCTCCCCAGCCGATAGTTCTTGAATATCCCACACATCCCAACCCGCTAGGCGCAAACGGGGCTCGATTAAATGCCAATGATCTCGTTCATCGACCAAAAAGAGAAGCGGACGCCGATCCAAACAAAGTGAAGCTCCCCTCTGCCGCTCCTCGCGGCTCAATCGTCGTATCCACGAAACATTCACGCCTGTTGCTTCTTTATCTTCTGCCGACCCCACCGACGCTAATTCACTCACTTTCGAGACGAGCGCAACCGGTGTCTCCAAGTTAAAATCCAACTGACCTTGTTGACCACCTTGATCGGCCTTTTTCATCTTTGCCGAAAGTTCGACAAATCACATCACCATACCGCCGTCGACGGCCAAAACTTGACCGGTCACATAGCGCCCTCCCGGTCCTGCTAAATAAAGGGCGGCTTCGGCAATATCATCAGCTCGCCCTAATGATCCAAGTGGGATTTGCTTGGTAATAGCTTCTTTTTGAGCCTCAGTCAGGGACGCTGTCATATCCGTCTCGATAAAGCCCGGAGCAATCGCATTGCAAGTAATGCCGCGCGATCCCAACTCCTTAGCTACCGATTTGGTAAATCCGATCAGGCCCGCCTTGCTGGCTGCGTAATTTGACTGACCCGCGTTTCCGACCAACCCAATCACACTCGCCACATTAATAATTCGCCCCGAGCGTTGCTTGATAAAAGACCGCGTAAAGGCTTTGGTCACCAAAAAGGCCCCACGCAAGTTCGTGTTCAAAACACTATCCCAGTCGGCCTCGCTCATTCGCATCAATAACCCGTCTCGAGTGACCCCCGCGTTATTGACCAAAATATCGACTTTGCCTGCCTCCGATAGAATACGCTCCGCTGCCGCTTGAACTGATACCGCATCGGAGACATCCACCGCGATGGCCCACGCGTTTCTTCCGCAGGCTCGAACCTCCGCGGCGACTTTTTCCGAATTTTCGACCGTGCGCGAAAGACAGACGACATCGGCCCCCGCTGTGGCAAAACGAAGGGCAATCGACCTCCCTATCCCTCGGCCAGCTCCGGTAACCACGGCAATCTGATTCACAAGTAACGACATGGCTGGAAAGCAAACTCCTCATCGGCTCGGACCGCAAGAAATTGTCGGTGATTGTATCGATCGATCGACTCCCTCAGTCTCCCCAGAAGTGTCCAGCCCACTGCTTATTATCCCGCCTCCGACTCGCTTCGTCGGTCTCGTTCTCGCTGGCGGCCGTTCCCTCCGGATGGGACTCGATAAGGCTCGCCTGAGGGTCAAGGGTCAAACCCTGATCGCGCGTCAATATTCCCTGCTCCAACAGGCCGGCGCCACTCGCGTGCTCGTCTCTCTGGCATCCGACACCCCTCCCCCCGAAGATTGGCCCCTCGAAGTCTTCGTTCGTGACACAATTCCCAATCAAGGGCCCCTCGCTGGCATCGATGCAGCCTTTCAAAGGGATCCTTCCCTTCCCTTGCTGGTCCTGGCGGTCGATCTTCCAGCAATGAGCCTCAATTGGCTTCAGCAACTCGTTTCACGCGCTTCGGCTGAGCAAGGGGTTGTTCCCCTCACCGCCGACGGCTGCGAACCCTTGGCCGCGGTGTATCCTCCGATTGCGGCAGCAGAGATCACCCGACGCCTAGCCTCTGGATCGTTGTCAGTGAGGGCGCTGGCCGAACGGGGCCTTAACCTCGGTTGGATGCAAGCGTGGCGACTCTCAACGGAGGAAATGAGATGCGTGCTGAATTGGAACCATCCGAGCGACTGGCTGGCAAGTGAGTCTTGAAGCCTTGTCTTGAAGCCTAAATTCAACCGCGCAAAAGTGGCGTCTCGGGTTGAGATTCGGGCGTGGATTGAAATGCGACGACGGCTAACTCTTCAGTCTGGATAGCCATCAGGATGAATTCTGTGCCAATTCCATGCGGTCTGCACGATCTGGTCTAGCTGAGGATACTGAGGTTTCCATCCCAATTCGCTGATCGCTTTGCCTGCTGCGGCCACTAACCGAGGGGGATCCCCCGGACGCCGATCTTGCTCCACAAACCGAATAGGTCGCCCCGAAAGACGGCGACACGTTTCAATCACTTCGCGGACGGAAAACCCTCCACCATTGCCCAAATTATAAAACCCCGTCTGCTCTGGCTTCAGGGCTAGAATGTGCGCCTGCGCCAAATCAGCGATATGGATGTAGTCACGAATACAGGTTCCGTCGGGTGTTGGATAATCTGTTCCAAAAATAGCCACCGACTCTTTCTGACCCAAGGCAACTTTCAAAATATTAGGAATCAGATGGGTCTCAACTCGGTGATGCTCCCCAAACCTCACACTGGCTCCAGCCGCATTAAAATAGCGGAAGGCGACAAATTCCAAGTCATGCAATTCGCGATACCAAGCGAGGATCCGTTCAAACATTAATTTCGATTCCCCATACGGATTGACCGGCTTTTGTAAAAGAGACTCGTCCATCGGCATTCGCTCGGGACTGCCATAGGTGGCACAAGTAGAACTGAAGACAATTTTTCCGACTCCACTGGCCACACAGGCATCCAATAAGTTAATTCCAGCCCCCACATTGTTCCGAAAATACTTCGAGGGATTGCTCATCGATTCACCCACCAACGCGTGGGCTGCAAAGTGAATAACCGCCTCCGGTTGAGCCAAGGCGACTGCATCCAAAATGACCTGACGATCGTTAAAATCACCTTGCACAAAAGTCGCCTCCGGGTGAACCGCTGACCGATGTCCTTCGATCAGATTGTCAAAAACAGTCACTGAATGACCTGCATGAATCAGTTCCTCAACACAAACCGAGCCAATATACCCAGCTCCACCGGTCACAAAGACTTTCATTTGTTCATCAACTACACTTTCTTTACCGCCGATACCATCTCTGAATCTCTGGGTACTTTTTTCGCCCAATCCCTCTCTTTTTCCGAGCACTCTGGCCCTCGGTCCAACCCAACTGCGCGACCCAATCCTGAGTCGTACCCAGCCGCACCGGCCGAAAAGCAAAAACTGAGAAGCAATTTAAAGTAAAAAGACTCACTCTTCTTTGAAACCTTAGGCTCGCCTCACTGGTCAGTTCGTGGAATTGTCATTAACGAAACATCGTGTGATCTTGGTTCGCGCCCGTAGTCACTCATCGACACTCAGCAGATTCTTGAACACGCTCGTCGGTCTCCACAATTATGGAAATGAAGAATTATTGGTCACAGTCTCGCCATCATCTCGGCTGCTTTTCCACCATTTTAGCTCTCTCTGCTGGATCGTTAGTTGCCGAGACCAAGCCTGTTTCTTTAGATGATTGCGTTAAAATGGCGCTCCAAAAAAACCTGGATATTCGCATCGCCTTCTACAGCCCGCGTCAGGCCTTAAGCCAACTGCGCCAAGTATCGGCTGCTTACGACCCTAGTCTCCAATTTTCTGCCGGACAAAGTTTTACCGCTCAACCCAGCTTGGCCTTGCCCGGCCAAGCCGCCCTTCCCGGTGCTGAAGCTTGGCGCGAGTCGTATACCACAGCGATCAATGGTCTCGTGCCTTGGGGGACTACTTACAATATCGGATTCGATGTGCCTCGTTCCAGTGATTCGGTGCGACCTGAGAACGGTTTCCTCTACAATCCCTCCCTCCGCTTGCGGACGGCACAACCGCTCCTCAAGAATTTCTGGATCGATCAACCTCGAATGATGATCGCAGTGAACACGCTTAATATCCGTCGAACGGAACAAGATGTTCAGGATTTGGTCATTACTGTCGCCACCCAAGTCGCACTCGCTTATCACGACCTCATTGCCGCTCGAGAAAGCGTCAAGGTTCAGACCAAGGCGGTCGAAACATCAGAACGTCGCTTGGTGGAACAAAAGAAAAGGGTCGAAGTTGGAGCGTTAGCCCCTCTCGATGAGAAACGTTCTGAAGCAGAAGTTTTTCGGACCCGGGCCGATCTTCTGCGCACTCAAGGTTCTTATGGCGACGCCCTGACCCGATTGCGGACCCTGACTTCCGATAATTTATCAGAAATGGATGGGGTCATTTTGGATCCCACGCAGACCCTGACCGCCGTGCCCATGGCCTTTGACAAAAAGGATAGTTGGCATAAAGCACTCACCCAACGGCCCGATGTGCAACGAGCGACCCTTTCATTGGAGCAGCAAAAAATCCGCAGCCGATTTGCCCATAATCAACTCTTTCCTCAACTCGATCTCAATGGCAGCTACGGCCTGAATGGATTCGATCACCATCTCGGTAGTTCTCTCGACAACATTGGAGTTCGTGATTTCCCCAACTTCTCCGTCGGTTTGGTCTTGAATTTCCCTCTAAACAACCGCAGCGCGCGAGAAAGTAATAAACAAGTCAAACTGGAGCGGGAACGATTGCTGCTCGACTTCAAACGAACGGAACAGGGGGCAATGCGGGAAATCGATATCTCGATCCGCGCAGCAAAAACCCAGTTTGAAAGGGTCGGGGCGACGCGTAAACAAAGGGAATTTGCTGCCCAAGCCTTGGATGCCGAGGAAAAGAAACTCGCCAACGGCAAAAGCACCTCGTTCGAGGTCCTCCAACTCCAACGCGATCTCACGCAATCGGAGTCGGATGAAATCAGTGCTCTCTCTGAGTACAACAAAGAACTCTATCGCCTCGCTCAAGCCGAAGGGGATACTCTAAATAAATTGAAGATTCTCCTCGATATTCAGTGAGTTGCAGATCGCAGTGGATTTCCGATTAACTATCCACTTCGGACTGTTAGCCCTGTTGATCTTCAGTCAGTGTGTCACGCACTCTCCATGGATGCGTCACACCCTCTTAACGCTCGGACTTTTTTTGCTTTTTTATTAGCCTTGATCGCTGGGGTCACCGGTCCATTGCAGGGGCAACCGCTGACTCTTCTCTCGCTCAGTGGCGATACTGGCTCCTTCGTTTCAGTTGGGACCAACAGCTATACCATGAGCGCCCAAGGGCGAGGTTCAGCTTCCGGTTATGATCAACTTTCCTTTGCCCAAAGGCCGCTCGAAGGGGATTTTGATTTTCAGGTGCAGATGGCTTCATTGGTCATCTCAGACCCTTTTGTCCGAGCCGGCCTAATGCTGCGGAGCGGGCCGACCACCAACGGGCCGTTCGCCGCTGTCTTTGCCTCTAGTCCTCTCGCCGGTTGCTTCTTCGAATCCCGTTCCTCCACGGGTGGCACCTCGATTCGGGCCACCGCTACCGGCGGTTTTCCAGCCACTCAACCTGAACTGTGGCTGCGCCTCAAACGCACCGGAACTACGGTCACCGGTTATACCAGCACGGATGCTCGCTCTTGGGTTCAGCTCGGTTCAATGAGCTTCAATTGGACCCGTGAAACTCGCTTCGGTCTCGCTGTTTCTTCCCAGAATAACGCTATCCCGACCACCGCTCGCTTCCTCTCTCTCACCCCAACAACGGACCTCGCCGAATCGACTCTCGATCATCTCCGCGAAGGTGTCCATCCGTCCAGCCGCCGGACAGGATTAGTTTTCTCAGAAATCTTCTACAATCCCATCGCTTCCACCAACGGAACTCAACGCTCTGCTTTTATTGAGGTGGCCAATCATGGGGATATTTTTCAAGACCTCAGTGGATGGACTTTGGCCGGCGGAATTCATTACCGTTTCCCCGATCGATTTCGTCTGGAAGCCGGAGCTATGGTAGTCGTCGCTGCCGACCCCACAACCCTTCTCTCCTCATCAGACGACCCTCCAACCCTGGGGCCTTGGACGGGTTCTCTCAAAAAATCCGGCGACTCGATCGAACTACGCGATGCAATAGGGGCCATCAAATTGCAAGTTGCCTTTGACTCAGAAGCACCGTGGCCCTTGATCGCTGGGCACGCCGGCCATTCGCTTGTCCTTATTTCACCCAGTTACGGCGAGGCTGATCCTCGCGCCTGGGGCCCCAGTCACTACCGGGACGGCTCACCGGGCCGACGCGATCCATCCCATGCCTCTCCTGATGAACCAGTGGTCATCAATGAATTCCTTGCTCACTCCGAGACTCTTGTCTCTGATTTTATTGAACTTTTTAATCGCTCCAACCACGAGGTCGATCTTTCAGGAAGGGTGCTGACTGACTCGCTGAATACCCATCGGTTTCGAATGCCCGCTGGAACACGGATCGCTGCGGGTACCCACCGAGCTTGGAATGCCACCCAACTCGGATTTCGCCTAAAATCGACGGGAGAAACGGTGTTTTTTGTTTCAGCCGATGGACGCCGTGCGCTCGATGTTATCCGGTTCACCCCTCAAGAAATCGGGGTTTCCTCGGGTCGCTTTCCCGACGGCTCAAGCCGATTTCACCGGTTGTCGTCGCCTTCACCCGGTCTTTTTAATAGCTCTCGACGCGCCGAAGATTTAGTGGTCAACGAGCTTTTCTATAATCCACCCGGCGGAGATGCCGATGAATTCATCGAACTACATCATCGCGGGGCCACTCCGCTCGATCTGGCTGGTTGGCAGCTCCGCGGGGGTATTCAGTTTGACTTCCCTCAAGGATATCGTCTCGAACCCGGCCAACAAATAGTCGTCGCTAAGGATCCTTCTCGGCTCCGACTCAATCATCTCTCTTTATCCCCAAGCACTGTCGCTGGTCCTTATGCGGGCCAACTCGGTAATGGAGGGGATGTCGTCCGATTACTTCGCCCGTTGACCCTCCTCAGCACCAATCAACTCGGGACCATTGGGTCGGAGACTACTCATGTCCAAGTCGGGGAAGTTCGCTATTTCGACGGCGGTGCTTGGGGGAAATGGAGCGATGGAGGCGGGTCTAGTCTCGAACTCATCGATCCCGAGAGCGATCCGTCTCTGGCTTCGAGTTGGGCTGATTCCGACGAATCAACCAAGGCCGATTGGAGTACGGTGCAATGGACGGGGCCGCTCGATCTCGGCGATTCAGCCTATGGCCTCAATCGTCTTTTCTTGGGCTTACTCAATAATGGAGAATGTCAGGTTGATGACATCGAGGTGATCCGCACGGGTGGCACCAATTTCCTGCAGAATCCAAGCTTCGAAAATGGCAATACGGGATGGACGCTCGGAGGCAATCATCTCGGTTCCACCCTTGGTGCTGGAGTCGGTCGCAACGGTTCCCGCGGGCTTCACCTGCGCGCCCAAGGCGGATTGGATACCGGTGTTAACTCGATTCGCGGCACCCTCGCCAGCGGTCTCGCCAACGGCAATACGGTCACTCTTCGAGCCGCTGTCCGCTGGATCGCTGGTTGGCCGGAACTCCTCTTTCGTTTTCGAGGGAATTACGCCGATTATCCCGCGCCCCTTCCCGTCCCAAGAAATTTAGGAACTCCCGGTCAAAAAAATAGTCGTAAACAAGTCAACGCTGGGCCCTCCCTGTTCGACATTTCTCATTTCCCAGTTCTTCCTCGTTCGGGAGACCCTGTCCTAGTCACCGCCCATATCACCGATCCTCAAGGTGTCACCAACGCTGTCTGTCGCTTCCGCATTGATCCTTCAACCACGGTCTCCGAAGTTCCCTTACATGACGACGGTTTAGATGGAGACCAGGTGGCAGGCGACTGTCTCTATTCGGCTCGAATTCCAGGCCAAACCGGGAGTATGCTCGTGGCCTATACGCTGCAGGCAACCGATTCCTTAGGAGCTACCGCAATCTGGCCGCCCACTGCTCAACTCGATGAAGGACTCATCCGCTGGAACGAACCTATCCCCATCGGCAGTTTTCCTCATGTCCATCTTTGGACGACTCAGAGCAACCGAAGTGTGGTGGGGGGTAATGCCCTCAACAATGCCTATCGCCGAGGCACCCTCGTTTATGGAAATGCTCGGGTCATTCATTCGGTCCTCTATCGCGATAAGGGGAGCCCTTACCATAGCGGTTCTGGCGATCTCACCACCCGGGTCCCTGCTGATGAACTTCTCCAAGGAGTCAGCGAACGGCTCTTCTCTCGCACCGGTAATGGTGGGACGGAAGAGACCGCACTCCGCGGACGTGTCTCGGCCTGGATCGCCTCCGAAATGGGCCTTCCATCGCTGAGCGGTAAATACCAACTCTTCTACCTTAATGGTGGGTCACTTGCTAATGTCATCGAGGATCAAGAAGAGCCTGATCACCGTTATGCCGAGCAACATTATCCAGAGTGGGGTGAGGGTGACTTATACAAAATCTCGATTTGGTTTGAGTTTGCTGACGACAACCGAACTTTCAAAGCGACCCAAGCCACTGTGCAAAAATTTCTCTCCCAAAATACCCTTAAGCCAGCCCGCTACCGCTGGAACTGGGAACGACGCGCCAAACTATTTCCCGAGAGTAACTACCAAACCATTTATAATCTTGTAAACGCGATCAATTCGACGGCTAACAGCGGGTATACTGATCGAGTCCTCCAACTGGCAGACATGGACCAATGGATGCGGGTCTTCGCCTTCCATCGGGTCACTGGCAACTGGGATTCTTGGACCTATAACGTCGGGCAAAATATGTACATCTATGGGCAACCAGGACGCCCCGCTGTGTTACTGCCGTGGGATATTGATTTTGTGCTTGGACTCGGTGACGGCCCGACAGCTGGACTTTGGGGCGGACAAGATCCAGTCATGAATTCGCGCACTTTCGATCATCCGGCCTTCCGACGTATGTTGTGGAGGGCTCTCTTACGGGCGACCGAAGGACCGATGCTTGCTCAGAATTACCGCCCGATTATCGATGGTTATCGGGCTATCCAACTGCAAAATAATATCACCGGCCTCGCCCCGATTTCTGCGATCACCAATTATATCAATTCGCGCCGTACTTTCTTGATTGCCCAAGCTCGGGCCGCCGATGCCGCCACCTTCTCCATCACTTCAAACGGGGGCAATGATTTCACCGCTAACACTCCGACCGTCACTCTCACCGGAACTGCTCCCTTCCGGGTTGCTAATATTGCTGTCAATGGCACCCGCTATCCAGTCCTCTGGACCGGTTTCACTACCTTCTCTCTCGTTGTTCCTCTGGCCGCCGCAACCAATCAGTTACAATTAACCGGTCTCGCCAGCAACGGTGCCATCTTGCCCTTTACCGATTCTGTTCAGGTGCTCTTTCCTGGAGCTATTCCGACCCCAGCCGATTGGGTTATTTTGAATGAGATTCACTATAATCCGGCTGAACCTAAAACGGCCTTTGTCGAAATTCACAACCGACATCCATCCACTCCCTTTGATCTCGCTGGATATCAACTCGATGGTCTCGGCTACACTTTTCCTGCCGTTGCCCTCATTCCTCCGGGTGGCTACTGGGTTCTTGCCGCTGACCGTGCTGCCTTCGCTGCCCACTTCGGGGCGGTGATTCCTCTCTTCGATACTTTCAACGGTGGCCTCGATAACAAGGGAGAACATCTCCGCCTCTCGACCCCTGATTCTCTCTCCCATTTCAGTGACGTGCGCTACTCCGATCACCCGCCTTGGCCCATCGAAGCCGATGGATTCGGCCCCTCACTTCAACTCATTGACCCAACCCTCGATACCCGTCGACCAGCGAACTGGGCAACGACCGCTACCAATGCCCCCAATCGTTCCACCCCGGGTGCGATTAATGCGGTTCGGTCGTCTTTAGCCCCCTTCCCAACGGCTTGGATCAATGAAGTTTTTCCCGTTCCACCTGTCGGCGTCACCGATTCCGCAGGGGATGCCGATCCTTTTATCGAACTCTATAACCCGGCTTCGAATCCAACCTCTCTCGATGATCTCTGGCTTTCAGACTCTTTCACCAATGCAGTCCGCTGGGCTATTCCGCTAGGAACCTCGATTCCTGCCGGCGGCTTCTTGCGGATTTGGCTCGATAATGAGCCCTCCGAAACTCAGTCCAATGAACTGCATGCCAACTTCAGGCTCTCGCCCTCTTCAGGTACAGTAGTGCTCGCTCGACTGCAAGGTTCCCCGGCAAGCCCCGCTATTTTGGACTCGTTGGAGTACGAAAATCTTCCGCAAGGTCGTGGCTTTGGTTCGATCCCAGATGGCGATCCTTTTTCACGGCGTCCCCTTTATTTCGCTACCCCAGGTGCTTCCAATAACCCCGCCGTCCCATCGATCAAAGTAGTGATTAATGAGTTTATGGCCCAAAATACCTCGACCCTCGCCGATCCTGCTGATGGCGATTTTGAGGACTGGCTTGAACTGCATAATGCCGCCGCCATTCCTGCGGATCTCTCCGGTTATTTTCTGACCGATTCTCTCACTAATCGTACCGCTTCTGTTCTGCCCTCAGGAACGATTATTCCTCCTTTAGGCTTTTTACTGGTTTGGGCCGATGCTGAACCTCAACAAACACAGGTCTCAAATGGCTGGTTTCATGCCTCCTTCAATCTCGCACGGTCTGGCGAACAGATCGCTCTCTACGCTCCTGATGGCTCTCTTGTCGATGCAGTGACCTTCGGAGTACAAGCCAATAACCTCACCACGGGTCGCTCTCCGGATGGCCCTGAAGGTGACTGGATTCCGCAGGATGTTCCGACCCCCGGTTCCGCCAACACGATTGTCGGTGGAAATATTCCTCCGCACTTCACCACGGTCCCGCTGCAAAGGATTGCCGAATCTGTCCGCTGGACTTTACTGCTCCAAGCCTCTGACCCAGATCCGGGTCAATCGCTCCGTTTCAGTCTAGGTACAGAGGTTCCTCTCGGTCTGGAAATCAACCCCACCACCGGTGAACTCTCTTGGACTCCAAACGAAGTGCAAGGGCCTGCTACTTACCGATTCTCAGCGCGAGTCACCGATTCGGGATCTCCCAATCGCTCCGCCACTCTCTTGCTTCAGGTTGAGGTGAAGGAGTCGAATCAATCTCCCAACCTCGATCTTCCCTCCACGATTTCTATCGGCGAAGGGGCCTTGCTCAGTGTTCAGCTCACTGCCACAGACGCGGATCGCCCTTCACAAAAGCTTCGCTATTCTCTCGAGTCAACGGCCCCTTTAGGCTTGTCCATCGCTCCCGATACCGGCCTCTTAAATTGGGTTCCATCGGAAACTCAGGGCAACGCTTTGTACACTGTCGCAGTGATTGTCACCGACGATGGGACCCCGCCCGCGTCGATCACGCGTCTGTTGCAAATCAATGTCGATGAGATCGATAATATTCCTATCTTCACTCAACCCGGCCCACAAATTGTGCGCGAAGGGACTCCTCTGCTTCTCACGTTGTCGGCCACTGACCCCGAGGGAAGCCCAGTCCGTTACTCTTTGCAATCGACGCCGCCCGAGGGTCTTTCCCTCGATCCCCTCACCGGCGTCCTTCAATGGACCCCTGCAGAAACTCAGGGGCCTAACTCCTATACCATCCTTGTCGAAGCCACTGAACTGTCCTCACTCGCCCAATCGGCTCGCACTCGTTTTTCAATTCTGGTCGAAGAAGACAACCAACCTCCCATTCTCACCGCGCTCCCGGCCCAATCTCGGACGGAAGGGGAACTCATCGAACTCAGAGTCAAGGCCACGGACCCCGATCTTCCTCCCCAAAATCTGACTTTCTCCCTGGTCGCACCGGTTCCCAACGATGCGGTCATCGATCCGTCAACCGGCCTCGTGCGCTGGACCTTGCCCACTGACTCTGGGGCTTCCCTGCAAACGCTCCAAGTTCGAGTCAGCGACGATGCCTTTCCTTCGGCTTCAGCGATCACTTCACTTGCGATCACTGTGCAACCTCGGTTCCGAGTGGTTTTCTCAGAAATAATGAACCACCCAACCAAGATCCAAGCCGCTTATATTGAGTTGCTGAATGCGTCCGCCGTGACCGCCTGGGATATCTCAGGCTGCCAGCTTTCTGGACGTTCGTTGAGCTTCACTTTCCCCGACAAATCACTGATCCAACCTCGCCAAACACTCTGTGTCGTTGCACAGCCTGACGTCTTCGCTGCGGTCTACGGATCCAATATTTCGGCGGTCGGACCTTGGACAGGCAACCTCGGCCTCGAGGGTGATGATCTTCAGCTTCGCGCTTCTAACGGAGCCTTATTGGGTCGGGTTCACTTTTCGTCCTCCGCACCTTGGCCAGATCAATCCCTCGCCGGCGGGACGGCTCTCCAGCTGATCGATCCTCTGGCTGATACTTCGCGGGTCGGCAATTGGACATTATCAATCCCTTGGACCGGTCCGCGTTCGCTGATCTCTATGACCAACAGTTGGCGTTATTTTGAAAACGGCACTCCTTCCCTATTTTGGTTGGAAAATAATTTCAATGATACGAACTGGAAAACGGGGGCTGGTCTTTTCTACGTGGAATCTGCCGATCTCCCTGCCGCAAAAAAAACTCCTCTAACTCTCGGTCAATGGACCTACTACTTCCGCACCCAGTTCGTTCTAAACCAATTACCTGGAGCGGGGACCTTGGCGCTCACTCACATCATCGATGACGGAGCTGTGTTTCATCTTAATGGAACTGAATTAACCCGCTTCAATCTAGCCGCAGAGACGGTTGTACAACCTGCCACCCCCAGCTCGGTCTCCATCGGCGATGCGACCACTGTCGGACCGATTTTTTTACCCGCTAACCTACTTCGTATCGGAACCAATCTGCTCGCGGTTCAAGTTCACCAAACCAGTCTCACAAGTTCCGATATTGTCTTTGGTGCCACCCTCAGTCTAGACGGAACCTCGCAAGTCGGCTTAAGCCCGGGACAGATCACCCCAGGGGCAGTCTCGCTCGCTGAATTCCCCCCCGTCTTTCTCAATGAAATCCAAACCAGCCCAGGGGCGTTTCGCGATACTGCCGGGGAAGCCGAAGCTTGGGTCGAAATCATCAATACTGGAAGCACCGCAATTTCCTTAGCCAACTGGACTCTAAACACCTCAGGCGCGTCTCTCTTCTGGACTTTTCCTCTCACCGCAACTCTCCAACCCGCCGAACGACGGCTTATCGTCTTGGATGCGGACCCTCGGCAGGGCACTTCCTCAGAATGGCATGCCTCCCTTAAGCCTACCCCTACCAATGGCTGGATCTCGTTGGCACGTCCCACCACGACTGGATCAGGAATCATCGACACGCTCAATTACGGTCAATCTATCCCTGACCGGACTTGGAGCGCCCAACCTGAAGGTCAATCCTTCGAGCATGTCTGGTCCACCCCAACGCCAGGTACGGAAAATCAAACCTCGCTACAACCGCCTCCGATCCTAACGGCAATTTGGAACGGCACCTCCCTGCTGATTCAATGGAATTCAATGAAAAAGGCCAACTACGAGGTTCAAGGGGCAGATTCACCGATGGGCCCTTGGGTTTTACTCAAAAAGATTATCGGCAACGGTGAACTCAGTGAGGTGTCGCAACCCAGTGTGAATCAACCTCAACACTTTTATCGGGTCGTCCTCGATACACGCTAACCTGAAGTTTCTCCTCTCCAATCCAACAAACGATCCTAATCAAATTTTGCCATAGGAATTGCACTCGCACCCAAGGCTTGAGACAACACCTTCAATGACCCAGTCGAAGGAAGACTCAAAATCCTCTCCTAAACCTCAACGCCTCGGTTCCATGGATGCGTATCGCGGATGGGTCATGCTCCTGATGGCCGGCGAAATGCTCCACTTTGGAGAGATCTCAAATGCCCTTCAAGGGAGTGATTTTTGGCGCTTTCTAGCCCATCATCAAGACCACGTGGACTGGCAAGGCTGCACTTTGCATGATCTGATCCAACCCTCCTTCTCTTTTCTTGTCGGAGTGGCCTTACCGTGGTCGATCGCTCGTCGTCGCAGCCAAGGCGATTCAGGTCCTGGGATGTTCTTTCACACCCTCTGGCGCGCCCTCGCTCTGGTGGCTCTCGGAGTTTTCCTCAGGTCAACTCATTCCGCCCAGACTCGCTTTACTTTCGAGGATACACTTTCTCAAATCGGTCTCGGCTATGTCTTCTTGTGGTTGCTCGCTTGGCGCTCGGTTCGTACCCAATTTCTCGCTCTCACCGCGCTTTTACTCGGTTACTGGGCTTGGTTTGCTCTCACGCCTCTGCCGCCCCCTAGTTTTAATCCCGAGTCGGTCGGCGTCTCCGCCGATTGGATGAAGGAGCACGGTCTTTCTGGATTTGCTGCGCACTGGAATAAAAATGCAAATCCTGCCCATCACTTTGATGTCTGGTTTCTCAACCTGTTCCCTCGCGCCAAAGAATTTGCCTACAATGGTGGGGGCTATCTCACTCTGAGCTTCATCCCCACTCTGGCGACGATGATCTGCGGACTCCTCGCCGGCGGATGGCTTCGTCGGGAGGATCTTCCTGCATCACGCAAACTCCAAAGGCTCGCTCTCGCCGGATTCGCCGGACTGGCCGTCGGTTGGATGCTGGATTTAACCGGTATCGCTCCGGTGGTTAAACGAATCTGGACGCCGTCGTGGGTTCTCTTTAGCGGCGGGTGGTGCTGCCTATTCCTCGCCGGTTTCCATGCTGTTATCGATGTTCTTAATCTCCGTCGTTGGTCTTTTCCCCTCCAAATCGTCGGGATGAATTCTATTTTTATCTACACGACTGTTCATCTCTGGGATGGCTTCTTTAAACAAAATTTCAAAACCCATCTCGGTCCCGATATCTGGACTCGGATAGGAGGCGTCTACGCTCCAATGATCGAAGGGGCTGCTGTCTTATTTCTTTTTTGGTGGATATGCCTGTACCTCTATCGCAATAAAGTCTTTATTCGCCTCTGACCCCTGCCTTCAATTTTAGCCCACTCTCGTCTCCTCTTTACAATGCGCTCTCGATGCCTACTGCTCCGTCAATCGTGGTTCTCGACGCTGATCCTCGTTTGCCTTTCGCTTCGCTGCTTTGGGGCGGATTTTGCCACCGATATTCTTCCCCTGCTCCGTTCGCATTGTCTTGAATGCCATTCAACCGCAAAACAAAAGGGAGACCTCGATCTCGAACAATTCACCACTCCAAGTCTCATCCGGAAACAAACCAAGATCTGGCAGGAAATCGTGGAACAGATCTCTCTGGGCGAAATGCCCCCAAAAGACAAACCTCGCCTCGCTCCCGCTGATCTAGAACGACTTCTCTCTTGGATCGCTAACCTCCTCAACGAGGTCGCTCGTGAACAGGCCGGTGATCCAGGCCCCGTTACCCTTCGCCGCCTTACCAATGTCGAGTACACCGGAACTCTTCGCGAGCTCACTGGAATTCCTAGCCTCGATCCAGCCAAGGAATTTCCCGCTGACTCCGCCTCAGGCGAGGGCTTCATGAATGTGGGCAACTCTTTGGTCATGTCCCCCTCACTAGTGACCAAATATCTCGCCGCTGCTAAGGAGGTGGCGGCTCATACTGTCTTGTTACCTCAAGGAATCCGCTTCTCCTCGAGCACCTCACAACGTGATTGGACTGAGGAATCGTTGACCGCTATTCGCGCGCTCTATGGTCGCTACACCGAAACGGGCGGTGGCTCGGCCGTCAATCTTCAGGGAATTCAGTTCGATACTCGCGATGGCGGTATCTTGCCCTTGCCGCGTTATCTTGAATCCACTCTCGGCCTGCGTCCTGTCTCAGGTGATTTCCGCACGGTCTCGAGCAACACTCTGAGTCTAACCGCCCAACAACAGGGCCTGAATCCTAAGTACTTGGGACTTCTCTGGGCTACTTTGAACGACTCAAATTCTTCTCCGGTCCTTGATCCAATTCGGGCCCGTTGGAAGAGTGCAAAATCCGGCGATGGTTCGGTTCTCGCAGCCGATATTGCCGCTTGGCAACGTACACTCTGGCGCTTTACCAGCATTGGTCACATCGGCAAACGTGATGGCCCAAAGTCGTGGCAAGTGCCGGTTTCTCCGCTCGCTGAAGCGAGGGAAGTGCGCCTTAAACTGCCTGTCGTCAAGGACGCCAAGGAACTCTCTTTCTATCTGGTCACCTCGGATGCGGGCGATGGTTCGACTGGAGATGTGGCGGTTTGGGAAAACCCACGCTTAGTGGCGGCCGGACGGCCTGACCTTCCGCTGCGCTCGATTCATACGGTCAGCGAGGTCCTAGCTAAACAACGCCAAAATCTGTTCGCCCAAACGACCCAATGCCTCGCCGCTGCCGCTCAGGCTTCGGCAAATCCGGCCTCCGAATCAACCACTCTAACCGCCTTAGCCAAAACACACGCCGTCGATCCCCTCATTCTTCAAGCTTGGTTCGAGACTCTCGGCCTCGGTGCTGGTGAGGTCTCGATCGAAGGTCACTTCACCTCAAAACTGGAAAGCACCCAGACCTACGACTTTATTCAAGGCTGGACCGGTGCTGATGCCCTGAGTGTGCTCGCCAATAGCTCCACCAATGCGGTCCGTATTCCGGGTAATATGAAGCCCAAAAGTATCGCCGTTCACCCCTCCCCTTCGCGACGTGTCGTCGTCTCTTGGCGCAGTCCTGTTACCAGTTCGATACGCCTCTCTGGCGCTGTCCAACACGCTCATCCCGAATGCGGAAATGGTGTCGCCTGGTCACTCGAACTTCGACGCGGCAAAACTCGCCAAAAACTCGCCGCAGGTTACGCTCAAGGAGCCTCCTTGGTTCCTTTTAACCTACCGGAATCTCTGGCTATTCACCCTGGCGATGTCATCGCTCTTGTGGTCAGTCCGCGGGAGGGTAATCACTCCTGCGATCTCACGAGCCTCGATCTGCGAATAAGCGATGGAACGCGCCTTTGGGATCTCGCAGGAGATGTCTCCCCCAATATCCTTGCCGGAAATCCTCACGCCGATCGACAGGGTAATCTTGGGATCTGGCACTTCCATAGCGAACCGGATTCCGGTGCGGCCTCGGGGGACCTCATTCCCGCTGGGTCTCTCTTGGCTCTCTGGCAATCCTCTTCCTCCACTCCTGAGCGCCAAGGCCTCGCAATCCGCCTGCAAGACACCCTGACCCGCGGCACCCAATCTCTCGCCACCAACTCGCCAGACTTTGCCCTCCACCGCCAATTGACCGCGCTCGATGGTCCGCTCCTCCGAGGATTGATTACCTCCGCGGTTCGTCATTCCTCCACTTCAACCTCCCTCCATTCTAAGTCCGGAATCTTTAAATCCTTAGAAAAGGTAGACAAAGATTCCACCTCAATCGGACTCGATCCTGCCTTGTTTGGCTCTCGTCCCAAGGGCCCCACCGCTGCCGCTTCAACTCTGGTTGTTCAATCTCCTTCAGTCATCGAGATCCACCTGCCGGCTGATCTCGCCGCTGGCTATGAGTTCGTCGCCACGGCCAGCCTCCACCCTGAAGCCGGACTCCATGGCAGTGTTCAGATGCAGGCTCTCTCGTCGCGTCCAGCCAACCTCTCCATCGCCTCCGGTGCCCCGCGAGAAGAGGGACGCAAAAGCACCTGGTCTGATGGCGAACGCCCCATTGTTTCTGAGTCTCCTATTCTCGTTCGTAATACCGGATCGTCTCGGCCTCGATTCGAAAAAACTTTCGATGATTTCCGCACTCTTTTTCCAGCGGCTCTGTGCTATACCAAAATTGTTCCGGTCGACGAAGTAGTGACGCTCACTCTCTATTTCCGCGAAGATACCCACTTCCGCCGGCTCATGCTAGATGAGACGGAAGCCGCTCAATTAGACCGTCATTGGGCTGATCTAAATGCAATTAGTTTGGCTCCACTGAAATTAGTGGACGCCTTTGAACAACTCTATCAGTTCGCGACCCAAGATGCCGATCCAAGTGCTTTCGAACCGCTCCGAATTCCCATCCAACAACGGGCCGTTGAGTTTAAAAAAGAACTAACCAACTCGCAACCAAGCCATCTTCAGTCTGTCCTCGGCTTCGCTCAACGAGCCTTCCGCCGCCCTCTGCTCCCCAAGGAATCGACAGATCTCTCCTCTCTCTATCATCGACTTCGCTCCGAGGAACTCCCGCACGACGACGCCATACGCCTCCTCGTTGCTCGGGTTCTTGTCTCACCTGCGTTTCTTTACCGCACCGAAATCGCTCCTCCTGGGAAGAGCGCGGAACCGATCGATGACTGGGAACTAGCCACCCGCTTAGGTTATTTTATTGGGACGACCGGACCAGATAGTCTCCTCCAAGAGGCGGCGGCCACGGGTACACTTCACTCGCCTGATGTCTTGGCCTTCCAGGCTCGGCGTTTACTCAAAACGTCCCGCAGCCGTGGGCTGGCCTCCGAATTCGCAGCCGCTTGGCTCAATGTCTATGAATTCGATGGATTGAACGAAAAAAGTGAACGTCACTTTCCTAGTTTTAACGGCCTTCGAGGCGCTATGTACGAGGAAACTCTCCAGTTCTTTACCGACCTCTTTCAGCGGGATGGATCGGTCTTGGAAATTTTGGATGCCGATCATACGTTCCTCAATGAAGACCTCGCTCGACATTATGGAATCCCAGGGGTGAAAGGTCCCGAGTGGCGTCGGGTCGACGGCGTAAAGGCCTATTCTCGTGGGGGTATTCTCGGCCAAGCAACGACTCTGGCTAAACAGTCGGGGGCCTCTCGCACCAGCCCCATCCTTCGTGGCAATTGGCTCAGCGAAGTTCTGCTGGGTGAAAGATTACCGCGTCCACCTAAAGATGTCCCACGTCTTCCGGAAGATGAAGCCACGGAAACTCTCTCTGTCCGCCAACTCACCGAAAAACACACCTCCGATCCGCGATGCGCGGGTTGTCATCGGCGCATTGATCCCTATGGCTATTCGCTCGAAGCTTTCGATGCCATCGGCCGTTTGCGTGATCGCGATGCGGGCGGTCGTCCCATCGATACCAAAGCAACGGTGTTGGATGGTTCTCAGTTCGAGGGCATTAACGGTCTCCGCTCTTATCTCCTCGGTAAACGTCGAGATGCCTTTCTTAAACAGGTCTCTCGCAAATTACTCGGGTACGCCCTCGGTCGCAGTATTCAACTCTCCGATGGTCCCCTCATTGAAGATCTTGCCGCTACTCTCAAAGCAAACCAATACCGAATCGGTTCACTCATCGAAGGCATTGTTCGCAGTCGCCAATTCCGTGAAATCCGCGGACGCGAAATGGCCTCGGGTGATTCTGTATCAACTCCCTGACCTTGTTTTCCTTCATCTTTAATCCTTCGATCCCCTTCAACCTCCTCTAAATCTTATGCCTTCTCATCACTTCTCTCGTCGAACTTTTCTGCGGGGCGCCGGCGTCACTATGGCTCTGCCGTGGATGGAATCGGTCACTGTCTGGGGCGATACTCCTCCCTCCGGGACGCGACCTGCGAGCGAAGCCCCGGTTCGTCTGGCCGTGCTTTTCTCCGGTAATGGATTTCACTCCAAGGAATGGTGGGCTCGCGGTCAAGGCCAAAACATGGAACTGGGTAAGGTCCTTCAGCCTCTTCATAGTTTACGGGAAAAAATGGTGTTCGTCCGAGGACTCTATAATGCCGAGGCGCTGAAGGGTAATATCCACAGCTCGCAGACGGGCAACTTGCTCTCCGGCGCTCCTCTGGCTTCCGGTGGTGAAATCCGTTCAGGGACAAGCATCGACCAACTTCTGGCTCAGAAATATGGTAACTCAACCAAAGTCCCCAGCTTGGTGCTCGGATGCGAAAAATCAAACCCGTCGGTGCATAAGAACTACTCTATGCTCTATAGCTCCCACATCTCCTGGAGCTCTCCAACTACCCCTACTCCACTCGAACTTTATCCGGCACTGGCTTTCGATCGCCTTTTTAAAGACTCAGTGAGTCAAGGCGACCGCAGTGTCCTGGACGCGGTCCTCTCCGATGCAAACCAACTCCGGCGTCAGGTCAGTACGCTCGACCGCCATAAACTCGATGAATACTTGAACTCCGTTCGCGATGTCGAACAACGTATCGAAAACGCTGGAAAGAAGGGGGAACTACAAGGCTGGCGACCTGTCCTCGATAAACCTAATATGGCCCGCCCTGCTGATGGAATTCCTCAGAATATCGCCGATCACATGCGGCTAATGTGTGATATTTTGGTGCTGGGGTTCCAGACTGACACCACTCGGATCACCACGCTCAAACTCAATAATGATCATAGCTCCCTCCGATTCCCGCACCTCGGCGTGGACTATATGATTCACCATCTGCTCTCCCATAGCGACACCGCCGATTGGTTGAAGGTCAACCAATTCTTCATCGAGCAACTCGCCTATATCGCTCGCAAACTCGACGCTATCCAGGAGGGTAATCGGACTCTTCTGGATAATTCGATGCTCCTCTACTGCTCCTCAATGATGAATGGCAACCATGATGCCTCCCAACTCCCGGTGGTCCTCTTAGGCGGCGCAGGCGGTCGCATCGCCGGAGGCCGGGTTCTCGATTACACCGGAAAATCAGACCGTCAAATCTGCCGCCTCTATCTTTCAATGATGGAAACGATGCAGGTCCGCCCCAAGGGATTTGGCGATGCCTCCAGTCGGCTCGAAGAAATCTAATCTCGCCCTTAATTCAGGACTAGAGCCGCCACTTGGCCCGGATCATTCGCCAGCCAGCCAAGGCGGTACAGAGGCCAGCAAACACATCTCCATACCGATGATACGGTGTCTCCACCCAAGGCAACCCCACGGGTACCGCAATTATTAAAATCCCTGGACTATACACCCCGCCCTCAGTGTCAGCCAAGGTCGAGCGACGGGTCCCTCGTGCATCCCACCATCCGGTCACTCCATTGTTGCAGGTTCGCACCAGTCCCACGCCGTTTTCAACCGCTCGAAAAACCGCGTTGGCGCTATGCTGCCATTGAGCGGCACTTTCCAGAAACCAACCGTCATTGGCTAATCCTAGCAGAAAATCAATTTCCGAGGTCACATGACCCGCAATGCCGTGGGGAAAGACATCCTCAAAACAAATCACCGGGGCCGCGACGCTTCCACCTGCCAGTCGAAAGAGGCTGGGCCGATTTCCCGGCTGAAATCCCTCTCCAATGGGGGTTAACCACTTCAAAAAGGGCAACCAACGAGCCAAGGGCACATACTCACCGAAAGCAACCAACCTCTGTTTACGATAGGAGGGCTCTAGTTGCCCCTCCGCTGTGTAATGAAAGGCGGCATTGAAACGAGCAAACCCAGTCGGATTTTCTTCGATGTCATCCGAACAAAACACCCAATCAACTTTCGTTCCTGCCAGAAGAGTTTTCATCCGCAAAAAATTCGTCTGGCTCAATCCGAAATTTCCTTCCGGCCAAACCAAAACATCCGGCTTTAATGCCAGTGCTTGACGGGATAACGACTCAATCTTAGCAAAAACCGACTCCTCTTCCGCCGGATCCCACAACAATGTCTGGGCCACCGAGGGCTGCACCAAGGCAAGCTTCACGGTTCTCGCTCCCATGCGGGCTTCAAGTCGTCGATAACCCATCACCTCCCAGAAACCCCAACCCATCACCATTAAGGTAATAGCCAAGGGAAGTCGGGTTTCTGCGGTCCAACTCCAACGAGATTCTGGCCGGAATCCGAGGGTCAATAAAGCCCCAGCAAGAGAAAGGCCACACCAACAGACTAAGAAGGAAAGGCCGTAGACGCCCGTAATTGAAGCAATCTGAATCAGGGGCAATTGCTGCCATTGCGATGAACCCAGATGCGCCCACGGAAATCCAGTCAAGAGTCGAGACCTCCCCCATTCTAGAGCAACCCAAGCCGCCGAGAGTGCCACGAGCAAACCCGCCCGTTCTAACCAAGACCGATGCACATAATCGACGGCCACACGACTCCAATCCGAACCTAAATAGGAGCTAGCCGCAGACTTGAAAAATCCGAGGCTCACCCAAACCCAAACGGCCGGGAAAAGGGCGCAATATGCACTGAGAGCCACCCAAGCCGCATAGGCACCCATCGAGACCGGCATATGCCGCATCCAACGGAGTAGAATGAGAAAATGAATCAGCCCGGCTAGGTAGCCAAAACGGAACCCCTCGATGCGGCTCAAACCAAAAGTGCCTACCCAAAGAAGTGGTGGCACCAGCCATGCCATGCCAGACCAACCGGGGAGAGGGAAAGCGAGTGCCCAAGCAACCCCGCAAAGCACCGCCAAAGGATATCTTACCGTCTCACTATTCAACCACGCTTTCATTCGGACGTCTCCCAGTTCTTTCTAGAATGGCACTTTGTGACCGAATTGATCGACTGTTTAAATTGGAAAAATGCCCTATTCTATTGGGTATTCAAGCATTACCTGCTTTACCCATCCCTCTCAATTGATCGGTGCTTCAATTCCAAGGTAAAGGTTCATGAGTGATTTGAAAGAGTCCGATTGAAAAGAGGATGAACCCCCAATCTCGCAGCAAACTCAGCCTTCGAGAGTCCCGATTTTTTTAATTCATCGATCCGTCATTGGACTTCAGCAAGACCACGACGCTTCCGAGATGGTCCCATGGAGTTCATCCACGCAGGCTACCCCCCAGTAGGACGAATGGGGAACCATGGGTTGGGCGTAGGTTTACGCAAATCCGTTCGACTACCTGATGGCAGTGGTGAGGAATGAGTCGCGGATGGAAGCTGACCCTGGAGCCTGGATGTCCTGGAACTACCTGAAAACAGAGGCTCAGACTTCCTGATCCCGTGCGTTGAGGAGGCGTGTGAGAGTTTGCGAGATCGACCAATTAAACCGGGGCTTGGACGAGGATTTTCATTCGAATGATCTGGCGGAACGGGAGAGGCCTGCCGGATTCTGATTTGCGACCACTTTTGCCTCGTTTGATCGTCGTCTGGAAAACAGACTGCTGGCATGGCCCAATTACAACTGCCGGTATTTCCAAAGGGGGTGACCCAGTTGAGCGCGGACTTGGGAGTCAGTTGCCGTGATGGAAAGGTGAACTATTTCTACGGGACGTTGCCTGTTTTCACGCACGACGCCAAGGATGTGAAAAGTTTTCGGTTGTTCATGAGCCAATTATATTTGGAAGGCAAAATCAAACAGACCGAAGTGGCGCGGGTCTTTGGAGTCAGTGCCATCAGCCTCAAGAGGGCGGTCAAGCTTTACGAACAAGAAGGTCCAGGAGGTTTTTGGCGGCCGCAACCGGTGCGCGGTCCCAGCGTGCTGACCCCGGAGATTTTGCGCCAGGCGCAAGCCCAATTGGATCAGGGGCAGACGTTGACGGCAGTGGCGGCGCAGCTTGAGGTCAAGCGTGACACTTTGCAGAAAGCCCTCCGCGCAGGTCGCCTGGTGGTGCCGATAAAAAAAAAGAAGAAAGTTCTCCCGCCAGTCCTTCGGATGCCAGTTTAAGCACCAAAAGTCAGCGCAGCCAGGACGATGCGCAAGCTCCGTTAGGAGTGGGGGCCAGCGACCTGAGCGGTCGTGTCTTGGCTTCGCTGGGCAAGGGCGGTCCGGTGGATTCGCATTTTGAAGCATGCGCCGACGTGCCCAAAGGGGGAGTGCTCCTGGCGTTGCCAGCGCTTTTGGCCAGCGGTCTGTGGGAGCGTACGGAGGAGCATTTTGAGCTTCCCCAAGGCTATTACCAAATGGTGCATGTGTTTTTGCTGGTGGCGTTGCTGGCGTTGGCACGGGTTCGTTCGCTGGAGGGGTTGCGTTACTGCGCTCCGGGAGAATGGGGCAAGGTCTTGGGGCTGGATCGAGTGCCAGAGGTGCGGACGTTGCGCAACAAATTGCAGCAACTGGGTCAGCCAGAAAAGGTGGCGGGACAGGGCGGATTCATCTGCATTTGGGTAGGCGGACGAATCGGCCGGGTTTTCGGTCGATTGCAGCATCTGAGGTTCGTCGGCGTGCCGGATGAGCTTGGTGAAGCCCTTTCCCGGCGTCTGACACGCTCCTCTCTGCGGGTTCTACCCTCTTTCTGCTAGACCGCCGCCGCCGTTCAACGCCGGAGCATCCGGTGTGCGT
>CAMDGV010000028.1 GCA_945898055.1 Akkermansia muciniphila | reverse complement strand
TCCTGTTCGTCGGTCCAGTGTTTTGCCTCCGGCTTCCTTCAGATCCCACCTCGCGATGGACACCCTTGCCGTGCAGCTAACAGTTCCCCTTGCCGGGCCTGTACGGGACTTCAACCCATTAGAAAACGCGCCCTGCCGGGCGCACCAATAAAAAACGGACACTCGGCTAAGAGTGTCCGTTCAAAACTAAAGCGCACCTCAGTGCAAGGTTGGGTCAATAGCGATAATGTTCCGGCTTGTAGGGGCCGTCGAGTGCCACTCCAAGATAGTCTGCCTGTGGTTTAGATAATTTGGTAAGCACAACTCCAATTTTATCGAGGTGTAAACGGGCGACTTCTTCGTCCAATTTCTTGGGAAGACGATAGACCGTCTTCTCGTATTTGTCCTTATTCTGCCACAGTTCAATCTGGGCGAGAGTTTGGTTAGTGAACGAAGTCGACATAACGAAGGACGGATGACCGGTGGCGCAACCGAGATTGACCAGACGCCCCTCGGCCAATAAGTAGATGCTCTTATTTCCGGGCAGATGATATCGGTCGTATTGGGCCTTGATATTCTCGATTCGAACACCCTTGGCTGCCTTAAGCTTGTCGACTTGAATCTCGTTATCGAAGTGGCCGATGTTACAAACAATCGCTTGATCCTTCATTTGCAGGATATGATCCACGGTGATGATATCGCAATTGCCGGTGGTGGTGACATAGATATCGCCGGTGCCCAAGGTGCTTTCGAGTGTATTGACTTCGAAACCTTCCATCGCGGCCTGCAAGGCGTTAATCGGATCGATTTCAGTGACAATCACCCGTGCCCCGTAGGCACGAAGAGAATGGGCACTGCCTTTACCGACATCGCCGTAACCGCAAACCACCGCGACCTTACCAGCGATCATCACGTCGGTGGCACGCTTCAGACCATCCGCCAGCGATTCGCGGCAACCGTAGAGATTATCAAATTTCGACTTGGTAACGGAATCATTCACGTTGATCGCTGGAATGAGAAGTTTGCCTTGCTCAGCAAACTTGTAGAGACGATGAACGCCCGTGGTCGTCTCCTCGGAGACTCCTTTCCAAGCTTTGACCATCTTAGTCCAGATACCGGGCTTTTCTATAGCCACCCGTTTGAGCAGGTTCTTAATGACCTGTTCCTCGTGGGATTCACTCTTAGAATTCACCCAATTATCCCCGTTTTCGAGTTCGTAGCCCTTGTGCAGGAGCAAGGTGA
The DNA here is from genome assembly GCA_945898055.1 of Akkermansia muciniphila. GTDB lineage: Bacteria > Verrucomicrobiota > Verrucomicrobiia > Limisphaerales > UBA9464 > SXXZ01. Next base: position 53,352 of record CAMDGV010000028.1, on the reverse strand, counting down.
CATCACCTCCGTCATCGACCACGAGTTCAGGGCCCTGATCGCCGGGGAAAAGTACGGCCTTCAGAGTCAGTTCCCAGTATTCTTCAAGGGTCTCGCCCTTCCAAGCGAAGACAGGGACGCCCGTTGCTGCGATTGCTGAAGCGGCATGGTCTTGAGTAGAGAAAATATTGCAAGAAGCCCAGCGGACTTTGGCCCCCAATTCGACGAGGGTTTCAATCAGAACTGCCGTTTGAATCGTCATGTGGAGCGATCCAGTGATACGAACGCCTTTAAGAGGTTTCTGTTTGGAATACTTTCTGCGGACCGACATCAGGCCCGGCATTTCGTGTTCTGCCACAGCTATTTCTTTGCGACCCCATTCGGCGAGAGCCATATCGCGAACGATGTAGTCCTTGCCTGCTGGAGTGCTCGCTGCGTAAGTGGCGAGGTTAGGGAGGGCGGCAGCGACGGCGGCGAGTGCCGTCGCGGCGGCTGAGTTCTTTTTAGCTTTAGCCATTTTGAGTCAATTTTAGAGTCAGGAGAGAGGTGGATTGCCTGTTCACTTTCGTAAAAAGACGCATCCGTGAGAATTACTTAACTGCCTTTTGTAGAGCCTTCACCTTGTCCACCGCTTCCCAAGTAAGGTCTTTGTCGTCCTTACCAAAGTGACCATAGTTGGTGGTCTTGGAGTATATAGGACGCAGCAACTTGAGGTGGCTGACAATGTCCGCTGGCTTGAAGCTGAACACTTTTTCGACGGCATCGGTGATGGTCGCGTCGGTGAGTCCATTTTTGGCAGTGCCGAAAGTATTAACGTAGACGCTGACCGGTTTTGGGTAACCAATGGCGTAGGCGAATTGAATTTCAGCGCGGTCAGCCAATCCGGCGGCGACAATATTTTTGGCAACGTACCGCCCCATGTAAGCGGCTGATCGGTCCACCTTCGACGGATCCTTACCTGAAAAGGCCCCGCCGCCGTGACGACCAAACCCGCCGTAGCTATCGACGATGATCTTGCGACCCGTCAGACCACTATCTCCCTGAGGTCCACCCACCACAAAGCGACCCGTAGGATTGATCAAAAATTCGGTTTTGGAAGTAAGCATTTCGGCCGGTAGCACCTTTCGAATGACCTGTTCGATACAAAATTCTTCGATGGTTTTGTGATCAACCGCCGCAGTATGCTGGGTTGAAATGACCACGTTGGAAATACCGACGGGCCGATCATTTTCATAGATAACCGACACCTGCGACTTAGCGTCGGGCCGGAGCCACGGAGCGAGTTGGCCAGCCTTACGAATCCGAGTGAGTTCGCGCCCTAGACGATGGGCAAACATAATCGGAGTCGGCATTAGTTCCGGAGTCTCATTGCAGGCGTATCCGAACATGAGTCCTTGATCGCCTGCGCCCTGTTCGGCTGTTTTTTTACCCTTAGCCTTCTTTGCGTCAACACCCTGAGAAATGTCAGGGCTTTGTGCGGTTAAATAATTATTGATGAACACCTGATCGGCGTGGAAAACATCGTCGTTATTGGTGTACCCAATCCCTCGGATCGCTTCGCGAATCACTTGGTTGTAATCGAATCGAGCCGCGGTGGTGATCTCACCTCCGACGACCACAATGTTACTCTTGACGAAAGTCTCGCAGGCAACGCGGCTAAACTTATCTTGGGACAGGCAGGCGTCGAGAACAGCGTCAGAAATCGTATCGGCGACTTTATCTGGATGACCTTCACCGACGGATTCAGACGAAAAAATGAAGCGGTTGCTCATAAACGTGGATGAGTTGGGATGATAACTTTTAATTTGAACGTATTTACGTATCTGGATGAGATGATATGTTAATTGAAGCGTGGGTCAACGGGCATTTTATTGAGAATGCAGATGGGGAATTTTCGGGATCGGTGTCCAGCGTCTTCCCAAAGTTAAAGCTAATCTCTAGGCTTTAAGAATGCTTTCGGAACTGACCCAGCAAATGAGCGCTGGAAATAATCTCGTAGCGGATCAAATTCCGCTGGCGCTCGAGGCGCTAGTGAATGAAGTGGAAACAGTAAATTCCAAAGCCAAATTTCTTACTGTACTGGCGAAAAAGGGTGAAACAGCCGAGGAGATTGCTGGCTTTGCCAAGGAGTTACTGCTGCGGGCTATTTCGGTCCCGGATTTAGATGAACTGAGAGCTACGAGAGAAATTCTTGATGTCTGTGGAACGGGTGGGGATCGACTGAACACCTTTAATATTTCGACGACTGTGGCCTTGGTCTGTGCGGCCGCAGGGGTATGTGTCGCCAAGCACGGAAATCGCGCGATCACCTCAAAATCGGGGAGTGCAGATGTCTTGGAAGCGTTGGGGATTCCGGTGGATCTATCCCCGGAGGCGGCTGCAGACTCGATGCGTGAGCATCACTTTGCCTTTCTCTTTGCGCCCCGATTTCATCCTGTTTTTAAAGGCATTGGCCCTGCTCGTAAACAGTGCGCTGATCTCGGTCAGCGGACGATCTTTAATTTTCTAGGTCCACTAATAAATCCGGCGCGTCCGACGGCTCAGTTATTGGGGGTTTCGCGCTCTGAATTAGTGGAACCAATGGCTCGCACCCTCCAAAATCTCGGACTAAGGCGGGCGATGGTGGTCAACGGAGCAGTACCTGGAGAGGGAACACTCGATGAACTCTCCACCTTGGGGATCAATCAGGTTTGCGAATTCTATCAAGACCGGGCCTTTTCCCAGTCAGAATGGTCCCCTGCAAATTTCCCAATCAAGCCAGCATCCTTGGCCGACCTCGCCGGTGGGGATTGCAAAGAGAACGCTGAAATTATACGAAGAATTCTCTGTGGCAAGGAACAAGGTCCAAAGCGCGATGCCGTACTGTTGAATGCCTCCGCTGCACTCTTCGTCGCCGGACGAGTTCGAAGTATGTCCGACGGTTGGGATCTCGCCGTTGAAGTGCTTTCAGATGGCCGAACCGAAACGACTCTCCGAGCACTCAGCGGTCGTCAGTAGACGTCTTTATTCGCATTAGCTGAGGAATTTACTGATTGAAGTAGCGAAGGATTCGCTATCGAGATTTTTCCTTTGAGTCTTCGCTCAGTTCAAGTAGGGCTGATAATCAGGAACTACCTGTTGCATCATTAGTTTCAATTTCGACGTGTCACTCGTATTCAACATAAGTTCGATCCGACGAAAAGAAGACTCCACTTCACCTAGATCGGACGGTTCACACACAAAACGGAAAATCTTGGAATGCCCCGTTGCCACCAAATTTTCATTCTGGTGGGAAAGTTCCTCAAACAACTTCTCCCCTGGCCGCAAGCCTGTAAACTTAATCTCAATATCTACATCCGCCTGATACCCAGACAAGACGATTAGCTGTCGCGCTAAGTCAACGATCTTGACTGGCACTCCCATATCCAGCACGAAGATCTCTCCCCCCACCCCTAAAGCCGCAGCCTGCAATACCAATCCCACCGCCTCGGGAATCGTCATAAAATAACGAGTCACCTCCGGATGGGTCACGGTAATTGGCCCACCCTCAGCGATCTGTTTCTGAAAGATTGGAACAACCGATCCAGACGATCCTAATACATTACCGAAGCGCACCGACATGAAACGGGTCGAACCTGGGTTTGCCGCATGAAAAGCTTGCAGAAAAATCTCCGCCATACGCTTTGACGCCCCCATCACATTGGTTGGATTAATTGCTTTATCCGTTGAAATAAAAACGAATCGCTCCAAGCCAAATTCTAAGGCGACGCGAGCAAGGTTAACGGTTCCAAATGCATTATTAAAAATAGCTTCCCCCGGTTGAATTTCCATCATCGGAACATGCTTGTGAGCGGCAGCATGAAAAAGCACTGAGGGCCGGTACTTCTCAAAAACCGATCGAATTCGATCAACATCATTAATATCTGCGACCACAGGAACTAAGACGCTTCCGGCGCCTGTTTTGATCAAATCCTGTTCAATCTGAAAAATTTGAACTTCGGACCTTTCAATCAGCACCAGCAGTCTTGGTAATTGAACCAAAATCTGACGACACAATTCACTCCCAATCGACCCTCCCCCTCCCGTCACTATCACTACCTGATCTTTCAGAACCCCCAAAATACCGGCTTGATCGAGTTCAATTGGAGTTCGTTGGAGCAAGTCTTGAATTTGAATCGAACGTAACTGCGGAATTCGAACCGAACCAGACAGCAATTGGTGAAGAGCGGGTACCGTCTCGCAGGCAATCCCAATTTGAGCCGCAATTCGAGCAACCTCCCCAACCCGTGAAACTCTAGCGGTGGGCATGGCAATAATCACTTTTCTAACAGAATCTTTCCAAGGTGCTTTTCGAAGCAGTTCTGGACATCCGACAATCTTCACCCCATGCAAATTTTGTCCCCACTTAGCCTCATCATCATCAAAGAAAGCCACCGGCCGCAGATGCAGTCCCGGTTTGCTCAACAGTTCACGAACCAGCGACGATCCAGTCGATCCCGCACCGACAATCACAGTGGCTTTCGCGACACACGAAAGATCGCCTCCAGGAAAGTCCTTTGCCCTTCGCTGACTTTCACCAAAATATCGAAGAAGCAGGCGTGCCCCTGTCAAAAACAACGCAAACAATCCAAAATCCAAAATCCGCACCCCATAAGGAATGTGATCTCCGGCCGCTTGCATCCCAAACAAGAGGCCGAAGGTGGAGGGAGTTATCGCGATCAACTGTCGCTTCAAATCTATGACACTGAAATAGGTGGGAAGGACTGTTGCTTGTCCTATTAGTATTAAGGAAAAAACTTGAATGAAAATAACCCACGGCCCCACTCTTACCATCTGAGGTACAAACTCATTAAACTGCCCTGTCAATTGGCAATCAAATCTGATCCAGTAAGCCAAGAAAAAAGCGAAAGCGCTCACCAAGGCATAAAGAGAAACTAAGGAACTAATCCCAACTAATCGGGAGATTTTGGTTAAACGCATTCTCGTTATTTAAAAAATTCTAGGCTCAACATTTACGAAGGAAGCTTAAATCTAATCTATTTGTAGTAACTAATCATTTTGAGTTTCAAGAGGGTAAATATATTAGTAAATACTCAGCGCCATCGATTCTCAATCCGCTCCCAAATAGGGCCCGTGCGAGTAATCCAAATTGAACCATTTCCGGTGGAGGTGTGCCATTGCGAATTGCAAAAATTCAAGGGCGGATCGTTAAACTTAAAATCGTTGAACGCTCGAAGGCTAAACTTGCCCAAAAACGGGGTGTTTATCCTCGTTCGATTCTCGATGACTGAAGATCTCGCCCATTCACCACGACCAACGCCTCCTGCTGCCGCCCAAAACCGTCCCACTGCGAGGCTCGATCGAAGATCAAGGTGGTTGGATCCCCTTTACTTGTCATTCTGCTGCTCGACGTTCCATCCCAACAAAAGAAGTCTTGAAAATAGAGACGCGAAAATTGATTGCTAACCGTCCTCTTTTCAGCGCAACCCTGCGAGATACTCGATAAGATCTCGTAATTCAAACAAACTGAGTTGCTCTGCTAATCCTGCTGGCATTGCACTTCGGCCTTGTTCTCGTTTTACAACGTCCTCAAACGGAATCTGTCGAACCTCCGGCAACCCCTCCTCACTCACAGTTTCTACCACCCAGACTCGATTGGATTGAGTTCTCACTCTACCTGCTACGATTGTTCCATTCCTCAGGGTCAAGGCCACGGTCTCGTAACCAACGGATGTCTTTAAATCAGGCCAAACAAGACTCTCCAAGAGTTGCTCTCGAGTTGACCGAGGGCCCTCTCCGTCGAGGCGAGGCCCGACATTCCCTCCTTCCCCAGCGACTCGATGACATCGTAAACATTGCACAGCTTGATTCTCACGGAAAATGCGCCGTCCTTTCTCGGCGTCGCCGCCATTCAAACAGTCCTCATAACCAGACACTCCTGTGCTGCTCGATTTACTGCGACTTGTGGCTAATAAATTTGAAACCGTGGTCTTCCGTACCGCCTCACCCAAATCAAGGGCTAATACTTTAGGAAACTGGCCTGCCTTCGATTGCTTCACAAATCTGGAGAGCGCTTGGATAGCCTCTTCCCCTGTCTCTCCTAACACCCCCAATGCCGCCTGAGCTACTCGCATTCCATCCACTGAACCAACTTGCTCCACAAGATTGGACAAAACCAACACTCGACCTACGCCCTCTAGCCGATCCAAGTGCCTCACCGCGGCAACCCTCAAAGTAGGCGTCGCTAAGGCGAGGCGAACCGCTTCCGAGGCCTGCGCCGCATTCAAAGTAACCAAAGCATCGACAATCGCCCTCTTGACTGTGACCGGAGTCGAGGGTGCCTCCAATAGCGCATACAGCGGAGAACTGGCTTCCTTGGTGCGTAACTGGACTACTGTCGCGATCACCGCCAATTGGATTTCTACTGGCACCCTTGATTCTTCTGATTCTAACTCCAATAAATCCGAAGTCTGCGGATGCAAAATCTCGCCCGCTACTTTTAAAAAAGCCCGCTTCGCCGGTTCAGCATTTCGCTTAAAAGCACCCGCAGCTTCAAAAGAAATGGAACGTCCGAGATCCTTGGGTAAATAAGGTAACCGCATCACAGTTGTTCCGCCCAATGACAGGGCTTTTTGCGCAGCAATCATCAACGAATTTCCTTCGCTCACTAATCCAATCTTCTCTCCAACCTCTCCAATTTTGTTGTCCTGCTGACTGCTCTCAATCGAGGTCTTAAAGCCCTCAAATCCTCCGTAAACTGGGCGCCAGAGTCCGACCACTGCGTCCAACGCCGGTGGTTGAGACCAATCACCTAAGGCTTTCAATGCCGCTTTCCTCGCAAAGCTCGGTACCTCTCGTCGCTTAGCGAATCCCCCAAGCATCTGGGCGTGCTGAGCAGTCCCTAATCGCAAACAAGCATTGACTGAGCGAGTCATGAGAGCGGGTGGGCAATCGACTCTCAAAATCAACCGTGCCAGTTCCGGTAACCCTTCGACCATCGGAACATCGTGAATAGCTCGCGACGCTGCCTCGATCGCTAACGGCAAGCTGGATCCTAATTGATTTTCAATCCGATAGGCTCTTGCCGCCGCCAATGGTGCCGCGACCGCTCCATCTGCGGCTCGTCGTAACACCTCGATTCCCAAGCCCCGCACCCCTTCATCTGGATCTTCTAACACCCACTCAAGCGGAGACTGTTGCCCCTTTCTTGCTGCGGCTTCGTTCGCCAAACAACGTACGACTGCGAACCGCAGAAAGGGATCCGAGCCCGACCCAAGAACGGCCGTCCGAAACGCGGCCTTCGGAAAGGCACTGGCTGACCTTTCATTAGGCCCTTGTTTTACACTACGAACCTTTGCCAAGGCAGAAAATGCAGCGGCCCGACGTCGCAGATCCACCGTGCCCCACTGTGCAATCAACCGCGGTTCAATCCCTCGGACGCCCGCTTCGGTTAGCAATACCATCGCTGCGATTGCCACCTCCGAGTCATCCGATTCGATTAAGCTGCGGAGCGACTCTAGACCAGCCAGTACTGTGGAATGCGCTCCTCCGCGCGCCAACTGGCCCAATGCCCACAAAGCATGAAGACGTTCCATCCGACCCTTTCCCAAACGGGCTAGGGCAAGCAAACCATTGACGGTGTGCGCTCCTCTGCTCGCCAGTTCCCACTGGGCTTCCAACCGGACGCGCCGATCCGCATGCCCCAGGAGTCCTTTCAAAATTGTCTCGCTCCGGAGGGTCATTCCCTCGGCTAACAGACTCCGCACCGCCTCCATTTCCTTCAATCGCTGAGGACTCGATGCCTCCGCATCTTTTGGAGTCATCCGATAGATTCGGCCTCGCTGTGGCATCTCCCAACCTTGAATCCAATCCAAGACATAAAGGGCTCCATCCGGACCAAAGTCCACATCTGTGGGCCAACAATTCCAGAGCAGTTTCTCCTTGGCACTCACTGCGTAACTCGCCCCCGACGCCGTGACTGAAAAGGACCAAACGCCCCCCGGAAAATCGCAGTGCACAAACCGTCCGGCGAGGCGCTTTCCCCAGCCTGTCCCCGGATAAAATGCCAACCCGCTCGGCCCTTGACTGACCTGCCCCGCCGGCGGCAAAATTCCGTCCTTTCCCCCTTTCCAAAGTAATTCGCTCACCCAAGGACCAAACCCATCCATGTGCTGATAACTTGTCCGCCAACCGTACTCTCCACCTTCAACCAAGTGCAAAACCCGACAGTCATCCGGCCCGGCTGTGTCGTTATCACTAGTCCAAAGATTTCCTAAATCATCAAAGGCCAGTTCCTGTGGATTACGAAGCCCAGAACAAAACACCTCCAACTGCTGGCCCTCCGGTCCACACCGCAAAACACCTCCTCGATCGGGCAAATTAATCACCACTCCTTCGCGATTAGTCAGGCACACTCCCCGATCGCCAAAGCTCATATAAATCCGCCCATCGGGCCCTCGAATCAGCCCGTGAAGATCATGCCCTGTCACTCCTATATGCACACCAAATCCTGAGTGTAACGGAACTGCCGGTCGCAACGCCCGTGACTGAGGCACCGAAGAAGCCCCGTCGTTCAATGAAGGAAGAGCCACGTTCCACAGTGAGGGAATACTACCAAAATAAAGTTGGTTTCCCGTAGCTAGTACGCCCGCGCCCGTCCCATCGACCAAAGTGCTCGGGGTGTCCAAGACTAATTTCGAGTGGTCCGCTCGGCCGTCGCCATCTCGATCTTCTAACATCCGAACTTGTTCCCGATCCCGAGTTAAAAGGCTCTGGTTGGTCACAAACTGACGGACCAAAAAACGGGCTCGGTCGTCAACCGATCGAAGTGCCATATCGGCCAATAACCAATGGGTGTTCTTCGTGATATCAAACACAGAGATCCCATACCGATGCGTCTCAGCAACAAACATTCGACCTCGACCATCAAAACTAAAGGCCACCCCGTTGCTCAACTGCGGTTCGGCAGCCCAAACACTCAAACTTAGCTCCTTTGCCAATTGAAAGCGCTTGGTTCCCGCTACCGCCGCCTCGAAGGATGGAACTTCACCGGACTGCCCCTCAACCCGAAGCAGCAAGCTAATCCACAGCGTCACTATTAGAAACCGCATGAACTGATTGTCTCTCATCCGTCTCGACGGGTCATCAGGATTCAGTGATCAATCGCAGTTCACTCCGAGGTTGAACAAAAAACCCACTCTTTTTCTCTCGAAACTCGTCGCCAAAGGACGCAGGCATCGGGTTGGAGTTCACAAACCTTCCCAATAAACCTCCAACCAAAGAGGCGGAGGACAGAATTTTAAAACTGAAGCGAAACGCCGACCCGCTTTGAGGCACCACAATCTAACGGCTTATGCAACTTGCTTTCCCCCTTATCAGTCTAAAAAAGAACACACATATTCGCAAATCTCAGCTCCGACTTCGATGTTGAATCCTGACTTTGCAGGCACCTCAAACGAAGTTCCCGCCCCATAAGCCAACGCCTGACTCTGCCCATCCAACGTGACCGAACAGCTTCCCGCAATAATTTCCATTCGCTCAGCTTTATCAGTGCCAAAGTGGTACCCGCCACTATAAATCAAGCCTAAGGTCTTTTTTGAACCGTCAGCAAATAACAGCGTGTGGGAAACCACATTGCCGTCGAAATAAATATTCGCCTTGGTTACTGCTGTCACGTTATTGAATTCAGTCGGGTTAGGCATGAGATGAAAAATGTGTCAAAATCCTCCACTCGGCGGCAATCACGTTTTGAAATCTTCCTTCAAAAATCTTCCTTCAAGTTAGTCCGTTCCAAAGGTGCCCAAATCAAAAATCTAAGCCTTTCTGCTCTTCATTGAATCACCGCGTGAAGAACGGTTGCCAAACGGTTAGTCGCCAAAGAGGTCTGTCGCCCTAAAGCGATCAAGGCCGGAATAGAGGAGGGTCGCCCTAGAATCCCCAATCCCAGCTTCCAAGGATTCAACTGCCGGTCGACGTTCAAAAATTGATTGAAATCAAGCGGCAAGTCCCCGGTCGCAGCGTCCGATACCGATCGAATTGTCGCCGAGGGAATTCCCTTTGCCTTGGCAAGCTCTCGTAACACAGCCGACTCCATTTCCACTAGGTCAGCCCCGGTCGATGCTCTTAATGCCGCTTTTTCTGCCTGGGTCACCGCAATGCGATCACTTAAAAGAATCCGCCCCGGTCGACTTCCTGCAGATTGAAGAAGAGATTCTATCTCCAGACCCGGATCCAAATCGTGAAAAACATCTCCAATCTGATGGGCCGGATCCAATGCGCCCGCCACGCCTGCGGTGATGACCCGTTCTGGACGGAATTTCTCAAGGCCAACGCGCCCTACGCGGTCAGCATTAACGGCTCCCATACCGGTCACCCAAACCTCGTTCGTGCCCATCTGGTAGCGACGGGCATTTCCAATCTCTGCGGGCACTGATTCTTGTCGAATCGCCACTAACTCTGCGGTCTGAAGCATCAAAAAAGCGGCGGCTTCACGCGGTAGAGCAAAGAACAAAAGGGTTCGCATGTGCCTCAATTAACCGAGGAATCATCAGGTCTCTCAGCCAGTAAACGTTCGGTCCAAAGAGGACTTTGCTTTAACAAATACGACCAAAGAGTCTCAGGTTGCCGATAAAAAATGAGATCCGGGGTGCTCTTACGAATTAACCATGATTCACGACGGATTTCCTCATCCAACTGGCCAGGCGACCATCCAGCGTATCCAGCAAAAATACGCAAACGCATTCCCGGAAAAGGGTGCAAGCCCAAATCAATCAACCCACCTAACTCAAGCCCCAAAGAAACCCGTGGAAGCACCGTCCCCTTGGTAAGCCTAGGATGACTATAGAGATAACTTAAGGCCCCAGGCTGAACGGGCCCTCCGGCATAAACGAATTCCTCATCCAAACGCTCTGGCAACATTTCCGATAATACCCCTGCAATTTTGCTCCCAATCGAACGGGTCAGGACCAGACCAAAGGCGCCTTCTGTTGTGTGAGAGCACACCAGTACGACTGATTTATGAAAAAAAGAACCCGCTAGGCCACCGGCATCAAGGAGCAAACGTCCTTTAAGGCTTCGATGATTCTTAGAGTGCGAGACCGGCATAATGTCGGGAAAAAACTGCCACAAAGTCTGTTCTCAGACAATGGTGTTCCCTGGTTTCCCCCACCAACTCTCGCTGGCTACTCACCTCAGAAGATAAATTATTTAACCTAAAGTCTAACCAACTCACTGGTTCAAACTGAAAACCAATCTATTCCTAACATTGACCCGCGCAATCTCTCCCGTAGCCTCTCCCCTTGTGAGCCGAGTGCCTCTTCGACTTCTAGTTGCCCTAGTGGGCCTGTTCTTCTTCGCCCGGACTTGTCCGGCACCGCTGATCTATCGACCTGGCGAAGGCTGGTCGTATGAGCCGGTTGGCGGTGGCGGTACTTGGCAGCGTAAGCGCGCCAAAGATCAAGTGAGTGTGGCTCAAGAAGCCTTCGACAAAGGAGAATACCGACTCGCACTGAAGGCTGCACGCCGCACCGTCAAAGTTTGGCCCCTTTCGGACTACGCCGGCCGTGCCCAGTATTTAGTGGGTCGCTGTTATGAAGCTCGCCGAATGGATGAACGCGCCTTCAAAGAATATAATCGAGCCTTAACACTGTACCCCAAACTGGCCAACCATTCAGAAATTCAACAGCGCCAGTTCGAAATCGCCAACCGCTTCCTCGGTGGGCAATGGTTCAAACTTTGGGGATATATCCCGTTCTTTCCCTCTATGGAAAAAACCTCGAAACTTTACGATCAGGTCAATCGCAACGGGCCTTATACCGATATAGGACCCAAGGCTTTGATGAACATCGGAGCGGCACGCGAAAAACAAAAGGACTACGCCAATGCTGTCAAAGCCTATCAAAAGGCGGCCGATCGCTATTTTGACCGTCCACAAATCTCCGCCGACGCCCTTTATGCTGCGGGTATCGCTTGGAATCGACAAGCCAAACGCGCTGAGTACGACCAATCAATCGCCGGGAATGCCATCACCTACTTTAATGACTTTAAAGCACTTTACCCCGACGACAAACGGACCACTGAAACCACGGCCATCGTCACCTCTCTCAAGGTCGAGCAAGCGCGGGGAGCGCTCGAAACCGCCCAATTCTATCACAAATATCGCCAATACAAAGCGGCACTGACCTATTATAACGAGGTCTTAGTTCGAAGCCCCGAATCCAAGTATGCCGCTGAAGCGCGGGAACAAATCGAAAAACTCAAACCCCTCGCTGAGCGCCAAGTCCGCCAATGGAGAACAAATGAAATCCAATTTCAGGCGCAAGAAAGAAAAGCCTCTACGCCGCCAACCGAGCAAAAGGTTCAAGGGGTGAAAAAGTGACTTCCATCAATTACTTCTCTTCGATCTCTCTGCCGCATCGGCGCCCGCCACTGCGACTCGGCTGGTTCCTGATCGTAACGGTGTGGTTAGCCGGTTGCACTGGATATTCGCTAGGCCCCACCAATGGCACCTACCCTGGCGCTCGCACGATTCAAATTGCCCCCGTTTCTAATGGCACCGATGAACCTCGCCTCGGCGATACCGTCAACCAAGCTCTGCGCGCCCAAGTGAATACCGACGGCACTTTTCGCCTCGCCAGTCGAGACGACGCCGACATCGTCATTACTACCGCTCTTCGCAAATTTGTTCGTAATCCTCTGACTTTTCAGCGTAACGACATTATCGCTACTCGGGATTATGACATCGTCCTGACTGCTCACGTCACTGCTATCGAACGAGGATCAGGCAAGACCCTGCTCGATCGAGAGGTCACGGGCCGGACCACGATTCGCAGCAGTCCAGATCTCAGTTCTGCCGAACGTCAATCAAGTCCACTGCTCGCCGAGAATCTGGCTCGTAATATTATTTCCCTTCTCTCCGAGGGGTCTTGGTAAGTCTCAACCCTCCTGCCATGAATCTTTCGAACCGATCGACCCGCTGGTGCCGAATTCCTGGCTACTTCCTCCTCTTTTTAGTCACCGGTCTCCTTCGTTCGACTGCAGCCGATTGGCCTGGATGGCGCGGTCTCCAACGGGATGGACTCTCTCCCGATCCCCTGCCTAACTCCATCCCCTCCGGCCTTCAACCACGCTGGCGTAAAAATATCGGACACGGCTACTCAAGCCCTGTTCAGTCGGGAAATCGGGTTATTTATCTTGATGATGCGGGCGGTCGCGAGACGGTCCATTGTCTCAACTCCACTACTGGAAATGAACTTTGGAAACAACCGTTTGCGGAACTTTACGCCGACGAATTTGAAGCAGGTCCCCGCTGCACTCCTCTCGTTGATACCGACCGAATCTTCGTTCAAAGCTGCTATGGAGAATTCGCCTGCCTCTCAATGACCGACGGCACCCGGCTCTGGGGTTTTCATTTCGGTGACTACGGTATGACTTGGGTGAAAGATAAAAGTGGCGGCCCTGGTGCCGCTAGTCGGCGGGGTAACTCCGGGTCCCCTGTCCTGCATGGTGACCAAATTATTGTGCAGGTCGGCTCCGCTCAGGGCGCCGCCTTCGTCGCTTTTAATGCCAAAACGGGGAAATATCTTTGGAAATCTCAGAATGACCTCACCTCCTACGCCTCCGCAATCGCGGGCAAACTGGGGGGCCGCGATCAGGCCATTGCCGTCACCTGTGAAGGCCTCCTTGGATTAGATGTCGCCGACGGGGCCTTGCTCTGGAGAGTCCCCTTCAAAACCGGCGCCAATCGCAATGTCCTCACCCCAATTCTCGACGGCGACACAGTCACTTTCGCTAGCTTTACTACAGGAATGCGACGCCTCAGAATCAATCCCACTCCGGCGGGAATCGAAGTCAGTGAGTTGTGGATCAATCGTGATCTGAAAATTAATCTATCCACGCCTGTTCTTCTCGCAGGACACCTCTACGGCCACGGTCCCACTCGGGACTTCGTCTGCATCGAAACTGCTACCGGCAAAGTCACGTGGCGCCAACCCGGCTTTGATCAATACGCCTCAGTGATCGCCTCAGGAACCCGCCTTCTCATCCTCACCGACGCTGGTGAAGTCATCCTCTTAAACGCTTCGCCAGAGAAATATTTCGAACTCGGTCGGTTCCAAGCCTGCGGCAAAACCTTCAGCCACCCCGCCTATGCCAATGGGGTCTTAATTACTCGTGATACCCGCGAGCTAGCCGCTTGGCCTCTGACTTCACCCGCTCGCTAAAACAGCGCTCCTATGAAGCCCATCCTCTTCGAAATTGGGAGCTTCCAACTTCATTCGTTCGGGTTGTTGGTCGCTCTCGGATTCATCGCCGGCACTTGGATTGCCAGTCGCAGAGCCGGCACGGTCGGTCTCATCCCTCGATCTATTCATGATCTTGTCTTCCCTTGGCTCCTCGTAGGCGGCCTTATCGGAGCTCGCATTCTCTATGTCATTAGCTACTGGGACCGTGATTTCGCGGGGAAACCTCTTCTAGAAGCCATCGCCATTTGGCGCGGTGGGCTCGTCTTTTACGGGGGGCTCATCGGCGCCACTCTCGCTGGGTTGATCGGGATACACCTCAAAAAATTGCCTCTATGGAAAACAATCGATTGCCTCGCCCCTGGCGCCGCTCTCGGCCATGTCTTCGGACGCCTCGCCTGCCTACTAAACGGATGCTGCTATGGTCGCACCTGTGACCTCCCTTGGGCTATTCACTTGCCCTCAGATCATGCGTCTGCAGGTCTTCCAATCCATCCCGCTCAACTTTATGAGGCGGCCTTCAACCTGATCCTTTGCGGCGTGCTCGTCTTCTGTCATGCGCGGCAACGCTTCTTCGAAGGGCAAATCTTCGCCCTTTACTTAATGATCTATGCAATGGTGCGGACCGTCAGTGAATTCTTTCGGGGAGATTATGCAGTCCAAAGCGCTCCCGCGTCCGGGGTCTTCACTCCGGGACAGTCCACCAGCGCTTTCATCTTCGTCGCCGGAATCACCCTTTGGTTTGTTCGAGTTCGACTCGCGGCATCACCCGCTGTGGCTCTGTCCAATTCTCCCTCTCGTTAAAGCCTACCCCTTTGTCTGCGACGGTTCCGGACGCGGAAAGGTTCCCTCATCGCTCTCTCCATTTCGGGTTTCCAGACACGAGAAATCTTTCTCGATCAGAATTCTCACTCCCCATCCTGTCAGGTAATTCAATCCCACTTGATCCGATTCCGCCCACTGCCGAACTTTAAGAACAGGTATCCGAATAATCACTCCTCCCATTGAACCGTCAACTGACCACTCCTCGGTCTCCGACACTCCAATCCCGTACTCGATACGTTGACTCATCAGCGCCCCACTTTGTACCGCCTGCACACTCAACCCTGTCGATAACAGTTCCTCTAAATCCGATCGACGAACTCGGATACGAATCGATTCCTTAAAAAGCCTCAACTTCACGTCGCAACCGTCCGCATTCCTGACCTTTACTACCAATCGAATCTTCCAAAACTACTCAAGCTTTGACTTATCGCAAGAACCCTCTTGCGCGGCAAACGCGACACCGGCCCTTGGCAGCAAGATCGGCACCGCCATCGCAAACCCGCCGCTGCGCTCAATCTGGCGCTCACCCGTAACGTCCGCTTGGCCCTGATCCCCTTCGAGCCAAGTCAACCCGTGACGCACTTCGTCGAACTCTACCATCGCCTCCCAAGCCAAGCCCTGCGACGGATCCTCAACTCCCGCCCAGTCCTACAAGCCTGCCAGCCACCCCCCTGAGAAAGATCTTAAAGTCGAAAGGAACTAAGCACCGTCGTCAGTCCCATGCACCAAGGCCGCTCGCTTCGGGCTAGGCATTGGTGACTCTCGTCCCTTCACCGAACGTCAAATGACCTCCTTCAATAGCAGATCGTCCACAGCCTCCTCCTAAGCAAAATCCATCGCCTTCTCAAAGCGCTTTAACTCTTCGGAAAAGTGTGCAGCGCACTTAACGTTAAGATAATCCATATTCCACGGCCGAAACCAGGGGTCAAAATGACCTTCTAAGGAAGGAATACGAGTGACCGCGGGTCCGTCTTTGATCGGTCCCAAAACACAAAACTCACCATAATTTCCATAACTGACCCCGGCTTGCCTTGCGCGATCCCACAAAGACCCATTCGCAGGAAAGGCGACCGGGAGATTACCTTCGCTCGGATACGGAAATTTGCCCTTACTATTGTGCCCATAACTTAGCGGCCAAGACTTTCCCACAAAGTCGGTCGCATAACCTCCCATACTCCATTCATGGCCGTCGGCACTCACTTCGCTCTCGACGTAAAAATGATCGAGTAAAACAAACTCGCGAGCCAACGCATGATGGTTCGGAGTGACGGTTGCATCGCAAAGACATAAAGAGAGATCCCCGTTGCCCTCTGGCATATCACCAAGCACTTGGTCGTAAGTGCGATTTTCCTTAATAACATAGATCATAGAACGAATCGGGCTCTTTCCGCCCACCCGACTCGGGATCGGATGTTCCCGTCCCCGTTTGGCCACCGGATCCAGCGCAAACGGTGGGCTGCACTTAAAGGCGCGTGCCGTCCACTCGTGCATCTTCTCATCGAACGGTTCTCCCTTCTTGGGCAAGGGGATGATACTTTAGGTACTTTGAAACAGACCCCCTAGGTAGTCGCGGACAGTCGGAGGGGGCTCTCGTCCGGGCTGTGATCCAATCCGGTTCGCGTGCGAAATAAGTCCCATGCCGTTGGCCACCAGTAAATGTTTTCCATCAGGAGTGACCCGCACCGAGATGGGATACCAACCGACGGGAATGAAACCCAAGGAGCGGCTTTTTCCCGGCCTCCTGGAAGTATCTATTTACATCCGATCAGTGACTTCAATCCCGAGAGTGTTCAATCCAAGCTTTAGAACGCGGGCAGCTAGTTCGCAGAGACCAATCCGACTTGATCGTGCCGGTTCCGCCACCTTCAGCACTGGGCAAGCCTCATAAAAACGACTGAAGTGACTGGCGAGTTCATACAAATAGTTGCAGAGATAATTCGGACGACACTCCTCAGCAGCCGCTTGGAGAGTGAATCCAAAATTCATCAAATGCCGAACCAATGCGAGTTCGGCCGGTTCAGTCAAAACCACGCCTTGATCCGCGGCACGGTCACCTGCGTCACGAACTACTTTCGAGGCCCGAGTATACTGATACTGAAGATACGGGGCGGTGTTCCCTTGCAAGGCAAGCATCTTATCCCAAGAAAACACATAATCACTCTGACGATTGGGAAGTAAATCTTGCCACTTAACCGCTCCAATCCCCACCACGCGTGCAATCTCCTTCTGCTCCGACAGACTTAAATCCGGACGCTTTTCAGCCACTACTTTTAAGGTCCGTTCCTCAGCTTCATCTAAAAGATCCCCTAATTTTACGGTATCACCGGAACGGGTCTTAAACGGTTTTCCATCGTCACCGAGGATTTTTCCAAATCCGATATGCCGCAAGACCACCCCATGGGCGGACTCGGGCCGCCATCGTTCAAAAACCAAAAATAAGGATCTGAAATGTGCTGACTGTCGATCATCGACAACGTAGATAATTTCATCGGGCCTCCAAGTTTTTACCCGATGCACCAGCGTGGCTAAATCGGTGGTCATATAATTGAACCCCCCGTCACTCTTACGAATCAAAGCGGGAATATCTACCCACTCACCCTCCTTATGAATGAGGAAAGGATCCTCTTTAGGGGCCAACGTGCCGTCACTGAAGACTGCCACCGCTCCTTCACTCTCGCGCGCCACCCCGGCACTCAATAATGAACCCACTACGCCCGCCAGTTCTGGATTATAAAAGCTCTCCCCAAGAACCACATCAAATCCTACCCCTAAGCGGCCGTAGATCGTATCAAACTGCACCTGCGATAATCGAATCATCTCGCGCCAAATCGACAAATTCTCAGGGTCGCCTGTTTGCAAAAGGACGAGTTCACGGCGGGCCACCTCGAGGCAGAGTGGATCGGCATCGCAACGAGTATTGATCTCCCGATAAAGGCGCTCCATCTCCGCAATTGGGTCGGCTTCCAAAGCAACCCGATCCAACAAGGTCTTCCAACCGACCAAGAGCTTTCCAAACTGAGTTCCCCAATCGCCGATGTGATTATCAGTGACCACACGGTGACCCAGTAAACGCCAAAGGCGCTGCAAAGCATCGCCAATTCCAGTCGACCGAATATGGCCAACATGCATGGGTTTAGCGACATTGGGAGAGGAGAAATCGATGACGATTGATTTTGAACGGGCGGTAGGTTCAAAGAAAAGATGCTGACCAGCGAGCGCATCGGTGACCAATCCCACCAGGGCGGCGGGCAAGAGCCGAAAGTTGAGGAAGCCAGGCCCTGCAATTTCCACGGGGGCACAGATATCTCCCAACTCCAATCGAGCAACGATATCGGCCGCGAGTTGCCTTGGATTTATCCCGAGCGATTTGGCCACCGACATCAGGGAATTACTCTGAAATTCGCCAAAGCGAGATTCTGTTGCCGGTCGGACCTGAACCACGGTGAGATCAGCAGTGGGAACAATGGCGGCAACGGCGAGGCGTAACCGGGCTTCAATAACCGAATGAAACATGAGATTGGATTGGGATAGCCAGCGGACCGACCCGAAAAAGGAGATCAACGAAGTGTGGCAGAATACTCGCGGATGATTTGCATCATCGATACCGCATCGACCGAGGCTTCCATCGACTTTAGAAAATCGTCGCGTCGCAATACTTTAGCAATGCCAGCCAGTGTATGCAGATGCCTCTGAAACTGCCCGGCTGGGACAAGAAACAGGGTGACTAAATGGACGGGTTGATTATCGAGTGAATCAAAGTTAACGCCAGCGCGGGATCGCCCAAAGGCCGCAACCACCTCACTGATGAGATCAGTCGAGGCATGAGGAATTCCAATGCCAAAGCCGATCCCTGTGCTCATCGAGGTCTCTCGTTTTTTGACCACTGCGGTAATCGATTCACGGTGTTCAGGCAAGATCTTGCCTGATTCCACTAAACAGGTAATTAGTTCATCAATAGCCGACCAACGATTGGCCGCCCGAAGTTCAGGAACGATTTGTCGATCCGAGAGAATATCACCAAGATTCATGAGTTCGGAATTGAGCAGTAATTTGTCCGTCTTCGCCGGGCGCTATTTAATCGTTTATGAGTCGTCAGGTCCATAGGCAGATTCATTGAATCCACCGACAAAAAAATCGGAATACGTCCAAGCTGCGCCAAGCCGCTAGACGGATAGCTTCCGCAACCCCACTGGACCCGGTCAACAAAGGAAGTGCGACCAACAAGACAATCGCATTTCCAAACCAGATCAACGTCCCCGAGAAAAAGAAGCCTTCACCGACCAAATCCGGTTGGCGTATCCGTAAAATGACCACGGTGAGGGTCACATGAAAGCTGTAGGCAATCCCAAGTCCTGCATAAAGAAGAGGCCCAAACCAATCGGAAGCTCCAAACCACCACCGAATTAAAATCAGGAATAAAGACCAAAGCAGGGCGTAAAGCGGCAGAAAGTAGGGTGCGAGTGCGATAAATGTATTCGATTTACTTAAGCGAACTTCGCCACCTCGCCGACCTACTTTGAAACTTTGGATCTTGGCCCCACAGCAAAGGGCGCAAAGGGCGTGCGTGAGTTCGTGCCCAAAGACATATAACCACATCGGGCGTGGACAGGTGTTGTAGAGAAAAAGCCAGACCGCGACACCGATCGATAAGGGTACCCAAAATCGAGCGGCTCCCACTGAATCCCTGACGAGTTCTGAGAGCGCCCAGGTCAATCCAAGGTTCAGCGGCAACAGGGCGAGTGCTAGACCCCATCGAATCAAGCGTTTGATGATCCCTCCCTGCATCGACAAAAGAATGACAAAGTCGAACCAATCGGCCAACTCAAGACCGAATGCGCTCCCTTTCTTTCGCTCTCGGCCACTCGTACCTCACTGTCATCGCCGCCCGCTGGATCCGTTCTGCTCGATCGCCTTCGTAAGTCAGTCATCACCAGTCTAATCGATGACGCGTCCAGCGGATAGGTACCTTACCCTCGGGATCCAAGTCTGCCGTCAACCAACCGCCATCCTTGAAAAGCTCAATGCCTGTGGGGGCCGGACAAAAGACAAGACCAAACCGCCGCCACAGCCCCGCTTGACTCAAGGCTGCGGTGTGTCGCCGAACTGTGGAGCCAGCCCAACTAATCCGCGGAACACCCGCCAAGCGCCGCGCCAATCCAAAAATAAAGGGCGAATGCAAATGCCCAATCACAGTGGCTTCCAACCCTCCACGATTCACTGCACGCGCCACCTCTGGAAGTTCATAAAGAAAAGGTAAAGCAGTTGGATCATGGCAGAATAAAAGAAGACGTTGCCCCGATTCCACCGAGGCAAAGAGTCGACTAATCTGTTCTAGAAGTCGCCGGCGTTCAGCCTCCCACAGCGGACGCTCTGCGGGAATGAGCTCGAGTTCAAACATCGGCAATGACACCAAACTGGAGGGGACTCCAATAACAGCATACCGACCAAAATCCTGCCGCCACACCCCCTCTAACTGCAACCGAGAAGCAATCCTCTTCCAACTCTCTAATCTAGGGCCTCCACGCCCGCCAAACAGACTAAACTTACCTATCTCATGATCGCCCACCACCGCAAGGACTCGTTCTCCATAGGCCGTCCGTAGGGTTTGCAAACACAGTTCAGCACTCTCACAGGCGGCTTCGTCCGAAAGGCCCACAAAGGCGGAATCAACTGTATAATCGCCGTTCGCAATCACCCAATCGGCAGAAGGATTCAGTGCAATGATTCGATTGAGTTTGTCATTATGAGCAAAGGGGTCTCTCAACCAAATACTTTCCCTCCATACTTGCTCCACCGTACGCAGGATCGGATTAATGGGCGCCTCCGATGAGGTTTCTCGCCGTTGCCGTTCACCCGGCCCAGACCAATGCAGGTCACTGACAACAAGCAGTTTCACGAGTCATTCCACCATCCAGTCCACCACAGCTTTCTGGGTGTGCAATCGGTTTTCCGCCTCGGTGAAAATGGTCGCCGCATGTCGCTCCAAGACGTCTTCAGTAATCTCCTTGCCTCGATACGCCGGCAAACAGTGCATCACTAAGGCATTCGGTGCAGCTAGGGCAATCAGACTGTCGTTGATTTGGTAGCCGGCCAAATCCTTTAATCGTGCCGCACCCTCCGCTTCTTTACCCATAGAAACCCATACATCGGTGTATAATAAGTCGGCCCCTCTCGCTGCCGATCGAATATCTTCCGTGCAAAAGATCCGCCCACCCGCTCGACACAAAAGCTCAGTGGAAGGTTGGTAGGCTTTCGGTGCGGCAATCCTTAACTCAAAGCCAAGTCGCGCCGCTGCCCAAATCCAACTCATCGGCACATTACAAGCTCCATCGCCCACGAAAGTGACCACTTTACCTGCAATGGATTCTCCACGGGCTTCTTCAAAGGTAAAAATATCCGTCAATATCTGGCAGGGATGTTCCGCATCCGTCAGGGCATTGACTGTGTGGATTCCGGAATACGCGGCGAACTGCTCAACATCCTCTTGAGCATAGGTCCGGATCACTGCCCCGTGCAGCATCCGTCCCAAAACCCGGGCCGTATCTCGAATCGGTTCACCTCGACCCAACTGAATATCGCTCGCATTAAGAAACAAAACTTCAGCCCCCATCTCTCTTAATCCCACTTCGAAACTAACCCGCGTTCGGGTGGAGCTTTTACTGAAAATTAAGGCCCAAGTCTGACCTGTTAGCGGGCGAGCGTGAGTGCGTCTATCCCGCTTAAATACAGAGACCCGATCTAAGATCGAACGCAGTGCGTCCCCCGACAAACTCTCTAGGCTCAACAAGTGTTTCATGAGGCAAATCCGCATCGAATAGAATCGACCGGAACGGAAGCGAGGATGGGTACACAAATTTTGATACTCGAGTCACGCACTAATCACACTAATTACAAACGATGCATCTAATTGCGGACAAGTCACTCTGCGACAATTCGGTAAAGCGCCCCTTCTGAGGGCGGGTGCGGATCAGTAAAAACTTGAGTCCGCGTCTCCGCCACGAGCCCTGTAACCAAACTCTCGAACGGGCCTCCTCCGAGTAAAGCTCTCTGCACCCCATAGGTTCGTCCCGGCACGGTCGGCCAACTAATTGCCCGGCCGCCTCCTTCGCCTATTAGCGCAGAAATGGGGCCTAATCGAAAACCGGAAAGTCGGTCCAGAGGGTCCGAACCGTGTCCCAATTCAAATGCCGTCGTTAATCCATCGCCATCTGGATCTCCCGCTGACGCATTCCCTAACTTCGGAAAATAGATCAACTCCTCGACATCGATTAATCCATTGCGATCAATATCGGGTGTCGAAGGATCAAACCGCACCACATCCACTTGTTTGCCAATCGGATTGTTCAAATACAACACTAAGGCGGACACTGTCGCCCCCCCCCGAACCACTCGCATTCGAATATCCCGTTGCCCCAATTGCCAAGGCGTTCTTTCAATTCCTGATCGGGTCCCATCCACCGTCGGAGCCGCGACATCAAAGTCGACCCAAGGTGTTGTTTCTGAGGCGCCAGCGCCGCTCACCACCGCTCGATAGCGGATCCGAGAATTCCAAGAACGAACTCCAAGAGCCGAAGCGGGAACTGAATGAACGATAACTCCATTGTGGAAAACGGATGTCGCGTAGACCTTAGGGTCCAGGACATTCAAGACGTCCCCTTCCACCAACGCTCCACCACTTACCGGCTGGACAACCGACAAGAGAAAATCAGTGGCAAAGCTCGAATCAGCGAGGGAGTTGGCGTTGACATTACCTCCGGTACTATTTAACACGCGATAATCGACCGCACCGTCCAAATTGGAATCGATCTCAAACCCCAATGAATGAAAGACGGGCTGAGGTGTCACCCACCGCGCCGCGGTGGCTAACCCAAAAAAGACCCGCGCCTTAAGGATGTCTCCATCAGTCTTGTGATCGGTCGCCGCTCCAAAGGCCAAGACGTCCGCTGCCCCAACCGGAAATCCCATCCCGCGGTCGGGACTCAGTCGGCCGAGTTGAAAAACACCCACCAAACCCGCCGACTCAAGGGACGGCCGCGATACCGGGATCACCAGGCTCGACGTCGCCACGTTGGGCAATCCAAGGTTAGTCACCCCAGTTCGAGTTAAAGAGACGGGGCGTATGAGTGAATACCAAGGTACGTGAACCGCTTGATGCGAGGTCCGAAACCAAATCTGCCCGCTGACCTCCGGCATTTTCGGGCGCAACCGCTCTCCTTGCACATCTGGAGTGGTCGGGTCATCTTCGACCCAGAGGGGATTAGCTCGGAAAGTAAACGGAACACTTCGCGATTGCCCAGCGGCGACGGTTAACTCGGTCATCTGCGGAATAAAAGTCGCGGTGCGTGCTCCAAAGGTATTG
This sequence comes from Akkermansia muciniphila, assembly GCA_945898055.1. GTDB lineage: Bacteria > Verrucomicrobiota > Verrucomicrobiia > Limisphaerales > UBA9464 > SXXZ01. Next base: position 29,973 of record CAMDGV010000028.1, on the reverse strand, counting down.
CTGACTGCAATGCTCAGTTGTATGGGTTGGAGACCCTTATTCACTACTCGAATCCGCTTCTCTACGGTGAACGGTTGGCTAATTTCTAAGAAACCCAACGAAAGCGAGACCTCGTCGGGTGCGTCGTCATTAAAGGCCAGAAACGTGGCCCCGGCGGCATCTGCCACTGAGATCCGCCCCGATCCAGTGCGCGATTCCGGGTAAGCGATTCCATCGGCATTCGCGGTCCGCGCAGCCGTATTCATTAACACAGCTTTTATCTCTTGGGCGGACCAATCAGGATGACTCTGTCGTAGGAGAGCAACCGCTCCACTCACATGGGGTGCTGACATCGACGTACCGGTGTAACGCACGGACTCCGTTCCAAACCCAGCGCGCGCAGACGGTATTGCACTCCCAGGCGCGGCAATATCGGGTTTAAGGCGGCTACTGAAGGCCACGGGCCCACGGGAAGTGGAGTCGGCTATTTGATCTGCCAATTCGGGTCGCACCGATGCCGCCTTCGGTTCTAAGCGGACAATCACGCCCGCCGTTAAATGTCTAACGATGAGATTCCCGTTGGCTTTGGAAATCATTACCCCAGGGATCTTAATATCCGAGGTATCGCCGCTGCCACCCATCGGAATGGGAAATCCATCGACGTTATTAACCATCACCACCGCGACGGCCCCCGCTGCTTGCGCCTCTCGAATCGTCTGCACAAAGAAACAGGTGCCTCGATTCATTAGAGCGATTTTACCCTTTAGCGCCGTTCGGTTGGTGATCAAACCGTTGTTTCCATCCTGACACCCGCTGTACGGCAAAGCTTGGACCAATTGAGCGGATAGAATCCCCCCTTGCGCAATTGGGCGGGTAAAAACACCCTCCACCATCGCATATTCTCCAGCCAGCCGCACTGGTGCGGTAATCGAGAACGTTGATGAGATCGCCCCATCATCATAGGTATTGGCAACGGTGACCGTTTTAGGGAACGAACCCGGGGCACCTAAAGCGTAACTTGTGTTGCCCGCATTACCGGCAGCCACAACTACGACACACCCCAAGGCGACTAACCGATTGATGCCACTATACTGCCCGCTTTCTGCCTCGGTCGCAAAGTGAGTTCCCAACGACAGATTAACCACATCCATCCGGTCGCTGGTATCGCCATCTCCATTCGGATCAGCGGCCGCATCCAATCCCAAAGCAACCAACGACGTCGCCCCCATGCGCCCAAAAATTTTAAAGGCGTAAAGTATCGCCTCCGGCGCAACACCTGGTCCGACCCGAAAGATATTTCGGTAGGAATCCACCCCATAGGGACCTGCAAAAGTCTCCCCCGAGTCAAGGACCCCGTAGCCCGCAGCAATAGCGGCTACATGGGTACCATGTCCGCTTGCCTGTGGATCCAGCGGATCCGGATCTGGCAAAGGCGATGGCGAACCATTTTCGCCTGAGGCATCGTAATTATCACCGGCAAAATCAGTGCCTCCAACCACTTTCTCGGTAGGAAACGTCCCCGACTCGATGACGGTTCCCGCGTTGGAAAGATAATCATCGACCTTCCCAGATCCTCCAAAAGTCGCATGGGTATAGTCGATGCCAGAGTCAATGATCCCGATCCGCACCCCGCGCCCCGTCAATCCCGGTATCGCCGATTCCCAAACCCGAGGCGCCCCAATGAAAGGAACCGATGTTCGCGTTTGCCGAAACAGAGGGGTTACCTTTTCAATCCCAATGACCCCGGTCATGGATCGTAGAGAAGCCACTTGGGCGTCATCCGCCAAAACTAACACTGAGTTTTGCAGAACAGCTGTTGCTCCAATGACTTCAATGCCCGCCGCCTTTAATTGCCCTTTCAGCCCTGTCTGCTGGGTTCGAATCACCCTCAGTTGAGCTTTCCCCTCCGTTGCGGTCGAGACTCCTCCGACCACTCGCTTCGCCGCTGCTTCGACCACAGCCTCCTGCGATAGGAAAAGTTGATAGGTTGAAACAGCACCTGTAACCGGCAGGAAACCCACTAAAATCAGAGATCTGAGAAGAAAGAAAAAACGCATTGAGAAATCTAAAAAAACATTTCTGAGCACGACAGACTAAACGTGGATCACCCTGAAGCAAACCGCTAGTGAAGATTTTAAGGAAACAAATGATAAATTTTTGTGGGGTCGCTTGCCTTCCTCTCCCATCAATTTGTACCCTCAACCCATGGCCAACGAAGTCGTACCCGTCAAAATCCGAGGCATCCTTCCTGCCAACAGTGGATGCGCTCTCTTTATTGGCACAGACGAAAAAGTTTTTGTCATTCAGGTCGAACAAAGCATGGGTCTTATTATTGGAATGGCCCTCCGGGGCGCTCCCAAGGATCGCCCCCTCACCCACGACCTCATGGCTAATCTCTTTCAAGGCTTTGGTATCGAACTGGAACGGGTGATCATTACCAGCCTCAAAAACTCCACCTACTTTGCTCGCTTAATCTTGCGTCAGGAAAACGAACTGGGCACCAAATTGGTTGAACTTGATGCGCGTCCCAGTGATTGCTTGGCTCTCGCGGCCGCTCTCAAACGACCCATTTATGTCGCTCGCACTTTGTTCCTTGAGTCCGAAGATATGAGCGAACATTTACCGCCCCCCGACGAATCAGACGAATCGAGCGAGGGAGACGAACAGGCTTAATGGCACGCTCTTCCTCTCCTGCCGCTTCGGCCCCCATTATCCTCATCTGCGGAGACGACGACTTCACCCTCAAGCAGCGCGCTCGGAGTCTGTACGAATCGTGGTGTACCGAACTCGGCGGGATGGACCATGAAATCGTCGATGCTTCAGCGCTGAATTCGAACGAAGCCATCCAAAAAATCGGTCGGCTTCTGGAGGCCCTTAATACACTCCCCTTCTTTGGCGGTGCTAAAGTTGTCTGGTTTCAAAATTGTAACTTTCTCGGCGAAGACCGCACCGCAAGTTCGGCCGCGGTTATCGAAGCTCTCGGCGAATTAGCTGAAATACTGAAGAAATTCCGTTGGGAAGGTATCCGTCTAATTGTCTCGGCTTCCAAACCCGATAAGCGCCGTGCTTTTTATAAAAACTTCGAGAAATTAGGTACGGTCGAATCCTTCGTCGCTCTGTCTCAAGATGATAAGGATTGGACCGCAAAAGCAGAGGCTGAAGCTCTTAAGTTCCTGCGAGAATCCAGCTGCGCGATCCGCGACGACGCCCTTTCCGAACTGGTCAATCGCACGGGTCCCAACCTGCGGCTCCTCGCTTCGGAAACCGAAAAACTGATCCTCTTCACTCTCGGTCGACCCGAGATTACCCTTGACGATGTCTCCCGAATTGTCTCCCGACAAAAACACGCGCGGGCTTTCGCCTTAGCTGAATCCCTTGGCGATCGTGATCTCACAAAAGTGCTTCGGATTCTCGACGAGGAACTTTGGGAAATTCGAGCGGGTGTTGACAAAAAGAAATCTGAAATCGGTCTTCTCTACGGACTCATCACCAAGGTTCGCACGCTAATTCTTCTGCAAGAACTGATCCGCTTGGGCCACATCAAACTGGTGAGGGATTACAACAGTTTCAAATCTCAACTCGAACGTGTCCCGGTGTCTGGGCTCCCCACCGATAAACGTTTTAACCCCTTGGCTTATCATCCTTTCGTCCTCTTCCAATCTCTGCGGCAAACGATCAATTATAAGTCCGAAGAATTAGTGAAGGCGATGGCCACGCTGCTTGATGCAAATCGCCACTTGGTGAGCTCGGATCTCGACGAAGCAATGGTGCTTCAACGCGCTTTAATCGACATTATTGGATTCCAACGGCAATCACAACGACCCATAAAAGCCTAAGCGCGCCGCGAGTCCTCAGCGGTTCTGTTTTCTCTTTCCGACTCTTTCTGTGGAGGCTCTTTCTAAAGATGTTTGAAGACCTCGCGAGCAACTCGAATTGTCTGTTCGATATCCTCCACTAAATGAGCCGTCGAGATGAATCCGGCCTCAAACTGCGACGGAGCAAGATAAACACCACGGTCCAACATTCCGTGAAAAAAACGAGCAAACCGGCCGCGGTCTGAGCGTAAGGCGTCCTCAAGATTCCAGACGGGGCCCCGACAAAAATAACCGCAGAACATCGATCCAATCCGCTGCCAACAGACCTCGACTCCCGCTGCTTTCGCGACCTCAATCATCCCCGCTTCTAAATGACGTCCCGAGGCTTCGAGCTGCTTCCAAGCCTCGCCGTTCTGCAGACCCTGCAATGCCGCCAATCCAGCAGCCATGGCCAACGGATTACCACTCAGTGTCCCCGCTTGATAGACCGGGCCTAGCGGGGCCAAATAATCCATAATATCGGCTCGACCACCAAACGCTCCCACGGGCAGCCCTCCGCCAATAATTTTTCCAAAGCAGCTTAGATCGGGCTTCAAACCATAAATCCCTTGAGCCCCTGATGGTCCCAATCGAAAACCAGTCATTACCTCGTCCGCAATCAACAGGGTTCCGCTTTCAGCACTCAGCGTTCTCAGCGTTTCAAGGAAGCCTGGCTTGGGCAGATAGAGACCTGCATTCGCTGGTACCACTTCTAAAATCACCGCCGCCAACTTCGGTCCGTGCTGCTGAAATAACCTTTGCAAAGCCTCCAAATCATTAAACGGAAGGACGGCCGTGTGCCGAGCAAAGTCCGCAGGAACTCCCGCCGAATCTGGGTTACCCAAGGTCAAAGCACCTGATCCCGCTTTCACTAAAAGTGAATCCGAATGCCCATGATAACAGCCGTCGAATTTGAGAATACCATCGCGTCCAGTGAAACCCCGCGCCAATCGAATGGCCGACATGGTCGCCTCAGTACCCGAATTACAAAATCGCACTTTTTCTACTGAGGGTACCGATGCCTTGACGGCGAGTGCCATTTCCAACTCGAAAGGATTTGGAATACCAAAGCTGGTACCTCGAGTCGCCGCCTCTTGGATCGCTCCAATAATGGTCGGAGCCGCATGACCTAGAATGGCTGGTCCCCACGTCCCAACATAATCAATGTAGCTATTTCCATCCACATCGGTGATGCGACACCCTTGCGCCGAGTGGGCAAAGAAAGGGGTCCCTCCTACGGCGCGAAAGGCGCGGACAGGAGAATTCACCCCACCAGGTATGTGTTGCAGCGATTCGGCGAAGAGCGCTTCAGAAATGGCTCGAACTGTCATGGGTGAAAGCGTGCCTTTCTACGGGCTCTTCGCAAATCCACTTTTTGCCTGAGCAAAAAAAAGGCGCTCCAAGAAAGCTCAGAGTGCCGATAAAAAATCCCCGCCATGGCCGTTAAAGACGGGCCCCTTCTACCGAGGGTACCAGGTGGGAGCAGCGGGCGCTCCGCGGCCTTCCTGTAAGGAGGCCTGGCTTTGTTGCGCTAAACCGCTTTGAAGCTCCCGAATTTGGAAATAAGGTCGAAGAGCACTGTCTCGATACACGCACCGGGCAGGGAAAAACTTGAAAGATCACACCGACAAGGAAATAGAAACCGCTGATTCCCCCGAGCGCAAGCCCTTTCATCCAGCCAATTTACAAGAATCGAGTCCAATTGGCTGAGTTATCCTGCTCCGCCGGTTGATCGGTCAATTCATGCACTGGCGGAACCTTCAGGAGAGATCTCAAAATCTCTCGTACACCCATTTTTCATCTACGATTAGGCGAGGATCCATTTTTCAATACGTTTACTTTGCTGAGTAGAAATCGCTCAAAATTTGCTTCTACCGTCCCAGACTAAACGCTGCTAGCAACTTAACCCGTGCGAGCCAAGATTGACTCAGAGGGATTGCCTTTCCAAGATAGCGAGCACTTCAAATGAGTACTGCGCCTTCTACAAACATCACTTCCCTCTCTCAGGAAGCTCGTGTCTTTAAGCCGTCCAAAGAGTTTTCCGCTGCGGCACGAATCAAGTCGATGACCCAGTACAAAAAACTATGGAAGGAGTCGGTGACCCATCCGGAAGCGTTTTGGAAGAAGCATGCGGAAGCCGAATTAGTCTGGCAAAAGCCGTTTACCGAAGTCCTTCAGTGGAAAGAGCCGTTCGCTAAATGGTTTATGGGTGGGAAGCTTAATGTGTCGGAAAACTGTCTCGACCGGTGGTTAGGGACGGCCCACGCCAACAAGGCAGCTTTAATTTGGGAAGGTGAACCGGCTACTGACGGTAAACCGGGTGAAGAACGCGTGCTCACTTACAAGCAGTTGCATCGCGAAGTCTGCCGTTTTGCCAACGTCTTAAAAAGAAACGGAATCCGCCGGGGCGATCGGGTAATCCTTTATCTCCCCATGATTCCTGAGGCGGCAATTGCGATGCTAGCCTGTGCCAGGATTGGGGCCGTTCATAGCGTGGTATTCGGCGGCTTTAGTGCCCAATCGGTGGCCGATCGAATTCAAGATTGTGGCGCTAAAATGGTGATTACTTCCGATGGCGGCTATCGACGAGGTGCGGTGGTGCCTTTAAAGAAAAATGTCGATGATGCGTTTAATTTAAATGACGCAACCGGTAAACCTCTAGCGGCTTCGATTGAGAAAGTTATCGTGATTCGACGTTGCGGAAACGAGGTCACCATGGTCGATGGTCGGGACTTGTGGTGGCACAGTGAAGTGGAGGCCGTTAGTGACACCTGCCCTGCAGCAAAACTCGACTCCGAGGCACCGCTCTTTATCCTTTATACCAGCGGTTCAACCGGGAAGCCGAAAGGGATTCTGCATACGACTGCGGGGTATTTGCTGGGCGCCAAAATGACCTCGAAGTACGTCTTCGATCTACGTGACGAAGATGTTTACTGGTGCACCGCCGACGTTGGTTGGGTGACCGGTCACAGTTACATTGTCTATGGACCTTTGGCCAACGGGGCGACCGCGTTAATGTATGAGGGTGCTCCCAATTGGCCTGAACCCGATCGCTTCTGGCGTATTATTCAGAAGTATGGCGTCACCATTCTTTACACCGCACCCACCGCGATTCGGGCCTTTATGAAATGGGGCGATGAGTGGCCAAAGAAACATAATCTCTCCTCGCTCCGACTGTTAGGAAGTGTTGGCGAGCCCATTAATCCTGAAGCGTGGATGTGGTACCATAAAGTCATTGGTGGTGGCCGTTGTCCGATTGTGGACACTTGGTGGCAGACGGAAACTGGAAGTATTCTCATTTCGCCCCTGCCCGGGGCGACGCCGACCAAACCAGGGACGGCTACGTTACCTTTTTTCGGGATTTTACCAGAAATAGTCGACGACTTTGGTAAAGTGGTTCCCAAGAATTCAGGAGGTAAACTGGTGATCCGCAAACCTTGGCCGTCGATGCTCCGCGGCATCTGGGGTGATCCCCAACGTTTCAAGGACACTTATTGGAAGGAGGTCAAAGGAAGTTACTTTACTGGAGACGGATGTCGCCAAGACAAGGACGGCTATTTCTGGATCGTCGGTCGGATTGATGATGTCTTAAACGTGGCTGGGCATCGAATTGGAACGGCAGAAGTGGAGAGCGCAATGGTGAGTCACCCCAGCGTGGCAGAAGCCGCAGTAGTAGGACGTCCCGACGATTTGAAGGGGCAAGCTTTGGTTTGCTTTGTGACCTTGAAAACAGGATACAAAGCAACGCCAGAACTGAAGAACGAATTGCGCAATCACATTGGAAAAGAAATCGGCCCCGTGGCAAAACCAGACGAGGTTCGCTTTGCCGATTCACTGCCCAAAACTCGGTCAGGTAAGATTATGAGGCGGCTTCTGAAGCAAATCGCCAGCGGCATCGAAATCAAGGGTGATACCTCCACTCTCGAAGATCTCAGTGTGTTGGCCAAGTTGACGAACAGCGAGGAGTGACCTTCACTGGGTCGCTCAGACAAAGTAAGGGGCGGCGGGAGGTTAGCTCCTTGCTAAAATTCCAATACCCGACACGGACTTGGAGTCATTGCTTGGAATCTTCGGCCTTGAAGGATTTAATCGAAAAATGAACCGCCTCTCTCGTCGCAACTTCATCGGCAGCACCACCACCGCAGTAGCCGCAGCATTGATCGACGGGCCAATTGTCGCGGCCGAACCGGAAACGCTCTTCGGAAGTCAACTTTATGGATGGGGCCAATACTATGGACGCGACGGCAAACGCCTCGAAGACCATTTAGATACGGTCTTCACTGCGCTTCGCGATGCGGGCTACCACTACGCTGAGGGGAATGTCGATGTCGCTCATCCTGAGGAAAACGCCGCCTTCGCTGATCGCCTTCGCCGACATGGACTCCGCCCAATCAGTCTTTACACCGGCGGCACCTTTCACACTGACATCGCGGGCCAAACCGTCGACAACTTAGTACGGGCGGGTGAGATTTGTGCTAAAGCAGGGTTTTCGGTCATCGTCTGCAATGCCGATCCGATTGGACGCGACAAGACCGATCCAGAATTAGCCATTCAGGCACGGGCAATGAGTCGCCTAGGGGCTGAGCTCAAAAAAAGAGGGATCCGCCTCGGGTTGCATCAACACACGCCCGAACTCCGCAATAAGGCTCACGAGTTTCATCAAATCTTTGCTCTCACAGAGGCGGGCACCGTCGACTTCTGCATCGATACCCACTGGTTATACCGAGGCGGTGTGCTGCCCATGGATGCCCTTCAACGCTACGGTAACCGCGTTGTCTCTTGGCACCTTCGACAAAGCCGAAACGGCATTTGGTGGGAAGATCTAGACTCCGGTGATATTGACTACGCAACCATCGCAGCCTTCGCTCATAAACAAAAATTACCGCGCCGATTTTCCGTCGAACTCGCGCTCGAAAGCGGTACAAAGCTGACTCGGAATGTTGTCGAAAATCACCGACGTAGCCTCGACTACGCCCGCAAAATCTTCACCGCTTAAGCCCCTCCTACCCGCCTTGAGCTCTTGGCTTCCATCCCTGCGCTTGGGCCAACGTCTGAGCCTCTGGTATGCGACTCTTTTTACGGGTTCAGTCGCGGTTCTCTTCGCCGTTGCCTATCTCTTGATGGCACGCGCGCTCGCCGCCAAGGATGCCGAAATCTTAGAGTCCAAATTGAAAGAATACGGGACTCTTTATCAAGCGGGTGGTCTCGGTGTCCTTCGCGCCTCGGTCGATCGCGAACGAGGGAATGCCGGTGGGACGCCTCTGCTCATTCGATTATTAGGGCGTGGTAATGTGGTCACCTTTGCCTCCGTACCTGAAGGCTGGATTCAACTCGCCGGATACGAACGCGATTGGATGGGGGTGGCAAGACCCGTCGAGGTCGTTCGGATTCCCAGCGGCGCGGAACAAGAGTTGACCCTCGGTTCAGCTCTTCAACCCGATGGCACCCTCCTCCAAATTGGACGAATTACCAACAACCGCGAGATGGTCCTTGGCCCCTTTCGTAAAAGCATCACTTCCGCCACTCTTGCAATGGCCGCAATCTCTTTAGTCGCAGGCGCTTTTCTTGCCAATCGAGCCCTGCGTCCGGTTCGTGAAATGACCGATACAGCTCGTCGCATCCTAGCCACCGACGATCTTGACTCCCGAATGCCGGTTCGCCAACCACACGATGATCTCGACGAACTTGCTGCCCTTTTTAACTCAGTTCTCCAACGAAATAGTGGACTCATTCGCGCCTTGCGAGAATCTCTCGACAACGCCGCTCATGACCTAAAGACGCCTCTCACCCGACTCCGCGGCACGGCCGAACTCGCTTTACTTGAGGCCAATCCCGTCAACACTCGCAGTGCTCTGGCTGATTGCGTGGAGGAAAGCGATCACGTCCTCGCCTTATTAAATGCGCTGCTCGATGTCACAGCCGCCGAGGCGGGTCTGATGCAACTCGATCGTAAACCCGCTGATCTCGCTCGTCTCGCCGCTGAACTTGTCGATGCCTACTCCTTGACTGCCGAGGAAAAATTAATACGCCTCTCTCTCCAAGCTCCACTCCCAGTCATCGCTCGGGTCGATCCCGTTCGCCTTCGACAGGTCATCGGCAACCTTCTGGATAACGCTATCAAATACACCCCGTCAGGAGGCAGGGTCGTCATCGCGGTCTTGCAAGAAAAAGACCATCCCATAATTCGCGTTTGCGATACCGGCCCCGGGATCCCCGAAGAAGAACGGCCTCGGGTCTGGACTCGGCTTTTTCGAGGTGACCAAAGTCGGGGTCAACAGGGCCTAGGACTCGGACTCAGCGTGGTTAAAGCGATCGTCGAAGCTCATGGTGGCTCAGTCGCTCTCGAATCTAATCCCGGTGGCGGAACCCTCTTTACCGTTCGCCTCCTCTAACTGTAGTTCTGATCCCGTCGCATACCCGTGGAACAACCCCTGCTCTCTTGGACTGAAGCCGGACTTTATTGTGAAGCCGGGGGATTCCACATCGATCCTCATCGACCGGTTGCCAAGGCTGTGATCACGCACGCTCATAGTGATCATGCACGAAGGGGTTCTCAATGCTACTGGTGCACAGAAACTTCAGTGCCCCTGCTCCGAGTGCGTTTGGGTCAGAACATCCAAGTCGAAGGTGTTCCCTATCGGAAAACGATCCGGTTCGGCTCAGTCGAAGTTAGCTTCCACAGTGCCGGTCATATCCTTGGCTCCGCACAGATTCGCCTCGAACACCTCGGCCAAGTCTGGGTTGCATCGGGTGATTACAAGCGGGAACCCGATCCGAGTTGCGAACCCTTTGAGTTGGTTGCTTGTGATGTTTTTGTGAGCGAAGCCACCTTTGGCACCCCTCGGTTTATTTGGGAAAAAACGAGCAATCACGGTCAAGCACTCGAGAGTTGGTGGAGAAAAAATAAAAACGCCGGCTTTAACAGCGTGATCTACGGCTACTCGCTCGGAAAAACTCAGAGAATTCTTGCTGAACTAATGCGGTTTGAAGTTTCCCCAATCTGGATCCATGAATCGATGGCCGCCTTAACCGCCTGCTACCGAACCGCGGGACGTCAACTGGCACCGACTCGAGTTTTACCCCGCACCGGAACCCCAAAGATCTTTCTGACTGGAGGCGAGTTGGTGCTTGCACCTCCTTCCGCCAAAAAACAGGAATGGTTCCTAGCCTCAAATAACTTTCAAACTGCCTTTGCCTCAGGATGGATGCTCGGACAACAAAGCGGTAATTCCTATCGAGGCGGGGCTGGCTTTGATCAGGGCTTTGTTCTCTCAGATCACGCAGACTGGACTGATCTCAATCGAACGATCCTTGAAACGGGTGCCTCTCGAGTCTTCCTGATGCAGCGAAATAAGGGGGTACTCGTTCGACATTTAAAAACCCTCGGAATCGAGGCTCATCCGGTCACCGCTCTCAGCCCAGAAATTTATTCTCAACTACCCCAAAAAAACCTCGAACTTTTCTCTTGGCCCCTTCCGCTCGCCCAGAAGCTTTCTTCCAAAGGAACGTCCTGAATTCCCCCGTTATCTCTTTGTCAGTCACTGAATTTGCCGTTCCGGTGCCTCGGACCGGAAGCATCGAGTGTCATTCTGGCTTCGGTCGGGCAAGCGAAGAAGGAAGGGTTATCCATCAGCGCCTGCAGAAACTTCGAATGAAAGAATTTCTCGAGTACCGAGCTGAAGTCGAAATACAAGAACGTCTTCAGCATCAAGATAGATGTTTCGAAATATCCGGTCGGATGGATGGTTTTTTCGATCGAAAGCCCGCTCGGATTGAGGAAATTAAATCTGCCTTCCAGATCGAAGATCTCGCTCGAAAACTTCAGGCAGATCACCCGTATGTCCTCCAATTAAAGACGTACGGATACTTCCACTTTTTAAAGACGGGCGAACTTCCAGATCTGGTCTTTCAATTGGTCTCCACTCGTAATAGCAAAACCCTCGAGATCAACGTCCCACTGGATCTGGTCGAGTATCAAAAGTGGCTTGGGCGGCGTTTGGCGGTCTTATCTGACGAGGTTTCCCAGACCGAAAAAAACAGACTTCGCCGCCGCAATGCAGGTAAAAGATTAGTTTTCCCCTTCGACACACCGCGAAAAATCCAACCGGAACTTATCGCAAGAATCGAAAAAGGGTTGGAAACAAATCAACGCCTTTTACTGCAAGCACCCACGGGTATGGGGAAAACGGCAGGCGTTCTCTATCCCACGTTGAAAGAGGCGCTCAGTCGAGGGCAACGCGTCGTCTATATCACACCAAAGAACAGTCAACACCGGGTCGCTGAACAAGCCGTCGAACAATTTCAAGAGAGAGGCACCCCGATTCGTTGCTTAACCCTAACCGCGAAATCAAAGCTCTGTCTCAAAACCGAACCCCTCTGCCATCCAGACTATTGCGAGTACGCCAAAGATCACTACACCAAGATCGCGAAGGCTGGGATTGGAGAGCAGTTAGCCAAGAAAAAGAAATTCTTAGCAAAGACATTTACGGCACTGGCAAAAGAGCACCAGTGCTGCCCATTTGAACTTCAATTTGAGGCCGTCCCTCTCGCAGATGTGGTCATCTGTGATTACAATTACGTGATCGGCACTCGGGGAAGCCAAGGGCGCGTTTCCACGAACACGATTGGGGAAGTCGGCAAACCGAGTCTGATCATTGATGAAGCCCATAATCTTCCCTCGCGCGGGATGGAGACTTTTTCGCCGTCACTTTCGTCGTCGTTCCTCGCCAAGCTTCACGACAGTGCCAGCACTCTCCCCAGTCGTTTCCAATACCTCTTCAGAGAACTCATCGATGTCGCCATTCAGCTTCTCTGTCAGTGCTCGCCTCAAGGGTCGGCTAAGTCATCTCGGATCACTCCGCCCTTGGCTCCATTTCTAGAACACGACCTCAAAATTCGCGCCTACTTGTCACGCTACTTGGAATCGGATGCCGAAATTATAGCCGGAGATCCCGTCCTGCGCCTCGCCTCTTACTGGGGAGATTTCACCGCAGCTTTCAATTTTGTCTCTGAAGAAAATCGATCGGAGTTTTTTACCACATTTCAACCTCATAGCACCGGCGGCACTGTAAAAATCACCTGCTGCGACGCCTCAGAATTATTGAAACCTTGCTTCAATTTGTTTGAACAGGTGATCGCCTTTTCTGCGACACTCAAACCCTTTGAGTTCTATGCACGACTCTCAGGTCTAGCGTCTGAGCGCTTAGTCACCAGTGAATTTCCAAGTCCCTTTGATCCCCGTCGACGCAAAGTGCTTTTAATCCCTCAGGTTTCTACAAAATTTTCTGAGCGCCCCCATAACTCTCCTAAAATTGCCGAGGTCATTCAAAGGATCATCCCCTTGAAACAAGGTAATTACTTCGTCTTTTTACCTAGTTTCTCTTTTTTAGAACAGGTGCGGAGTGTTTTTATTCCACCAGTGGGATTCGAGGTGCGGTCCCAAGAACGGGAGATGAACCAACGTGACATCCTAGAACTCATCGCGCACCTAACTCAAGCGAAGTCACCCACGGTAGTCTTTGCTGTTCAGGGCGGGGTGTTTTCGGAAGGCATCGACTATCCAGGCGATGCGGCGATCGGCGCCTTTATCGTGGGCCCGCCTTTGCCGACCTTTGATTTAGAACGTGAAGAAATGCGAAAGTACTACCAACAAAGATATGGAGCGGGATTCGATTATGCGTATGCATTTCCAGCTATGGCCAAAGCAGTTCAAGCAGCTGGGAGGATCATTCGCAGCGAGACAGACCGAGGAATAATCATCCTTTTAGATGGGCGATTTCTGCAAAACACCTATTCGCAATCCATGCCAGCAGATTGGTTTCATCACTCTCCTCAAGAGCTAGTCTCAGACTCTATCCTCGGCGATGTCCGTAGATTTTGGGCCTCCTCAGATTGAACGTTTTAAAATCAAAGCTGGATCAAAGCTCTGTAAAAATGTCCCTTTTTTCAATCTGTTTCGATGTGCGACATCAACCCAATCGGCCAAAGTTGTGCGAGTGATTTCCACGCCGTTGCGTGCTAATTCTTGTGTGCTAATTCTTGCTGCACTCGATCCAGCGGACGGTGTTCGATGTCCTTTTAGAGAGCCACGTGAGCCAAAAGGCCGAGGCCGCAGAGTTCTTTTTCAATCACCTGCGGAGGCATCGGTGCTGGCACTGGACTTTGATCCAAGCCGCAGTTGCAACCGTCGACAGGGCGTTCTTCCACGACTTGGATCTTTTCTGGCCAAGCGCGGCGCACCGACTTCTTGCGATCTACCTTTTCAATCTCAGGCGGCACAACCATGTCCGAGACGGCACCATTGAGTTCATCCGCACAGGCCGCCCCCCAGTAGGCAAGTTTCTCTGCAACTCACAAGGGCAGGCGTTGAAAGAGTTGCGGTAGAAATTCCTCGAGAAAAAAAGCGAACCAAAAAAAAATGCAGGCAACAACCAAGGGAGCAAAATCAATCAGGCCCAATCTCAGTGGTATCCACCGACAGAGCGCCCCCCCTGTCTCATAGGCATAATCCCAGAGGGGAAAACTCCCCAAATAAACGTGATCCAAGAGAAAACGCAAAAAACATAAAGCCACCACCGGCCATTTTAAGAGGGGAAGTAATCCTAAAGCAACGACCACCGCTTGTTGAAGGCGATGAGTTGTCGATTGAATGGGCGGTAACAATGCTGCATCGACCAACCACCCCGCTCCCAACATCCAGAGGCACCCTGCTAGAATTAAAAAAGGGAGACAGGCCAAGGGGACAGGCCAGCGCCCAGCCATTCCCAACTCCGACCTTAGACAGAGTGTCAGCGAATCAGGCTCTTTATCGTTTCGACGCAATCCAGCAAAAAAACCAAAACCCACGTAGACGATTAAAACAATTTCCAGCCAACTCAGAAAAGAATAAGCCAACATGCGCCCGAGAAAATCACTACGAAAACTGACTGCGACGGCTCCACTCGACCAAATAGCTGCCTCAGCAAAGTGTTGAGGAAACCAATAGTGGAGCAACGCCCTACCCACGAGGAGCAAGAACAACGACAGCGGAAAAGCCCACCGTCGAACCCCTCCCTTGCGACCCAGCGATTTCAGATTTGATGCCAAGGTCAGTGCCGGTTTTCTCGACACTGGGATAACCCCAAATTGACGTGTGCCCAGCCAAAGCAGAATGCCAGTAAGATTAACAATCCAGTCGAGCCATTTCATGGCAAGGACTCGACCGGGCAAAACTCTCTTGCCACGACTGGGATCATTTCATCAAACGCAACAAGGTGTCCGCCATTTCACTCGGTGTTGCGGCAACTCCGATGCCTGCTGCACGAAAAGCATCAAACTTCGCCTGAGCAGTCCCTTTTCCCCCACTCACAATGGCTCCAGCATGCCCCATTCGCCGTCCTGGGGGTGCCGTCGCTCCAGCGATGAATCCAGCAACCGGCTTGGTGCCGTGCAGTGCGATCCATTCCGCAGCTTCTTCCTCAGCCGCGCCCCCAATTTCCCCAATCATAATAATCCCATGAGTCTCCGGGTCCGCCATGAATAGCTTGATCACATCCAAATGCGAGGTTCCGTTCACTGGATCGCCCCCAATACCGACACAGGTCGATTGACCCACCCCACGACTGGTCAACTGGAAGACAGCCTCATAAGTCAAAGTACCCGAGCGACTCACCACTCCGATATTTCCTTTCTTATGAATGTAACCGGGCGCAATACCAATCCGGCAACCCCCATGGGAATCTTTCCCTTCACCCGGGGTTACTAGTCCAGGACAATTCGGTCCAATCAATCGTGTTCGCAATCCGCTCATCGCCCGCTTTACTCGGACCATATCGTTCACTGGAATGCCTTCGGTGATCGCCACCACTAGGTCCAATCCCGCATCAACACCTTCGAGGATGGCATCCGCAGCAAATGGAGGAGGAACAAACACCGCGCTGGTCGTCGCACCTGTGGCTTTTACGGCCTCCTCAACCGTATCGAAAATCGGAACTCGAACTCCCTTGTGCTCGAATATCTGTCCCCCTTTTCCGGGGGTAACACCGGCCACAACCTGTGTGCCGTACTCGATGGAAAGTTGAGCGTGACGGGCACCGAACGAACCGGTAATGCCCTGAATAAGAATCTTGGTTTGCGGAGTAACGAAAATAGACATATCAGTGAAAAAGTGAGGGATCGGTGTGGAAGGCGACAGACTCGATAGTTCAGCTATTCACGGCCGCTACGACCTTCTTCGCAGCATCAGCCATGGTGTCACCGTTGATAATCGTCAAACCAGATGCCGCCAAAGTGGCCTTGCCGGCCACGACATTGTTGCCCTCCAAACGGACAATCAAAGGCAACTTTAAGCCTGTCTCTTTAACCGCTTCAACAATTCCATTGGCAATGACGTCGCAATCCATAATGCCTCCGAAAATGTTAACAAAAATCGCCTTCACGTTGGGATCGCTCAATATGATCTTAAACGCCGCTGATACTTGGTCCTTGCTTGCCCCACCTCCAACATCCAAGAAATTCGCAGGTAACCCTCCGTAGTGCTGGATAATATCCATCGTCGACATCGCCAAACCCGCTCCATTCACCAAACAAGCAATACTTCCGTCCAACTTAATGTAATTCAGCGAGAACTTGCTGGCCTCGATTTCTAGGGGGGATTCTTCCGCCAAATCACGCATCGCTAAGATATCAGTATGACGGTACAAGGCATTGTCATCCAAGCTGATCTTTGCATCCACACACATGATTGACTCTTTACCTGAAGCCGTCTCGACGATCGCTAATGGATTGATCTCAACCATCGATGCATCGCATTCCCACGAGGTCTTGTACACCCCCATAATCAACTTCACTGCAGCGTTGAACACCTCACCCTTAAGTCCCAATCCATGGGCGATTTTTCGGGCTTGATACGGCTGAATACCGACCGCTGGGTCCACCGTTTCTTTGATGATTTTCTCGGGGGTCTTCTCGGCGACTTCCTCAATGTCCACACCCCCTTCAGTGCTGGCCATGATCAGTGGGCGTGACGTCGCACGATCCAGCAACACGGCTAGGTAAAACTCCTTCACGATCTTCTCGGCTGCCGCAACTAGAATGGTTTGCACCACTCGGCCTTCAGGCCCTGTCTGCTTGGTCACCAAGGTCTTACCCAGCATGTTCTCTGCGTAGGTCACCGCCTCTTCCAAGGTCTTGGCTAACTTAACCCCACCTTTAAAGCCGTGCGTAAAGGTACCTTTGCCACGTCCACCTGCATGAATTTGAGACTTAATCACAATTAAGGAGTGTCCCGAATCAAAGAGTTTTTTGGCTGCCGTTGTGGCCTCCTCGAGGGTCTTGCAGGGATCACCCGACGGTACGGCTACTCCGTACTGTTTTAAAAGTTGCTTAGCCTGATATTCGTGAATGTTCATTCGAAAAAATTACCAAAAAATAAAGAAACGTCTGCCACTAGCGTCGGGGGGATTGAATCTGCCTACGGGCTCTTCGTAATCCTTCAAGATGGAAAATTAGCGTTGGTCGATTGGAGTTACCAAAAGTCCCAAAGGCCCAGTATAAACCGATTGAGGTCGGATCAATCGATTATCTGCTAATTGCTCCAAAACATGCGCTGTCCAACCGCTGGTCCGTGCAATGGCAAAAATCGGAGTGAAAAGATCCGTCGGAATCCCCAAACTGTAGTAGACGGTGGCACTGTAGAAATCAACATTTGCGTGCAATCCCTTCTCCTGAAGCATCAATTCCGCGATCCGCTCAGACATCAGGATCCACTTGGGTTCACCCAATTTGGCGGAAAGAATTTGCCCCATCCGCTTAAGATGCGGCGCCCGAGGATCCAACACTTTATAAACCCGATGCCCGATCCCCATGATTTTCCTCTTCTGAGCTAAACACTCCGCAACATAGGCATCCACCGCTTCAAGTGACCCAATTTCCTTCAGCATCTTGATCACCCCCTCGTTGGCTCCGCCGTGCAACGGTCCTTTCAAGGTTCCTATGGCAGTTGTTACCGCTGAATACATATCGCTCAAGGTGGCGATGGTCACCCGCGCACTGAAGGTCGACGCATTCATTCCATGATCGGCATGCAGGACATAACACATATCCATGGTGCTAACCTTCTCGTCCGAAGGCTTTACCCCATCAATCATCCAGAGGAAATTAGCAGCCTCACTGAGACCACGGTCTGGAGCAACCAAAGGTAATCCTTGGCGTGACCGGTGAAAATAAGCGGTGATTACCGGAATCTGAGCAATTAACCTCAAGGCCTTCCGCCGCTGCGCATCCATAGTGTCGTCGTCTGCCGTTGTGTCATAACAACCCAAGGCACTCACTCCTGTGCGGATGGCATGCATGGGCGGACAATCCTTCGGTAAGGCGGTCAGCAAATCGACCACGCCTTGCGGAAGTTCCCGATAACCAACCAAGACGCCCTTTAACTCCGCCAACTCTTTCACACTGGGCAGATGATTGTGGAACAGCAAATGCACAACCTCTTCGTAACTGACCACTCCCGCTAATTCATTAATATCGTAGCCACAATAAATTAACTGACCAATGTCGCCTCGGACATCACTCAAGCGCGTGTGCGCAGCAATGATGCCTTCAAGTCCCTTGGAAACGCTTAAGGGTGGAGGGGGGGGAGTACTCATCGTATAAAAGTCTAACCGGCTGATCCAAGTTTCAGGACAGTGTGTGAGTTGGAGGAAATGGGCGTCAACGAATTACCCTTGTCTTGATCGAATAATCGGTCCCTCCACCTTCAAACTAAGGTCTCAGTGCGTCCCTCTTTTCGACTCCACCAACGACTCACCAAACCATCTTGGGGCCCAAAAACCCATGCAACTCCGAATAAAAAGGACCCAGCCACCACCGCCGCTCCCGAGGGGGAACAGTCCAATCCAATGGATAAATGAAGTCCCAAGACCGCACTCAGTGCCGCATGCACAAGACTCCACCCCAAACGCACGACCAACCGATCGCTGATGAGTGCCGCTGTCGCTCCCGGTAAAATCAACATGGCAATCACGAGGATGGATCCCACGGCCTCAAAAGCCGACACTACCGTAATCGACAGCCAAATCATCAGTAACTGATGGATCCATCCTGATCGTAGTCCCATTGCCGATGCCAAGGCCGGGTCAAAAGAGCTCAACAAGAGTTCCTTATAGAAAAGAAGAATTAAGCCGCACGAGAAAAAAAGAACACATCCCATCCGGACCACCGCTGGTGGTCCTAGGGTCATCCCAGCAAGGGTCATCGGCGGGCTTACCGCAATGAGCGGGAGTTCCCCGTTCAAGACACAGTCTTGATCCAAATCTACGGTGTCAGCAAAGACAGCGATCAGAATCACCCCCAAAGCAAACAGACTTGAAAAGGCAATCCCTATTGCCGCATCTTGCTTGATGACTGAATGCCGGTGTATGACCTCAATCAACACTGTCGTCAGGACCGCCGCCGCTACCGCCCCAGCAAACATCGGCACGGTCCCTCGGGAACCCGTTACCAGAAAAGCAACGACAATACCCGGAAGAACGCTGTGGCTAATCGCGTCTCCCATGAGTGCCATCCGACGTAAAATGAGATAATTGCCGACAAGTCCGCAGGCCGCTCCCACCAGAAAGGTCATCAACATTATCCAGCCATAACTGGAAATATCCGTCGTCCAAGGAGCAATAAAAACCTGATGCACGGAAAAATGAGGAATGAAACTCATGACGATTTTCCATATCCAGTGACCCGTTTTTCGCGGCTTCCGTTCGGATGCCCATGAATCGCTTGCACGGCGGGTATCGGTCGCCCATGAGGGTCCCGGTCGGCAAACTCTAATCGGCGCTCAAGTTGCCGCACCGCATCCTCGCCCAAAACGTGCTCAATCTTCTCAGCGTCGTCATGAACATGGTCGGGTGCCATCTGGACAGCATGGGTCAAATACAACTCCCATAATCGATGATTCCGCACAATGGACGCCGCGCGTTGCCAACCCGACGGAGTCAACGCCACCGAATCGTCGACAGCCGTTGCAAAGTTCACCGAGATCAGCGATCGAACTTCCCTAAAAACCTCATCAAATGTCAGGCGTCGACGCTCAGCTAGTTCACGTAAACTCACCGATTCCCTTCTAAATTCTTCGTTTTCTAAAATCTGATAAACCGCTTTTAAGGTGTTCTCTCGAACAATTCTTATCCGTTGCGATCGAGCCATCCACCACCGGGGAATAACCCCTCGGTTTGGCGCAAAAAAGAAGGCAACGACAAAAAAGCCGCTGGCTGATAGCACCATAAAAGGACCGGTCGGCAGATGGGTACCCAGAAAAGAAAGAAACGCGCCTGTGACACCCGACAACATTCCTATCAACGTGCCGTAAATGAGCATCCGATGCATTCGGTCGGTTAATAAATAAGCGGTTGCGGCTGGGGTAATTAACATCGCCGATACCAACACCGCCCCCACCGCCTGCAGAGCAATGACCACGGAGAAAGTAAGCAAAAGCATCAATCCATGCTGCAACCAGCGCGTCGGTAAGGCACAAACTTTGGAAAAACCAGGGTCAAAGCTCACTAAGAGAAACTCTTTATAGCCCACACAAATTAACCCCAACACCAACACAGTCACCACGGTCATCAAACGAATATCCTCCGCTCCAATCGCTGATGCCTGACCAAATAAAAATTTATCGATGCCTGTTTTATTACCGGTAGGCAACCGTTGGAACATCGACATCAAACACAAACCAGCCCCAAAAAAGCCCGCCAAAATCATGCCCAAGGCGGCATCCTCTTTAAGGCGGGTCGTTCGGGTAATTAAATGAACTAAACCTGTCCCCAACAACCCCGCTACCGTAGCTCCAATAAAAATAGCCACGGGATCCTTCTCCATATTCCAAAGAAAACCTAAAGCCACGCCGGGTAAGACAGCGTGGGATAAGGCATCCCCCACCAGCGACATCCGGCGTACCACCAGAAATCCACCCAAAAGGCCACAGACAATCCCTAGCAAGACGGTTCCCAAAACCGCAAAGCGTACAGACGGATCGGCAAGGGTCAAAAATCGGAGCGCTTGAGCCTGCCAAACCGTCTCGGTGATGTCCCCGATGCGCGCCGCACATAACGTCGTGGTTAAAGAATTTAATCCGACGAAAAGCCCTCCTATTCCAAGGAATTGCCGAGCAGAACTGGAGGTCAACGGGATCATCTTAAGCCTCTTTAACTCGGACCGCTTCGGCGACTTCACTCAAGATGGTCAGCCGTCCTCCATAGGTTTTTTGTAAAAGATCATAAGTGAAAACGTGTTCGGTCGGACCAAACGCCACCACCCTCATGTTAAGCAATAAAAGCCAGTCGAAATAATTCCTAGCAGTAGGTAAGTCATGGTGGACCACAAAGAGAGTCTTCCCTTGATGGCGCAGCTCATGAAGCAATTCAATGATGGCCGTCTCGGTCGCCGCATCGACCCCGGCAAAGGGTTCATCCATAAAATAGAGGTCGCTCTCCTGAGCCAAGGCCCTTGCTAAAAAGACTCGCTGCTGTTGTCCACCCGATAAGTTGGAAATTTGACGGTCAGCAAAGGGCAACATTTTAACCCGCTCCAAACAGTCTCGGGCACAGGACCGATCGGCCGCCGTTGGCCGACGAAATAAACCGAGTTTGCCGTACCGACCCATCAGTACCACATCCATCACATTAACCGGAAAATCCCAATCGACCGACTCTCGCTGCGGGACATAACCGACACGTAAAAGCGATTGATTGATCGGTTTACCAAAAACTTTTACCCAACCCGCCGAGGCCGGTAACAACCCCATACAAGCCTTGATCAAGGTCGATTTACCCGCCCCATTCGGTCCAAGAATGCCGATTAATTTTCCTGCAGGCGCTCGAAGATCTACCCCCCAAAGCACCGGCTTCTTTCGATAGGCCACCGTCAAATCATGCACTTCAAGGGGACTTTCTTCCCCAATCGGCGCCGTTGTTAGCGATGAGGAACGATCAGAAAGATCCATAGGTCAAAGAGAGCGTCGAAAAGGATAAAGAGAGCCACTTTACTTGTCTTGCTCGGGGACAACTCATTTTAACGCCTCAACGATTAAATCGACATTGCGATGCACCATTCCCTCATAGGTGCCAAGATCGAATCCCTCATGGAACTTGCCGGGGGTACCCAAAGCATCGGAAAATAACTCCCCCCCAATCCGGACCCCAGCATCTCGACTTATACGCTCAATTGTTCCGTGTGGCACGGAAGATTCGACGAAAATAGCCGGCACTTTCTGGGTCCGAATAAAATCGACCAATTGTGTGACATCGGCCAATCCCGCTTCGGTTACCGTCGATACCCCCTGTAAAGCCACCACCTTAAAACCGTAGGCTCGACCAAAATAATTAAATGCATCATGGCTGGTCACTAAAATCCGACGAGTACGGTCCACTTGATCCGCCTTCATTTTCACCCAACGATCTAGTCCCTCAAGTCGCTCTCTCGCCACCTCCGCTTGTCGACTAAAAACAGGTGCTGCAGCGGGCCTGGCTTCGGTCAGAACAGTTTGAATCGTCTGGATACATCCCGACCAAAGAGCGGTATCAAACCAGACATGCGGATCGTATTGTCCCTCAAAAGTAGATGGCTTCAGTAGTCGCGCTTTGTCCACCCCATCCGTCGCCGCTCGAACTGGTCGTCCCGCGACGGCCATTTTTTCAAAAAGTCCCTGCATTTTACCCTCTAAATGCAGACCCGAATAAAAAATGACCTCGGCTCGTTGCAGTTTAATTAAATCAGAAGCGGTCGCTTTGTACATATGAGGATCCACGCCGGGCCCCATGAGCGCAGTCACCACGACCTCGTCGCCGCCCACCTGACGTACCAAATCGGCCACCATTCCCACGGTCACTGTGACTTTTAACGGGGCAGTCGTCGCTGCCGTCAACTCACTCGCTACAAGTAACCCCAGAAAGGTCCACACCAAAAAACGCGCGCCGCTCCAACTTTGTTCTCTCTTCATATTTGTTTTTCACCCAAACCAAACCCTCACCGTCCATTAATGCTTGTTTTAAGTCAAAGAATTTGTGTTAAGGCTAAAACATTTTATCAATCAGCCCACTTTGTTTCTTGGCATTGGAGGTGTCACAGAGGTTTCCTAGGGCAATGAGCCCAACCGCGAAACTTGAAGTCCGCTCGGAATCGACCGAAGATCATCTCGAACGAATTCAGGATCTGGTCGATCGCAATGGCTATGCGCGAGTCAGCGATCTAGCACTTGAATTAGAACTGAGTCGATCGACGGTTTCCAATATGGTCCGACGCCTCGCCAAACGTGGTTTTGTTAACTACACCCGCTATCGAGGCTTTACTCTCACTGCCAGTGGTGGCGCCGTCGCCGCACATATCAAGGACCGCCACCGCACTCTCACCGCTCTCCTCAACTTGCTCGGAATTGAACCCAGCACCATCGAGGAAGAAGTTGAAGACATCGAACATCATCTCAAACCCCAGACCCTCTCTGCTCTCAGTGACCTCGTCCGCTATTGGTGCGAGAATCCCGCCGACCTCCGAGCCTTCAATCGCTATCGATCGAAGATACCTCCACCCCCTTGATTCTATGACTTCGGTACCCTCACCAACTCTCTCTCGACCGTTCTTTGTCCGGTCGTCACCACTTTCATCCCAACTTCGCTGCCGTCCACTCCGCTCCGCTTAATACCGGCAATGGCCAACTCCAACTGAGAATCCTTGTCGATACCTCCTCACTCGAGATTTCTGGTCAACACGGCGAAACCGTACTCACTCACTTGGCCCTCCCGTCAACATCCGATCTCCGATCCGACCTTTCTGCCTCCGGTCCCGCCACCGCAGCGCGGGTTCACTCGATCACTACCCTGGCCTCTGCGCGTCGCCCGTCTTCACCCAAATCCTAGCTCGCCCTAATATGCCTCTGCTCTTCCCTCTCCTACCCCAAAGTCGGGCAACTTCGATCGTCTGTATCGGTGAACTCCTCTGGGATCTTCTCCCCTCCGGACCGCAACTCGGTGGCGCTCCCTCAAATCTGGCCGTGCATCTAGCTGCCCTCGGCGCTCAAAGCGTTTTGATATCTCGGGTCGGCGCCGATGACCGCGGACGCGAAGCCCTCCGTCGCCTCGCCGCGCGGGGTGTCAACATCAGTGGCGTGTCCTCGGATCATCAACTTCCAACAGGCACTGTCGGGGTCACCGTTGATGCCTTAGGCCAACCGGAATTCAACATCCATAGCCCTGTCGCTTGGGATGCCCTCGAAGCCAATGACACGGTGCGTTGCTTGACGCAAGCCGCCGGAGTTCTCTGCTTTGGCACTTTGGCCCAACGAAATCCTCGGAGTCGACACGCCATCCAAACTCTCCGCAATGACGCCGCTGAGTCTCAACTCATCGTCTGTGATATCAACCTCCGTGCTCCTTTCTATAATCTATCTCTGATCGAAAACTCTCTCGAAGGCATCCATATCCTCAAACTCAACGAGACTGAACTCCCTCTACTCAACGCACTTTTTGGTTTAGGCACCACCGTCCAAGCACAGGTCGAATCTCTTGCTGCTCGTTTCAAAATCAACACGGTGATCCTCACTCTCGGCAAGGCGGGGAGCCGTCTCTGGAGACAAGGACACTGGTTTATTGAAGCAGGACGAACTGTCCACGTACGAGACTCAGTAGGGGCCGGAGATGCTTTCACCGCCGCCTGTATTCTTGGATTTATTAAGAACTGGAGCGAACCTGAAATCCTTTCACGCGCGAGTGACATCGCCTCTTATGTTTGCACCCAACCGGGTGCCACGCCCGAAATCCCAACAAATTTGACGCCTTCATTCCGCGCTATACCGGCGAATTCTTAACGCTAATCCTCCCGTCCACAGCTCACTTTGAAACTTTTTAGACTAGTTTTGTTTTTATCATTACCAAACCACCTCCGACTTGACTAATGATCTCTTAAGCCACTCCTCCTCTGACACTTCCCTGGAGCCATGAAATCAAGCCTTAACTTATATTTTTATAACTTGGCTGATTGTCACCTAATCGATGGGCATCATTATCGAGAAATTCCCGCAATTCAGAAAATGAATCCGGAATACTATAGAAAGGTCACTGACCCTGATTTAGCTGATTTCATCATTTTTCCGGTCCTCTTTTCGGATGTCGGTACCTCCCAAGTCGAAAACCCAGACCACATTTACGGCTACTTTAAAACCCTTCCCCTGTGGGAAAAATTCGAGTCGAAGCACGTCTTTTTCTTGCTTGGCCCTGATACGTGGTTTCCTCTCTGCAACAAAGCCGTCGTTTTTCGGACCAGTGTTCATAGGAAATATCCAGATATCAATGTCGTCGCTTATCCATTCTTCGTCGATGATATCGAAGGAAGCACCGACTATTCTCAAATTGTTTACAACACCAGTTTTACTGGATTTACTCAATCATGGAGCGGTCGATCGGATTTGGTTCATACTCTGAAACAATCCCAAAACCTAAACGCTTTTGTCGCAATAACAGACGCTTTTTTCGGTCATCTCTCTGCAGCGCAACAGAAAGAAAGTCGCCAAAATTACATCCAAACTCTTCAGATGTCCTTGACGGTTTGTTGCCCAAGAGGTGCTGGCCTGAACTCAATCCGCTTCTTTGAAACTCTGGCTATGGGACGAATCCCTATCCTGATATCTGATTTCTGCCTACTGCCTCGAGAAGAGACGATCCCCTACGACGATTTCATCCTTCGTGTCCCTGAATCTAAGATCTCTGAACTGCCCGCGCTGTTGATCGATTGGATCGAAAAAACCTCACCTAA
The DNA here is from genome assembly GCA_945898055.1 of Akkermansia muciniphila. Taxonomy (GTDB): domain Bacteria; phylum Verrucomicrobiota; class Verrucomicrobiia; order Limisphaerales; family UBA9464; genus SXXZ01. The sequence continues at coordinate 4,363 of CAMDGV010000028.1, read as the reverse complement.
AGAGATTGCACACCGCTGTCTTGCCGCCCGACAAACTTGGCAACAAGAGTTCAGTCCGGAAAAAATTGAGAGCTTTGTTTGGCAAGCCTTGAATCGAATTAAGTCAAGCGGCTACGCCTTACATCCCATTCATAGCACCGAGATTTCTACTTTTTACAAAATGCTGCGGGATGCTGGGAAAATACCATGAACCCTCCCGGACTCTTAATTCTCGATTAAGACGCGACCAAGCTAATCTCTCCCCGTCGGGTTGAATTCGAGCTTTAGTAGAAGTAACGACCTCGCCTTCAGGCCCGCCATCCGTGATTTTCGCGCACCTGAATCATAGACGCTAAAATATTATTCCAAGTCTCCGGCTTGGTCATCACCTCGTTAGGGAACATACAACCGTCCCAACAGATGTGCTTGAACTTTTTGGTTACTGTTCCGAGGTCATCCCGCATCCAATAGCCTGCGTCACGAGCAATATTTAATTTTCCGTTCGGGTCTGTCGCCAAACAGTGTTTGCCTGTCTTCTCATGGTCACCTGATCCCTTTACTGTCGCGTCATTTTGCGCCACATGAAAATCAAAAGTCCAAGGACGCAAGGCGGCCGTCATCTTCTTCATGGCCTTGTGGAAAACTTCAGGTTCCCAATGAAAATTAAGCGGTACGATTCGGTGCGCTGCCGGGGCATTGTAACCCAGCGTGTAAAGGAGGGTATGAGCCATATCCGCTTGAAACCCCACAACCTTGGGCATATTGGTCGCTTCCAACGTCTGCAACATCAACTTCCACGACTGCATTCCTCCCCAACAAATCTCGCCCTCCGCTGCTAAACGCTCTCCGTGCTCTTTAGCTACCTTTCCACCCTCACGAAATGTCTTGGCAATTAACAGGGTATTCCCCTTCGGATCCTTGTCCCACTCAGTTACCGGTGCCGCAGTGTCAACCCGGACAATTCCGTTGGGTCGTACCCCAAGCTCTCGGAGGCGCTTGCCAATTCGACACGCTTTCCGGACTGCCGCAACCCAGTTCGCCCGTTGTGTCTCATTACCCATTGCAGAACCGTCAAACCAGACCGGAGCCACCACCGACCCAACTTCAAACCCTCTTTTCTGAATCTTCTCGGCTAAACGCTGAATGCCGTCATCGTCAATATCGATGTTCACATGGGGATTGTAGAGAAACAGATCCACTCCATCGAACTTCACCCCATTGACTTCAGCCTTAGCTGTCAGATCTAGCATGGTGTCGAGATCAATTGAGGGTTCTGCACCTTCCCCACCCTTGCCGACCAACCCAGGCCACATGGCATTATGGAGTTTTGGATAATTATTAGCCACAACAGGGGCGGTTTTTTTGACGGGAGCTTTGCTCATGATGGAAACGTGTTGCTGTTATCTGCCCCAAACCCCGCCACGGATCAAGCGATGAGTGTTGAAAAATGATCTTGCCTCACCAACTTCACTCTCTTCCACCCCAAATCATCAGGCATTCACCTTGATACCCTGCGCCCTTCGGTACTATTTAAAAGGTGTCCACACCTTTTCGCCCTGACCGCCTCAACCCGTCCTAAGATGTCTCTACTCAGCTCTCAACCTCCGCGTTGGTTCCTTCAAGGACTTCGTGCCATCGCTCTCCTACTCCCCTGCCTCACTCCGACCTATGCCGCTTCCACACTCTCGTGGACCAATACTCTGCTCACTGTCACCCATCCAAAATTACCGGGTGGTCGCCTCGATATTTGGTATTTAGAAGCCTTCTGCCGCAGTGGTGGACATGACCGTTCCTGGGACAAAACCCGGGTCCCGCATCGCACAGAACTACTGCAGGCAACACCTGATGGATCGGAGCTTCGTTTTCGCACCCTTGTGCCACCGAATGTCGAAGTCTTGCACGAAGTCATCGTGCGCGATGACGGCTTGGATTTTAACTTCCTTCTCACGAATCGAGGCACTCAAGAGTGGGATATTCAGTGGTTCCAACCGGCTTGCGTTCGAGTCGCTGCCTTCACCGGTTGCGACCAATCCTCCTACACCCGACGCAGCTTCGTTTTCACCCCTAAGGGTCTAACTTTACTCAGTGACATGGAACGTACCACTCGTGCCCTCTACACTGGTGGCCAAGTTTTTTTACCGCAGGCAAGTCGTGAAATCGACGCCAACCCCCGCCCGGTCGCACGCAATCCGGTCAGCAAGGGGCTAATTGGATGTTTCTCTGCTGATGATCAATGGATTCTCGCTATCGCCAGCGACCGTACTTTTGAACTCTTCGAAGGCGTCTATGTCTGCTTGCACAGTGACCCCCTGATCGAGGGCTTAAAACCGGGTGAAAGCAAACGCCTACGCCAGAAAATTTATCTGGTACCCAATGATCCAGACGCCCTAGTGCGCCGGCATCAGCTCGATTTTCCAGAAAGCAAATTGTTACCACCGCCTCAGCCGAAATAAAAACCACTCCTTTTGCGATCGTTAAACCTCAACCTGCATTTTATAGGGGCAACGCACTAATCTCTAACATCCGATCAATGGGATGGCGTGCCCGTTCAAGAATCTCGGGACTGAGTTCAATTTGAGGCAATTGGTTAAGCAAACAATCATAGAGTTTTTCAAGCGTATTCATTTTCATAAAACGGCACTCGTTACAGGCACATCGATCAGTCGGTGCTGGAATAAAATTCGTGCCCGGACACTCCTTCTTTAATCGATGCAACATCCCTGCTTCAGTCGCAATAATTATATCTTTTGCTCCGGATGCTTGACACCACGTCACCATCTTCTCGGTTGAACACACCACATCCGCTAAAAGACGAACTGCCTTGGGACACTCTGGATGCGCCACCAATGGAGCCCCAGGAAAACGATCTCGAATCCTGACAATTGCTTGATGAGTCCATTCAATATGAACATAACAATTCCCCTTCCAAAGAGTCATCGGTCGTCCAGTCTGTTCCATCACCCAACCGCCTAAATGCTCGTCTGGCACAAACAAAAGATCCCTGTCCTTGGGCGCATGCTGAACAATTTTTACCGCATTACCGCTGGTCACAATACAATCACTCAGCGCCTTCACTTCAGCTGAACAATTAATATAGGCAATGGTGTAAAAATTGGGATTGGTCGCCTGCAAGCGCCGAAGACTTTCGGCTGGACAGCTTTCCTCCAGCGAACAACCCGCGTCCAAATCAGGTAACAAAACTCTCTTCCTCGGATTTAAAATCTTAGCGGTCTCTGCCATAAAATGCACGCCACAGAAGACAATTACTTCAGCACTCGTCGCGGCCGCTTGTTGCGATAATCCCAATGAATCACCCACATAATCAGCGATATCTTGGATTTCTGGCACTTGATAGTTATGTGCCAAAATTACGGCATTGTACTTCCTCTTCAGATCTAGGATCTCGCGAGATAAGAAATCCAATCGCTCGGGCGGTAAGGCCTTTCGAACGGCGGCAGGTTGCTGTTCCAGCGCAGTAAGCATTCGCTCATCCTATGCTGGGAATCCTCTGGTGCCAAGAGCGAGAGCTTTTGAACCTAAAAACAGTAGTCGAAAATCTGATACAGCCCCTGAAACACCTTTTTCATAAGGAATGAATGGAAAAATTGCAGCGGTCTTCTCCTTAGCCCGAGTACCCCTGGGCGCCAAGTGCCCATTCCTAAATTTATTCTGAAGCAGTAGGGTCCCGCACTGATAGATCTGCGCCAGACACTCGGCGTAGGTTTCTGCCCATAAACTACCTGCTCTAAACAAATGAATTCCAAAGGCCGACCATGAGACAACGACGATTCACGGGGGCTTCTGATACCCCTATTTCTTATTATCACTGCATCTCGCGCATCGTAAATCGAGATAAGATCTTCAGAGAACTTGAGCAAGAAAAGTTCACCCAGTTGATCCATGCCTACGCTACTTTTTGTGGCGTCGAAATCCTCACTTTTTGCGTGATGGGCAACCATTTTCACATTCTGGTGGCTGTGCCACGGCGACCTGATCAACTCCCGACCTTGGATGAATTTTTGCTCCGCTTGGCAGGTATTGCATCGGCCGGGCACGTTGAGTCGATGAGAGCTTTATTGACCCCAATGGAAGCCGCAGGTCGGGCCGTAATTCTGGAACCGTACTGGGATCGAATGTGGAACATCAGCACCTTCATGAAGGAACTGAAGCAGCGATTTAGTCAGTGGTATAACCTGCGGAGCGATCGAAAGGGCTACTTATGGGAAGAACGATTCCGCAGTGCGCTCCTCGATCCAGAGGGAAATACTCTGTCGACCGTGGCCGCCTACATTGATCTTAATCCGGTACGAGCGGGGATTGTAGCAGATCCGAAAGACTATCGATGGAGTGGTTACGCTGAGGCGATGGCCGGGAAAGAGTCTGC